>NZ_CANNCR010000047.1 GCF_947503125.1 uncultured Metabacillus sp.
TATATGGACATTATAATCGTCTAATTCTGGACAGGCAATACCGTCAACTTTTGGTCATTTTGGGATGGCAATAACAACAAATATATTGTGGTAGCAAAAATAAAACATCCAGATTTATTTCCAACAAAAGTTTCTCCACATGTATTTAGACATAGTAAAGCGATGCATTTACTAGAAAGTGGAGTGAATTTAATATACATTAGAGATTTTTTAGGACATGCCTCGGTTACAACAACCGAAATTTATGCAAAATCAAATCCCGAAATCAAACGGAAAGCTATTGAGCAAGCAAGTCCTAATGTTCTCCCTGATGAAAAGCTTACAAAAAAAGACAAAGAAGATTTATTAAGCTGGTTAAAGGAGTTTATCTAGATTTTTATTATGCAAAGTTGGGTGTTAAAAATCTTTGATTATACATGGGTTTTAACACTCAACTTTACATAATAATTAACTTTCCATAAGATGAGCTGGGTTATATCCCCTTGCATAAACAGGGTGGAGAGCTACTATTCCAAGTCATTTCAATGTGTTATGAGGCCAAGAGCATCATTATCACCACCAACCTGCAGTTCGGTCAATGGAACCACGTTTTTGGTGATCCAATCTTGACAGAGGCAGTCATTGACCGACTGATTCACCACTCTCATCTGGTGGTATTCAACGGCGACAGTCATCGCTATAAAGAGTCATTATTACAAACCTAGCAATAATGTTGGCGAGTGGTTACATTTTTAACTGCCGTTTCATACATTTTTTACTTGCCAAATACACAAAAACTAAAGGAACAGGGATTAACGCCAAGGGATGTTATGATAAGTGTTGAAAAAGATTTAAAACTTTCATTAAGAAACAAGTAAACTTTAAAGACATGATTCCCTGTTACGAGATTCCGTTATTGATAGGGTTTGATATGTAGAAAATAAAATACGAAGGAGATAAGGTGTAAAAAATGCCTTCTCTTCTTCGTATCCTTTGCTTGATTTGAACATTTTTATGATCATCCCTGGTATTACCTTTACTTACTAATCAATTAATCTTAAAATATCTCCCGTAATTTCATCGACAGCATTGCGTTGACCTTTTTTATATGTTGTCTTTAAAAATGTATTCTTATCATCCAATACGAAATCTTTAAAATCTCTTCCACTAATTGTATCAGCGAGATTTTTGTCCTTTAAATACTCAATTGTATTCTTATCCTCTCTCATTCCTTCTCTTTCAATAATTAACAACGGCACTCCAGCTGCGACAGCTTCTCCTATAGTACCCCAACCCGCCTTGGTGATAACCAAATTACATGCAGCAATATAATGTTGGGTTTCTAAATAATCATTGGGTATTTTTGAAACATTTGGATGAGCGATGTCTAAATTGGAAGAAACAATAAAATGAGTATTAGGGCTATTCCATATTGGCAGGTTTTGCAGCTCCATAAGCTCCATTTTCATACCTAACCCTAAAAATACTAATCTTTTTTCCCGTCCAATGTTGGAACGGATATTTTCAATTTCCTTAGAGTTCATTTCTCTAGAGTAAAAACCAAAATGTTGAGTTGCCTTGTTTCCCCATTTCTTTTCATTACTTCCCGCTAAAGCAAAGAAATAATCCATTTTCTCATAAGAAGCTTTGAAAGGAGCAAGAATTTCTAAAGGTACTAAATCCAAAAATGCAGTATACCAGGTAAAATTTGAAATACCTAAAGAAGGTACTGCCAATTGATCGGCAACTTCAAAAGCCAAAGGTGTGATATCTGAGATAATAAGATCAATTTTTTCGTTTTCCAACCTGTTTATTTCTGAATGAATTAAGGTTGGAAATGCCTCTAAATAACTTTCGACTTCTACTATTTGTTTATGTTGATCAGGTTCTATCGATCCTTCTTTTAACATATATCCGATATCAGTAGATAATTCAAAAAAGGAGACATTTTTATATGGAAGAGACCTTTTTAGAAAATCCTCTGCATACTGGTTGACAACTTGTATCTGAACATGAGGTGTTTGCCTAAGGATTTCCCTAATTACCGCTATACTCCTTGCAGCATGACCATACCCATACTCTGAGATATAATAAACAATCTTTTTCATCTTTTCTTCTCCTATGTAAAAAGGAGATCAAATGCTCCTCTTATAAAATTACTTTCGACTTTGTTTCTTTGAAATGGTTTAACACTTCATTCCAAGTATAATATAATCGGGTATAGTCTTCATCACTAATTCCTATACCCGTTTGTTTGTACCTCAATAAACTCCAACTCTGTAATCGCATAAATTCCATGCTTTTTATTAGTTGGTAAGTGAATGATATCAACAGCTTTTATACGATGAATATTATCAACTAGTGCAAGTTCTCCTTCACTTTTCACAGTCGTCCATACTTCATCACATAAATTATGATATTGGTAGGTAGAATTCTTACCTTCAAGGATACATATACGAGAGGCCTTATAAGCAATATCTGGAATAGAAGCAACAACTATATCCTTTGTTCCTACAACAGTAACTGGTATAACATTCGCCATCTAGTTAGAATTCATAACTCCTGATGTACTCCATTTACTTAAAGGAAGAGGGTTTTTCCAATCTTTTTCCCTCTCTATTTTTCCTTTATCTGTAGTAAATATAACCGACAACGTAGTATCTTTCACACCATTTAGATGTATCGCTAATTTCTTAATATCATTATTATCACCCTGACCTGCTGGATTAGGTGAACTTGGTAGTGGCTTAGCATCCATGATACTAAAATGCCCCTGTGCCGGTGAAACGATATGACCATACAGCCTTTTTCCTGATAGGTGCAATGTGACTGTTTTTTTATCCTTACTTATCTCAATTTTTGATTTTGTATGCATAAACCAGTACACTTCAGAAGGTGCCTTAAGTTTTAGTTCATCCTGTAATACTACTATTGTACGGTCGCCTGTTAAAGCAATCCCTCTCCTAACAGAAATAGCATCTCTTTCATAAGCACTGCTCATATTTATAATTGTAAATCCCTGTCGGTCAGTAGAGCTAAAATCCGTAATTGTTGCGCTTGCCTTAATGTTTTGATCTGGTCCTTTATTAGGATTCACAACAAGAGTATTCTGTCCCTCTGCCCTCTTACGATAATAATTCCACCTACCAGAATTCATATCAAAATAACCAGGTAAATTGTAGTTATCTGAGCCAAGTTCATATGCCCATTGTACTCCTGATGTATCAAATACAAAATCTCCAATATCAAGGTCACCATGAGGTTGTTGATTATTCCCAGCATGTATTCCAACAAAAGTTGCATCACTATTCCAACCACTACGCATAGTTATTAAACCAATTTCCGAATTCATAAAAACCCTATCCAAAGAAAGGTTAGTTATATCTGATTTTTCCTTTTTTTGCTTTCTATACCAAATTAAATTCATTGGATGGTTACCTTTTAATGCAAAATAGGAAAAATCTTGATTTTTATATTTATTGGCAAACCAAAACATTTGAGGCGCTGTTGTAATAATATTTGATCCTGCATCCCCTATATTAAAAGTGCCTTTCATTCCTTGCACATAAATCGGGTAATAACCTGTCTCTGAAATTCCTTCCATACTAGATAATCCATAATCTGTACCAATTGCAGAATCTAGTGAAGATAAAAAGTAAGCCATATAAATAGTTGCATGGCTCCAATATGAAATTCCTTCTGGCATACCCCCATCTGGTGCATAAACCGCTAAAGATTTTCTAATAGATTCTATTGCATATTGTAATACTTCGCCTGAAAGAGCTTCTGTTTCTGGCGACTCGTCAGCAATAGCTAGCGCACCCACACCTATACCTCCATTAGAAATTGTATTCCAATTATGTGTCACATCCTTCCAAAACATTGAAATTTCTGAAGCTTTTGCAGTTCCTCTATATACCTCAAGTGCAGGTTGAAGTCCTTTCTTCATTAAAGCTGTACGCAATATCTCCTTTTGATTGAATGACAAGTAATCATAAAGCCAATCATAACCAATAGCCACAGCAAGAGTCATCTCTGCTGTATCTAAAAAATGTGTCGGATTCCAGTTTGGAAATTGCTTATCATCCGCAACCGTACTTAGATCTTTCCAAGCACGATTCGCGTACCTATTATTACCTGTTAATCTATACATCATTGCTAGATTAACCGTTCTCTTTAGAACTTCTCCGCTAATAGGAAGTAACCGTTTACCATCTGAAATTTCATACTTTACAGCAGGCTCTTGTAGTATTCTATCAGCTTCAAGTTGGAGGCTATTATACCATTTTTTTAAATTCTCATCTGTTTTTAATTCCTTTTTAATCCTTTTAAAATCTGTATCTGTTGCCATTAAACGAGGATGTTCCTTATTAGGAGAATTCTCTTTTAAACTTTTAATAATTTCTTGTCCACTTGGTAGAGCAGTATTTTGTGGAAATTCATGCTCAGTCTTTGTTATTTCCTCTTCTGAGTGTAAGCATCCACTTAAGAATACGCATAAAGACGTAATTAAATAAAAACTTTTTCTAAAAAATCTTAGTTCAAAGTGCACCTGAATCCCCCCTCGTACTTGATAATAAAAAAATCATCATTACTTACACAAACAGCACCAATTTATTGACAAGACTTTACTTTATTTAGTAATTAACTCATACATGAAATCACAACAACATATTTATCGCCTTTTATAACCATTATAATTTTGCTACTTGGTATAAAGTATCACTTCTCCTCAAAAGGCAAAAGCAGCAACAGATGTGGTGTATAAAAAAACGTACTACTGAAACATGCAAATTTGGTAACACAACAAAAGGGATTTTTATTTACAATATAATCTTTCAAATTTTATTAAAATCAGATCAAAAACGAGTACGAGGACCACTCTAACTATTACTTAATATGTACAATTTTAGAGTTTTCACCAAAGATCATAATAATCATTTTTAAGTTGGCAAATACATTCGACATAATCCAACCCCAAAGAATGTAATGTAGCACATAGCCTATATCAATAACAACTTCATGATATATAACTTTGAATAGACGGAAGTGCAAAGGAATGACAAATAAAAATAACAATACGTATAGTTTGAGATGTCTTTAGAAGTTCATAAATAATAGCTATGGACAGCGTTCCATGCCCATAGCCATATTCGAAAATAAAAAGCAAAATGTTTTCGTGATTACGACTTTTTAACCATTAAACAATAACTTGTGCTTGAGAGTTATAGTAATACTGTAAAATTTCATTCCAATTCGTATATAAACGTACAAAATCAGTATCTACCACTTCACGCCCTGTTTGTACTTCAATAAATTCTAACTCTGAAATAGCACGTATTGCATGCTTCCTACCAACTGAAATATGAATAATATCTCCTGCTTTTACCCGGCGAATATTATCATCTAGGATAAGTTCTCCCTCTCCACGTACAATCGTCCACACTTCATTGCGTAGATTATGATAATGATAGGTAGAGTTTTTCGCTTCACGGATGCAAATACGTCTAGTTACCATCTCTTCATTTTCATATTTTGCATAATCCAGTACCCTTGACCAACCCCATATCCGCTCTTCGTACATAGGCGGTTGATCAAATCCTCCGATTAAATCTTTAATCTTCGGACTAGAGGCCTTGTCCGCTACAAGAATACCATCTGGACTAGCTGCTACCACTACATCAGATAGACCTACTACTGTAACTGGAATTTCTAACTCATTTACTAAGTGTGTGTTGTTAGAATTTTCACAAATGATTCCTTTTCCTATTTGGGAAGTTGCCATCTCCTCTGTAAGGGTGTTCCAAGTCCCCAAATCTTTCCAATATCCTTCGTATGGCAATGCCACAATACGTTGTGCTTTCTCTACTACTTCATAATCAAAGCTTATCTTTGGAAGAGAACTATAGTTGTAGGAAAGTGCATCATACGTAATAGGGAGATTCTTTGCCTCTAAAATATCTATTAAATATTGAAGTTTAAACGCAAATACCCCACAGTTCCACAGAGCATTCTGTTCAATTAGAGTTACTGCTTTCTCTTCACTTGGTTTTTCCGTAAAACGGTCAACAATGAAATATTTATTAATGTTTGCTTCAGTTGTAGGTACAATATATCCATACTTAGAAGAAGGATAGGTTGGCGTTACACCCATAAGAGCTACATCAGCGCTTGAGTTGGTGAGTACCTCGTCTAGAAGTTTCACTCTCTCAAAGAAACTATCATGTACATATGGATCAACTGGTAGCACAATTACAGTCTCATCTAGGTTAGCATTTTGTTCAGAAAAAAGAAAAGAACTTGCAAGCGCAATCGCAGGAAATGTATCTCTTCTTTCAGGTTCGACAATTAACGGAACTTCACTCCCTAATTGGTTATGAATCATCTCTGTTTGTGTTTTAGATGTAGCAATTACAGAGGAATCTGCTAACCCTACAGATTCTAATTGACTCCACACTCGCTGTACCATAGATTGACGTGTTCCTTTTTCATTTTCCAAAACCTTTAGAAATTGTTTAGAGCGTGTGTCATTGGATAACGGCCAAAGGCGTTTACCAGAACCTCCAGAAAGTAATACAAGTTTCATAAAATCCCTCCATAAAAAAATCAGGACACTTGGTCCTGATTTAATTTTAAATAAATGTTATGATCGCTCGTATAATATTTATAACTTACGACCTATTAAATAATATTTATTTGGCAATTCTACATAATAGACAATAATTTTAAATCATCAGTTTTTGGCTTGAAGGTTAACCCTAGAACAACTACGTTCACCCATTTTAAATCATCAAAATATTTTCGATATTTTTAAATAATTTGATCTATTAATTTTTATTTATTTCTCTATTTAATTATTTTTTTAGTCTTATTAAATAATAAACTAAATAGAATAATCTGTAAAAAACCAACTATACTTGTAGTATTAAATAAATTATTTTCAGTAATATTGAAACACCATATATAAAAATAGAATACTATTGGTAGAGCTGAATAAATTTTCATATTTAATTTTATACTTTTTCTTATTCCATTATTTATAATTCTTATTACTTGTATTCCATATAAAGTAATCCCTATATATCCCCAATTTAAAATTAATTCTAAATATCCATTATGTGCATGTGGTGTTTTAAAACCACCCATGTTCCTATCTATATATCCCCTTAGACTGTCTATCTTCCAAAAAGTGTTAGTACCAAAACCAAATATACTATTAAATCTATTACTAGATAGCATCTCTACAATACTTGACCAAATTATCGTTCTTCCAGTAATTGTTGGATCCCTACCTAATAATAAAAAGATTTCTACAAAACCTGTAGTACCATAATAAATTAGAATAAACGAAAAAATAAATGGAGTTATTATTAAAATCGTTAATAATAATTTTCTATTTGTATTTTTGTATAAATAGAAAAATACAATACATACAACAGATACTACCATTGTTGTAACAGCTTTTCCTAAGGCAATTAGAATTATTGATATAATAATATTAAATAAACATAAAATAATATATTTATTTTTTCTAAAAATATATGCACTAACCAGAGAATATATTAATATTATTCCCATGTATCCAGCAAATCCTGTTCTGTAATAAAATAAACCTCTGTAAGTTAATCCACTTCTCGAATCAAATTGAATAGAAATATCCTTCATAAAAAGAATAGAGAAAATATTTAATATTAAAATCAAAGTAAAGAATACTAGAATTACTTTAATAATATCTTCTCTTTCTAAATACCTTACTGCATTTAATGCAAAGATTATTAGTCCTAATAATAAGAAACTATTTTTCAGAGTTAAATTTGGATTTGCTGACCACAAACATGAAAATAATGAAAATATACCTATAGTTAAATAGATTATATTTCTTTTTATTAAATTTAAGTCTATAGAAATTACAAATATCAACATTGATACTACATATATCAATATTTCCAATTTATTAAAAATAGCATTTACCGTAAGATTCATATCAGATAAACTAACCATAACTATACAGATAGAAAGTAAATAGAACCATTTAACAGATTTATTCTTGCTTATTACTAAATTCATCTAAACACCTATCTTTAACTATTCAAATAGAATGAGATTTTTAATATAAGAACTATTGTTAATCCATCTGTTTAGAAAAACAATTATTTTGTCATCAGTTTTTATTTATCGGAAAACCCCTCACTAGCTAATTGGACTACCTAAAATTACAACATGTTTTCATTTTGCCTTTTAAAAACTTTTCTTTTAAGATTAACAACCAATTTAAAAAGTAGTTTTCTTATAAAAACATATTCCTCTGTTCGATGTAAGACTAATACGTTAATAATAGTAACAATAAACCAACAGATAATCCCACCAATAATCACTTTAAAATATGAATTTTCTAAAGGTATTATTTTTATCATTACAAAACAAATAAATGTATTAAAAGAGAAAAGTAATATATAAACCATCTGACGGGCCCAATATTTAATAAATGTAGTCTTCAAATCACAAAAATAGTACTTAAATACTATTATACTTCTTGCTATCCAAAAAAAGGATTGACTTATAACAGTTCCAATTAACACTCCAGAAACACCGTAAAAAAAAGCTAACGCTATCGAAATAATAAGATTTAGTATTGCACCCATTATTGAAATCTTTTTATCATAAGAGAAATAACCTAATCCGGCGATATAGTCAACCAATGCTCCATGAACAAAAGTGATATACAATTCTACAACTATAAGTAAAGTTATATAAATGGGTAATACATAGTCTCCAGAAAGCCATACCATAATAAAAGAATCAATTAGTACTACTCCTGGAATAAAAAGGAAACTACAACATAAGTATCTAATGAAAGTATATTTATTAAGCACCTTCAAAATATGTTCTTTATTATCATTTTGAGTTAATAATTCACCTATAATAGGCTTATTAGAATTTAAAACATTATTTAGTACGTATTTTAACTGAATAAATATCTGCGTATAATTAGATAAAAATCCAACATACACAGTTCCCACTACAGTCGAAATAACTAAGGCATCTGTTGAATAGTATATATACCCAGCAATTTTCCCCCAAAAAATATCTTTCACATCTTTGAATATTTTTGAGAAATATTCCTTATTAAATTTTTTATTTTTAAAATTATAATCAAAATGTTTATCACAATACCTAGCTATAGATATATTAGTAAGTAAGTTTTGGGCAAAAACAATTAAAACATAAGCAAGGTAACTAGAGAAAGATATAATAAAAACAATGTGTAATATTGATGCAAGCAACTTATATGCCGAAATGTATATATTTCTTACATAATCCAGTTTTAATGCATAAATTAAAGTCCTTTTATAACCTAAAAAATAGGTAATTGCAACACTCATTACCTGTAAATAATAGACAATATATATATATATATTAACCTCTACGCCCTTTAAAATCTGGGGTAAAAATGGCATTATCCAAAGTCCTGCAACTAGAACAAAAATTCCAACAAATGTATATACTCTTTTTAGTATAACTATAATATCTTCGACTATCTCTTTTTTATTCTCAGAAATTGGTTTATACAGACTATATATTATAGCCCCTTCAAAGCCTAATTCTGCAACGGCTAAAGCACCTAAAATAGAACTGAATGTACCATTAATTCCAAGCAATTCAATTCCAATGTAAACTATAAACAATTTACGTACAACGAATTGTAACAAAATATCAGATACTTGACACAGAAAAGTAATAGAACTATTCTTTAATGCCAATTTTCCCCTCATTAATGACACCTCATATTATATTTAATAACCTATTGTAATTTCGCATTTATCTTTGTCCACTCTGGTAAATAAAATTCCTCTTTCCACATATCTACTACCGGAGCAATTACAACCTTATCCTTGTGAGAGGCTAAATATGCTGCCCACCATGAGAATGAACTATTACCTATTATGAGGTCTTTACATTTTGTCATTAGAGAAAACTCTTCTAAATCATTCAATTTTGCTTCTTCAGCCACAAATTTAACATTGCCCAAATTTGCAAAGACATCCTTGCAGTATTTAACATCATCTGTAAAAATAAAAAATGTAAGGTTAGATTTTCTTGTATTTGTTAAATAATTAATTGCTTTCATATAATAAGACATATCAAGACATTTTCCACCTTTAAAATTAACATAATCTCCACGTCTTATATGAACAGCAACAGAATTACCCTTCTCAATTTCATTAAGTAAAGACTTACCATGTTCATTAAAATTCACCACCGGTGTGAATTTTTCAACTATATCATCGCGATATTTATCAAAATACAAATAGTTTTGCCAATAACCATTTAAATACAAATTTTTACCTTTATTATCAATATGTTGATACTTGAATTCTTCTTCTTCTAATATTACTTGAGCCTTATACTTGTATTTTATTCTAATTTTTCTTATCAACTTGTATAAATATTGTGAAACATTACTTTGAGAAGGAACGTAATTTACAACATGTTCATCGACAATTGAAGGGAAATTATTAAGCATATATTTTCTTAAAAAGTAACTTGTATCATATATATATCGATCAATAACTAATTCTGTATTATTTTCTTTTGCAATTCCATAAGCAGCTGCGTATGAAAACAATTGATTACCTAATCCACCTTTAATTTGAACAATTATCATATTACACCTACGCCAATCTTAATTTTATTATTTTTTTTAAAGAAAATAGATTTGGATGACTTAATAAAAAATTCTGTCCCTTGGCTTTTAAAATTTTCTTATCATTATTATTTTCTACTAAACGTGCAACACCAATAAATATATTAATATTCCTTCTTACAAATTCTAACATTAAGTTCTTTAGTTCAACATTTTCATTAATTCTAAGATATGCGTCATATGATCTAATTATATTTGTATACGCGCCTTCCAAATGCTTAATACTTTTCTTTTGTGTCATAGTAGATAATTCTCTGATCCTTCTACAATGGAGGATTTTGTTTTGGTATGTTATCTTAGGTTTCTCAAATAATATCTGCATAGTAAAAATTCTATCTTCATATAATACACTTTCAAACTGAATATTAGATTTCTTTAAGAACTCTATATCATAAAAATACAACCACACAGGAATATAAAATTTATTGTGCTTTAAACTCTCATACAAGTATTCTATTCCCATCATGTTTTCACGCAAAAATTCTCTGTTACTATAATCAACAATAAACTCAGAAGTATCATATTTATCTACTCTAGAGTTAAATGTAACAATGTCAGAATTATTTTTCTTAGCAACAGTATAGACTTTTTCCATTGCATCTCTTACTAAATAATCGTCACTATCTAAAAAATAAATATAACGACCTCTAGCCATTTTCATTCCTTTATTCCTTGCAATACCTTGTCCACTATTATTTTGCCTTATATAAACAACGTTGGTATATTCTTTTGCATATTTTTTAGCAATCTGCGAACTATTATCTGTACTACCATCATCTATAAGAATTATTTCAATATCTTTTAATGTCTGCTGCAAAATACTTACTATTGCATCTTCTAAATATAATTCTTCATTGTAAAAAGGTATTATAACACTTATTTTAAATTCATTACTTTCCATCACATCTTATCCCTTATAATATTTAGTTAATCCGTAATAGGTCGGAATTCTTCAATCTAATCCACAATTTCTGGAATCATATTGTTATAAAACTCTTTAGCAACTATCCGTTTTACTTAATAATTCCATCTTTAATTTTATATTTATTTTTCAAAATAATACTTCTTATAGGCTTAGCTATAATTGATATTAAAGACCTAGTTAAAGTGTATAAATTATTATTTGGTTTACCTAATATACTTAACAAAATAAAGCCTATTTCTTTAATTGTTAAATGTCTATATTTTTCCAAATCCTGTTTAGCCTTTAATAGAGTTTTTACTGATTCCTTTCCGAAACAGCTCTGTAATAACATTGCATATTCATTTGTATAGTATTTATTCAATTCATCCTTACTTAGTTTTGATAGAGCAAATGCAAAATCTTTATAAAACTTTTGCTTAATATTGAACAACCTGTGATATTGTGGTATGTTGTTATAACCACCAACCGCTTTTACAATTAATAGTTCATCTAAACAACAAACTTTATAATGTTCAAAAAATCTTACCATAAACTCCACATCTTGCAATCTGTAATAAGAGACATCAAAATAGCCAATTTTATCTATAGATAATTTTCTAAGAAAAAGATTACTTCCTGTTCCCATCATATTCACATTAAATAGTAACTCTTTTTGCATATTGGAATCGTCAATTTTAGGTTTTACTACTCTCAAGATATGTGTGTTATCTGTAGCTATTACTCCACAAAACACCGCATCACTATTTTTATTCTCAGTTAGAGTTTTTACACACATTTCCACTTTTGTTGGTAAGTAATAATCGTCATCATCTAAAAAACCAACAAATTCTCCTGTTGCTACTTTAATTCCACTATTTCTAGCCGCGGCACCATTTAAGTTAGTTTCATGCTTAATATATTTAATATTACTTTCTTTATATTCCTTCATTATTTTTTCAGTTTCAATTCTTTCCACAGACTCTGGAGGATTATCATCAACAACTATAATTTCTATATTGGCATATGTTTGTTCTAGTAAACTTCTTATCGCTCTTCTAATACAGTTAGAACCTTTATACGTAGTAATAATTATGCTTACTTTTTCATTATTAAACATTGTATCTCCTTATCCTACTATCTAATTTCTTTAGCAGGTAATTAAGCAGCATGTACAGCTTTTATTTCCGAGAAAAAAGTATAATTAACCTTGCTGCATTTTATTCTTGTCTGCTGTTCTTTTAAAATTCCTATAACCTTTGCTCCAACACCAAGTTGTACTTCACTATTTATTTAATAACAAATATCTAAAGAAGTTTTTATAAGACATTCTATATCGCTTATCTATAGAAGTTTTAAATGCATCGCGAACACCGGATTTATATTCTGAAAAAGTTTTCAATGTTATAGCTCTATACAAATATGCCAATAAATAGTAAAGAAGATATGTTCCTCCACCCACAGGATGCATTTCACGGATTACAAATAACCTATTCCTTACTTTGTAGTAAAATCTTTTATTATCAACGATCCTTGTGATTGGCGTTACTCGATGCACAATTTCTACAGAACCAGTATATAGTACTGGAAGTTCATTATTTCCAAACATTTTCATTACTAATTCAGTTTCTTCAAATCCAAAGAACATATCATTTGAGTAGCCATTTACACTTTTAAAGAAACTCTTCTTAATTGCATGTCCACAACCAATATATTTATTACATTCAAAGGTTTCTTTTCGTTTTTTTAAAAGTTTTTTACCATATGGCCAATGAAATAATCCACCTTCCAAATCCTTAATTTGAAATGCAAATATTTTATGAGGATTTTTATCCATGATATTCTCTATCTCAGATAATGCGCTTAATGAAACAAAGTGGGCATCATCATCTAAAAATATCATATTTTCAAAAGATGCATAACGTACTCCTACATTTCTACCGCCAGCAACTCCAAGGTTCTTTTCCAATTTAATGTATACTACGTTATCATCATTTAAATGGGAAACAGCCTCTTCAGTTCCGTCAATAGAATTTTGATCGATTATGATAATTTCTAATACACCTGAATAATCTTGCTTTTTCAGGGTTTCTAAAGTGTGAATTAATTCATTTTTTCTATTGTACGTAATAATAATTAACGATAATCCTCTCATATAAATACCTCTTTTTTTAACCTTGTTCAATAAAATCAATCACTAATTTATTCATCTTACTGTTATTGGAAACAAATTTACTTGGTACAAATGAATCTAACTCTTGAATACATTTAACCAATTCTTTCTTGTTTTTTGCACATAACACATTTTTGTTTCGAGTAAAAACTTCAGCCAACTCCAACTGATGATCATCATAATGTTCATCATATTGAGCCATCCTTGGGAAGATAATAACTTTCTTACCTTTCTTTAAACATGAAGTAACTGTACCAGTTCCTGCATGAGAAATTATCAGGTCTGACTCATCAATAAGCTTTTTAAACTCTTCATCTGCAATCATATCAAAGGCTTTAAAATTTTTAGGTTTATAGGCATCGAATCCAATTTGGGCGACTACCAGGTTACCATTCAAAATATTTTCTTCGCAGAGTTCATCAATAATATTGAATAATCTCGTAAACTTTTTTTCGACCATTGAACCGATTGTAACAAGAACTTTCAATATATCCATCCTCCATAAACAGCTTTAGGATAATAATTTTCTAATTCTTCCCATTGAATAATAAACAAATCGGCAATTTTATAGATGAGCATTCCTGTCTTATTTGGAGTATTAATTCGGGCAAAACTTTCTATATAAATTACCTTTTTTTTGAAAACTTTACCTATTATACACATAGGAATAGCAACTGCTGCTCCAGTTGTAATGATAACATCAGGCTTTTCTTTTAAGAAAATACTCAGTTGTTCAATCATCATTTTCGCCATTCTCATTACCGAAATAAATTTATTAGTGCGTACCAAGTCACTGACTATATACTTTTTTTGTTTCATCGCTTCGGTAGCTTTTGTACGAGTGACTACATAGAAGCAATCATAACGATCCATAACTTCCTTTAGCTGTTTAATTTGCTCTAAATGGCCACCAGAAGATGATATCAAACATACTATCTTTCTCCTCTGTTTCACTCTCAATACCTTCCTAATCTTATATTTATACAATTTTTCAAGTTACATCTTTGTAAGAATACCTGATACAAGCTATTCAAAAAACAATGCATCAAATAAAAAGATTATAACAATGATACTCACAATACCAAAAATATTTATATTAAATTCAAAAAATACTTAGAATTACGGAATACATATCACATTTGTATTATACGTAATATAAAGTAGCTTTTAATTAGCACGACTTAATCTCTTCTACATACTTTTTTATAGAAACATCCTTAGTAAGATTCTTTTCCAAATAAGCCCTACCTCGCTTACCCATTTCAGTCAAAGTAGAAGTACCTTTTTCCTTTAGAAACCTCTCGATCATAGCTTCTACTTCTTCGTAGTTACCCGGATTAGTCACATACCCACACTGGGTCTCTTCTATAATTAATCGTGCTTCTGCACCAGGCTCTAATACCGCAAGCACAGGTCGCTGAGCCCCACAAATCCCATACAATTTCGATGGAACTGAAACACCTTTAATGCCTTTTGCTGATACACACCAGTGAACATCACCGGCATTCAGGCTGTAGACTAGATCTGCTTTATCCTGATAAGGGATGAAAGTAACATTTTTGAGGTTGAATTTTTCCTTATATAGAACCAGCTTATCTCGGATAGAACCCTCTCCTACAAATGCGAAAGCCACATCATCCCTATCTTTAAACTTCTTAATGACATGCATTAAGTTCTCAAGGTCATAATAGAGGCCTAGATTACCAGAGTACATTATGATAAATTTATTTTCCAATCTGTATTTCTTTTTGAAAGCTACCACTTTTTCATTATCGGAAGGCAGAGGATAAATTTCCTTCTCATCAATCCAGTTATTGATAAACATATGATTCGGTACCTTCTGTCCTTTGAATCTACTCTTCAGAGTTTCAACCATATCACGACCTACAACTATTACCTTGTCAGCACGTTTACAACTAAATTTATCGAACCATAACATTGCTTTCAGAATTAGTTTATTATTACTATATCCAACAGCCATGGTCTGCTCCGGATTGAAGTCCTGAATATTGTAAATGAACTTTGCTTGCTTCATCCATTTACCCCAAACGCCAATCAGACCTCCAAGGATAGGCGGTTGAGAAATGGAATACACATAATCCATCTTTCCAACTTTAAATGTGGCAACCATAGCTCCAAAGAAGTATGCTATGATATTTTTAATTCTGCTGATTTTGTTGCCCTTAGAGAATTCTGGAACACGGATTCGGATAATCTTTACACCGTTGATTTCTTCCTTATAAAACATCTTTGTCTTATACTCAGTAGCAACCTTGCCTGTATAAGAAGGAACGACACAAATTATTGTTATATCAAATGCATGAAGCATTCCTTCTGCCAATTCTCTTAAAATCTGACCTGTGGAAGCGACATCTGGAATGTAGTAATGTGCATATATTAAAAGCTTCTTCTTTTCAGTCTTTATCTTTTCAATCATGTGTATCTCTTCCCTATCTGTTGAGGCTCCATCCATATGCATCGATGGCAAAGATTAGACTACAATAGCCTCTATATACTTGTCTTTCGTTTAATCTCTCTTGTAAGGTCCCGACTTTATACCTATTTTCGAAAACGGCTTCAAGCTCATTACCGTATCAATTACTCTCTCAAATAAGATAAGAGATTTATCTCTCTTGTTTTATGAAGTAAAACCAATTCGATAATTTAATTTCTGGTCAATTACTTCACTTATATCATATAATAGGTATTTTTAAATACGTGCCTAATTTATACCTAAACATTATTGTACTTTTCATCTCTTAGAATGAACTCAACGTTATAAAACAAGCTTTTCTACTAATAAAGGAACTAGCTTGTACTGTACAGAATCTTACCGAGACTATTATCACTGATTTCCGAACTAGATACTTGAAGTAGTTTCATGCTTCTCTTTATATATCACGTTCTGCTTATATTATTTTAATTAAATCTTATTTCAACATAAATTGCTGAACTAAATATAAAGACGGCTGACTGTTTGGATGTACACATTATTGCTTTACCATCCTTACGGCTAGCCGTCTCTGATCATACAATCTAAATCTTAATCAAACATCTTCTTAACTCTATCTTCTTTCTCAACCTTTTTCATATCATGAGTTACCATAATACGAACTAACTCTTCAAAAGAGGTTTTAGTAGGATTCCATCCCAATAAAGTTTTTGCTTTCGTAGGATCACCTAACAATTGATCAACCTCTGCTGGACGGAAGAATTTAGGATCAATCTCAACAATTACATCTCCTGTTTCCTTATTGACTCCTTTTTCCTCAACACCGTTTCCAGTCCATTCAATTTCAATCCCCGTATGTTTAAATGCTAATTCTACATACTCTCGAACAGAATGCATTTCACCAGTTGCAATTACAAAGTCCTCTGGTTTGTCATGCTGAAGAATTAACCACATACATTCAACATAATCTTTTGCATAACCCCAATCACGTAATGAATCTAAGTTACCTAGTGTTAGGTTCTTTTGTTTACCTTGTGCAATACGTGCTGCTGCGAGTGAAATTTTTCTAGTTACGAATGTTTCTCCACGACGTTCTGATTCATGATTAAATAATATACCATTTACTGCAAACATGTTGTAAGATTCTCGGTAGTTCTTCGTAATCCAGAATCCATAGATTTTCGCTACACCATATGGTGAACGTGGATAGAAAGGTGTTGTTTCTTTTTGTGGAACTTCTTGAACCTTTCCATATAGTTCAGATGTTGAAGCCTGATAGATACGAGTTTTCTCTGTTAATCCTAAGATACGTACCGCTTCAAGAATATTTAATGTACCCTTTGCATCTACATCTAATGTGTATCCTGGCATATCAAAGGAAACCCGTACATGTGATTGAGCTGCTAGATTATAGATTTCATCAGGTTGTGTATCTCCTATAATTTTCGTTACATTTAAAGCATCTGTCACATCACCATAATGTAGGTGAAAGTTTTTGTTATTTAGTAACGCTTTCGCTTCTTCTTCACTAAGTAGATCCTCTAAACGCTCTTGGTTATAGGAAGAGGCTCTTCGAATAAGACCGTGTACCTCATACCCTTTTTCTAATAAAAATTCAGCTAAGTAAGAACCATCTTGTCCTGTTATACCAGTAATTAATGCTTTTTTCATAATGTCCTCCGATACCTCATTTATCTATTATTTTAATTAGTTAACTTTTGCTGTTACGTTATCTAAAAACCATTGGTAAGCTTTTTCTAATCCGTCTTCTAAAGTTGTATTTGCTTTCCATCCTAAAGAATTCAATTTTGTTACATCAACAAGCTTACGCGGTGTTCCATCAGGCTTGCTGGTATCAAATTGAATTTCTCCTTCATAGCCAACAACTGCTTTGACTTTTTGAGCTAGTTCCTTTATGGAGATATCTTCGCCAACACCGATATTTACGATTTCATTTCCTTTATAATGATTAATTAAATAAACACAAGCGTCAGCTAGATCATCTGAATATAGGAATTCACGTTTAGGCGATCCTGTACCCCACACTTCAACAAATGGAGCATTCGTTTTCTTTGCTTCATGAAATTTGCGTATAAGTGCAGGTAATACATGTGATGTATGCAAATCAAAATTGTCATTTGGTCCATATAGGTTCGTTGGCATAACCGAAATATATTTAGTCCCATATTGACGATTATAGGACTCACACATTTTAATTCCCGCAATTTTCGCAATCGCATATGGTTCGTTTGTAGGCTCTAACTCGCCAGTAAGCAAGTATTCTTCCTTCAATGGTTGTTGCGCAAATTTCGGATAAATACATGTACTTCCTAAAAATAATAACTTTTCAACACTATTTCGATAGGCAGCATCAATGATGTTTGCTTGAATTAATAAATTATCTCTTATAAAATCAGCTGGATATTCATTGTTCGCTACAATGCCGCCAACCTTAGCTGCTGCTAAGAATACATAATCCGGTTTTTCTGTTTCAAAAAATTGATCAACTTGACCTTTATCACGTAAATCTAATTCTTTGCTAGTTTTATATACTAAGTTCGTATACCCTTCATTTTCCAATCTTCTTACAATAGCTGATCCAACTAGCCCTCTGTGGCCAGCAACATAAATCTTTGAATCTTTTTTCATCTATTTTCACCCTATCCTAAAAAGCATTTTTTGATCCGAATAATACAATCACGGTTTTAAAAATAATCTTTAAATCAAACAAAAAGCTGCGATTTTCAATATAATATAAGTCCATTTCGACCATTTCTTCAAAACCAACACTGTTTCTTGCACTAGCTTGCCAAACACCCGTACATCCAGGAGTTACAAGTAATCTTTGCATATGATATGGAGTGTATTCTTCGACTTCCCTCAGTAATGGTGGTCTCGGTCCTACTAGACTCATATCACCCTTTAATACATTGAATAATTGAGGTAATTCATCAATACTTGTTTTTCTTATAAACCTGCCAACCTTTGTTACTCTAGGGTCATCCTTCATTTTAAACATGGCACCCTCTATTTCATTAAATTTCAGCAATTCTTCAAGCTTTGCCTCCGCATCAGTCTCCATTGAGCGGAATTTATACATTTTAAACTCTTTTCCGTTTTTACCGATTCTTTTTTGAGAAAAAAAGATCGGCCCTTTCGGATCTTCAAATTTTATGAGTAATGCAACGATGAATAATATGAAACTTAAAAGGACTAAACCAACTAGTGCACCAACAATATCTAAAGATCGCTTGGAAAAGGTATAGATGACACTTTGCTTTGCAAATTCTGCGGTGAGTGCTTCCTTTGAAGATGTATGAACTGAATCATGTTTTACTAGGTTTGACATCTCATTCGCTCTCCTCACCTACAGTTTTACTTTTTCGTTAGCTACTAGTTTCTCCATCAGCTCGAGAAGCTGCTCTTTTAGGTCGTCATGTTTTAATGCAAATTCAATCGTTGTTTGAATAAAGCCAAACTTCTCACCTACGTCATAACGAACTCCTTCAAAGTCGTAAGCATAGACAGATTGTTCTTCATTTAAATGTTGAATGGCATCTGTTAGCTGAATTTCCCCGCCGGCACCTGTTTCTTGATTTTCTAATATTTCGAAGATTTGAGGAGTCAATATGTATCGACCCATAATCGCCAAATTCGATGGTGCAGTCCCTTTGGCAGGTTTTTCAACAAACCGATTTACTTTATGAAGCTTCCCGTCCTTCTCTAATGGATCAATGATCCCATAACGGTGTGTTTGATCATCTGCAACATTTTGAACACCAATGACCGAAGAACCTGTTTTTTCATATTCATTAATAAGCTGTTTTAAGCAAGGTATATCTCCTTCAACAATGTCATCACCAAGTAAGACAGCAAACGGCTCATCCCCAATAAACTTTCTCGCACACCAAACTGCGTGTCCAAGTCCCTTCGGTTCCTTTTGGCGAATATAATGAAGATTGATTTCAGATGAGTGCTTCACCTTTTCCAAAAGGTCGTATTTCTCTTTATCAATCAGATTCTGTTCTAGCTCAAAGTTATGATCAAAATGATCTTCGATAGCCCGCTTTCCTTTACCGGTTACGATAATGATATCTTCAATTCCAGAAGCGATGGCTTCTTCGATAATGTATTGAATTGTTGGCTTGTCTACAATAGGCAGCATTTCCTTTGGCATTGCCTTTGTTGCAGGTAAAAATCGTGTTCCCAGTCCTGCTGCTGGTATAATTGCTTTTTTAACTTTTTTCACTTTACATCCCCCTTGGCTTATCTAACATTGACTAATTTTTTATTTATTACGGTTGGTCTACCCATTGAGTGATATTCGATAGGATAGTTTTCAACTTGCTTAGGATCATAGCAATTTCGACCATCAAAAATAACTGGCTGCTTCATACACTTTTCAAATGTTTCTAAGTCTAAATCTTTAAATTCATTCCATTCCGTTAAAATTAACGCAACATCTGCATCCTTTAATACTTCAATAGTGCTTGAAACATATTGAACCTTCGAATCCAGTAGTTTTTTAGCATTTTCCATCGCTACTGGATCATACGCAACAACAGTTGCCCCTTTTTGAATTAACTGTTTTGTAATAACAATCGATGCCGCTTCTCTCATATCATCCGTATTTGGCTTAAATGCTAATCCCAATACTGCAACCTTCTTACCTTCTAAGCTATCAAATCGTTTATCTAATTTATTTAATAGAATTTCCTGTTGCTTTTGATTTACACGAATAACACCTTTTAGCAATTCAAATTGATAATCAACATTGCCAGCAATTTGCACAAGTGCTTTTGTATCTTTCGGGAAGCAAGAACCGCCATAACCAATTCCTGCATTTAAAAATTGCGAACCAATTCGGTTATCCTGCCCCATTCCATTGGCTACATCCTCTACATTCGCTCCAACCTTTTCGCAAATGTTTGAGATTTCGTTTATAAAGCTAATCTTTGTTGCAAGAAAGGCATTTGCTGCATATTTAATCATTTCAGCACTGCGAATATCTGTTTTAAAAACAGGAATACCAAAAGGCTTATTAATTTCCTCTAGCGTAGATGCAGCTGCTTCATTATCTGCTCCGATGACGATACGATCGCCATTAAAAGAATCATAAATTGCAGACCCTTCACGTAAAAATTCAGGATTTGAGACAATGTCAACCTTCACATTGTTCACAAGATTCATTTGAATAACTTCTTTAATCCAGTCATTCGTTCCCACAGGTACTGTGCTTTTCGTCACAACAATGACATTCTTTTTAACATGAGTTGCAATGTCCTTAGCTACTTGTTCAACAAATGAAAGATTAGCTGATCCATCTTCTTTTTCTGGAGTGCCGACAGCGATATAAATCACATCAGCATTTTCAAAGCCTTCATGATGATCTGCCGTAAAAAACAAACGCTTTTCCTCAATGTTTTTCTTCATTAGTTCATCTAAGCCTGGCTCATAAATTGGCGATATCCCTTCACGCATTTTATTTACTTTATTTTGATCAATATCAATGCATGTCACCGTATGTCCAATCTCAGATAAGCATGTACCAGTTACTAAACCTACATAGCCAGTTCCGACTACAGCAATTTTCATAATGTTCACCTTTTCCTATTAAAATAAAAGTAAAATAGTTAACGGAAAAGTACTTTTATATAAGTACCCTTTCGTTAAATATCTCTTTCATATTTAGTAAGCATATAAATAAATGGGCATCTAACCCACCCTCACATCCCACTACCGACAACAAGTGTCTAAGGTACCGAAGGCACCCACAGCGTGACCGAGTGCCTCCATTGATAACGGTTAGGAGACATCACCAATGAACAACTTAAAATATCCCTAGAAACTTCTTGCGTTTAATTTGCCTTGGCTCTTGTTTATACACGGTTTTTCCATGTATGAGAAGTTCAGCATTTTCATGAAAGAAATAAACTGCCTGTCTCCCAAACTCCTTTTCTACAACAGAAATCGATTCTCTCATTCGAAAGCTTCTCGTTGAGATATTATGGGCATCCGAAGAGATAAAATGAGTTTGGTTCGTTTCAATCAATTGCATCGAAAACTTTTGAATTTTCTTACCAAAGTGTCCTGTTATACTCCCCGCAGTAACCTGTGTTAGAGAGCCTTTCTTAACTAAGTTGAATAATATTTCAGGATTTTCAATCAATTCTGAATTTCTCTCTGGATGAACAATGACAGGAGTGAATCCTTTTAACTGAATATCAAATAGAAGCTTCTCCGTATATCTAGGAACATGTCCGGAAGGCAATTCAATAAACAAATAGTGTGAATGATTAAGAGGAAGAATATCTTCTTTGTCAAGGTCCTCAAGTAATTCGCCGTATATTCTTGTTTCCTGTCCCGGCAAAACCTCTAACGGAATATTCTCGTTTTGTAGAATGTTGTTAAGCTCAACAACTTTCTCTAAAATATCTTGTTTCCTATTAACATACTTTCCATTCTGATGATGAGGTGTAGCAATGATCTTCGTAACGCCTTCTTCTACAGCTAACTTAGCCATATTTATCGCATCTTCTACCGTTTGTGCACCATCGTCCACTCCAGGTAAAATGTGACTATGTATATCAATCAAACTACCCGCCCCCACTTAGAATTTATTGGTTATTATTTAATTCTATTTTCCTATAACTTTTCCATACTTTTAAACCTTGCATTGAAAAAACGCAAAGAAAAGAGGGGGATCTCGTCAAGCGAGACTATTTTCCCCCGTAGTAGTAATAATATTGACTGTCTTGAACCTTCTTGTTGTTTAATACCACACCGAGTATTTTTGCTTTGGCACTTTCAAGTAGCTCTTTTGCCTTCTTTGCAGACTCTATCTCTGTTTTTCCGCTGCTCACAACGAGAACTACACCATCAGTTAAGTTTGACAATACTTGCGCATCTGTTACAGCTAATACCGGTGGCGAGTCAAAGATAATGACATCATACTCATCCTTCGCCTGCTCGATCATTGCCTGCATTCCTTTTGAACCTAATATTTCCGATGGGTTTGGAGGAATCGGACCGCTGGATAATATCCAAAGTTTATCTTGAGATGTTGTTTGAACTGCCTCTTCAAGTGTCGATTGTCTTGTTAACACGTTTGATAATCCAATATGATTTTCAAGTCTAAAAGTATAGTGCACGGTTGGTTTACGTAAATCTGCATCTACTAATAGGACACGTTTTCCTTGCTGTGCAAACACAACAGCTAAGTTTGCAGTTGTTGTTGACTTTCCTTCTCCTGGACCTGATGAAGTGACAATCATCGTTTGCAGCTCTTCATCAACACTGGAAAATTGTATATTGGTACGAATGGTCCGAAATTGTTCTGCAATTGGCGACTTCGGATTTGTCATCGAGATTAAGCTTCTATTTTGCAATTGGAATAATTGCTTCCGATCCTTACGAGCCAACAGACTCACCTCGCGTTCTTAACGTTGTTGTTTGACTAGGTTGTTCCTTCATTTCATCATTCATATTAATCGTTGTAATTGCGCCTAAAACTGGAAGGCCAAGTTGATTTTCAATATCTTGTTCCGTTTTAATTGTGTTATCTAAGTATTCAAGTAAGAATGCTAAGCCTACACCAACCATTAAGCCAACCACTAATGCAATCGCCATATTTAGCGCCGGCTTTGGTTTTATCGGTGATGGATCTTCACCAATTTGCGCTTGTGTTAGGATTGTAAC
Source organism: uncultured Metabacillus sp. (assembly GCF_947503125.1). Taxonomy (GTDB): domain Bacteria; phylum Bacillota; class Bacilli; order Bacillales; family Bacillaceae; genus Metabacillus. The sequence continues at coordinate 23,909 of NZ_CANNCR010000047.1, forward strand.
ATTATCCACATTCATAATTTTAGAAACTTCCGTTTGAAAAGTTTTCGCAATGGAATTTGCAATCGCTGCTGCTTGTTTTGGATCTTCATTTTGAACAGCGATATTAACAACTTGAGAGTTTTGTTCACTAGATACGGTAACTAATTCATTAAGCTCTCCAGATGTCATATCTAGTTTTTGTTGTTGAATTACTTTATCTAAAATAGCAGGGCTTTTAATAATAACATTGTACGTATTAATCAATTGAAGATTCGTTTGAACTTGGTTTGCACTGTATAACTGTTCTTCACTTTGTGTTTGGTTTACAAGAATTTGTGTTGAAGACTGATAAATTGGTGTTAGGAGAAAATAACTAACGATTCCGCTCGTTGCCGTTGCAATGGCTGCGATGATTATAATAAGAGAAAGACGTTTCTTTAATGTGAGAAACAGCTCTTTCAAGCTGATTGTTTCTTCCATGATAACCTCCAAAATTTTAATCAATTATAGTAATAAGACTAGACTATTATAATGAAATTCGTTCTATATATCTATATGAAAGCTACATTTTTTTACAAAATAGGATGTTTTTCTCCTTGTTTTATTACTCGCAGGTTTCATTCTACCACTTTTCTGTCAGTTTTTTTACAGTTTTTTTAGAGAAATTTGTACCAAATTGTAACTGAAAACGGTTACTACATTGATATTACTCAAAAAAATTTTTTCAAATATATTTCAAATATATTTCAAATTTTTAATACTTTAGTCGTGACACACTTTCTGAATCTATGAGTATTGAACGTTTTAATTATCAGTCATATGTTTCATTTATCCTGCAAATCTTACCAAATTTTAATTTTGTACTGAAGTGTTTCTGTCATTTTTATAACAAAGATATACCTTTGGATTTAATTGATATCAGACTTTTTTATTAACGATAATGGGACTGTTTGTGATATGAGTCGAGGGATCTAGAAAGATTTTGTTTCGAAGATTAAGAGGCAAACATTGCAATAGAAAACGAATGCCTCTTTTTATCCATGGTCATTTATCTTGAATCGTGATCTCTTCCGTACCTCCCATCATATCTCCAGACTCTATGATCCATTTATCTGCTTCTTGATTATATTGAAACTTGGATAGAATTCGCGATTTTACGTTTGTGCTGTTAAAGGCATTCGCCAGCGCTTCTGCCTCCGTGAGATCTGCTCCATCAGGTTTATGACTGTCTAACACCTTTATCTCCTTTGCTTCTGCCTGACCTGGGTATGATTCCATGAGCATGTCAAAAGAAATACGAACTTTGTCCCCTATTTTGAGTGAATCTGGAGTGTTGGAAAAGTAAATCGGGCCGTAGTTTTGGTTATTGTCTTTTATGTTTGGATTGACAACCAGGACCTCGTTTCCATTCTTTTCAACGACATAGCCTTCTGTTTGCATCGAATGTGCCGCAGGCTTTTCATCAGTGCCTTGTGTTGTCGATTTGTTTGATCCACAGGCGAATAACAGACATGAGATTAGAGTAAGTAGGATAAAAGCATATTTGCTTTTCATTGGAAAACCTCCATTTTATAAATGATCCTCAATTGACAGGTCTGTTGTGGACTCATCCATTAGGTTCATCACGTTTATCTGCCATGTGTCAGATGTTTTTTCGTAAAATACTTTTGATAAGATATGTCCTTGTTTTAGCTTCTGTTTATGTGTCTGTAGAGACAATTCTTATCGCCTCGGCCTCTGATAATTCAGCCCCTTGAGGCTTTCGGCTTTCTAGTTTCTTTGATTTTAGTTGTTTTTGCGTGTGCCGGGTAGGAGGTCTCCACGACTTCATAGGTTGCTTGAACTCTGTCGCCAATTTCAACTGAATGTGGGTCATTTGTGAACCAAATGGCATCATACATCGTCTTTCCCCCCTCTATTTTTCTTGGGCTCGGGTTAACGACCAGAATGTTGCCGTTTTCTTTTTTAAATACATAGCCCTCGATTTCTTTTGGTTTGATCTCATCAAACCAAGGCTTAGCTGCTTCTTCGGCTGGATCCTCCTCCCCCTCTTTTGATTGAGGTTGTTCACTTGTTGTCAAGGAAGTTTGTTTATTTGAACCGCACGCCAGTACAAAAAAGGTGAGACTTAAAAACATCAATAAAAGCATTGTTTTTTTCAAAAGACTCCCTCCTTTGCAAAAAATTGACACCATTACTAAATTAGACGACCTAGGTATGAAAGGGTTTCAGAGAAAATACTGGACTTTAAGCACGGATAAAAAAGTCGAAATTTGTAAGAATTTGCCCTTGTTTAGCAGAGGTTTCCTATACTATAATTTAAAGCGCTTACCTATAAATGAACAGTTTCACCCATAAAATAGAAAAAAGAAAGGGCTAAGTTTGATGGCAAAATCGATATGGATGACTCCTGAGGAGATCGAGAGGACAAAGAAGCGAAATAAACTGATCTTAATGATTGCAGTACCAGCTGTGACGATTCTTCTAAGTGCCAGCTTAACGCTATTGATGCATTAATTGATCACATAAGTACATACATACCTTGTTTGCATGATTGATTTGGTGTCTTTATTTTGCACTTATATTTTTTGAACATTCATCACATGTTAATAAGCAAACAACAAAAGCGACCTTGTCTTCTAAATGAGAATCACAAGGTCGCTTTATTCTTTCCTTTTTACCATTCCATTTTTTCCTTTCAGTTTAGACCGTTTTCTCCTTAGACTCTTCTCCAACCGTAGCAGATACTTGATTAACTAAATAGTTCAGGTAGGAATTTAACTCAAAGCGTTCACCCTTTATAAAATCCTTTAAATCAAGCTTCTTCTCCTTTGCCATTTTCCCTCTCTCCTTTCTTCTTATCTCCATGATTACCAAACTAGTAAATTCTTATACTTAAAAACGATCAATTTTTAACATTTTTTAGTGAAGTTCGTTTAATGCCTTCGTCAAGCGCAGGAACTCTTCTCTGTTTCTCTCCTGTAACGACTGGTCAATTCCTTTGCGCAGCTGCTCCTTTTGAAAATCGCGTATCGCTTTGTCGACGATCAGCTCTGCAGCTAGAGCGTCAAACATTTCCTTTGTCTGTTTGTTCACGGTATTAAGTGAATTCTTATCCATCCCGACATCCACTCCTTATTTTTATCTCTTTCTACCTTATATAGCCATCCTCTTCCTGCCTTAAACCTGCTAACTTGTCACTTTAGCTAACGAGATGGTGCTGCCTGTTGCTTTTATTTTAAGAAATTTGGAAGGATCTTACCTTGTTCTTGTTACGTAAGATGACGTTCTTTCTGGGTGTTTGAAAAAGACACCCCATGATCGGGTGCCTTCACTTTAAATACACGTCCAAATTCATTCCGTTCACATGGCTTTTCCAAATCTTTTTGTCAATTTTCTTCGCCTCTTTAAATTCATCGATGAAAATGAGGTCTGCCCCTAATAAGGCGGTTAATTCAATTTGTGTGTGTTCTTTCTTCTCGATATGGTCAGCATAATGGAAGATGACCGTGACTTTGCCTGAGTTGCCTTTTGCTCCCATCGTTATCGCCTCCTTTTCCTTGTGAAGTCTTAGTAGTTTTTGCCACTCTTTATCGTTTTATTACCTTTTGCATATAGTCATAAAGACATAAAAACCAGGTCTAAACTTTTAAAATTTTAGGTTAAATTTTACTAATTTCCATAAAAACTATATACATTGAAAGCGTTTTCAAATATAATAAGGACAAGCTTAAAGTAATCTACCATAAAAGATAAAGGAGTGCTGATCATGGAACAACAAGGAAATGTGTTTAACGGAATTATGTGGGGAATGTTGCTAAGTATTCCATTGTGGATGGCCTTCTTTCTAGTCGTTAAAAGCTTTTTATAAAATTTAGATCGTACAAATATATTCAACCCATTCTTCCCCTTGTTTGCTTGATGGAACAAGGGGTAAGAATGGTTTTTTGTTATTTATGCCATCTGCTTTCCTTCATTTTTTCTGCTGTGTTGAAATAAGGCTTAACAGATGTATGTCCGATCGCATAAAAGCCGTTTTCCGGGTCCCAAATTGAATACGCGTTTAAGCTTTCGGCAAAATCCTCATGATACTTTCCGGGAACCTTATAGATTCCTTCATACTCGAGGTTTTGATACTCTTGGACAGGTAGATAAAAGGTTCCGGATATGTCCTGCTCTTCCTCCAGGAATTCCTTTAATGCATAGCCTGAGGCAGCATGGTCATGATGCGGGTCATTGTAAGACAAGGCATGATGGGTTGCAGACGGATACCTCACATTCAATTCCTTCATAATCTCTTTGACCTCATCCTTTTGGATATCACCATCAGGCAGCTGGTACACATGAACATCTTCATCAGCCACACCTAAGGCTTTCACTGATTTTTTAAATTCCTTTACCCGCGCTGCTGCGAATTCGTCTCTTGATATCGTTGGCAGCCCTTTATCGGTTAGTTTTTGATTGACTTTCTCAAAGGCTCCGCTCGCCTTCCCCTCTGATAATAAAACAACCACGATTTTGTCGCCGCGTACTCGATGTTCCAAAATCGATGGCCCTAAGCTAAGCACCTCATCATCGGCATGTGGCGAGTAAAAGACCGCCGTTTGCTTTTCATTGCAGCCCGCTGCGATCGTCAATAAACATGTTGAAAGTAAGACAAAAAGAATTCTCATTGAAATCCTCCATTTTCAATTGATACCAATTATGATAGCATTTTTTTATATGTCATTTACCACTCATTCTACAAGCTAGTGTATAATTTCCTAGGAAAGAATAAAAGGATTTGAAAGGAAACCATAATGGAACAATCGCAACAAAAGCCTACTAAAAAAAGAATTTATTCCCTTGATATGGCACGGGGATTGATTGTCGTGTTATCCGTGTTTTTAAGCGCCATTCCCGCTGGCGGTTATGAATATTTACGTCATGCAGGGTGGTACGGCCTGACGATCATTGATCTCATTTTGCCTGCCTTTATCACGATTTTTGGGACAAGCATGGCCATCGCTTATCAAAAAGGTGTCGTATGGGAAAAAATCATCAAACGAACGATACGCCTTATTGTATATGGCATCATTTTTACGATGATTGTCACCTGGAGCCTCGATTTTTCCACGCTCAGGCTAACAGGGGTGTTACAAATGTTTGCCTTGTTAGGGATTGCTACGGTGACGATTACGAAGTTTATCAAATCGCCAATCAAATTAGTATTGATCGCCTGCTTTATTCTTTTTGTCTATGGAGCCGCCATGCTCTCAACAAGCCAGTCATGTGAAGGCGGCCTTCCACAGCCAACCTGTAACCTTTCAGGACTTATTGATGAGAAGGTGTTTGGCGAAAACCATATGTATGCCCAAGGAGAAAGGGGCTTTGATCCAGAAGGACTTGTTACAAGCTTTGCCGCATTAGCGAATGTCCTGTTCGGTTATGCGATCGGACGCTTAATCTTGACGAAAAAAGAGAGCGGCGGCTGGAAGGAAATCTTGTTGTTGGGTGTGTTGCTCGTGATTCTCGCCCTGCTTGTCCATCAAGTGCTCCCCTTTAATAAAAGAATGTGGATGCCATCGTTCGCTTTAATCTCTGCTGGTGTAACGGCCTTTTTAATTTCAGGCTTTTATTTACTTGCCGACTATCGGAAACACGTCGATGCGAAAGAGACAGCGCTTGGACCGCTTGTTACGTTTTTGGAAGCCTTTGGCCGCAACAGCTTTTTAATTTACTTCGGGAAGTTCATTATCGCTTCGGTAATGACACATATCACACTTGCAACAACGAAAGGACAGCAACCCTTATCAGCCCTATTGCTGCAATGGATTGAATCCTTCAGTCCTCTGCCGCAATTAACCTATGCCTTGTTGATGCTGTTGTTTTGGACAATCGTTGCGCTTACGCTGCATAAGAAGAAAGTGTATGTGAAGGTGTAATCGATAAAACGTGGCTGATCCATCGATTGAGCCGCACGTTTGGAAATTCGGACCTAGAATCTCTCATCCATTCCTACAAAGAGGCTGGAGAATATGTTTGGCCGCTGATGAAGGAGCATTGCCGAGTTTGGCTATTTTATCCAGGCTTAAGGAGAGATGGTTAGACAGACGCTTGAGGTAATATAGGTCTTTTCTATGAATGGGCGCAATTCCCGAGTAGAATTGCGCTCTTTTTTTATGCCAATTTTCTTATTTTTTATCTAACTATTGCCAATTAAGTGTTATAATGTATGTGAAATGTATCACAAATAAATAATCAGTTACATACAGTGAAATGACATGCTTCTTCTAAAATAAGATCTGCTTTCTTTCACCATTATGTTTTTACAATCTACTATTCTATCATCCTAGTTTGAAACTTTATTATAGAGGTGATCCAAATGAAACCGAAGCCGATCTATGTCGAAATTCCCATTCAGGCCAATATTGATGAGGTATGGCGGATGACGCAAAGCCCTGAACTCCATGAGCAATGGGATTTGCGTTTTTCTTCCATTACCTATTTACCGAAAGAATCTGAGGAGGATCCCCAAGAATTTTTATATGAAACGAAAATAGGTCTGGGCCTTAAAGTGGCTGGCTGGGGAAAAAGCATCGGGACACATCATAAGAAGGATGGCTCAAAAACCTCTTCACTGCACTTTGGTACTGACCAGAAGATATCACCGATTCGTGAAGGGAAAGGGTATTGGCGCTACATTCAAGCAGATAATGGGATCATCTTTCTTACGCAATATGACTATGAGGTGCGCTACGGTGCCCTTGGGCGGCTGATGGATCTTTTTTTTCGTCCGCTTATGGGGTGGGCAACTGCGCTTAGCTTTGATGTGCTGAAACGCTGGATTGAGAAAGGAGAATCTCCACGGGCACAGTACATACGTTTTTTTAGCAACGTCCTTATCACCATGCTGTTTTTCTTTGTTTGGCTGTATCATGGGCTGGTGCCGAAGCTGATTGCCCGGCATCCTGAGGAAATCTCCATGCTATCGCAATTGGCTGCATTTGAAAGAACTGCTGCTGAATTAGCCGTAAGCGCTGTCGGGATTCTCGAGATCCTTTTTGCAGTCGTTTGGCTCCTTTACCGTAAGAAAAGACATTTACTTAGGCTGCAGCTGCTTATTTTTCCGATCTTAACCATTAGTGCCTTACTAGCTGATCCTTCAATCTCGTTACATCCGTTTAATCCTGTTACGTTTAATGCCGGTCTTTGGGTGCTTTCGTTGCTCGGCTTCTTGTTGGCAAAAGATGTGCCCACGGCAGCAAGCTGCAAGCGTACGAGAAAGGGTGGTGCATCGTGACAATCTATCGCGACCTTTTAGGGGAGGATTTCCAAAGGCTTCACCCGATGCTGCAAGCACGTTATGCCTTGCCTATTGACCAGCCGTTTTTTGCCGTTGGCACGATGGCAAAGATTGAAACTGGTGCTGCTTGGTTAACACCTTTTTTATCGATAGCGACCCGCTGGAATTTTCTTTTTCCCGAAAGCGGTGAGAATGTGCCGTTTTCTATTAAAAATACGTGCAGGCGCTTGCCAACCGGTGAAGCGGAAATCTATTGGGAGCGGAAATTTTACTTTGAAAAGGTGACAAGGCATTTCCATGCGTTTATGACCATTGATAAAAAGCGCAAGGTTGTGAAGGATTATTTAGGAGAGCCGAGCTTATTTTATTCCGACTTATCATTTACGGTAACCGCTGATGGGCGCATGCGCATCCACTCAGGTGCACAGCGTCTGTTGATCGGCAAGCATGAGCTTCCGATCCCGGCTATGTTCCAAGGAAATGTAACGGTTGAGGAAGGGTATGATGAGGTGCGGGAAGCATATTCGATTCAAGTTGATATTCAAAACCGTTTGCTAGGAAGGTTGATGAGGTATGAAGGCGAATTTAAAGAGCAGTCTTATTAGTCCAATCACTATTGCAGGGCTTCTTTTCTTCTTAGGAAGTACAATTTTGACAGACCAGCCCTACCTGCTGATGCTGACAGCTGCACAACTGATCTTCGTGCCCATCATGCTCCAGCTGCTCTTGGAGACAAAGCGATACACCGTTCTCATTCATTGGATGGCGATGCTCGCCGTTTTCTTATTGTTTACTGTCACATCAAGTACAGGGCAGATTATTCTCGCTTTTCTATATTTGCTCTTTACTTGTTATGTTGCCTTTAGAGGTGCACAGCGCTTCTTTCAGCGTGGTTTTACCAATTGGGCAGAGATCTCAATTGATATCGGGATGATGTATTTATTTATCGGAGGATTATGGTTCTTTGCTTATATAGCGGGTATCGATACGGGCTTTAGTCCGCTCATCACTTGGTTAACAGCAATCCATTTTCATTACTCGGCATTTTTATTGCCGGTTTCGCTTGGACTATTTGGCAGGCTGCATGATTCTGCCTTGTATCGGGTGATTGTCTCAATCATTTTGGCAGGCCCGATGCTCGTCGCGATTGGCATCACCTTTTCGCCGATCCTTGAGGTTCTTTCAGTCTTGTTGTATATTTTTGCGATTTATAGCTTTATCATTCTTGCTTTTCGCACTCGTTTTGCTTCACAGCTGCAGGGAGTACTTATTCGCCTTTCCTACTGTGCCTTAGGCATCACGATCTTATTTTCCATGCTTTATGCGGCAGGCAATGCATTTGGTCTTTGGTCTATTAGCATGGATGTTATGCTCACATTCCATGGCTTTCTCAACTGTGTTGTGTTTGGCTTGGCAGGTGTCATTGGCTGGGTGCTGGCCCCACCGGCAACGAAGCAGGGCGAGTGGAATTTCCCAGTTAGCCAACTTCGCGGGAGATTAAAAGATTCAGGCAAACCATATGCCGGGCTTGTTGATCATTTACATGAATTCGTTGACACAAAGGCGCTGCCAAAAACCATCGTGGATTTTTACGAACAAACAAATCAGTATCAATTATTGGCTTCCGTAAAATGGGCAGTCTGGTTTAAACCATTTGCTTTTTGCTACAAATTGATCAGCACCCGGCTTCAGCAGTTAAACCTGCCGCTCACAAGCAAGTGGACGGAAATGACCTTTACCTTGCAAGCTGTTGATCCTCTGTTGGACGGAAGACAAAGGCCGCGCGCTTGGATACGTCAAGTGAACAACAAAACCGTTTTTACAGCGATTTATTCACAGCATGAATCAGCAGGCAGAACGTATATGAATATCGCACTTCCTCTTCCGGGTTCATCGATGATCGGAATCCTGCAGCTTGACGTGGTAGGCGATTCTCTTATTCTATCAAGCAAGGGAAACGGAGACGCAGGTATTTATTTAGCAGTTGGCCGGAATCTTTTCATGCTGCCGCTTTCTGAATACTTTTACCTTACAGAGACAAGCGAAGGACATCTTACAGCAAAGCACTGGATGCGGATCTTTGGCATTCCTTTTTTACAAATTGATTATTTGATTCATGCAAAGAAGAATTTTACATAAATTTCCCCCCAGAATGGTACCCGTATTGTAAAAACTTTTATATTAAAAAAGTTAATAATCTTTGAATTTAAGGGCTTTAAATGCAAAAAACTTGCCA
>NZ_CANNCR010000048.1 GCF_947503125.1 uncultured Metabacillus sp.
AGTTGAGTCATCGATCGATGGCTTGTTTTGCTATGCCCATTTTTTAACTGGGTGCCCAGAGTATTCATTTCAGACTTGTCTTCCGAAGATATTTATTGAGTAAGGGTAATAACTTTAAATAGCCACCTCACGGATGGGGATAGAACCTTATTAACTTTTATTCAAAAATTCCACACTATTACTGCTTGCTAAACTTCCCTTTATAATCATTAAAGATTCCGCTTAAACCAGGACGCGATTGTTGAACAAGAATTATATGGGAGATACATGACTAATATGTATCTCCCTTTATTTTTTATAACTTGGTCTTAATAATTAAACAAGCAACACATAAACCTTATTATACAGGTACAATTGATTCAAGCGAACGAAGCAATTCCTCTTCCGTATCTTTTGTTACCTTCACGACTGTTTTTGATAAAGACGTTGATTTTTGCTTTTGGTCAAGCCACTTGGCAAGAGCTTTCGTTACGCTGATGAAATCCTTGATCGCTGTTTTGGTTAAAATTTCATATAAGCCTGTGAAATCCATTGTGAAAACACGTTTCCAGAATGCTTGGTCACAGTCATCCCAGCTTGTATTGTTTGATTGCTCAAGAATGAGTCGCAAGTCTTCTAAGCTGCTTCGGTATTTTCGAATCGTATTTTCAGATTTTCCTTCTGTCTTTTCCTTAAAGAAGGCAATGAAATCCTCTGCATAGAAATTGTCAATTGTATCAGGAGTAAAGCCTAGCTGCTCATAGTAAGGAATGTCCTCTTTTTTCACAGCTTTTGTTCCTTCACCGTGATTAGGAGCTCCCAGCTTTTCAATTTGTGATTGTCGCGTTTCCCCGCCCGTTACAAATGGTGAAAGCGGGAGTCCGAGCATTCTGCGAATGGAATTATAGTCTGCTGTTGCGATAACCTCTTTATTTTGCTGTTTAACAGCTTGATACGTACTGTATTCCATTTGCTTCAGCCAATGCTCGGCCTCCTCAACTCTGCCTTCCTCTATTAATTCTTTTATCGACAAGCCGTTAAATTGTCGAATTGGCTTATCGAATTCAAGGCGAATGTCATGCTGAGCGTAAACGCCAAAGTACGGCGGTGTGTCAGGCTCTAAAGACAAGACCATATCTCTGATTTCCGCTTGGACTGGAATGGAGAAGGTTTTTGTTTTTTCCTCGATAAATGTCAATGCTTTACGATCAAGCAAGCTTTTGATCATCTGTTTAAATTCTTCTACACGGGCAAAATCCAAGCTTGTAAACTGTAAATGGCCATTTTCTAAAAAGATCTTTCCAAAGATTTCAGCAATAAGGACCGGACCTGAAATTTCTGTATCTGTATAGGAATACCAGCAGTCAATCCAGCTGCATAGCTTTTTGTTTTCTTCCCATGTATCAATGATAAATTGTTCCTGGCCTTGTAAGAAGCTGGTTACCGCCTCATCATCCTCCACTTTATAGTCTAGCAAATAGTCATGGATCTCTCTTTTTTCATGAAGAGCAGCGTCCTGATCCGTGATAAGCGCTGCTAAAATTTCCGGGAAGTAATCAAACATAACCTGTTCACGGCTTTGCTTTGTAGATTCGGTAAACTCTTCAACCTTTTTCATCGCTCTGCTCAGACTATAAGGATCTTCAAAGACGCGCACACCATTAAAATAGAAGAGATCATTATACGGTTCTAGCAGGGCAAACGTACCATACCAAGGAATATATGCAGGATCTGTGTCCTTTAACATAGGTACGCGGTATTGTTCCTTCGTATCCATATCTTCAAAGACAATGATCTCATCTTTCTTATCAACAGCTTGGACAAATTTCGGTGTTAGCTCCTCCCACGTTTTCGCCATTTGCATTTCTTCTGCTGTTAGGCGCGACTCCTGATTAAACCATTCGATGCCGCGAAGCCCGTTTTCAAAACGATGGAAGAAAAACAGCCAAAATTCAAAAAAGCCGGTTTCATACTTTCCTTTAATGGCATGGAGCGTACGCTTTTTAAATTCGGCTTGCAGCTGGTAATATTGAGTTGCGGATACTTTTTTTGTGATAAACTCTTTTAATTTTAACACAAGCAAATGTTTGCTTTGCAGAAATCGTTCTTCTCTTACTTCGTGGATTTGAACGACCTTCGCTTGATTCAAGCAGCATTTCTTATATTTTTTTCCACTGCCGCATGGGCATGGATCGTTACGTTTTACTGTCAAATTGATCACCTTTTTTTATAAGATAAGAAATTATAACTTTTGAACTTAGTCTTGGTGTCTAGCTCCAGCGCCTAGCCCCTCTAGGGTCTAGCCAATTTTGAATTGAAGGCAAAGAACGCCTTCTATTCTAAATCGTCTTATTTGCCCTAGGCTGATCAAGGCGCTTACGCTTTTCTTATACCATATGTGATTTTAGATGAAGTTACCGAACTATTCAAGTGATTGTTTTTTCCTGCGGTAATGAAACCTTCTTCCTGCACAATACGTACTTATAGTAGTTAAACTAATAGGAGTCGATTCGAATGAAACAATTCTTTCATTTTTTACTTCGTTCATCAACAGCTGCTTTTTCTACAGGCACTATATGGCTTGTTAGTTTTTTTCCATTAGATCAACCCTTTCTTTATTCAAGCGGGTATGCGCTGGGCGGGGGCGGGCTTGTTTACCTGACAATGAAAGGGATCACTTCCCGACGTTTTTTGAAGCAGAATCAGCTTACAAGGAAAGAATATCTCTATATTAAAAAGAATTTAGAGGAAGCGAGCAAAAAAATCAGAAGGCTACGCAAATCGCTCTTACAAGTGAGAACCATTGGTTCAATTAAACAAAATATCGAGATCATTCGTGTTGTGAACAAAATCTACTCCATTACAAAAAATGAACCAAAGCGTTTTTATTTAGTAGAACCATTCTTTTATTCACACTTGGATTCAATGGTAGAAATAAGTGAAAAATATGCATTTTTAGCAGCGCAGCCGAAGAAAAACGTAGAGCTGAATATTTCCTTAAGCGAGACGCGCAGAACGATTGAAGAACTTGCGGAAACGCTGGAAAAGGATTTATATGATGTGCTGGCTAAGGACCTTGATCATTTACATTTTGAATTAGACGTTGCAAAGCTTACCATCGATAAAACCAATAAAAAATGACCGTTGGAGGGTATTGTCATATGAGTAAACAAAATGAACTTGATGATTTACTAGCCAATCCATTTGGCGACACCGAGATTGTGAACGATGACCAAGCAGCACCAGCAAAACCTGGCAGACTGATTGATGTTTTACCTGAGGAAAACCGTCAAAAGGCAATCCAGCTTGCCGAGCAAATCGATCCGAAAAACCAGCAAGCGATCTCCTTATATGGAACACAAGCGCAAACAAGGCTGATGAATTTTTCCCATACAATGCTTGACCATGTACAAAAAAAGGATAGCGGCGAGATTGGCGTCATTATCAGTGACCTTATGAAAAAGCTTGAACAGGTAAGTCCTGATGACTTAAAGCCGGTCAAACGCAATATGCTCTCTCGAATGTTTGGGAAAATCTCAAACTCCGTTCAGGAAGTGCTGTCAAAATACCAAAAAACCGGTGCGCAAATCGATCGGATCAGCGTTAAGCTTGAACATTCAAAGAATGATCTGCTTAAGGATATCAATGTCCTTGAACAGCTCTATGAAAAGAACAAGGAATACTTTCATGCTCTAAATGTGTACATTGCAGCAGGGGAGCTGAAGCTTGAGGAATTAGAGAAAAAGACTATTCCTGAATTAAAGAAAAAGGCTGAATTGACTCAGGATCAAATGGCTTTTCAGGAGGTAAATGATCTGATGCAATTTGCCGACCGCCTGGAAAAACGAACACATGACCTTGTGCTAAGCAGACAGATCACGATGCAAAGTGCACCACAAATCCGCTTGATTCAAAGTGCGAACCAAGCATTAGTCGAAAAAATCCAGTCGTCCATCACAACGGCCATCCCGCTTTGGAAAAACCAAGTAGCGATCGCACTTACTCTGCTTCGCCAAAAGAACGCCGTTGAAGCGCAAAAGCTCGTTTCAAAAACAACCAATGACCTTTTATTAAAAAATGCAGAAATGCTCAAAATCAATACACTTGAAACGGCAAAAGAAAACGAACGCGGTCTTATCGATGTCGACACACTAAAGAAAGTACAGGATCACTTAGTTTCCACACTTGAGGAGACACTCCGCATTCAAGCCGAGGGCCGCGCAAAACGCCTGCAGGCTGAGCAGGATTTGGCTTCGATGGAGACGGATTTGAAGAAGAAACTGGCTAGGCTGTGAAGAAGAGAGTATGGAGGTACTCTCTTTTTTCTTGTAATATCAGAATTTATATATTTTCTTAACATAGCTTGCGTTTCTGAATCTAGCTCCAGGCGCCATCGGCTCTAGGGTCTAGTCAAACAGGAATTGAAGGTAAAGTACACCTTCTATTCCTGTTCGCCTTATGCTTGTCGCCGATAGGCAGGCGCCTTGCGCTTTTTTTAGTAGAAATTATACGTAGGAGAATAACATGAGCTTCACAGCCCAGACGACTGGCGAACTTTTTGGGAAATGAATTCTGAAGAAGTCTATTAAAGGATAAACTACAGAATGAGAAGTGAAGAACAGTCTCATAGGAGGCCTCACAAGGACAAAAGTCAGAAAAAGAAGTGAAGAAAAGTCCCATAGAAGGCTTCTCAAGGACAAAAATCAGAAAAAGAAGTGAAGAAAAGTCCCACAGAACGCCTCTCAAGGACAAAACCAGAAAAAGAATCAAGGAAAAAGTCTCATAGAAGGCTTCTCAAGGACAAAACTCAATGAGAAAAGCGAAGAAAAGTCCCATAGAATACCTCTCAAGGACAAAAATCAGAAAAAGAAGTGAAGAAAAGTCCCATAGAATGCCTCTCAAGGACAAAACCAGAAAAAGAATCAAGGAAAAGTCTCATAGAAGGCTTCTCAAAGACAAAACTAAGAAAGAGAACCAAAGAAAAGTCTCATAGAATCCAAAAAAATGAGAAACCCCACACACCCTCCCAATTGGTAAACATGATGCTTGACCTTTCTTATTAGGATTTGATCACACTTTTAATTTTACAGAGGATTTATCTAAAAAAGGTTTTTGCAGGGAAATCCCCATGAAAATAGAATCAATACCATATAAGAAGATAAGTTCCAATGGGAGGGAGCATGGTGGAAAAATATAAAGTAGCAGTAACAGATTATGAATATAAAAACTTACAGATTGAAAAAGAAGTACTAGCAAAGGCAAATATGGAATTGATCATAGCGCAATGCGATACAGAAGACGAGGTGATTGCTGCGTGTAAGGATGCAGATGGGCTGATTAATCAATATGCACCAATTACTCGAAAGGTTATTGAAAGCTTGCCGAATTTGAAAATTATTTCAAGGTACGGAGTAGGAGTTAACACGATTGATGTAGAGGCTGCAACAGAAAGAGGTATTATGGTTACGAATGTAAGCGATTACTGTGTTGATGAAGTGGCAGATCACGCCTTTAGTCTTCTGCTTGCTTCAGCACGAAAAATCGTTCAATTGAACAATGCGGTCAAACAAGGTGTGTGGGATTACAAGCTGGGAATACCGATCTATCGCCTCAGAGGACGAGTGCTTGGGCTCGTAGGGTTTGGAAAAATCCCGCAAAACTTAGCTGAAAAAGCGAGAGCCTTTGGGTTGGAGCTATTGATTTACGATCCGTATATTTCTGATAAGACTGCAGATAAATATGCTGCGAGATTAGTAGGTTTAAATGAACTAATGCAGCTTTCTGATTTTATTTCCGTTCATTCCCCTCTTACAAAGGCAACAGAAGCGATGATCAGTGATGAACAGTTTTCCCTTGCAAAGCCAGAAGCATTTATTATCAACACATCAAGAGGTCCTGTCATCGATGAACAAGCGTTAATTCGTGCTCTTGAAGAAGGAAAAATTGCTGGTGCCGCTTTAGATG
Organism: uncultured Metabacillus sp.; assembly: GCF_947503125.1. Lineage (GTDB taxonomy): Bacteria > Bacillota > Bacilli > Bacillales > Bacillaceae > Metabacillus. Next base: position 5,944 of record NZ_CANNCR010000048.1, read on the forward strand.
TAATTGAAAAAGAACCAATTAACCCAGCAAATCCGCTGCTAAAAATGGATAATGTTATTTTGAATCCGCATATAGCCTGGTACTCTGAACAATCTGAGGTCGAACTAAGACAAAAGGCCACTCAAAATGCCGCAGATGCCTTACAAGGTAAACGTCCAAAATATTTGGTGAACGATGAAGTGATTCATTTATCAAAATAGTCAAAAGCAGACGTTTATTTCCCGGAAAATACATCCTTCGACTGAAAATGACGGTGAGGGAATGCATTAGTTGACAAATAAGGTGTTTAAATAGAGCCAGTCCCTTTTAATTGAGGGACTGGCCTTATTTCATGGGGTGCTTAATTGGCGTTCAATCGTTCTCTGAGTTGAGTGGGTTTTGGTGGGTTCTGTGTCATTGGGAAATGCATAGGTGTTGGCAAGTGAGCAAATGACGATAAAAATAATAGTAAAGATTACCAGTTGTCTTGTGTTCACAAATTTCCCCTCCTTAAGTGAGACGTTTCTATCCCCATTTTTGTCATTTTTTCACCTTTATAATCAATCTCATTAAAAAGTTGTCATGAATTGGATTAATAGGATCATAGCATTTTTAATTCAGAAAGAAAGTTTCCGATATTAGATTGACAAGTTTATGGTTCCTGCCTAAAATTGAAAATGATTATCAATTCTAATTAGGAGGCACCATTTTGTTTAATAAATCAAATAGTCGAAATATTTTAATAACAGCAATCATTATTCTATTTTTATCCACGATATTACTTGGTTGTACAAATGCCAGCGATACTGATTCAGCGTCAAATGACGATAATGACAATATGTTTACGATCGCTTGGCCGAGAGATATAGGAGAAATGAATCCCCATGTTTATAATCCTTCACAATTATTTGCGCAGTCGATGGTGTATGAACCGTTAGTAAGCTATCAAGAAGGCGGCGAGCTAAAACCGCATCTAGCTGAGTCATGGGACATTTCGGAGGACGGCAAAGAATATACGTTTCATCTTCGTCAAGATGTGAAATTTTCCGATGGTACAAGCTTTAACGCAGAAATTGTGAAAAAGAATTTTGATACGATTTTAAACAATGTTGATTTGCATAGTTGGTTAGGTTTCATTACGAAAATCGACCGAACTGAAGTAATCGACGAACATACGTTTAAACTGATATTAACCGAACCATATTATCCAACGATTCAAGAGTTAGCTGTTGTCAGGCCAGTTCGTTTCTTAGGTGAAGCTGGATTCCCTGAAGATGGTGATACCTCAAAAGGTGTCGTTGAACCAATTGGTACAGGTCCATGGGTATTGGAAGAGTATAAAACGGATGAATATGCGATTTTCAAACGCAATGAAAATTACTGGGGCGAGCTGCCAAAGGAAGAAAAAATCCAAGTGAAGGTCATTCCTGATGCGGAAACGAGGGTACTTGCTTTTGAAAAAGGTGAGCTGGACCTAATTTACGGAGAAGGTTTGATCAGTTTAGATGCTTTCAAACAATTGGAATCTACGGGAGATTATGAAACGAGCATTTCAGAACCAGTTGCAACAAGGCAGCTAGTCATCAATTCAACGAAAGAACAGCTTTCCGATGAACGGGTACGTCAAGCGCTGCATTATGGTTTTAATAAAGAAGCACTTGTTGAAGGGATTACATCTGGCTACGAGGAAAAAGCAGATTATATTTTACCGACAAACCTCCCTTACACAAAAGGCAATGACGCTAAGGTCATTGATTATGATGTAGAAAAAGCGAAATCGTTATTAGATGAAGCAGGGTGGACGCTTCCTAAAGGAAAAACGGTTCGTGAAAAAGATGGACAGCCTCTTGAAGTCGAGTTGATGTATGATTCAGCAGAAACAATTCAAAAAACAATGGCAGAAACGCTGCAAGCTGAGTGGGGAGCCATTGGTGTAAAATTAAACATTGTTGGTGTAGAATTAACAGAGCAGATTCAGAGATTTAAAGATAATAAATTTGATATTAATTTCTTTAGTAACTACGGAGCTCCTTATGATCCTCATACATTCTTAAACATTGTTTTGTCAGAAGGATTTGGGTTTAATGAGGCGATTTCAGCATATCCGAACAAAGCCGAATTACTGAAACAAATCGCCGAGGTTCCGAAGACAACAGATGAGGAAAAACGCCAACAGCTATACTCGTCAATTTTAACATCAATCCAAGATCAGGGAGCGATTATTCCGATCTCTTATGTTAAGAAAACAGCGATTTATCAAAAGGATGTTACTAATTTTACTTTCCCTGCTAATCGCGACGAACATCCATTCACGGGAATTAGCATTGAGCAGTAAGTAGCAGGAGGCTTTCATGGGCACCTATATTTTGAAACGCATGATATCTATTATTCCGGTTTTTCTTTTCGCTACACTTCTTACGACCGGAATGATCCATCTTTCACCGGTAGATCCGGCTGAGGCCTACTTAGCAGCCGCCCATATTCAACCGACCGATGAGATTTTGGAGCAAAAAAGACAGGAGTTTGGTTTAGATCAATCATTCTTCACTCAATATGTAAACTCAATTATGAAGATATGCCAGCTTGATTTTGGCATATCTTATGTTTCGAATAAACCAGTTTGGGATGAGGTTACAGCCCGAATCCCGGCAACCTTCCAGCTTGCTTTAGGAAGTATTGTCATAGCTGTTCTAGTGAGTATCCCGCTAGGATTTCTTGCTGGAGTAAAGAAAAATAGCGTAATCGACCATTTTAGTAGGATTCTCTCGTTTTTAGGGGCATCGATTCCCTCTTTTTGGCTCGGTTATCTTTTGATTTTTTTCTTTTCTGTTAAACTTGATCTTTTTCCAGTTGAAGGTATTGGGACATGGCAGCATCTTGTTCTGCCTTCTGTGACACTGGCCCTGCCGTTAATTGCCATCTATACAAGATTGCTGCGTGCGAGTGTGCTTGAAAATTTGCAACAGCCATATGTGCTATTTGCGAGGACAAGAGGAATTAACGAAACAACGATAATGGCCAAGCATGTCTTACGGATTGCCATTTCCCCGATGATTACGGGACTTGGGATGAATCTTGGGAAGTTACTGACTGGAACCATCATTGTTGAAGCCGTTTTTTCTTGGCCAGGATTCGGGCGGTATTTTATTGAAGCTATTTTTAATCGTGATATACCGGTCATTCAATGCTATGTGCTGATTGCAGCCACCTTATTTATTTTAAGTAACTTACTTGTTGATTTAATTCAAATGTATATTGACCCGCGTATTTCCAGGAAAGAAGGACATCAGCAATGATCATAAGTGTACCTAAGATATTCAGAAGTCAAAAAGTTATTCCGATCTGTTCGATTATATTAAGTATTCTTGTGATCATTGCGATCTTTGCGCCATGGATTGCACCAAATGATCCGATTGCGGTCAACTTAGCTTATAAACTTCAGCCGCCTTCTTGGGCTTATCCGTTAGGAACAGATCATTTAGGCAGATGCAACTTTTCGCGGATTTTATATGGGGCGCGCCTTTCATTAGGTTTTGCGATGCTAATTTTTATTTCATCCATCCTCATTGGTTTACTTGTTGGCACTTTTTCAGGGTATAAGGGTGGCATTATTGATCATGTTTTAATGAGGTTTTGCGATGGTGTCATGGCATTCCCAAGTCTTATCCTTATTCTTGGACTTGTTGGTATTTTCGGACCTGGACTTACGCAAGTGATTATCGCACTGATGCTTGTGCAATGGGTCTACTACGCAAGAATGTTCCGAGGAATGGCCCTTAGTCTGAAGGAACAAAACTTTATTGCAGCTGCGAAAATAAGCGGCTCTTCGCAATGGAAGATCATTAAAAATCATATTGTTCCAAATGTGCTCCCGCCACTTGTCGTCATGGGTACATTAGAAATGGGCTGGGCGATTATGGATATATCCGCGATGTCGTTTCTAGGGTTAGGAGTGCAACCTCCTACACCTGAATGGGGAGCGATGATTCACGAAGGAAAATCATATATTCGGACAAATCCAGAATTAATGCTTTATCCAGGATTAATCATAATGGTTGTTATAGTTACATTCAATTTACTAGGCGAAGCGTTATCAGAACGGTACGGTGTCAAACGAGATTTTAAAAAGGGATGAGAATATTGGGTGCAGAACAGTCGAATGTGTTACAAGTGAAAGATTTACATGTGCAGGTAAAAACAAAAGATGGTGTTATTCCACTTGTTCAAGAGATCAATTTTGAACTAAAGCGTGGACATGTACTTGGTCTTGTTGGAGAAAGCGGCTGCGGTAAAACTGTGACAAGTATGTCCATTCTTCAGCTTCTTGATCGGAAAACGACAACGATTGAAGGAAGTATTACATTACAAGGGCGCGAATTGAACGGTTTAGCTGATAAAGAAATGCGGAAGTTCCGCGGCAAGGATATTGCCTTTATTATGCAAAATCCGATGAATGCTTTTACACCTGTTTTTACGATTGGCCACCAATTTATTGAAACCATTCGCTCACATACAGGGTGGAGTAAAAAACAAGCAACAGAGCTTGCCATTGAGGCCATGCAGCATGTGAACCTGCCCAATCCTGCTAATCTATTAAAATCATATCCTTTTCAATTGAGCGGCGGTATGCTGCAACGGGTGATGATTGCCATTGCCGCCTGCTTGCATCCAGCCGTGATTATTGCGGATGAGCCAACTACCGCACTTGATGTAAATAATCAAAAGAAAGTGCTGTACCACTTAGATAAAATTCGCTCTGAATTTGGATCAGCCATTTTATTAATCTCCCATGATCTTGGCGTCATTTCGGAAATGGCCGATGAAGTAGCCGTTATGCAGAATGGCAGAATCGTAGAAAAAGCGGATGTGTTTCAACTATTTGATGAGCCGCAGCATGAGTATACGAAAAAACTGCTAAATGCACGCTCACAAATACATTTTGACGAATCGCTTATCCATTTTGCTTGAATAAGGAGTGAACAAATGAGTTTATTACAAGTAAAAGAAGTCAGTCATAGCTACGGATCTCGAACGTTTTTTAACAGGAAAGGCCGCTCTAAACAAGTACTATCCGATATTTCACTTGAGATTGAGGAGGGTACATGCTTAGGAATGCTTGGTACGAGCGGGGCTGGCAAAAGTACGTTAGGAAAAGTGATTCTTGGTTTGGAACGACCACAAACTGGACAAATTTTGTTTCAAGGCCATGAGATTTATACGGCAGATAAGCAGACTCGCCAAAAAATTCGTCGCGATATTCAAGCTGTCTTTCAGGATTCATACTCATCCGTGAATCCCCGCATGACAGCCGAACGGATTATTGCCGAGCCGTTAGAAAACTATGAAAAGCTTACAGCAGCTGAACAAAAACGAACAATTATTGAATTATTGGAGCGGGTTGGACTAAGTGAAGCGGACTTGAAAAAATACCCGCATCAATTTAGCGGCGGGCAATTGCAGCGGATTAATATTGCAAGAGCGATCTCCCTTAAACCAAAGCTGATTGTTCTAGACGAATCTGTCAGCAGTCTGGATATGGTTAACCAAACCCTTATTTTAGAATTACTAAAGGAGCTAAAAGAAGACTTCGGGTTATCTTATTTCTTTATTACCCATGATATTAAAGCTGCTTATACGATAAGTGATACATTAGGTGTGCTAGAAAAAGGAGAATTAGTCGACTTTTACGAATCAAAAGATCAGTTTTTTACGTCTGAACATCCTGTCGTAAAAGAGATGCGCGGGTCGATCCTTGCCGAGCACCCACGGTTTCGCTCGATTCGAACGAGGGTTAGCCATCGTTAATTGATATTTTTTCGAATGCCTCGATTCATTTATATAATCGGGGCCTTTGTTTTTGAAGGAGGAAAGGTGGATGAATCATCGTGCCTATTTGGCTTTAGCGATCCCACTAACAATCTCAACGATGACACAGCCATTATTAGGGGCTGTCGATACAGCCGTTGTCGGGCAGCTGCCTGATCCAGCTTATATTGGCGGTGTTGCCGTTGGGACCCTTATCTTTAATACATTGTATTGGGTCTTCGGGTTTTTACGGGTTAGCACATCTGCTTTTGCCGCACAAGCTAACGGGGCAAGCGATTCAACTCAAGGAGTGCTTGCTTTATCCCGTCCATTTTTATTAGCTGCTATTGTAGGTATGTGTTTTATTCTTTTACAATGGCCGATTGAATATGCCGCACTTACATTAATTGCCCCTGATTCGGATGTAAGCAAGTTTGCAGCTGAATATTTTCGAATCCGAATTTGGGGAGCTCCCTTCACATTGATGAACTACGTGATTCTTGGCTGGTTAATGGGGATGGGGAAGATTAAAGAATCTTTATTTTTGCAAGTATTAACGAATGTTTTGAACATGATGTTGGCGATTCTTTTTGCCCATGTCTTTTCTTTTGCTGTAAAAGGAGTCGCTGCAGCCACTTTGATTTCTGAAATGACAGCCTTCGTATTAGGATTGCTCATTGTTATGAAGGCATCACCGTTTGCATGGAAAATGCCATCCATTCAAGCACTTATTGATACACAGTCTTTGAAAAAGATGTTTAATGTTAACAAGGATTTGTTTATCCGAACGATTTGTTTATTAGTCGTTATTAATATGTTTACAGCAAAAGGTGCCTCGTTTGGTACAGAATTACTAGCTGCCAATGCTGTGTTATTTCAAATTCATTACATTATGGCTTATTTCTTTGATGGGTTTGCCAACGCCTCGAGTATTCTTGTCGGCAAAGCGGTAGGAGCAAATGATGAAAATTTATATAAAAAGACGCTAAGCTTATCAACGCAATGGTCAGTGATAACGGCTTTTGTCCTCGCTTGCGTATACGGAGTATTTCAACAACACATTATTGAGCTTTTTACAAATCTACCTAGTGTGATCGAACTTTCAACCAAGTATGGAGGATGGCTTATCATCTACCCGTTTGCTGCTTGTTTCGGCCTTGTTATTTACGGTGTCTTTACAGGAGCAACTGAAATTGCACCCGTGCGAAACTCGATGATTTACGCCATGATCATCTATATTATTATCCAAATCACAGTAACCCCTATTTGGCATAATCACGGCCTATGGCTTGCCTTCATTGTCTATACAATTGGACGATCCGGGTTCCTTGTTATGTATACTCCTAGATTAAATAAAAAATTATTGCATCTATCGGAGGGCGTTTAAAAGGTATTTGTAAAGCCGCAAGAATTAAAAAACATTTTAGGAGCACTTAAAAAATAGTATTGTAGATAACAAAATGTAAACAACCTCAAAACACCGTTCAAAATAGAACGGTGTTTTATATGTTAAAAGGACAATCGTATTATCACTTCATACAATTCGTGGAAATTGCTGACATAATTAGCTATCATGAAAGATGAATAGCTAAGGTTTCGGAACGTATAAGGGGGATCGGCCATGAACAACGAATCAATATTAATTGTAGAGGACGAAGAAAAAATTCAACGTTTGCTTGAAATAGAGCTTGAATTTGAAGGCTACCAGGTCGTGAAGGCGTCAGATGGAATAGAGGCGCTTGAAGCGTATCGTTCGGGGAAATGGGATTTGATTTTGCTGGATGTGATGCTGCCGGGACTAAGCGGGATTGAACTGCTGCGCCGGATCCGGGCGAAGGATTCATATACACCGGTTATCCTGCTAACGGCAAAGGGCTCTGTTGAGGACAAGGTGTCAGGACTTGATCTTGGAGCAAATGATTATATCACAAAGCCATTTCAAATAGAGGAGTTGCTTGCAAGAATTCGTGCTGTGCTAAGAATGCGTGCAACTGCACCTGCCGCAGAACCTGAAGCGGAGGAATGGTTAACAGCCGGGGACTTAAAGCTGAATGAAAAGACGCGTGAAGTCATGAGGGGCGAGGATGAAATTGAGCTGACACCAAAGGAATATGATTTACTGCTTTATTTATTGAAAAATAAGCGGCAAGTATTAAATCGGGATCAGATTTTAGAGGCGGTTTGGGGCTATGATTATTTTGGCGACACAAATATAGTCGATGTGTATGTTCGCTATGTTCGAAAAAAGCTTGACTACAACTATGAGACACCGCTCATTCATACGGTAAGAGGCGTTGGCTACGTTTTAAAGGATGCAAAATGAGACTGCGAAATAAAATCAATCTATATACCGCTGTTTTATTTAGTTGTTTGTTAATCATCATGAATGTCTCGATTTATCTTGTGTTCAGCAAGATGATGATCTCAAATGAGCTTGAACGTTCCAAATCAGAGGCTGCGATGGTGGCTAGTAAAGTCAGTGTAGACGTAATGAATATTGCCGACCCTGGAAATCTGCTTCGTGCCTATGTACCTGTAGATGGAATGCTGCAAATTGTCTTTGAGCAGGATAAGCCCACAACGATTACATCCCGGACAGAACAAGAGTTAAAAGGCAGAAGCACAACCTTTTATCCTGGTGAAAAAAGTGACGTGATCACGTTTCATCAAAAAAAATATGTGTTCACATCAAATCCGATCATTTGGAAAGACGGAAGCATTGTCAATTTGCAATTTACAAAGAGTATTGAAAGAACAGAGGAGATGCTGGCGATCCTTCGAGTTGTCCTCCTGGCAGTAACGTTGATTGCCATGATCCCTGTGCTTATTTCAACAAGTCTTTTAAGTAATCTTATTACAAGTCCGATTCGTTCGATGATTGATACGATGAAGGACATTCAAAAAAGCGGACAATTTAAACGTCTGAACCTAAAAGGGAAATCAAAGGATGAGCTCGTTGAGATGGGCAACACCTTTAACCACATGATGGATTTGCTTGAGACAAATTTTGAAAAGCAGGAGCAATTCGTATCAAATGCTTCACACGAATTAAAAACACCGCTGACAATTATTGAAAGCTATGCCGATTTGTTAAAAAGAAGAGGCAAAAAGCAGCCGGATATATTTGATGAATCAATCGACGCAATACATTCTGAAGCGGTAAGAATGAGGGACATGACCGAGCAATTGCTGCTGCTGGCAAAGCATCAAGCACAATGGAAGATCGAGCTTGAAAAACTCAATTTACATGAACTTGCAGCAGAGTCAGCAAAAGTGTTCCAAAATACCTACCAGCGCCAGATTGATATCCATGTGACGGAAGAAATTAGTGTCACGACCGATCGTCAAAAAGTAAAGCAGCTTTTGTTTATTTTTTTAGACAATGCCCGTAAGTATAGTGATGAAGAAATTGCTGTTTATGTTGGGAAAACAAGTGAGAAGGAAGCCTATATCCGCATTGAGGACAGAGGAATCGGCATTCCGAAGCAGGACCTGCCGAAGGTGTTTGACCGTTTTTATCGTGTTGATAAAGCAAGAAGCCGCAAGCATGGCGGTTCAGGCTTAGGACTTTCAGTAGCAAAAGAAATTGCCGACGCGATAAACATCAGGATCGAAATGGACAGCCTTGAAGGCAGGGGAACAACGGTAACGTTGTTTTTACCGCTAGCTTAATGTGATTTCTCAGTAAATTCTCATCTTGCAGCGATATAATAATCGAAACAACTTTATAGAGTTTTTTGAAATGGAATTTTGCAACTTTCATTAATTTTTTTGCAGCTTTACGATTTTTTTAGCAATTCCAAATATAGTGGTGGTGTGACAAAATGACCAAGAAAAAATGGTTCTGGTTCGCTGGAAGTGTGATCGTTTTAGCTTTGATTCTCTTCATTAGTTTGCAATGGTGGGTACCATCATTATCTGCCCAAACGTTAACAGAAGCTGAAGCAAATGAAGCCGCAAAGGAGGTCTATCCTGGTAAAATTATTCAGACCATAAAATCAGATGATGAATATCGGGTTACGATGAAGCTTGAAACGGGGACTTATCTTATTCGAATTGATGCAAAAAGCGGTGAGGTCATTTCAGTTAAAAGAGAAACAAAGGCTGAGCAGCCAACAAAAGAGGAACCCCCAAGCAAACCGGAAAAAAAGCAGTTAACTGAAAATGAAGTAAAAGAAATTCTTGCTGCAAAAGGTGAAGTAAAATCAATTGAGTATTTGCAAGAAAAAGAAACGTCGTACTACAAAGCGGTTGTCAGCAAAAACAATACTTCAACTACATTCAAAATTGATTCTTATTCTGGTGAGATCATTGGCACTGCAACTGAGCCGTCGCGCCTTTTAAAAGAAGAGGAAGCAATTAAGCTCGCTCTGGAAGAAGAGAAAGGAACAGTTGATGATGTGGAATTTGAGGAACCACCTGATCAATCGCCATATTATTTAATTGAGATTGAACAAGAAAATGGTGAAGATGCTGTCATCCAAGTCGATGCCTATACTCGTGAAGTTAAAACCGTGTTATGGGAAGACCATGAAGAAGCTGAAGATGAAGACGATGAAGATGAATCAGAGTAAATCCAGAGAAAAAATTAATCCGTTTCTCATCAAATTTTAATCTTTCTTTTCTTCTCCTTTCATTTTTGCTGTTTATAGTAGAGACTGTAAGACGAAAACAGAAAAACATAGGAGGAAAAAGAAATGAAAAAAATCGTGACAATGACATTGGCAGCAGCCGTTGTATTAGGTGGTTCACTTGCAATCAATCATGGATATGCACAAGAGGACAGTCAAAAAGCTTCACAAGCAAAGGAATTGATCGGTATTGAAAAAGCGAAGGAAGCTGCATTGGCAAAGGTAAAAGGGACGGTCGAAAGCGTTGAATTGGAAAAGGATTTTTCGAAAACCTATTATGAGGTAGACATTGATCAAGACCAAAAGGATTTTGATATTGATGTTGATGCATATACGGCGGAAATTCTAAAAGTTGATGAAAACCGAGATGACGACGATGATGACGACCGTGAGCTACAAGCAGCTGCAGCAACAGATATTATTTCAGAAAAAGAAGCCATTGAGATTGCGAAAAAACATGTGACAGGTGAAGTTGTTGAAATCTCATTAGATGAAGATGACGGCAGATATGAATATGATATCGAGTTAAAGACAAAGGACGGCAAAGCGGAACTTACGATAGATGCTGTAACGAAAAAGGTCACAGAGCTTGAAATGGATGACAATGATGACGACGGTGATGATGATTAAAGGAATAGAGGTATAAATAGAGCCCCCACGCGTAAAATAGTGGGGGTTCTTTTAACGTTTAAGAGAGAGTAAATTGGCAGCGAAGAAGCGAATTTGACGTAATCGTTAATTTTACGAATTTAAGTTTAAAGACAGCAGCGACAGTCGGCGAGCTTTCTTTATGGAAAAAAGCAGAAATCTAAGCTATGATGAAAAGAGAGAAATTGGGTATTTTTAGTAGGAGGTTTAAAAATATGGTTAAATTTGATCTTCACACACATAATGAACTTTGTGGACATGCTATCGGTACAATTGAGGATTATGTAAAGCAAGCCATTGAATACGGGCTTGACTATATTGGGATTTCAGATCACTCACCTTATTTTTACAGCGAAGAAGATCAACTGTATCCAACGATTGCCATGGCGAAAAGTGATTTTGTCCCGTACATTGAAGAAGTCATGCGTTTAAAGGAAAAATACAAGGATAAAATCCACGTCTTATTGGGAATGGAAAGCGACTTTTACCCTAATTATATCGATATTTATCGAGATCAATATCTTCTCCATCCGTTTGACTACATCATTGGCTCTGTGCATTATGTGCAGGATCTAAATATTTTTAAAAAAGGACGCTGGGAAGGGCTGACCACTCAAGAGCAAGTAAGAGTGAAGGAAGAATATTATGATCTAATTCAGCAATCAGCGAGAAGCGGCGTCTTTCAAATCCTCGGACATATTGATGCGATGAAAGGATTTTATCCGGCATTCTCAGACATCGAAACAGGAGCTGTGGAAGAAACATTAAAAGTGATTGGTGAAGAGGATATTGCGATTGAAATCAATACATCCGGAAAAACAAAGGATTGCGGCGGCTGGTATCCATCGGACGATATCCTGGAACGCGCCCTCTTCTATAATGTAAAAGTCACCTTTGGCTCGGATTCTCATAAACCTGAACGGATTGGCGATGAATTTGAACAGGTGAAAAAACGGCTAAAGGAAATCGGCTTTAAAGAATGGGCTTATTTTGTGGAAAAGAAGCGGGTTATGACTGCACTTTAAAAAGCAAAAAGAAGTAACGCGCTTTGGTTGTATAGCGTTACTTTCTTTTATATATCCACATCATCTTTTTTTGTTATTTTTCTATAGATAAATTTTATCAAGTAAAATATCACAGTAATGATAACATACACGAAAAAGATCGCCATAAAACCCCATAGGCCGATGACGGCATCAATAAACTCCATATTGCCGCGATTAGTGATTGCCTGCTGAATTTCGATGGCAAATACAAGAACAAACATAAAGGTTAACGTATAGAAAAAGGCGATTAGATGGATGCCAAACGGAAGCTGCGACAACCACTTCGTGATCACATACACACACGCAAATGCCACAATCCCGATAACCCCCATTATCCAAAAATGCATATCCTTATCCGTCATCTGCAACCCAAGAACATCATTTAAAATGAGAATCAACAGATCATGAATCGCATTCACAACCTCAACAATAAACTTAATACCCTCTCCCAAATTCTCACTCACCTTTTTTGTGGACAGCCCCACAATTAATCAATATCTACATCTAACTATTAATTTTACAATTTTAGGGACTGTTCCCGCAATGACTATTTATTTACATTCAAGCGTGCATTCTCCTGCTGTTAAAATTTATTTTTAATTTTTAGGACAGTCCCCAAAAACATAAAGATCCTGCACTTCTGTCAAAAGAAGTGCAGGATCTTTTATTAAGAGATAAGCGTATAAAATTTATACTTAGTTTTTGTGTCTAGCTCCAGGCGCCTAGCCCCTCTAGGGTCTAGCCAAATTGGAATTGAAGGCAAAGAACGCCTTCTATTCCAAATCGTCTTATTTGCCCTAGGCTGAGCAAGGCGCTTGCGCTTTTCTTTTGTCACATACTATTAAATAAAAAGAATACACCAATGCCGAAAAATAAAATGAATAATAAGATAAGTAAAACCGAGATGACAAAGATTATCCAGCCAGCGACTTTGCGGCCTGTACGAATGAAATAAATGCCGAGTACAATTGGTCCAAAGATGAAGCCTAAAATTCCCCAGAGCCATGGATTTTTATTATGCTTTGGTGCATCGATGGCTAAATAGATCGCAATGGCGATCGAGACAATAAAGCCAAAAGAAAATTCCATCTTAATCCCTCCCTAAATCAATCATCCCTTAAGGATATGACATTCAGCTTGTTTTATTCCGAATACCTATACCATAGCCTTTCCCTTTAGTATATGTCCTTAATCCTGTAGATTATTTCAGGATCTTAATGAAAATTTAAAAACCCCTCACTCACAAAAAAGCCAGCCCATATGGACTGACTTTTTACTTTAGTTCGCACTAGCCGTATTTGTTGAAATTTCCAAATGCTCTTTCAGTTGATTAGATAGAGCCAAGCGCTCTTCTTCTGGGACGATATAATAATAAATTCCATCAATCATATCACCATTGCCCTTAACTTGAAATTGTTCAAGATTTTGACTTGCTGCTTTATAGTTCGCTTGGATATCCCACATTTGATCGAATGTTAAGTTTGTTTTGACATTATCACGAACAACGCCGAACATGTCACCGAATTTTGTGATGGATGAGATGTTTGCTCCTTTTTTGATAACTGCTTCAATTACTTGGCGCTGACGATCTTGACGGCCGAAATCTCCGCGTGGATCCTCATAACGCATTCTTGTGTATGCCAATGCCTTTTCACCGTCTAATGAAACCATGCCTTTTTGAAAATGATAGCCCTCATAAGTAAAATCAAGCGTATTATTTACCTCAACACCGCCAACAGCATCAACTGTATCCTTAAAGCTTTCCATGTTGATTTTCACAAAGTAATCTACAGGAATATCGAGAAAATGTTCAACAGTGTTAATCGCCATTTCTGTTCCGCCAAATGCGTAAGCATGGTTGATCTTATCCTGTGTTCCTTTGCCGACAATTTCCGTTCTTGTATCACGCGGAATGCTGACCATTTGCGTTGAGTTTGTATTAGGATTCACTGTCATTAAAATCAAAGAGTCTGAGCGTCCTCGATCACCTTTACGTTCATCAACACCCATTAACAGAATGGAGATCGGGTCTTTTTCCTTGAATTCCACTACTTCTGTCCGCTTTTCAGATTTCTCACGGTCCAGATCTTCATGAATGCTTGCGACCGTGTCCGCAGCAGATTTATATAGATAAAATGCATATCCACCTGTACCGAGGATAAGCAAACCAATTATGCTAAGAGCAATCAATAGAAACTTTTTCTTTTTCGTCTTCTTTTTTGTTTCCCTCATATCTATTTCATCCTTTTTTAGTTTAATGTTAATTGCCTTGCTATAACGATTATAGTTCTCTCCTCCTATTATCACAATCTTTTTTTGTAAAAAATTGTTTCCAATGACCCCGATTTAAAACGGCAGTAAATTGCAGCTATGAAGGGAAGTGTGTAAGATCCGGCGAAGGATTGTTGTTCAAGTTAGGCGAGCATAAGGCTGTGACGTCTAAGTGGGATCATTCTTGATTAATATGACGACAAGTCCATAATAAAGGTTTCACCTCTTGTTGAAATTTGTCAAAAAAATCGAATTAATAAGCATCACCATCAATCATTTTCCTTATTTCTCTTAACATTTACTTTTTTTATGCCGAAATAATAGTTGGAGAAAAAATAGGTTTTGTAAGGAGTCATTTAAATGGTAGGTCATGAGTTAACTGTGTATTTACAAATGATTTCCTAGCATTACTTATTTGCCCTAGGCTGATCAAGGCGCTTGCTTTTCTTTAAAATGGTTTGTAGATTCATAGATTTTATGTATAATTTTATATAGAAAAATGTCGATAATTGGGGGATATCAATGTGAAAAAGCTTCTTGTCATCGTCACACTGGTTGTTTGTGGGGCGGCGATTATTTTGGGCAATATCCATTGGAAAAATAAAATTTCTGCACATGGAGAAAAAGAAAAAAGCAACAGTACTGTTGTAGTAACCGAGGAAGAGTCCAACACGAGTAATGATATAAATACATATTCTAAAAATCTGCCCGAGCATTTGCAAAAGAAAATAGCAGAGGCAGCAAATATGGGAAAGCCGGTAAATCTAGTCATCTTTGGAACATCCAGTGAAAAAGAAGCATGGTCTGAGCAACTTAGCAAGGAGCTAAAAACCGTATACGGAGAAAACGTATTTGCGGTAACGATCCTTTCGACAGGTGATAAAACGACACGTGATCTTGTAAATGATGATTCATTTGAGCAAGTAAACGAGCTGCAACCTGATATTTTGTTGTTTGAACCTTCTATGTTGAAGGACAATGGTGTTGTAGGAATCAGTAATACGTTGGAAAATATTCAAACGATGATTGCCTCATGGAAAGCGGCAAATAAAAATATAACCTTGATGATGCAGCCTCCTAATCCATTATACTCTGCAACGTATTATCCGAAAGAGGTAGCACAACTCCAGGATTATGCAGAAAACAACAAAATCCTCTATTTAAACCATTGGGAGAATTGGCCGGATTTAGAGGATCCTAAAATGCAAGAATATTTAACCGAAGATAATAAAGCCAACGAAAAAGGAAATAAAATTTGGGCGGACTATTTAATTAAATATTTTATTGCGAAGTAGACGGTGATTGATTCATCGTCCTTTTCTTATTGTTTATACAAAAAGGAACTAAATTCAATATAGGTATTTTGACAGGTGAAAAAAATAACAGAAATCGCCAATATTTTCAAACAAAGCCTTTAATCCTATTGTTAAATTTTGCTATAGTAATAGTAGGAATCTATTAATCTGGGAGGTTACATGTTGAAATTTAAAATCTTTATCGTGATCGTCACATTAATTTCGGTTATCAGTTTTCAAGGGAAGCCAGCGTCAGCTTCCGAAAGTCTTTGTGGCTACACACCGGAAAAGGGGAAAAATCCCTCATTCCAACAGGTGAATTGTTTGCTCACAACCATTTCCCAACAATATGGAGTGCCGCCTGAAATAGCTAAGGCAGTAGCCACGGAGGAAAATGGAGCCTGGAAACAATTCAAGAGCGATGGAGAGCCGATCGTTACTACTGACGGTGGGATAGGCATTATGCAATTGACTACCTATGATCCTGCGCTTGAGGAGAAAATCAAATATAACGCGATTGGTAACATTGAAGAAGGGATGAAACGATTAGCGGAAAACTTTTATTCTAGAACAGATTTACCGAGAATCAATGATCATTCCCCAGAAAAGCTTGAAAGCTGGTACTTTGCGATCATGGCTTACAATGGAACAAAGCCGATAAACAGTCCTTTTCAAAAATGTACGAATTCTGAGATTACGAGAAATACAAAAGCATATCAGGAACGAGTTTATGCAAACTTAGAAAGCGATTATGAGGTAACAACAAAGGTTGACCAGCTGCCATTTAAAGCAGAAGACTTCCAATATACTTGCGATTCTAAGGAGAATATTCAATTCAAAACAAAGCATTACAATCTAGACGATTCGTTAACAGACTCTAAAGAATTCCATCTCCAAAAAAATGAATATATTGAAGCGACTCTCAATACAAATTTACGAGAAAAACCTTCAACCACAAGTTCGGTTATAAGAACGATTAGTAAGAATACAGTGATGAGTGTGCAAGGCCAACTTGTCTATGATGCGGTAAGCGACCGTATGAATCGCTTTGCTTGGGTTCCTGCAAAAATCGGGACCCAGCAAGGCTTTGTCACTTCTAAATATATAAATCGCATTGGTTCACGAATTTCTGGAATTGACCGTTATAAAACGGCGGTTCAAATCTCCAAGGCTGGTTGGGGCCAAGCGAACACAGTCATTTTAGCTAGAGGTGATATGTTCCCTGATGCTCTTGCAGGCGGTCCGTTAGCTTATAAATATGATGCACCGATCCTATTAACGCATAATAATAAGCTGACACCTGTTACAAAGGAAGAAATCAAGCGCCTTAAGGCAAAAAATGTGATTATCCTTGGCGGGGTTGGTGCGATTAGCGACACTGTCAAGAAAACAATCGAAACAGAACTAAAACTACCTGTCGAAAGGATCTCAGGTATCAACCGGTTTGAAACCTCTGTTAAAATTGCCCAAAAGCTTGGCGGAAATTTTGAAAAGGCAATCCTAGCATATGGAAGAAATTACCCTGATGCGTTAGCAATTGCTCCTTATGCAGCTCGACAAGGCTATCCGATTTTGTTAACAGAGAAGGAGAAGGTTTCAACCAATGTTAACAAAATCCTTTCAAGTGTTGAAGAAACAATTATCGTAGGCGGAACAAGTGTGATTAGTCCAGTGATCGAGAAGCAGTTAGACAATGCAAAAAGATTAAGAGGAGCTGACCGTTTTGCCACAGCGGTTCAAATCTTAAACGGCTTATCTCTTCATCAAAGCAAGATTTTCTTTACGTATGGTTTTAACTTTGCAGATGCTCTTACAGGCTCTGTTTTGGCGGCAAAGTTTAATGCGCCATTATTACTTGTTGATAAAAATAGCATCCCATCTGTTGTTTCTGAGAATATTAATGGACTGGAGTATTTTTATATACTAGGAGGAAATGGTGCCATTTCGGAAACACTAATCCCTTCCTTCCAAAGCTTAATACATTAAACTCCCAACATGAGGCTGTTTCAAAAGGTAAGTCTTTTGATTTAGCCTCATGTTTTTTTGGGGATGATAGAAAATAATTCTTTATAGAAAATTAACGAATCCTTAACTTTTCTATTGATAAAATACAATAAAATGAATATATGTAGGTAAGGAGAGAATGAGTTTGTACTCCTGCTCATGATACGAACAATCACTAGACCCTGCATCACAAATGGCATACAAACGAAACCAACATTTTAAGGAGGAGTATCTATGCAAATTAAAAAAGCGATTATTCCTGCAGCAGGACTGGGGACAAGATTTTTACCTGCAACGAAAGCACAGCCTAAGGAGATGCTGCCAATTGTTGATAAGCCGACCATTCAATATATTATTGAGGAAGCTGTAGCTTCTGGCATTGAAGACATCTTAATTGTAAGTGGTCGCGGCAAGCGGGCAATTGAGGATCATTTTGATAAATCATATGAACTTGAAGAAACATTAGCAAGCAAAGAGAAATGGGATATTCTCGAGGATGTGCAACGCATATCAGAGCTTGCGAATATTCATTATATACGCCAAAAAGAGCCAAAAGGTCTTGGACATGCTATCTTTTGTGCGAGACGATTCATCGGCAATGAGCCTTTCGCTGTTATGCTTGGAGATGACATTGTTCAAACAAACGGTTCAGTCCCTTGCTTAAAGCAGCTAATCGATGTTTTTCACCAATATGACCAAGCGGTTGTAGGGGTTCAAAAGGTCGATCAAGCGGATGTATCGAAATACGGTATCGTCAGCTATGAGGAAGAGCCGTTGCAAGAAAAAATATACCGCATCGTAGATTTGGTTGAAAAACCAAGTATTGATAAAGCTCCATCAAATAGCGCCATCATGGGAAGGTATATTCTAACTCCTGAAATTTTAGATATTTTGGAACATCAAGCCCCAGGTGCCGGCGGCGAAATTCAATTAACAGATGCATTGAAAGCATTATTAAAAAGACAAAGCATCCTTGCCTATCATTTCCATGGGAAGAGATATGATGTTGGAGACAAGCTTGGTTTCATTAAAGCGACGATCGACTTTGCATTGGAAAGAGATGAATTGAAAAATGACTTGCTGGACTATTTAAGTAAAATCATGAATCAAGAGGAATATTTGAATCGTTAAAATACAAGGGGGCAAATACCTTGAAGGTAACGGTAGCAGGTACAGGCTATGTTGGGTTGGTAACGGGCGTTTGTTTAGCTGAAATCGGGCATGAAGTGATATGTATTGATATAAATGAAGAAAAAATCAGGTTGCTGAAACAGCGGAAGTCACCAATCTATGAACCGGGTCTTGAGGAGCTGCTCGAAAAAAATGCTAAAAGACGGAGTCTCTATTTTACAACCTCTCCAAAAGAGGCCTATGCCGAAAGGGAAGTCATTATCATAGCCGTTGGCACACCTGAAAATAGAGATGGTTCAGCAAATTTATCATATGTAGAAGCTGTAGCAAAGGATATAGCCGAGCATATGACGGATCATGTGATTGTAACCATTAAAAGCACGGTTCCAGTGGGGACAAATCATCGGGTGAAAGAGCTGCTAAATCAATATAAAGCACCCTATCTCCAAGTTGAAGTCGTTTCCAATCCTGAGTTCTTGAGGGAGGGTTCTGCAATTCAGGATACATTTAAAGGTGATCGCATTGTGATTGGATCAGCCTGCCAGCATGCCGGTGATGTCATTGAAACGATGTATAAACCTTTAAACATTCCAATTGTAAGAACGGATATTAAAAGCTCGGAAATGATTAAATATGCATCAAATGCATTCCTCGCAACGAAAATTAGTTTTATTAATGAGATTGCGAATATTTGCGAAAAGCTTGGAGCGAATATTGAGGATGTTGCGAGGGGTATCGGCCTTGATAGCAGAATCGGGGATAAATTCCTTCAAGCTGGAATCGGCTATGGCGGGTCATGCTTTCCAAAGGACACAAAAGCATTGGTGCAGCTTGCCGGAAATGTAAAGCATGACTTTGAACTGCTTGAATCCGTTATAAAAGTAAACAATCACCAGCCTCTTTTATTACTGCAAAAAGCAACGGATATTGCCGGAGATTTATATAGGAAGAAAGTCGCCTTATTAGGCCTTTCCTTTAAACCGAACACAGATGATGTTAGAGAATCAGCATCATTAGTGCTGGCAAAAAAATTGCTAGAAAACGGATCAATCGTGTCTGTCTATGATCCCATCGCCACCGACAATGCGAAAAAAATGCTAGGAGATCGTGTGATTTACTGCACATCGATTGATGAGGCAATACGTGGCGCAGAGCTAACCTTTATTGGTACTGAATGGGTGGAGATAAAAGAATACCCTGTTGCAAACTACAAAAAACTAATGAAAAATCCAAGAGTATTTGACGGAAGAAATTGTTATTCGCTTGCAGAGATGAAAAGACATGAAATTGTGTACGTTTCTATTGGGCGAAAAGCCATTCTGCAACAAATGTAGATGGAACTGAGATCTACCAAGACCAAGCGGCTGCTGCTATTGCACAAGGAATACATGATTTTTATAAATGGAAGAGCGGGAAATAGGATGGAAAAGCTAGTGGTCGTTTTAAACGATGCTAGCTTTTTTCTATCCTGCATTTTTATGGTTGTTGAAATTAGACAATTTTCGATATAATAAATGGAGTCTAAAAGGGGAATTACAATATAAATTATTGCAAAGTCTATACATAAAGATTTTTGTACAATAAATTGGAGGAGTTATCTTGGGAAATCTTATTATAGATCGTGTAAATGAAGCTTACTATGGAGTTTTAGGGGCTGATTTTAGTAAAAAAACGAGAGAAAGAATCAATTGGATTGTTACTCATGTAGAAGGAAACAAGATTTTAGATATTGGATGTTCTCAGGGAATCAACGCAATTTTATTGGGACGTGAAGGCAAAAAGGTTGATGGAATCGATATTTCGAGCGATGCAATCGAATATGCAAAAGAAGAACTTAAGAAAGAACATCCATCGGTTCAACAGTCTGTTACCTTCCGGGTTAGCAATTTTATGACTGATCATGAAATTGATTCAGATTATGATACGGTTCTCTTAACAGAGGTTATTGAGCATATAAGCGATCCTGATTCGTTTTTAGAAAAGGTTAGTAAACATATTAAGCCTGGCGGGAAATTAATTGTGACAGTACCGTTTGGTATTAATGATTTTATTGATCATAAAAGAACCTATTTTTATTCGTTGTTAGCGGAGCAATTAAAAGGACATTTTTCTATCGAGTCTTTTACATATCTTGGAAAGTGGACAGGGGTTATATGCAAGGCTTCATCAGAGGAAGGTGCACCGTTATATACTGCTCAAGCAGTTCAAAAACTAGAAAATGCGTTCTATGAAGTGGAAAGAGAATATCTTGATCGAATTGAAAACTACATGAATGAACTAAATAAGTATAAAAATGAGCGCCAGGAATTATTAAAAGAAAAAGAAGAGCTTGAAAAATTAAAAATATTACATGAATCCTTAATAGAAGATCGCCAAGAAAAGGAAGAGCTCATACGTCAACTGCAGATTGAAACAGTCGAATTATTAAATAAAGAAGAAGATGCATTAAAGGATGCTCTAATAAAGTCAAATAAAATTGAAGATATGAGTAAACAAATCAATTTACTTGAACATCGCTACAAAGTGTTAAGAAGATCCCGTTTTGGACGGATACAAATAAAATACTGGGAGTTAAAGAAAAAAATTGCTGGAAGAGGTAAAAAATAATGCTGAAACAAGAAATAGTTAAGCGTTTAGAAAAGGTAAGACAAATTCGTGCTCAAAAATTGGGATACGAATCGATAGAAGAGGGTGTTCGTAAGAAAGAAAATCCTCTATATGAAAAAGGGATCAGTATCATTTTGCCAACCTATAAAGGTGAAAATGTTATTATAAAATGTTTGGAATCGTTAGCAAATCAGACTTTAGATGCATCATTATTTGAAGTGATAGTCATTATTAATGGAGAAAAAGACCGTACAGAGGATTTAATTAATCAATTTATTGCTGAACGGCAATTGGAAAATATTAAGGTAGTTATTCTCGAAGAAGCCGGTGCGTCTATTGCACGAAATAAGGGAATTATGATGGCGAGCCGCCAATTTTGTACGTTTATTGATGATGATGACTACGTTTCAAGTAACTTTTTGGAAGAAATGTATAACTTAGCAGACCAAAACACAGTCGTTATCTCACAAATTTTTAATGTTGAGGAAGATGGGAAAGTCCAGGCCTCGAATCCAATTAATAGGCAAATCTTAAAGTCCGTTATTAGCAAACATAGTCCATATGATAAGCTTTATACGGTGTTGACACTTAATGCTTGCAAGTTAATCCCAACTTTATATGTACAAAAATACAAATATGACGAAAGTCTTCAGAGCGGCGAAGATGTCGTCTTTTTCACAGAGCTAACTGTAAAAAATGATCTGCAGTATGTAGTGGCTCCTGTGACCAAAAAAGTTGTATACTACCGAACCTTAAGAGAAAATTCAATCTCAAGACAAGCCATGACGTTTGATTTTAACGTAAGTCAACGGCTGGAATGTATTGCAAAACTGAATGAATTACTTTCACTAGATTATATATCGCCTATAAAACGAAAATTTATACAGCGTAAAATAAATGCTCAAAGTTCCTTTATTCAAAGCTATTACGAAGAACATAAAGAAGAATATGACCGAATTATTAATGCTATTACAAACAAAAAATTCATTTATTTTCCGTATAATTTATTAAACCATGATAGGGTAGAACAATTAGTTGTATCTTATTGTTTTCCGCCATATAATGACACAGCAGGAAATGTTATGGCAAAGCGCATGAGGGAATCAGGAAAGGTATCGGATGTTATTTATAATATGATGGATAAAGTGCGAAACAAAAATGTGTCTTTAAACCAGATGGTTGATGACTTAATTAACGTTCGCTTGCCGATCAATTCACCTTCAAGCTTTTCTCATTGGGCGCATATCAGAAAATTTGTCGATTTGGGTATGGAAGGTGCAGAAGAATTAGTTGAAAAAAATGGAGTGCATAAGCAGGTTTTCAGCCGTGCTATGTGGGCAGCCTCTCACTTTTTAGCTTATGAGTATAAAATGAAATATCCTCAAACGAAATGGATTGCGGAGTTTTCAGATCCATTAATTTATGATATTGAAGCGAAAAAACGAGTTGTCGATATCACAGAACCGGCTTATGTGAAAAAACTTGAAGCAGCTGTAAAAAAGGCTGGTTACCCATCTCCAAACGATAATAGTCTGTTTCTCTGGTGTGAATATTTGCCTTATATTTTTGCTGACGAATTGATTTTTACAAATAAGAATCAGTTTCAATATATGATGGACATGTTTCCAATTGAAGAAGTTAAGCCGCTTATTCAACAAAAAGCGATTATTGAGCCACATCCAACACTTCCAGAGAAGTATTATCATATGGAAGAGTTTGAGTACCCATTGTTATCTAATGAGCATGTAAATGTCGCATATTTTGGAAATTTCTACAGTAAAAGAAATCTTAATGATTTATTTGATGGATTAAAAGAAGCAACAAGTGAGGTTAAGGACCGAGTTCTTATTCATGTCTTTACCTCAAAACCGGGAGAGTTAGAAGAACAACTAAAAAATGATCCGCTAGAAGACTCAATTATCGTTAATGGGTTTGTTGATTTCTATCCATTCTTAAATTTATGTACGAAATTTGATTGCTTAGTGGTTAATGATTCAACTACGAAAGACAACAAACCAATTAATCCTTATTTGCCTTCAAAACTCAGTGATTATAAAGGAAGCGGAACAGATATTTGGGGAGTTTATGAAGAAGGAAGCATCCTAAGCCAAAGTGAGAATATCACATATCTGTCTCCTCTAAATGATGCGAAAGAAGCTGCAAAGGTTTTTGAAAAGATGGTGCTGAAAAAATTCCCGGGCTAATCCATTTACTGTGGAAAGAGAAGGAATAATCGTTTTCTCTATACTGTAAGGTATTGTGAAAGGAGCAGATTTAAATGGATACAACAATTGATCAAAAGGTAAGTGTGGATAAAGACGAATATGAAAGACTGAATAAGCTTGTTGATCGTCTTATTGAAGATAAAAAAGAGATGGAAACTGAATTTAAACAAATTATATCTTCCATTCTTAATGAAGTTGAAGCACGGGATAAAGCTGCAGTCAGTGATGGAAAAGTATCAGCTTCTTTACAGGAAAAAATAAGACAGCAAGAACAAACAATTAATGATCTGCAAAAACGATTATCCAAGCTGCAAAATTCGAAATTGGGAAAATTGCAAATGAAATATTGGGAACTTAGAAAGAGAATTAGGTAAGTTTATGAAATCACATGTTTTGTATCGTTATGACAGGAGGGGAACGTATGTTGAAAAGTGATCCAGTCGAAGTGAACCATTATGTAGATAAGTGGCCAAAATATACAGATTCAACATACAAAGTTTCAATAGAGAATGCTGATGATTTAACCATTAAGGTTCAACAGGTAAACAAGGATGCACGGCCACTTATTATTTATTATGATCAGAATAAAGCTGTGAACACAAAGTTGAATTCAGAATTCACATACGTGGCCAAAATTGATGGTGAAATCGATAATGGCTTACAAATCCAACAAGTGATCATCGGTTATGACCGGAAAAAGCAAAAAATTTATGTTCAATATAACCCATTAGGATGCGAGATGAACCTTAGTTTCCCTGAATCTGTTGTAAGTTATTCTTTAGGGATTCGGTTAACAGGAACTGGAGAAGCGAAGATATCCGAATTTACTGTTTCCGCTTATAATATGACGAACGAAGAAAGCAAAAAAGAACTATATTCTCGTTATCCAGAGGTTGACCATTTAATCATCACCAATGTTTATCCGGAAAAAAATACGTATTATCAAAACATGTTTATTCATAAACGGGTCTTAGGCTATAAAGCACAAGGCATTAATGTTGCAATCTATAGACTTAATACTTCACCTACCAGTGTGGCTCATTATGAATATGAGGGAATACCGGTGTTTATAGGCGGAGAAGATGTGCTGACGGGTTTATTGGATAGCAAGCCTTATAAAAAACTATTATTCCATTTCATTAATGAAAGAATGTATAGGTCTGTTCGTAAATCAAAAGCCCGAAATACCCCTAAACTCGTATGGGTACACGGCTTTGAAACTACTAAATGGTATCGACGCTGGTTTAATTTTTACAATGACACAAAAAGTCTGCGTGAAAGCTTGGAATATGCAGAAAGAAATCAGCAGCAATTAGATTTTATGCATGACATCTATAATACAAAGGATGATCAAATAAAGTTTATTTTTGTTTCTAATTGGTATAAAGAAAATGTTGCTGAAAAAGACACAAATAGTATTGTGAAGAATTATAGTATTATCCACAATATGATTGATGATGAATTATTTAATTATGTAGAGAAGTCTAAGGAACAGAGAAAAAAAATATTGACGATTCGGCCATTTGCTTCACGAACATATGCAAATGATTTGACGGTTAAAGCAATACTGACATTAATGGATAAGCCGTTTTTTAATGAACTCGAATTTAATATATACGGCCAAGGTCCATTATTCGATGAAGTCGTGGCACCGATACGGAATATTCCAAACGTACATCTTCATAATTACTTTTTATCTCAAGAGGAAATAGCTGAACAACATAAAAAGCATGGAGTCTTTTTGTGTCCTTCCAGAATGGATTCTCAAGGGGTATCCTTAGGGGAGGCAATGTCAAGCGGACTAGTTCCAGTAACAAGCAGTGTATACGCCATTCCGGAATTTATCGATGATACATGCGGCTATTTAGCCCCGAAGGAAGATTATCTCGGTTTAGCAGATGCGATTGAGGATTTATATCACAACCCTGAAATCTTTCTGGAAAAATCAGCAAATTCCGCAAGCAGGGTACGTAATCAGTGCGGAAAGAATAAGATGGTTCAGTCTGAATTAAATGAAATCATGGCTTAGGCACATGTTCAGTCTGTGCTCTGTCATGTAAGGTAAGAAAGTATCCAATTTTAACCTGTTTTTTGTTTCTAGCTCCAGCGCCTAGCCTTTCTAGGGTCTAGTACTTGCCCTTGGCTGATCAAGGCGCTTGCGCTTTTCGAATCGTTTAGAAATTATAAAATTCTTGAACTGTGGATAAGCGCTTTGACATCCAGCTCCAGCGCCTAGCCCCTCGAGGTCATAAGC
>NZ_CANNCR010000049.1 GCF_947503125.1 uncultured Metabacillus sp.
GTGGCAAGTTTTTTGCATTTAAAGCCCTTTAAATCAAGGAATTATTAACTTTTTAATATATAAGTTTTGACAATACGTAATTCCTACAAGGGGGCTCACTATGAAAAAGAATACAAAAACCTTATTCGTGCTAGTTTTCCTATTGATCATCGCTTTAATGTCTGCATGCAGCAGTGCAAGTGAATCTTCAAGTGGCAGCGCTGGACAAGAAAACGGTGACGATAAATTAACAATCGGATTAACAGTAGGGACTATGGCAAATCCATTTTTCGTTGCCATGGGAAAGGGTGCAGAAGAAGCCGGGAAAGATTTAGGCGCAGAGGTTCTTGTCGAAAGCGCCGAATATGATCTTGCAAAACAAACCTCGCAAATTGAAAACTTTATTACCAAAAAGGTCGATGTGATTTTATTAAATGCAGTTGATTCGAAGGGGATTGCTGCAGCCGTTCAACAAGCGAAGGATGCCGGTATTCCAGTCATTGCAGTTGATACAAATGCTGAGGGCGGTGTTGATGCAACGGTTACATCAGATAACTACCAAGCAGGTCAGCTTGCTGGTGAATATGTAGTTGAACAATTAAATGGAAAAGGAAACATTGTTATGATCGATGGACCGCCAGTTTCAGCTGTAACAGACCGTATTCAAGGATTTGAGGATGTGATTAAACAATCCGGAATTAAAGTAGTTGCTAAGCAAAATGGTGAAGGTAACCGTGAAAAAGCATTATCCGTTATGGAAAGCATTTTGCAAGCGAATCCGTCCGGCTCAATTGACGCTGTATTTGCGATCAATGACCCTGAGGCAATCGGAGTGGAAATTGCTCAAGAGCAAGCTGGAAGAAAAGATGAGTTTTTCATTGTAGGTGTTGACGGTGCTCCTGAAGTGACAGAAGCAATGAAAAAAGAAGGAAGCTCAATTATGGCAACTTCAGCTCAATCACCTAGTGAGATGGTGAAAAAAGCAGTTGAAATTGGTATGAAAGTAAAAAATGGGGAAAAAGTTGACGAGATGATAAAAGTACCTGTTGAGCTAGTCACTCAAGAAACATTAGATTCTTACAAGGGTTGGTAAGCCTCCCTGATGAAAGAGGCTGATAAGGGTCCATCCCCTTATTCAGCCTTTTTAAAAAAATAACGGGTGGGATTGACGTATGGCTGTTAAAGAGATGTTACCAAAAAATCGACAAATTCATAAATTGCCGGTTCTGAGTCTTGAAGGGATAAGTAAAACATTTTCAGGTGTAAAGGTATTAAACAATGTAAGAATGGAACTTTATCCAGGAGAAGTACACGCTTTAATGGGAGAGAATGGTGCCGGGAAATCAACCTTTATGAAAATCCTTGCAGGGATCCATTCACCTGATCATGATGGCGGATCGATCTATTTTAAAGGTCAGCCTATAGCATGGAAGGACCCTGTTGATGCAAGAAATCGAGGAATAAGCGTGATCCACCAGGAGTTAAATCTCTCTCCTAATCTAACAATCAGTGAAAATATTTTAATGGGTTCAACGTTTCCGAGAAATCGCTTAGGAATGGTCAAATGGGATGAGGTACATGAACGTGCACAATTGGTGCTGGATTCAATGGGATCTAACCTGAACCCCCGTCAACTCGTTTCAACCTTGAGTGTCGCACAACAACAAATGGTCGAGATTGCACGGGCATTATCCTTTCAGGCAGAGGTTCTGATCATGGATGAACCTACAGCCTCACTGACAGATAAAGAGATTGTCATGCTGTTTAAAATTATTGAAGATTTAAAAAGGCAGGGAGTTGCGATCGTTTATATTTCTCATAGAATGGACGAAATCTTTAAGATTTCAAATCGATTCACTGTCTTGCGTGACGGTGAGTGGATTGCAAGCGGGCCGATTGAAGAGACAAACCCTAACCACCTTGTAAAGCTGATGGTTGGACGGGATTTAAAAGATTTGTTTAATCGAACGAAAGCATCTGAGTCAACGCTCTCATATGGAGCTGCACCTGTTTTAGAACTGAAAAATGTTTCTGACAATACCATTGTAAAAGATGTTTCGTTTAACATTTATCCTGGTGAAATTGTTGGTTTAGCAGGACTTGTAGGTGCAGGTCGAACAGAGCTGGTTAGAGCTCTATTTGGTGCATCGGAGCTGAAAAGCGGGGAAATATACGTAGATGGCAAGGCTGTAAACATAAAATCGCCTATTGATGCGATTGCAAATGGAATTGCCCATGTGCCAGAAAGTCGCAAAGAACAAGGTTTATTTTTATCGATGTCAGTAAAAGAGAATCTGTTAATGGCAGAATTGAAAAAGCATTCCAAGTCAGGGGTAGTTCGTTGGAAACAGGTTCATGTAAGTGCCGATCAATATATAAAAGACCTAAATATAAAAATTGCCTCCCCCGATCAGCAGGTCTCACACTTGAGCGGCGGTAATCAACAAAAAGTCGTCATCGCTAAATGGCTGTCCATTGCACCTAAGGTTTTACTGCTTGATGAACCAACCCGGGGTGTTGATATTGGGGCAAAGACTGAAATACACAAAATTATCTCAAAGCTTGCCGATGAAGGCTTAGCCGTATTGGTGATTTCATCTGAGCTTCCGGAAGTATTGGGAATCAGTGATCGAATCCTTGTCATGTGTGAAGGAAGATTAACTGGGGAACTTTCGAGAAAGGAAGCTACACAAGAAAAAATTATGCACTTAGCTACTAGAGGGGAGTGAAGGAAAATGAAGGAAAATATTCAATCAGCTTCACCATCGCAAAGCCTGCAGGTAGGAAATGTCCTTCATGATTTATGGAATCGTTTAGGAATGGTTATGATTCTATTATTATTATGTGTTGTTCTTACGTTCACAGCACCAAACTTTTTAGATACTGCCAATATATTAAATGTTTTAAAGCAGGTTTCCATTATAGCAATATTGGCAGCAGGAATGACAATTGTTATTTTAACAGGCGGCATCGATTTATCAGTTGGTTCTACAGTTGCTTTATCTGGTGTTATCTCAGTTATGGCTTCTGCCGCAGGAATTAACCCGATTCTTGCGATGTTATCAGGTGCAGCAATAGGTTATGCGGTAGGTCTAATAAATGGCTTTTTTACGGCTAAAACGAAATTGCCAGCTTTTATCGTGACTTTAGGGAGCTTTACGTATGTTCGTGGTCTTGCTTATGTCATAAGTGGCGGCTATCCAATTGTTTTACAAAATGAAACCTTTAAATTCATTGGCGGCGGGGCTATTTTTGGAGTGCCTACCCCGATCTATATCATGCTTTTGGTGTATGGCGTGATGTTTTTTGTCCTTAAGTATACAATGTTTGGCCGCCATATTTATGCAATCGGCGGAAATGAAGAAGCAGCACGATTAACAGGTATCAAGGTTGAAAAGGCATTAATTAATGTTTATTCCATTAGCGGCTTATTAGCTGGCTTAGGCGGCGTCGTATTAGCTGGAAGATTGTATTCCGGCCAGCCGACTGCAGGGCAAATGTATGAATTAGATGCCATTGCTGCGGTTATTTTAGGAGGAACAAGCTTAACTGGTGGAAAGGGAAGAATACAAGGAACGATCATAGGGGTTTTAATCATGGGTGTTATAAGCAATGGATTGACACTCATGGATGTGAATTATTATTGGCAGCTGGTTGTTAAGGGCGGTGTGATTGTTGCGGCTGTTTTATTGGATCGTTTAAGAGGAACCAGTGCAGAATAAAAGATAAAGGGGTTATTTGGAAATGTCTATAAAAAGGAGAATTTTTGTATGCCTTATCAGTTTAATCGTACTTAGTTTTCCATTATCCAGCGTTTATGCCGAAGATCCTGGGTACTACAATGAACCATATCGGAATCAATTTCATTTTTCCCCTGAAGCAAACTGGATGAATGATCCAAATGGAATGGTCTATTATGATGGAGAATATCATTTATTTTATCAGTATCATCCATATGGAACGACATGGGGACCGATGCATTGGGGGCATGCGGTAAGTGAAGATCTTGTTCATTGGAAGCATTTGCCGATTGCCTTATCTCCTGATGAAAACGGAGATATTTTCTCAGGCAGTGCTGTAATCGATTGGAACAATACAGCGGGATTTGGAAAAGAAGCGATGGTTGCGATCTTTACTCATTCAGGGGAAAAAGGCCAAGTCCAAAGTCTTGCCTACAGCCTTGATAAAGGTAGAACATGGAAAAAGTATGAAGGCAATCCTGTTATGCCTAATCCTCCGATACCTGATTGGCGAGATCCGAAGGTATTTTGGCATGAAGATACAAGCCAGTGGGTCATGTCATTAGCAGCAAAAAATAAGGTCATGTTTTATACGTCACCGAATTTAAAAGACTGGGAGTTTGCCAGTGAATTTGGTCCAGATGGCGGGATCCAGGCAAATAGTCTTGATCGCACCTCTTACGCGATGTCTTCGCAAACAGGCGGATCATTTAGCTATGAGGGAGACATCACCCTTAACGAAAAGAATGGCCGTGAAGGAGCGGGCGGTCTCGTATTTCGCGCTGACAAGGATGCGAAAAATGGATATGTGGCCAACCTGGATGCAAAAAACGATGTTGTCACTTTAAGTAAAAATGTCGATGGCATGACAAAAGAAATTGCCCGCAAACCCTTAACGTTAAAAACCTCAACGACCTATCATGTGAAGATCAATGCCAATGGAGATCAAATCAGAGTTGCTGTGAATGACCAGCTTATTATAGAAGCAAATGATTCATCTTTTGAAAGCGGTTACTACGGTTTGTCTGCATGGAATTCTACAGCGGCTTTTAGAAATGTTGAATTTACTAATAAATCAAATTTTGTAACGAACCTGTCTAAATGGAAGGTCGTAAATGGCTCATGGGAAGATACATTAGATGGGAAAAGAGGGAGCTCCACTGATGACGCTTTTATCATGAGCAGCAACACGTCTGAGAACTTTATTTATGAAGCAGAGCTCACTATTTCTGGAGATAAAGGCGGAAATGGAGCAGGCGCACTCGTTTTCCGGGCAGATGCTGATGCAAAGAATGGATATTTTGCAAATATCGATGCACTGAATGATGTGGTCAAGCTAATGAAAATTGAAAATGGACAGATTTCAGTCTTAACTGAAAAAGCAATGAATCTTGATGCAGATAAGACATACCATTTAGAAGTTTGTACGTATGGAGAAAACATTAAAGTCTATGTAGATAACCAGCTTATTCATGACATCAATGACACTACTTTTTCATCTGGCTATGTAGGCTTGAACATTTGGAATTCCTCGACGATTTTTCAAGATGTTCAATTGAATAAGAACATCGTAACAAATGACAAGGAAATCATGAATCATGATTTCGAAACAGGTGATTTAACTGGCTGGAAAGCAATCGAAGGAAATGCATTTACAAATGATCATGTGACAGCTGCTGCATCCTATTGGGGCGGTCCATTTGGCCATGAAGGAAACTACCATTTATGGGGATTTTCGGATCTTCAGGGTGGAGATGATGCAACAGGTGAACTGCATTCCTCTTACTTTAAGCTAGGCGGAACGGGTGAAATTAATTTCTTATTGGGCGGCGGGAATGACATTGGCAACCGCCATGTATCATTAGTAAGAGCCTCTGATAATAAAGAATTAATTCGCCAGGCAAATACGAAATTTAATGAGGAAAAGTATAACAAATACGTATGGGATGCTTCTGATTATATCGGTGAAGTCCTCTATTTGAAAGTGGTTGACCATGCTTTAGGCGGCTGGGGTCATATAAATCTGGATGATGTTCATGTTTATAATGAGGGCCCTATGCCTGCAGAAGTTGACCATGTTGCAAAAGAACCTGTGGAAGCAGAAGTGAAGCAGAGCGGAACCCTTACAGACTGGACGGCTGTTTCCGGTGAATGGATCCCTTCTACACACGGCAGCAATGGCGGCATTTGGGAATGTCCTGCTTTGGTTGAATTGCCGATTGATGGCGATCCGACAAAAACAAAGTGGGTGCTGCAAGTAAGTATAAATGATGGTGCTCCTGCTGGCGGATCTGGCATGCAGTATTTTGTTGGCAGTTTTGACGGAAAAACGTTCCAAAATGAGAATCCTTCTGATCAAGTATTATGGACCGATTACGGAGCTGATTTCTATGCAGCAGTTGAATGGAGCGGAACCCAGGGCGAGAATGGCGAAAAATATTGGCTAGGATGGATGAGCAACTGGCAATACGCCAACAAAACACCAACGACAACATGGAGAAGTTCAATGAGCTTGCCCCGCAAGATAGAGCTTACTCAAACAGAAGAGGGATTGCGTTTAAAACAAACGCGGGTTTCGCTCAATTCGATTCGAGACAGTAGCAAGAAATTATCGTATAAAAATAAAGTGATTTCAAATGAGAGCCATCTGTTAGATGATTTTTCAGGAGATGCTTTTGAAATGATTGCTGAATTTGATGTCTCTAATATAAAGGCAACTGAATTTGGCTTTGAAGTTCGTAAAGGCTCTGCAGATGAGTATACAAAAATAGGCTATGACGTTGTGAACAAGCAATTATTTGTTGACCGAACGAAATCGGATTCTTTTGATTATGGCAGCGATGTTTTAGAGATGCATGAAGGTCCTCTATCTGTGTCAGATGGAACAGTGAAAATGCATATCTTTGTCGATCGTTCTGCTGTTGAAGTGTTTGGCAACAATGGAGAGACAGTTATTACTGATCAAATCTTCCCTAGTCCAACAAGCAAAGGAGTTAAGATTTATAGTAAGGATGGAAATGTAACATTGAAAACTTTGGATATCTATCCATTAAAGAGCATCTGGAAAAAAAGCGGATTTATATCAACCTTAACTGGTTGGAAAACAATAAATGGCAGGTGGACAGATACAATTGCAGGAAAACAGGGACAAAGCAGTGGGGATGCATTTATTTTATCGAATGAAGCGGGAGGCAATTTTAAGTATGAAGCAGACATAAAAATTCTTGATACGGACTCCCATCCAAATGATCCTAATAAAGATACAGTTGGAAATTTAGTAGGTGCGGGAGCATTGATTTTTCGCTCAGATTCAGAAGCGAAAAACTTGTATGCTGTCAATATTGATGTGAAAAATAATGTTGTCAAACTAATCAAATTTGTAAATGGTGTCGGCCATGGCCTTGCTTCCTATAACAATAAAGGAAACCTTAACCTGCGAGCAAATGAAACCTATCATCTTAAAGTAGTAGCTGCAGGTGATAACATTAAGGCTTACTTAGATGGAAAACTTGTCATTGACGCAAATGACAAAACCTATAAAGAAGGATACTTTGGACTGAATGTCTGGGATTCAACGGCAGTGTTTAACCACGTAAAAACCAAGTTAACGGAATCAAGGGAATAAGGTGGGACTTCAAGGGTAGGGTTTTACAGTCCGTTTAGAATAGGATCATGATCTCCCCCAATCATCATAAAAATGACGAATGATTTTTGTTCATAAGCATATACATGGTACAAGGATGATTGGGGGAGTAATGATGAAAGAAATTCTATTTTTAATTGTCGTGCTTTTACTTTTAAGTTTTATTACCGGATTAAGAATGCTCATTGATGTATGGGGCAAAAAATACCGATATAAGAGCTCATGGGAGATGCTCTATTCACATGATGAAAAAGGCAAGACACGGAATAGGACAATAAAACATTATGGAAAATGAGAGGCAAAGCAGGAGGGTGCTCCTGTTTTTTTCTAATATTAGAATTTATATATTTTCTTAACATAGCTTGCGTTTCTGAATCTAGCTCCAGGCGCCATCGGCTCGAGGTCATAAGTCAAACAGGAATTGAAGGTAAAGAACACCTTCTATTCCTGTTTGACTTATGCTTGTCGCCGATAGGCAGGCTCCTTGCGCTTTTTTTATTTGTCTAAAATCACAAAGATGGTTGCCCTGCATATTAATTGATTAGACGAATAGATAACAAATTGTTCTTTGCTTATCTTTATAGTATAGTTGAAACACGAACATATTAAAAAGAGGTTATTGCGAATGAGCTTACAACAAGAAATAAATAAACGACGGACGTTTGCCATCATCTCACACCCTGATGCTGGGAAAACGACCTTAACAGAAAAGCTGTTATATTTTGGGCAGGTAATTCGATCAACTGGTACAGTAAAAGGGAAAAAAACAGGTAAATATGCTGCATCAGACTGGATGGAGATCGAAAAGAAGCGTGGGATCTCGGTTACATCGAGTGTCATGAGCTTCCCATACCATGAGTTTCATGTCAATATTTTGGACACACCGGGACATGAAGATTTTAGTGAAGACACGTACCGTACATTAACGGCTGTTGATAGTGTCGTGATGATTATTGATTCCACAAAAGGTGTGGAGCCGCAAACGATTAAGCTATTTAAGGTTTGCCGGATGAGAGGGATACCGATCTTTACCTTTATTAATAAGCTTGACCGCGAAGGAAGGGAGCCGTTGGAGCTGCTTTCGGAAATCGAGGAAGTGCTTGGGATCGAGTCCTATCCAATGAACTGGCCTATTGGGATGGGGAAACGATTTTTAGGAATATACGATCGTTTTAACGACCGTATCGTTCAGTTTAAAGGAGAAGAGAAAGAGAAAATCATTCCTTTACAGGAGATTGGAAACCATGGAATTGAGGAGCAGCCAGTCTACCAAGAAACATTAGGGGAAATCGAGCTTCTTGAGGAAGCGGGAAATGAATTTTCTCCTGAGCGAGTAAAAAAAGGTGAGTTAACGCCGGTCTTTTTCGGAAGTGCGTTAGCGAATTTTGGTGTGCAAACCTTTTTTGATACCTTCCTGCAATTTGCTGCACAGCCGCAGCCACGCAAGACAAATGAAGGATTAGTCGAGCCGGAGAAAAATCAATTCTCAGGTTATATCTTCAAAATCCAAGCGAATATGAACCCGGCTCACCGTGATCGGATTGCGTTTTTACGCGTTTGTTCAGGGAAATTTGAACGGGGCATGAGCGTAAATCTTAGCCGGACAAATAAAACAATTAAGCTGAATCAAACCCAAGCGTTTATGGCAAAGGACCGTGATACGGTTGATGAAGCCTATCCGGGAGATATCATTGGAATATATGATCCAAACATTTATCAAATTGGTGATACCTTAATTGAGGGAAAAGGCCAATATCACTATGAAGAACTGCCACAATTCCCGCCTGAGTTATTTAGACGGGTTCAAGCAAAAAACGTTATGAAAGCAAAGCAGTTCAGAAAAGGGATTGAGCAGCTTGTTCAAGAAGGTGCGATCCAATTATTCAGACAGGATCTCAATGATTCCATTATTTTAGGAGCAGTCGGACAGCTGCAGTTTGAGGTGTTTGAATACAGAATGAAGGCTGAGTACAATGTCGAACTTGAATTCACATCACTTGGTGAGAGAATCCCGCGCTGGATTAAAAATGAAAAGTTTGAAAAACGATTCTTTGATTCAAGAAGCATGTTAGTTCGCGACCGCCATGGCGCTTATGCTGTCCTATTTGAAAATGAATTTACGCTAAGATATTTCTTAGAAAAACAAAAGGATATTGAACTGGTCGATCTATTTGAAGAAAATGACTATCAAGGTGTTACATCATAACGATTATGACAGGCTAATTCCTAGTTGGAGTTAGCCTCTTTCATTGGCAGCGTGGTATGATGGTGATGGAAGACTAGAAGCTGCAAGCTTGCAAGAACGGGGGACTAAAATTGCAGATCATTCAAGCAACCTTAAAAGACATTGACGATGCTTCATCACTTTTTAATGAATACAGAGTATTTTATGGCCAGCAATCGGATATTGTTGGTGCTAAAGCGTTTATTGAAGAGCGGATAAAGAAAAAAGAATCAGTTATCTATTTAGCGGTGGATAAGGGAAAACCAATGGGCTTTGTACAGTTATACCCAATCTTTACATCAGTTGGCATGAAACGAAAGTGGCTGCTGAACGATTTATTTGTTGGGGAAGCTTATCGTCGGAACGGTGTAGCCAGAGCATTAATGAACCAGGCAAAGGCATTGGCACAACAAGCAAATGCTGCCGGGATCCTGTTGGAAACAATGAAGGACAATACGAAGGCTCAAGCTCTTTATGAAAGCTTAGGTTATGAAAAAGAGGATTCCGTGTATTTCTATAATCTATCACTATAGCGTAAAGGAGAAT
This sequence comes from uncultured Metabacillus sp., assembly GCF_947503125.1. GTDB lineage: Bacteria > Bacillota > Bacilli > Bacillales > Bacillaceae > Metabacillus. The sequence goes on from NZ_CANNCR010000049.1 coordinate 10,133, forward strand.
AAATATGGTATTAAAAGTAATCCTAGCGCTGTTCCTCCCCTTTTTATTAGTGGTCCTCTTTACGCGAGTAAGTTATAACCACTATGTAGGAACGGCGCTAACAGCGGCACTGCTCATTGCTTCTTACATAAAAGGATATACATATAATCCATTTATTATTGCATTGGACATTTCCTCCCTTACAGCCGGATTTTTCTATGCACGAAAAATGAAAGCAGCATTATTAAAAAAGTAAGAGGTTTGCGCACAGCCAAAACGAGATATACTTAATAGAAGGAAGGGAGCTACCAAATGGTGCTTCTTTTTTCATTGATTCAAAGAAATATGTAGTTGCAAGATTATTTTTATAAGTTGCAAAAATGCCCATGATTTCTTACATAATCAAAATAAAAAACCTGTTTAACAATATACACGATAAAAAAATACGAACTATAGTTCGTATTTTTAGTGATTTTCCATTTATTTGTGGTAAACTATTACTACCAGAAACTTTCTGAATGGAGGCTTATGCGTGAGCGAGCAATTTGAATTAGTCTCGAAATACAAGCCGCAGGGTGATCAGCCTGAGGCAATAAAGTCATTAGTCGCTGGAATTCAGCAAGGAAAAAAACATCAAACATTGCTAGGTGCAACGGGAACAGGGAAAACCTTCACTGTTTCCAATGTCATAAAAGAAGTAAACAAACCAACATTGGTTATTGCCCATAATAAAACGTTAGCAGGACAACTCTACAGCGAGTTTAAGGAATTTTTCCCGAACAATGCTGTCGAGTATTTTGTCAGTTATTATGATTATTATCAGCCTGAGGCCTATGTTCCGCAAACAGATACCTTTATCGAAAAGGATGCAAGCATTAATGATGAAATCGATAAGCTTCGCCACTCAGCCACATCTGCTTTATTCGAACGCAAGGATGTCATCATTATTGCCAGTGTATCCTGTATTTACGGCCTCGGTTCTCCAGAGGAATATAGAGAGCTTGTTGTGAGCTTGCGAACAGGTATGGAGATAGAACGGAACCAGCTGCTTCGGAAGCTCGTTGACGTTCAATATGAACGGAATGATATCGACTTCCGAAGAGGTACCTTCCGCGTACGCGGAGATGTTGTTGAAATTTTCCCGGCTTCCCGGGATGAGCAGTGTATTCGCGTTGAATTTTTCGGAGATGAAATTGACCGGATTCGCGAGGTTGATGCATTAACAGGCGAAATTTTAGGCGAACGGGAGCATGTTGCGATCTTCCCTGCCTCCCACTTCGTAACAAGAGATGAAAAGATGCAAAAGGCAATCCTCAATATTGAGGCAGAGCTTGAGGAACGTTTAAAGGACATGCGGGAAAACGGCAAGCTGCTGGAAGCGCAGCGTCTTGAGCAGCGAACAAGATATGATCTGGAAATGATGAGAGAAATGGGCTTTTGTTCAGGGATTGAGAACTATTCACGCCATCTCACACTTCGTCCTGCAGGGTCAACACCTTATACCTTGCTGGATTTCTTTCCAGACGACTTTTTAATTGTCATTGATGAGTCACATGTTACCCTACCTCAAATCAGGGGTATGTATAATGGTGACCAAGCGCGGAAGCAAGTGCTGGTGGATCATGGTTTCCGTCTGCCATCAGCCTTAGATAACCGCCCGCTTCGTTTTGAAGAATTTGAAAAGCATATTCATAATATTGTCTACGTTTCAGCGACACCAGGCCCATATGAACTTGAACATACCCCAGAGATGATCGAGCAGATCATTCGTCCGACAGGCTTGCTTGATCCGACGATCGATGTACGTCCAATTGAAGGACAGATCGATGATTTAATTGGTGAAATTCAGGCAAGGGTCGCGAAAAATCAACGTGTGCTAATTACGACGTTAACGAAAAAAATGTCTGAGGATTTAACCGACTATTTAAAAGAAATTGGCATTAAGGTTAATTACTTGCATTCTGAAATCAAAACATTAGAACGGATTGAAATCATCAGAGAACTACGCCTTGGAAAATATGATGTTTTAATTGGAATTAACCTGTTAAGAGAAGGGCTTGATATTCCGGAAGTCTCCTTAGTAGCGATTCTGGATGCCGATAAGGAAGGATTTTTGCGATCAGAGCGATCGCTTATCCAAACCATTGGCCGTGCTGCACGGAATGCAGATGGCCATGTCATCATGTATGCCGATAAAATGACTAATTCGATGGAATTAGCCATTAATGAAACGAAGCGACGCCGGGAAATCCAGCAGGCATTCAATGAAAAGCATGGCATCACACCAATGACGATTCAAAAGGAAATTCGTGATGTCATTCGGGCAACAATGGCTGCAGAGGAGCAGGAGCAGTACGAAACAGCAGGAGCAAGCAAATTAGCGAAAATGACGAAAAAGGAACGAGACAAGGTTATTTCTGAAATGGAAAACGAGATGAAGGAAGCGGCAAAGGCGTTAAACTTCGAGCGTGCCGCAGAGTTGCGTGATTTAATACTAGAGCTTAAAGCGGAAGGATGAAACGAGTATGGCAATGGAACATATCGTTGTGAAAGGAGCACGTGCTCACAACTTAAAAAATATTGATGTGACCATTCCGCGGGATAAGCTTGTTGTGCTGACAGGGTTGTCAGGCTCAGGAAAATCATCCCTTGCGTTTGATACGATTTATGCAGAGGGACAACGGCGCTATGTTGAATCCTTATCAGCTTACGCCCGCCAATTTCTTGGACAAATGGATAAACCTGATGTTGATGCGATCGAAGGGCTGTCTCCAGCCATTTCGATCGATCAAAAAACAACGAGCCGTAATCCCCGGTCAACGGTTGGAACCGTAACCGAAATTTATGACTATTTGCGACTACTCTATGCAAGAGTAGGCCGCCCAACCTGTCCGATTCATGGCAATGAGATTTCTTCGCAAACGATTGAACAAATGGTAGACCGAATCTTGGAATACCCTGAACGAACAAAGCTCCAAATTCTTGCACCTGTCGTTTCAGGAAGAAAAGGGGCCCATGTAAAGGTTTTTGAAGAAATTAAAAAGCAAGGCTATGTTCGTGTTCGTGTTGACGGTGAAATGATGGAGCTTGCTGATGAAATTGAATTGGATAAAAATAAGAAGCATTCGATCGAGGTTGTCATCGACCGGATTGTCGTAAAAGAGGGGATTTCTTCACGCCTGGCAGATTCCCTGGAATCAGCCTTACAGCTTGGAGAAGGCAAGGTGATTATTGATGTCATCGGCGAAGAAGAGCTTTTATTCAGTGAGCACCATGCCTGCCCGCAGTGCGGTTTTTCCATCGGTGAACTTGAACCGAGGATGTTCTCCTTTAACAGCCCGTTTGGTGCCTGTCCTGAATGTGATGGCCTTGGAACAAAGCTTGAGGTAGATCTCGACCTTATTATTCCGAATAAAGAGCTTACCCTGCGTGAAAATGCAATAGCACCATGGGAATCGACAAGCTCACAATATTATCCGCAAATGCTTGAGGCAGTTTGCAACCATTATGGCATTGATATGGATACACCAGTAAAGGACATACCAAAGCATTTGCTTGATAAAATCCTATTTGGCAGCAATGGTGAACAAATCTATTTCCGTTATGAAAATGATTTTGGCCAAATCAGGGAGAACTATATTCAATTCGAAGGTGTAGTCCGCAATGTGGAACGCCGTTATAAAGAAACAAGCTCAGACTATATTCGCGAGCAAATGGAAAAATATATGGGTCAGCAAAACTGTCCTACGTGTAAAGGGCATCGCTTAAAGCAAGAAACACTTGCTGTCTTAATTGACGGCAAACATATTGGTGAAATCACGAAGCTATCTGTTCAGGATTCACTATCGTTCTTTCAACACATAGCCCTAACAGAGAAGGAAATGACAATTGCAAACTTAATCTTAAAAGAAATAAGCGAGCGCTTAGGCTTTTTAAATAATGTCGGACTCGATTATTTAACACTTAACCGTGCAGCCGGGACATTATCCGGCGGTGAGGCACAGCGGATTCGCCTTGCCACGCAAATTGGTTCCAGGTTAACAGGTGTGCTGTACATACTTGATGAGCCCTCAATCGGATTGCATCAGCGCGACAATGACCGTCTCATCCAAACCATGCAAAATATGCGCGATATCGGCAATACGTTAATAGTCGTGGAACATGATGAAGATACAATGATGGCCGCTGATTATTTAATCGATATTGGCCCAGGAGCAGGGATACATGGCGGAGAAATTATTTCTGCCGGTAAGCCTGAAGAGGTGATGAATGATAACAACTCCTTAACCGGGCAATACTTGTCAGGGAAGAAGTTTATTCCGCTTCCATATGAACGAAAAAAACCTGCTGGCCGCTATATTGAAATTAAAGGTGCCAAGGAAAATAACCTGAAAAACGTCGGTGTGAAGTTCCCTCTAGGGACATTTATTGCCGTAACGGGTGTTTCCGGTTCAGGGAAAAGTACATTGGTCAATGAAATTCTTCATAAATCGCTCGCCCAAAAGCTTCACAATGCCAAAGCAAAGCCTGGCGAGCATAAAGAAGTAAAAGGAATCGAGCATCTTGAAAAGGTTATTGATATTGACCAATCACCAATTGGCCGAACACCGCGTTCCAATCCTGCTACCTATACAGGTGTGTTTGATGATATTCGCGATGTATTTGCAGCAACAAATGAAGCGAAGGTTCGCGGCTATAAGAAAGGCCGCTTTAGCTTCAATGTGAAGGGCGGCCGCTGTGAGGCCTGCCGTGGTGATGGGATTATTAAAATTGAAATGCACTTCCTTCCAGACGTTTACGTCCCTTGTGAGGTTTGCCATGGCAAACGTTACAATCGTGAAACACTCGAGGTTACGTATAAAGGGAAAAACATTGCAGATATTCTTGAAATGACGGTAGAGGATGCCGTGTCATTCTTTGAAAACATTCCGAAAATTAAACGGAAGCTGCAAACGATCTTAGATGTCGGTCTGGGCTATGTCAAACTTGGACAGCCGGCGACAACTCTATCAGGCGGTGAAGCGCAAAGGGTAAAACTTGCCTCAGAACTTCACAGACGTTCAAATGGAAAATCATTATATATTCTTGACGAACCAACAACAGGGCTTCACGTCCATGACATTGCCCGATTATTGAAGGTGCTGCAGCGGTTAGTCGAAAACGGTGATACCGTCTTGGTCATTGAACATAATCTTGATGTAATCAAAGCAGCAGACTATCTTGTTGATATGGGCCCTGAAGGCGGCGACAAAGGCGGACAAGTCGTCGGTGTCGGAACACCCGAGGACATTATGAACAATGACAAATCATATACAGGAAAGTATCTAAAACCAATCATTGAACGTGACCGTGAGCGAATGAGAAAACTTATTAAAGAAAAAGAAGAGGTTGCTCAATAAAAGCAGCCTTAAGTTTAGTCATAATGAGAGCATTGAAAAATCCATCGATGCTCTCTTTTTTATATAGTATAAAATTTCAACTTATAAAAAACTTTTTAAAATCCATTTTTTCATTTCAACACATAAAAAAGGGCTGCCCCAATTCTTTCGAGACAGCTACCCAATATGCGGAATGAGTAGAATACTTTGGATATATTTATTATTGCAGTTATTGTAAGCGATATCATTGTTTAAAAAATGGAAACAATGAAACACCCAGTGACTGATCTTTTCCGCTAAAAAAGATAATCTGAAACCTATTCTTCTTTCATACGTATTAAAGATAAGGAGAGTGAAAGAAAAATTGGATAAAACAAATAAAGTGTTAGCATCCATCAACTATTTTAGTGTGTTTTGTGCTCCGTTTCTTTTACCAATTGTAATTTATTTTATTGTTGACCACAGTGAAGTGAAGAAACATGCTAAAAAGGCGCTTATTTCACACATACTTCCATTTTTATCAATTCTTGCAGTCATCGGAGCAATCATCTTTAGCAGTTTCACTAATTTGTCTGAAGCGTCCTATTTAACAATCTTTTTTGGCGGCTTCATCGTTGTCGGATTGATCAATCTAATTGTGTTTATTTGGAACCTTGTAAAAGGCATTAAGCTATTAACAACGATATAAAATTTATATAGGAGAGTCAAAGGGGAGGATGAACCATGAAAGAGCAAAAAATTCGTATCTTAAAGCTAGTGGAACAAGGGAAGCTTTCTGCAGATGAGGCCCTATCCTTAATCGAAGCATTAAATTCTGATGAGCAAAAAAAGGAAGAGAAAATAACGGCTTTGTCAACGGAAGTAATTGATTTTACATCACAAGATCATGTTGGCCAATCAAATGAAAAGCAAGCCTCATTAGGGGCTAAGCTTATGGATTGGGTGGACACAGCTGTTAAAAAGGTAAAAGAACTCGATCTCGACCTAAATTTTGGTAAGTCGATTGACATTCAGCATGTTTTTCAGTTTAATGGTTCAGCCTTTCATGACCTTGATATCCAGCTTCCGAATGGCAGTGTGAATCTTCAGCCATGGAATGAAAGGGATATTAGGGTGGAATGCAATGCAAAGATCTATCGAGCTGAAAATATCGAACAGGCAAGAGAAGCCTTTTTATCAGAAGTAGAATGTCATGTAGAAGGAAATCGCTTTATTTTTCATTCAGATAAAAAGACAATGAAGCTGAATACGATTGTTTATGTTCCGGAACAAGCATATGACCAAATTAAAATTAAGCTGTTTAATGGTCCTATAAGAGGGGAAAATGTAAAAGTAAATACGTTAAAAGCAAAGACGGCAAATGGGATGATCTCATTTTCAGCCATCAATGGGAAAAAAGGTGAGTTTGAAACAGCTAATGGGCAAATAAAGCTTTCAAGCTCAAGGTACGAAAAACTTGAGGTTGAATCCATTACAGGTTTAGTCCAGTTTAAAGGTTCAGCTGACAAAATCGATGCCCAAAGCTTTAATGGTAATCTTCAAATAACCTTGGAGGATCGTGCGTGTGAAGCATTGTATGCGAAAACGACAACAGGGAATATTGAAGTCAATGTACCTGAGGAAAGCAAAGTAATCGGTGTGCTCAAATCAAATTTAGGTACGCTGTCTGCCCAGCTAAAGGATGTAGACGTGTCATTTGAAAAAAATGAAACGATCCAAAAAGAGCTTAAATTCCGTACATCACCTGAAACTAATTTCTCACTATTTGCCGACTCGAAGACAGGATCAATATTAATTAAAAATACGTAAGGGTGAAGGCAATGAAAAAATTATACAGGTCTCGTTCAGACCGTAAGCTATCAGGCGTGCTTGGAGGGTTATCCGATTATTTGGGCATTGATGCCTCCATCTTAAGAATTTTGTTTGTCATCTTATTAATACCGACCGGCTTTTTTCCATTAGGTATTATCTATCTTGCCTGGATCTTCTTAGTCCCTGAAGAGTCGGATGTTAGGTAGTATGATCAGGTGGATTGTCAGTATTCTTGTTAATGCCTTAATATTACTTGTTGTATCAGGCTACTTTGACTCCTTTTATTTAAGTGGGATAGGAGCTGCATTAGGAGCAAGCTTTATCCTTTCCATTCTAAATGTGTTCATCAAGCCATTTCTCATTTTGCTTACCCTGCCTGTAACGTTTGTGACATTAGGATTATTTCTTTTTGTCATCAATGCGATGACGTTAATGATCACAGAAGGACTGATGGGAGATGCGTTTAATATTGATGGGTTTGGCACAGCGATCCTCGCCGCTATCGTGATTGCCATCTTCCATCTCATGATTCAAAAAGGGATCATCGAGCCATTGCAAAAGAATAAAGAATAAATAAAAGCAGAGTTTCTCTGCTTTTTATTTTTGTTGTATTTCATCCAGGTTTTCCCAAGTTTCATTTTAGTTATCTACTGGTAAAATCACTAAAAACTGCACATACTACCATTGGGTGAGAAGCATGTACAAAGGTAACCATGTATTTGTTGTTATATGTATTACGGTTCTTATTATATTATTGCTCCCTACACAGCTTGTAAAAAGCAATACACTAAGTCATGCCCAATCGAAGATTACAGCATCAGAAAACTTTTACCAGGCACATCAATATTCTTCTACAGAAAAGAATCAAATGACAGTAAGCGAGAATGCAGCAAGAACAGAGCCGCCGACAGCTTATGACCCCTTAGGTGAAAAAGAATTCTCCACGGAAAAATATCAGGCACTTCAAGAACAAAACAGCAGTGGAAATGAAACTTATTCGGTCAGTAATTTTCCTTATCACCGCTTTGATATCGAAGTACATAAGGATGTGAAATCAGGAGACCATGTTACCGTTCATTGGAAAGGAAGATCGTTACAAGGAAGACAAGTAACGATGTTTGCCTGGAATGTTTCAACAGAAGAATGGGTGGAGCTCGATCGGAAAATAGCCGGAACTAGTCAGTTCACTCTCAATGGCACAGTTACTGCCGGTGAATATGTTAAAGAGCAAAAGATCAGTGTCATTGTTCAGGATCAAATTGCCTCCCAATCAAAGAGCTTCGACTATTCGTTTGTTTGGATGTCTGATACACAGTATTATGCTCAGGATCATCCTGCTGTGTTCAAATCGATTACCGAATGGATCTCGCAAAATAAAGACGTTATGAACATCAAATATGTGTTTCATACTGGTGACATCGTGAATAAAGGCCGTGTTGAACAACAATGGAAGCGGGCAAACAGTTACATGAATACATTGGATGTTGCAAAGGTTCCATATGGTGTGCTTCCAGGAAACCATGATAAGGGGAATAATTTTAACCAATATAAAAAATATTTTGGTAAGAAGCGCTTCTATCATAAACCGTATTATGGCGGCTCCTATCAAAACAATTTAGGCCACTATGATTTACTATCTGTCAAAGGAAAGGATTATATCTTTCTTTATATGGGTGGAGATGTAGAGGAGAGGGAGATCAAATGGATGAACAAGGTATTAAAGCGTCACTCTGATCGTACAGCCATCCTGGCCTTTCACGAATATTTACAAAAAAATGGAAAGCGGTCACATCAAGGGAACGACATATTTGAACAAATTGTGGTGCCGAATAAAAATGTCGCCGCCGTACTTTGCGGTCATTACTATAATAGTGAAGTATTGGTTGATGAATTAGATGATAATTTAGATGGCATTACAGATCGTAAGGTGTATCAGATACTTGCTGATTATCAAAAAGCACCAAATGGCGGCAACGGCTATATTCGTCTCCTCCAAATAGATGAAGAAACAAACTCAATTGATATCCAAACGTACTCCCCATATTTGGATCAATATTATTATTACGATCCGGAAAACGAACCTGGCAAAGATTCCTTTACGATGGACATTGATGTAAAGAGGAAACATAAAATGGTTGCCACAAGCTATTTTGAGGTAAATGTTTATAAGAGGATTAAAGGGGAGAAGGTGGTTATGGTCCAGTGAATAGGATTGATAGGGGGAACGTAAAACACCGTTTCCCCTACCTAAATTAGTCAATATTTAAATGCTGTTTCAGCATGTCCGATAGTTTTGTACGCTCTGATTGAGGTACGTTGTAGTAATAGACGCCATTGATTTCTGTCCCTTCTCCTTTTATTTGCACCTGTTGTAAACCATGGCGGGCTTCTTTATAGTTAGCCTGAATCTCGATCATATTATTGAACGTTAAGTTTGTTCTAACATTTTTTGCAATTACCTCTAATATGTCACGATAATTTGTTAGAGAATTAAAGCTTGCTCCTTTATCAATTACGGCTTTCATAATCTGAGCTTGCCTGTCCTGACGGCCGAAATCACCGCGTGGATCTGCATATCTCATGCGGGAATACTTGACTGCATCTGTGCCATTTAATTCTATTTGACCTTTTGGGAAATGCACGCCTTCATAATCAAATGCAAGTGTATTGTTGACCTTTACTCCTCCTACTGCATCAACTATATCTTTAAAGCTTTTCATATTAACTTCAATATAAAAATCGACTGGTATATCTAAGAAATCTTCAACGGTTTCAACCGTTGCATCTAAGCCGCCGTATGAATAAGCATGATTAATTTTATCCTCTTTTCCTTGGCCGGCAATCTTGGTCCTTGTATCACGTGGGATGCTAACCATTTTGGTTGATTGATTTTTGGGGTTCACTGTCAATAAGATGAGTGAATCAGAGCGCCCGCGGTCATTTTCGCGTTCATCAACACCCATTAGTAAAATAGAAATAGGGTCTTGATTTTTGAAATTTATTTGTTGGTCACGATTTTTTGATACTTCAGACTTTAATGGTTCATGGGTCTGTTTTAATGTATTTTCAACGGAACTGTAAACCGAATACCCGTAGACACTGACACCAATGATCATAAAGAAGATGATGCCAATGATCATCTTAAAGGTCAGTTTCCTATTCTTTCTCCGTTTATCATGTTTCAATGTTTTTTCCATTTTCAGTCTCCTTTACAGTCATGTTAAGTGAAGAGGAAAGTACTCAAATAAAACATCATCATTTTATCAGAAAAAAATGAAAAGTTTAGTAATCTTTATTAAATTAATCAAAAAATGGTAGTTTTTTAATATAAAATAAGACAATGGATGAATAAAGGGAAATTTATGAAATTATTGTCTCCTTTTGTACCATCTTTGCTCTAATTATATTGATTCCTCATTCATTTCACCGCCTATAACAAAGGGCAAGACCACAATTTTTCCAAATTTTCAAATGCTCTAACTATCCATAGTATTCGGGAAAAAAACTCTTACATAAGTCACATGCATGAAAGTATATAAACAAATTATGTGAAAAAGTTACTAGTAAATTTAGTAAAAATATGCTAAGACCCATACTTCTAAACCATAAAGGTAAGGGAAACCATAAGAAAAAGTAATCTTATAATATTCGTTAAATTGGCATATATACTGACCAAAATCTCTTTGTTATTCTTAAATGGGTTTTTAGTAAATGAAATGTGATAGAGCTTTTATTGCCTTTGGATGATAGGTGAAATGAAGCTAAACAGGCGTTAAAGAAACAGCATTTCTTGTGAAAAAGTGAACAAAAATGCATTTCTCTGTTTAGTTGGACTATAGAAGCAGATTGAAAAGCAGATAAGAAAACCATGATTCTAATAAAAGATATATTGTATGAATCAATAAGAAATAGAATTCATTGCTATTCATTCATAAGTCTTCTAAAAAAAGGTATAAAGCAGGTGATTAGATGTATAACAGGATGAATAAAAAAATCAGTAGGGATCCTGAAGGGAATTCTATCCATTTTGTTTTTGAAAAAGGTTCAAATAAAAGATGGGGTATTTTACTCGGTATTTTCTCCATATCGGTTATTTTTTGCCTCTTACTAACTTTTTTATTGGGTCTAAGTGTTTATTTTAATCCCATCTTACCTAAGTGGAAATCAAAGGAGATAAATGAATATTCAACTATTAGCCAATCAGAAATAAGAAATGTAGAAGCCTCTACACCTAGTTCTCCAAATGAAAAGTTTCTGCAAAATACGGTAAACAACAATCAAGATTTTTATGCTTTCTATGTAAATTGGGATGTAAATAGTGAACGTTCATTAAGACGTAATATTGATGAAATCGATGTTCTGATCCCGCAATGGTTTGATTTAAATTCAAAATTGGAGTTGAAAAGCGATATTCAAAAAGAGATAGCGGACCTGGCAAAAAAGAATGATATAAAAGTCCTTCCTTTAATTAACAATGAAGTGAATGGGAAATGGGATCAAGAAATCATCCATAATTTATTGAATTCTCCTGAAGCACAGGATAAGCTAATAAAAAATCTTCATCAACAGATTAAGAGGCAAGGTTTTCATGGAATAAACATAGACTTTGAAAACATTCATAAAAATGATCGTGACAAGCTGACAAACTTCATGAAGAAGCTTTATAGCGCTTTTCATGCCGATGGACTTATGGTAACCATTGATGTACCGCCCAAAAATCCGGCATTTGATTACATAAATCTTGAAAAGTATTGTGATCGTATGATGTTAATGTTATATGACGAGAATTACATAAATCCAGGTCCTATTGCTTCGTCATCATGGTTTGAAGAAGCTCTTTCAAGTATACCTAAGGACAAGCTTATCGCTAGTCTAGGGAATTACGGATATGATTGGGATTGGGAAAAGCAGCAAGGCGGACAAGCTGTATCCTTTGAAGAGGCTATGAGAATGGCAGACAAAGCAAACCTGAAGGTACAATGGGATGATATGAGCAAAAATCCTTATATTCGCTACAAGGATCATAATAAATCACATGAATTATGGTTTTTAGATAGTGCGACCTTCTACAACCAATGGAAAATGGCTGTATCAAACGGGGCTAAAGGGGTCGCATTATGGAGATTAGGCACTGAGGATCCATCTGTTTGGGATGTAGTGAGAGGACATCAAACCAGCGAGCTGCTTACTGTCAAGAGTGGTGATATTACCTACAGTTATGGCGAAGGGAGTATCTTCCGCTCGTTAACCGATCAGCAAGACGGGAAACGCAGTCTGGAATTTGATGATTCTGGTTTCATTTCAAGTGAAACATACCATTCTGTTCCAAAAGCATCTGAAATTGAACGCTTAAGCAAGCCAGAGAAAAAAGAGATTGTGTTAACGTTTGATGATGGGCCAGATCCTGCATATACAAAAGAAATATTGGATATTTTGGATAAGTATGAAATTAAGGCAACATTCTTTACAACGGGTAAACAAGCAATGCTACATCAAGATATGATTACACAAGTCTATAAAAAGGGACATGAAATTGGAAATCATTCGTTCTCACATGCAAATATCGATGAAGTATCTGAAGCTCAATTAAAATTTGAATTGAACACTACCGAGCGGATTATTCAAGGCATTACAGGGCGATCGCCTATTCTGTACCGTCCCCCATTTGGAAATTATCTGAATACACATGATGGTGATAACATGGATAATTATGTTAAATTCAGGTTTCAAAGACTAGTAGATGTCACACAAATGGGATATATCACAGTAAATTATGATATCGATTCCAGGGATTGGGATACACATAACAGCAAAGAAATCGCTGATAACGTGATAAAACAAGCATCTGACGGTGATATCATTTTACTTCATGATGGCGGGGGAGATAGAACAGCCACAGTTGAAGCACTGCCTGTCATTATTGAAACATTAAAAAGCAAGGGTTATACATTTGTAACCGTTGGTGAATTGATGAACAAAAGCAAAAATACCGTTATGCCTGCTGATACACAGGTAGAAAACCCATTGATACAAAGCATAAAAGTATTTTTAATCAGTGTAGCTACTTTTAACAATATTATTTTTGTTTTATTTTATAGTGCGTTATTTATTTTCACTTTACGTTTGTCAATCCTTCTATATTTAGCCTTTAAACATAAAAGAAGGACTCGTCTTTCAAGTACCGGAGACTCATTTCAACCACTTGTCAGTGTTGTGATAGCTGCTTACAATGAAGAGAAGGTTATTAGAAGGACGATAGAGTCGGTTTTAAAGAGCAATTACGGGGATTTTGAGGTCATTGTTGTGGATGATGGTTCTTTTGATCGAACTTCCAACATTATCAAAGATCATTTTTCTAACTGCGAAAATATCCATCTTATTCATAAGAAAAACGGGGGAAAGGCTGCAGCGATTAATACAGGGATTAAAAAGGCGAATGGTGACATAATCGTAGCCATAGATGCTGATACCATTATTTCACCTGATGCTATTTCGCTGCTTGTACGTCATTTCATAGATTCGAAGGTTGCTGCCGTATCCGGAAATATTAAAGTGGGGAATATGAGAAATTTATTAACCATTTGGCAGCATGTTGAATATGTAACAAGTTTTAATTTAGAGAAGCGCGCTTTTGCTCTGCTTAATTGTGTTACGGTTGTTCCAGGTGCAATCGGTGCTTGGCGTAAACAAGTGTTTGAAGAAATTGGCTATTTCACAGCTGATACATTAGCAGAAGATACAGATATGTCGTTAAGAATACTGCGCAAAGGATATAAAATTACGATTGATGAAAAGGCATATGCTTATACGGAAGCACCAGAAAACAGCAGAGATTTTCTTAAACAACGTTACAGATGGAATTTCGGAACACTGCAATGTTTTTGGAAGCATAAAAAAGCCTTTGGTGGTACCAAGCATAAAGCATTAGGGTTTATTGCGCTCCCTAATATGTTGCTGTTCCAATTTGTCTTCCCTTTGTTTGCCCCATTTTTAGATGTTTTATTTGTTTTGGGAATGATATCAGGTAATCTAAAAGAATCATTAATGTTTTACGGCTGTTACTTTTTCATTGATTTTTTCATTTGTTTATACGCGTTCAGGTTAGAGAAATTAAGTCTAAAACCGTTAATTCTATTATTCTTGCAAAGGATTTTTTACCGGTACCTGTTATTGTGGGTTTCATGGAAATCACTTTTTGCCGCACTGAAAGGTACACGTGTAGGATGGAATAAATTAAAAAGATCGGGAAATTTGGAAGTGAATCAAGAAGCGAAGAGAGCGGTATAAAGTGAGACTTTCATCAGTATGGAACTAAACTGCGTAGCTTAGAAGCAACTTCCTAAAAAATCGCTTGAATAGCCGATGGCGCCTGAAGCTAGACACCAAAACTAAGTTCAAATTTTATACTTTCTCTTAATAAAAAACCCGAAAAGACACTTTTTACAAGTGTCGATATTCGGGTTTTTGAGTGTAATCAGGATTACAATTCCTCACCATTCGTTTCAATCACATGCTGATACCACTTAAAGGAGTCTTTCTTATAACGCTTCATTGAGCCGTTTCCTTCATTATCACGGTCTACATAAATCATGCCATATCGTTTTTTCATTTCACCTGTTGTGAAGGAGACGATATCGATAATTCCCCAAGGAGTATAGCCAAGTAAATCAACACCATCGTAAGTGACCGCTTTTTTCAATGCCTCGATATGTGATTTTAAATAATCGATTCGTTGCGGATCATGGATGGAGCCGTCCGCTTCTAATGTATCCACTGCACCAAAGCCATTTTCAACAATAAATAATGGAATTTGGTAGCGATCATAAAAACGATTCAATGTATATCGTAATCCTGTTGGATCAATCGCCCAACCCCAGTCGCTTGATTTGATGTAGGGATTTTCTACACTATTTGGCAATCCGCCATTCACGACATCACCGGTATTATCATTCACAACATCGCTTTTCACAGTTGTCGACATATAATAGCTGAACCCTAAATAATCAACAGTACCATTTCGTAAGATTTCTTCATCACCATCTTCGAATTTGATTTGATAGCCTTCTCGTTCAAACTCCTTTAATGCGTAGCTAGGGTAGTATCCGCGAACATGCACATCTGGGAAGAAGTAGCGTTGTCTCATTTCTTCCTCCGCTAGCATCACATCTTCCGGATTAGATGAATAAGGATAAATCGGTACATGAGAAACCATGGCACCAATTTTGAATTCCGGGTTAATTTCCTTTCCTTTTGCAACGGCTAAGGCGCTAGCTAGTAATTCATGGTGTCCTGCTTGGTACATGACTTCTTTTGCGTTTTCACCTTCTTTTACAACAACACCCGAGTTTGTCCACAAGAAGATCGGATTATTGACATCCATTTTATTGTTGATTTCATTAAAGGTCATCCAGTATTTCACTTTATCTTTATATCGTTTAAAGCATACTTCAGCGAATTTTGCGAAGTAGTCTACGACCTTTCTGCTTCTAAATCCGCCATATTCTCTTGCTAGATGTAATGGCATTTCAAAGTGAGAGAGCGTGATGACAGGTTCGATCCCATTCTTTAATAATTCATCGAACACATCATCATAGAATTTTAGTCCTTCTTCATTAGGCTCAGCCTCATCACCCTTTGGGAAAATTCTGCTCCAGCCGATCGACGTTCTCAAGCATTTCAAGCCCATTTCAGCAAATAATGCGATATCTTCTTTATACTTATGGTAGAAATCAATCGCTTCATGGTTTGGATAAAACGTATCAGTTTCAATTGTTTCAGTAATTCTTCTTGGTACACCATGTGCACCTGCTGTCATCACATCCACAACACTTGGTCCTTTTCCGCCTTGGTTCCAGCCGCCTTCAAATTGGTGAGCGGCTAAAGCACCGCCCCATAAAAAATCCTTTGGTAATGTTGCCATTTTCAATTCCTCCTTATTTTATAACCGTTAATAATCTTTTATTTAATCTACTATTCTGACGATCTTCAACAATAATTTCTTTATAAGCATGTGAATTCGTGACGATAAGTGGTGTCGTTATTTTCAGGCCTTCCTTTTCGATCGTTTCTTTATCAAATGTGATCAGTAAGTCGCCTTTTTTGATCTTATCTCCATCGTTTACATGTAAAGTGAACGGTTTTCCGTCTAATGTAACGGTATCCAAGCCAATATGCACAAGTAGTTCAACACCTGATTCTGAACGCAGGCCGATCGCATGCTTAGTAGGTGCCACCATGACAACATTTCCATTAAACGGTGCATATAATTTGTTGTCTGAAGGCTCTATCGCTAAGCCTTGTCCCATCGCCCCTGAGCTAAATACCTCATCAGGTACCTCTGATAGCGGGATGACATTACCCATTAATGGGGCATCGATCGTTTCTTCATTTGTCTGTTGGAAGCTTGGTTGCTCGGATCCTGAATTTTCACTAGCTTCTTTAGTTGCGGAATCCTCACCATAACCGAAAACCTGAATCAATACGACAGGAAGAATAACCGCAATGGCAGTACCGATTAAAATTCCCCAGATGGAAGATGGCTGGTCAGGACTAATACCGTTTACAATTGTTAATGGTCCTGGAAGTCCGGCATAGGCAAAGTAGTACGGATTAAAGAAGCTGGCTGTAATGGCACCGATCGCCCCTGAAATACAACCAAAGATAAATGGTTTCTTAAATCTTAATGTAACGCCATAAATCGCAGGCTCAGTGATTCCGAATAAACCAGTTACACCTGCCGAAACACTGACTTTACGTGTTTCTTGATTTTTAGCCTTTAGGATAACCCCAAGTACGGCACCAACTTGCGCGATAACGGCGATCGTTTGATACGCCTGGAAGGAATCGCGTCCATATAAATCAAAATTTGCTAGAACCATCGGCGTGATTCCCCAGTGTACTCCGAAGATAACGAGCACTTGCCAGAATGCACCGATAATCGCCCCGGCTACTGCAGGTACGTTTTCCGCTAAGAAGTTATAGCCATTCGCAATTCCATTTGCGCCCATTGTTGTGACAGGTCCAATTAGTAAAATCGTTAACGGCACCATGGCCACAATACATAAAAATGGTACAAATAATGGTCTAATGACTTCATTCATCCGCTTATTTAAAAATCTTTCAACATATGACAAGATCCACACTAAGAAAAGCGGCGGCAATACGGATGAAGTATATACTGTTTCAGATAAGGCAATACCTAAAAACGTGATGCTTTCACCAGCTGCAATTTTTGCTGCAAGCTCTGACCAAGTCGGACTGACTAATGCAGCACAGCATGCGACGGCAATATAGGTGTTTGTTTTAAAATGCTTTGACGCTGTAATCGCAATAAAAATCGGCAAAAAGGTGAAAGGTGCCCAGGAGATAAAACTTAGAATCTGATAAGTTCCCGTTTCTGCAAAGCGATCAAACAATAAATTTATGAGAATTAATGCACCTTGCAAAATACCAGCCGCTGCTAAAATATAGACAAACGGAGCAAAAACAGCTGACATCGTCGCAATGATACGATTTAAAATCGTTCCTTTGTTTTCGCTTACTCCCTCTGAATCTTCTACCTTAACTAAGCTGGAAAATTGCTCATACACTTCTCCAACATGCTGCCCGATCACAACCTGGAACTGTCCGCTATTTTCGACAACGGTAATAACGCCGGGCATTGATGATACTTTTCCTTTGGCTTCCGGTTTTGAGCGTTTTAGAACAATTCTAAGCCGAGTGGCACAACGTGTAACGCTTAGAACATTCTCTTCCCCTCCAACAGCTTCTAATATATCTTTAGCAAGTTTCGAATAATCTCTAACTTTAGTAGCCATGTAGTATACCTCCTTAATATCATAATACGCTTTCATTATAATTGTAACGGTATAATTTATCAAGTACATAATAAAATTATAATATGCGTATAATATAGTTAGATATTCTTTTGGAATTTATGGTATAATGCTAATACTGTATGAGATTAATCAAATAATGAGGAATACACATGTTAAAATATCAACATATCGCAAACGAAATAGAAAAATATATCGTAGATCATGCCCTCCAGCAAGGAGATAAACTGCCATCATTAGAAACATTTATGAGTCAATTTGAAGTGAGTAAGAGCACAATTATAAAATCATTAGATCTCTTAGAGAAAAAAGGGGTCGTGTTTCAAGTCAGAGGCAGTGGGATTTTTGTTAGAAGGCATAAGCGAAAAGGATATATTGGACTGCTTTCCAATCAAGGGTTTAAAAAGGATCTTGAGGATTTTCAGCTCACGTCAAAGGTATTAGAATTAGACGTGAGAAAGCCAACTCACGAAGCGGCCCTTAATTTAAACATGGAGCTTAACGATGATATTTATTATGTCAAACGAATTCGTTATATTAACGGACAAACTCTATGCTTAGAGGAATCGTTTTATAATAAATCAATTGTTACGTATTTAAATAAAGAGATTGTATCTGAATCAATCTTTCACTATATAACGGAAGGGTTAGGACTAAAGGTCGGTTTTTCAGACATCTATCTTCATGTTGGCAAACTTAATGAGGAAGAAGCGGAGTATTTAGGCATGAAAAAGGGTGACCCTAAGATGCACGTGGAACAAGTTTTTCATTTAACTAACGGGCAGCCGTTCGACTTTTCAAAAGTTACCTATAACTATGAACAATCACAGTTCTTCATCCAAGCAAATAGTTCTTTCTTTTAAAAGAAATGTGTAAGTGCCAGCCCCTAAGCAAGAAGGCTGGCACTGATTATTTAACAAATCTTGTTTAAGTCATCATTTAATTTTCGTGCTTGATATTTAAAGAAAAGATAGAAGGCAATCCAACATACAGCATAGATGACAATGGAAATGATGAGTAGTAAAAGAAAATGCTTCATCGTGAATGGGACCCAGCCAATCGAAAAGGCTAAGATGAGGTACAGGATCATAACAGAGGCATAAGGTTTTTATTTGAGGAAGATGAAGTTTCTTCAGGTGTCCTTTTTAATGGAAAGGCTTTTAAGCTCAAATTAGGATAACCAACCTCTCGATCCAAAAGATTGAGAAGTTGGTCCAAGGATTATTTTTTTACAGCATGAATATAATGAATGGCTTCGAATGCTGTTAGATGATCTGTTCGATCACGAAAGAACTGATCATTTATCTCAGCCGGAGATAAGTGTTCATAGATAAGGAGTCCCTGTTCTTCTAATAAACTTTCCATTTCAGAGTAGGAAAAACACGATTTCATTGGTTCTCCGCTGGCAGCAGCCATTTTCACCATGTTCACTACCCTGTTATATAAGCCTTTTTCGTGAAATAACGTTTCATCCCCATAATCAAATACGATGGAGCTTCCTGATGGTACTCTATTAAATAAGTTTTTTATTACTTTTTTTATCTCGTTTTTTGTTAAGTAATAAGAAACTCCTAAAAGACTAAAGAACGTTTTTTGTTCTGTAAATCCCTTCTTAAACAGCTCTTCATCAGAGAATTCTTTTGTAAAGTCTATAGAAACAAAGTGCAGGTGATTTGGAATTTCAAGCTTTGCAGCAGCTAACCGTTTCATTTTAATTTCCTGTGTGGCTGGAAGGTCAATTTCAAATATTTCTAAGCTTTTCTGTAAGTCGGGATGACGAAAACAAAATGTATCCATTCCAGCGCCAAGAATAACATATTGTTTTAGGCCAAGCTTTATTTCGTTTAATAATACCTTTTCACAGTATGCCATTCTTGCTAAAGGAGTTGGAGAAAGCTGAACTTGTGTAATCCATTTTAAAATCTTTTCAGGATCGTCTTTAAACCTTTGAGCAAGATCCTTGTTAAAGAAATGTGCCGCTTGAATCAAATTCTTTCTTATCTCTGAAAATTCTTCTTTGGAAATTAGATCCATTGCGAGATAATCATCAAATAGTTTTGGTGAGTCATTCAGACTGTGATATGCACGACCAAAAGCTGAGAGTAAAGAAGTTAAACTGGCTTCATTTTGTTTCAAATAGTTTACCTCCCGCATAAACGAAATTTAGATTCCCCGGCCAGGAGAACCTTAGTATAAAACAGAAATTAAAAATTGTAAATTATAGCATAAATGAAAAATTTTGTCAATGATTCACTTCACTTTTATTTGCGAAAGCTTCAATTCGCGAAAAGTTTTGTACAATAAGGATATGATATCGATCTATTTTGAGGGGTGTTGTTCATGATATTAGTCAGTTCTTGTTTAGCAGGGTTAGAGGTAAGGTATAACGGTACGCATAGTTTAGACAATAGAATAAGTAAATTAGTGAAAGAGAATAAAGCTGTAACGATCTGTCCGGAACTGCTTGGCGGGTTTTTAACCCCAAGGGAACCTGCTGAAATAGTAGGAGGAGATGGTGAGGATGTAATTGATGGAAAGGCTAGAGTGATTGAGAAATCTGGTAAAGATGTAACCGAGCTTTACATAAAAGGAGCTTATGCCACCTTAGCAAAAGCCAAAACAATAAACGCAGCAATCGTTGTTCTCAAGGAAAATAGTCCATCCTGTGGCAGCTCAATGATTTACAATGGCGAATTTAAAGGGAAGAAAATTGCCGGAAATGGAGTAACCTCAGCTTTGCTTAAAAGATATGGATTACAAGTAATATCCGAAGAACAATTTGTTGATTACATCTTTTAATTTTTTCAGTGACAAAGGTAGGGACGGAAACGTTGTTATGAAAAGCAGACTAACAACCTTGTGTATCCTATTAATTAAGCGTACAAACAATTGGCTTGGCTGTAGACTTCCCTTTGGAAGGAATCTCTGTCTGGACTTTACCTGTAATTGGTCTTCTCATGGCGGCTTATTATACAAGGTATTTGCAAAAGGACTAAAGAGAATTTGAAAGATTTATTGTCCTATAGTTCTTTAAAGATGATAAATTTTTCAGTATTTGAAGATTACAGTTGAGAAAAGAGGCAGGAAACCTCGCAATAAAAGAAACAAAGGGTAAATGCTTTAGAGTTTATCCTATAACTTTCAATTTGAGCGGAGGACCCACTATGAGTAAATTTGCAAATACACCACAACCGCCTTACTATGCGGTTATCTTTGCATCCGAGCGAGCAAAAGCGGGTAAAGGTTATGAGAAAATGGCAGAAAAAATGGTAGAGTTAGCTTCTGATCAAGAGGGTTTTTTAGGAGTTGAAAGTGCACGTGATCATGAATTGGGAATTACGGTTTCATATTGGGAATCTTTAGATGCGATAAAAAGGTGGAAGGAACATTCAGCACATATGGTTGCACAAGAACGTGGCAAAAAAGAATAGTACAAAAGCTTCGTATTACGAGTTTGCAAGGTTGAGAGAGATTCATTTTTTTAGATGTAGTGTTATGGTTAATTAACCTTCTATAACTTACACCTTGCTAAAGCATGAAATGCTCAGATGTTATTGCCATCCCAAAATGACCAAAAGTTGACGGTATTGCCTGTCCAGAATTAGACGATTATAATGTCCATA
>NZ_CANNCR010000050.1 GCF_947503125.1 uncultured Metabacillus sp.
AGAAATGCGCAAGCGCCTTGCTCAGCCTAGGGCAAATAAGACGCAAATGAATAGAAGACGTTCTTTGTCTTCAATTCTTGCGGCTAGACCCTAGAGGGGCTAGGCGCTGGAGCTAGACACCAAAACTAAGTACAAAATTTCTTATCTCCCAAAAAAAGACACCGCTCCATAAACGGAGGGGTGTCTTTTGCATTAGCTATTAAGAGTTTTGGTTCTTTCTAGCTTCAGCTTGTTGGTTTTGTTGTCTTACTTGTTGTGCGTTCGTTTCACTAGCGAATTCAGTTCCGAATTGAGCTGCACCCGCTGCACCTTGCGCTGATTGAGCGTTTTGTTGTTTTACTTGTTGGATGTTAGTTCCAGCTGCAGTTTTACCAGCTTGTTTATTGTTTTGTGCCATTTTATATCACCTCCACGACAATTAGATTGTCCCAAAGGTTCGGATTATATCCAAAAAAACAAAAAAATCTTCAAGAAATTAAACGAGAAGTGAACGGCCTCCATCTACAATCAAAGTTTGCCCTCTAACCATCGATGCTTTTTCAGACAATAGAAACTCAATCGCATTGACCATGTCTTCGATCTCAACCATTCTTCCGGCTGGCGTATTCTTTTTGGCGTCCTCAAGCAGCTCTTCACGATTAGGGAAATGCTTAAGGGCATCCGTGTCTACTGCTCCACCTGACACAGCATTAACAATAATATTTTTCGGTGCCAATTCAACCGCTAAATATCTCGTAAGTGCTTCAAGTGCAGCCTTTGACACTCCAACCGTTGTATAATTTTCAAGGTACCTGATCGATCCAAGCGAGCTTGTGCTGACGATATAACCGCCGCCATTTCTCTCCATTAGCTTTGCCGCTTCCTGCGCACAGAATAGCAGTGCTTTGCTGTTGATGTTCATCGTCCAATCCCAATGGCTTTCTTCAAGCTCCATGGCCGGCTTTTGCACACCTGAAGCTGCATTATTCACAAATAGATCCAGTCTTCCAAACTGCTCATCTATTTGTGTAAAAAGCTCTTTTATTTTTTCAACCTTTCCAACATTGGCCTTAATCGCAATGGCCTTTACACCAAGTTGTTCAATTTCCTTTACTACCTCTAATGCCGCCGTTTTACTGCGGGCATAGTTTACCACAATATTATAGCCTTTCTCTGCTAAACGAATCGCAACCGCCCTTCCTATTCCGCGGCTGCTTCCTGTTACTAACGCTACTTTATTTTCTTGGCTCATTTTGTCAGCTCCTTATATGTAAACAAAAGAATAGATGAATTTATTGTATCAGATACTATATGAAAAGTTCTATTGATCCTAAAACTTAGAGAGGAGGATATCCATGTACGTTGGTCGTGATATGACTGAATTATCGATGATGTCAAAGAAGGAGTGGAAGGATGAAGAGCTTGCCTATTTCCACCACTCGCTTCAACAGGTTGTCCCATACTTAAATGCTGAAGGACAAACGATTCATCGAGAAATTGTTCAAGAAATTGAATCCCGCGGCGGTCTAAACCGAAAAGAAGCTACTTATACGCAAGGCACGAGAATTCAGTATGATTGATCTCCATTAATTTGCTTATAAATCTGCAAGATTTTCTGATGGGAAACCGGAAAAGCGTATTTATTCAGTTCTTCTGCTGAAACTGCAACAAGGTTGTCATTCGGAGTGTTTTTGACTTCTCCAATAAAAATAGAGATATTCCAAATGATATGGGAAAATACATGTTCAACCGTTCCGGCTAGTTCCGAGAGCTCCACCATCACATGATATTCATTCATTAGATAATCAGAAAGCTGTTCACGATACGTTTTTCCTAAGGAAGCATCAATTTCAGTATTCGGATATTCCCACAAATTTGCAAGCAATCCTGTTGCCGGGCGTTTATGAATATAAAGGTTTCCATTCAAATCATATAAGACAGCCGCAGCCATTTGCTTAGGTTTCGGCTTCTTTTTCTTGCTTTTAACAGGCAGCTCTGCTTGAACTCCCTCTTCAAAAGCAGCGCAATGCTCTTGCACTGGACATAAGAGACACGAAGGTGAGGTAGGTGTGCAAATTAATGCCCCAAGCTCCATAAGGGCCTGATTAAATGATGATGGATCCTCCTTTGAAATAAGCTCATAGGTTGCCTCTTCAAAAATTTTCCGTGTTTTTGGCTTTGCGATATCTTCCCATATTGATAAAATTCGCGAAAGCACCCTCATCACATTTCCATCCACAGCAGGCTCCGGAATATTATAGGCAATACTTAAAATCGCACCCTTCGTATAGGGTCCCACCCCTTTTAACTTCGATATTTCAGTTGGAGAATTCGGCACCACACCACCATAGCTCTCCTTCACCTCTTTTACTGCTGCTTGAAGATTTCGCACTCTTGAATAATAGCCTAGCCCTTCCCACGCTTTTAATACCTCTTCTTCATTTGCATCCGCCAGCGCTTCTATAGAAGGAAATTTTTTAATAAATGAAGTAAAATAAGGAATAACCGTATCAACTCTTGTTTGCTGCAGCATGATTTCCGAAACCCAGACTTTATACGGGTCTTGGTCTTTTCGCCACGGCAAATCCCTTTTTTCTGCTAAATACCAGGAAATCAAATCCTGTTGAAATTCAAGTATTGGAAAGCTTTGCAGCTTATTTTTCAACTCGTTATCCATGTTGATTTTCCTCCGGATGTTAATTTTCATGCAATTTGGGAAAATAAATAATAAATCACTTTATCTAAGATAGTACAAGAGCAATAATTAATAAAGACTTGATGATTAAAATGAAAGAGAATTGCACACATTGGACAATATGCTTACATATAAAGTCATTGTATTAACTAACTCAAAAGAAATGCGCAAGCACCTTTGATCAGCATATGACCTCAAGAGGCTAGGCGCTGGCTGTTAATATTTTCTTTTAAAGAAAACTCGCTCACTTGCGAGCTGAAAGGCGAAGCGTGATGAGTAGTTGCGTTTATACTTTGTACTTAAAATTGGCCGCTGCGTTGAATTTCTTTCTGCGCTGGCAATTTATACTCCCTCTTAAAGTGTAAAAAAACAAGGAGGTTCATTTTATTGGATACTGGAACACATGTCGTGATGGGAATTGCATTAGGTGGATTGGCAACACTTGATCCAATTGTAGGGGTTGATAATCCAACAGCCCATGCCGTGTTGCTGGGCACGCTAATTGGTTCCCAAGCGCCTGACCTAGATACAATTTTAAAACTAAGAAACAATGCTAAATATATACGAAATCACCGGGGAATTACTCATTCTATACCAGCTCTTTTTATCTGGTCGGCTTTAATAACCGGGATGATTACCATCTTTATCCCTGAAAGCAATTTACTTCATCTATGGCTTTGGACACTATTAGCAATTGTCGTTCATGTATTTGTTGACATTTTTAATGCCTATGGCACCCAAGCATTAAGACCCTTTACAAAGAAATGGATCGCTTTAGGCTTAATTAATACATTCGATCCATTTATCTTTGTGTCCCATTTAATGGCCATTGCCATTTGGTTAATTGGTGCCCATCCTGGTTATACGTTTTTAACCTTGTATCTTATCCTGATCGGCTATTACCTGATTCGGTATGTCATGCAAAAGAATATTATACACCGTCTCCATAAGCTTGTCCCAGATATTGAACAAGTCATTATCTCACCAACGATGAGATTCCGTCAGTGGCATATCGCCATTATGACGAAGACAAGATTTTATGTGGCAAGATCAATTGATGGAGAAATTAATTTCCTTGATGAATTTGAAAGAGTGCCCGTCCCGCAAACAGATGTCATCCGTGCTGCAGAAGAAGATGATAATATTTCAGCATTCCTGTCATTTTCACCTGTGTATCGCTGGGAAGTCGAGGAATATTCCGATCATTACGAGGTACGATTTATCGACCTCCGCTACCGCAGCAAAGGATACTATCCATTTGTGGCGATCGTTCAGTTAGATCTGGAGCTAAACATTGTCAGCTCCTATACTGGTTGGATCTTCAGTGAGGAAAAACTTCGTAAAAAACTCGAGCTGATACCTGAATAATATGAGGCTGTCTCAAAACTTGAGACAGCCTCATATATGTTAAACAAACGTTTAATTAATGCTTTAAATAGTCGTCATTGTTTAGCAAGTGACGATATTTTGGGTTTGTCGCAATAAATTCATGCAGCTTATCCCCGTAATTCGTAATTAATTGTCTAACGACTTGCTCTGTCATCTCTTTCCCTCGATATTTTCTCCCCGCTTTTGCTTGTGTTGATTCAAAATCCTCCCATAACAGTTCAATCCAGGTTCTTGCCTGTGCATAGGAAAGGCTATTATTTTTACTTAATAATTCATTTGTTAATCGTTCAAAGTATATTTCCATTTTTCTCACCTCTAGGAAGGAATCGTTACTAATATTCTTTACCGATGCACCCATACTATAAGTACGCTTCTTTTTAAAGAAGCAAATGAATGATGACTTGGAGGGGATTGTGTTGCGCAACAAAGAAGCAGGCTTTCCTAATTTGAGCAACAACAAGTTTGAAGGAGAACCTAGAGCTAAAGCTGAATATGCTTCGAAAAGAGCAGATGGGACAATTAACACTCATCCACAAGAACGGATGAGAGCTTCAGGCAAACGCGAAAACCCTTACTCTTAATACGCAATCACAAACTTGTGGAGGTGCCTAAAAATGGGTACAAAGAAAAGATTTTATGACAATATCTATTCTAATCCATATCATCAGCCATGGGCCAACCCAAAGCATGCTCACTCTCAGGTTAATGGTGAAACCATGCTAACTCAAGACCTCATCATTCTCAAAAGACAAACAAGGAAACAATCTTAACTTTCATTTGGACTGGCAGCTCCTATAGCTTGTCAGTCCTTAATTAGCATAGATATTGGCAATGCCTCCTCAACATTTGGAGTTGATAAACGATAACCCCAAGCAAAAATACCATTCATATAATTAATTTTAAACGATTCTCCAGGCGCACCCTCTATTTCATAAATCTCATCAGGCTTATAATCACGAGGATCTAATAAATATGACTTTGCCATCGTAATTTTCCGCTCTAACACAGCAAACTCATTCACAATCCCAAGCTGTTCTGCCTTTCTCGCCTTCTCCTTCAAGGTTGCAATTTCACTTTTTAATTCATATTCAGTCATCTCACTATAACGCTTATTATTCACAGTCAATGTCGTTTACCCCTTCTTTATCAAGATACCTTTCAATCAATTCAACCGAAAACCCTTTTCGATATAAAAATTGCTTCATTTTCATCTTATATTGATAAGGCTCTTCCTTTTGGTATTTTTTCTTGCCTTTCTCCGCATGTTTTTGCAGTGCAGCCCATTCCTCTGATTCATCCTGCTCAAACTGAACATCTTCTAAGGCAATTGAAATGATATCATAAGAAAAGCCTTTTCTCAGTAAATGCTGCTCTAATTTTTGCTTCAACTGCACGGTAGAAAGCTGGTTATTTTTCTTCAAAAGCTTTTCAGCATGGTTAACCGCTTCTTCAATCTGTGAGGACTGATCATATTGCGTAAGCGCCTGATCAATGATCCCTTGTTCAACCCCTTTACCTGCAAGCTCACGTTTTACAACACTTGGCCCTTTTCCATTTGTTTGCCACTGTGTTCGAACAAAAGCCGTAGCAAATTCTAAATCATCGACATATTTATTTTCTTTTAACTTTAGAATAACCTCTTGAATAACTGGATCTTGAATGTCTTTTTTCCGCAGATGGTCCTCCACTTCCTTAACAGAACGCATTCGATAACTCAAAAATTCGAGCGCTTTATTGTAGGCCTTTTTCACCTCATCACCGTATTGGATTTCAAGGATATCGAACTCATCGAGCTCTTTCCCTTTTTTGAGATTGAATCGGATTAATACATCCTGATCTACACTGAATGCGAATTTTTCATCTAAAAATATATTGAACCGATCATCGGTTTGCTTTTGGGAGGAGATTTTTGTGATGATTGACATTTTTTCACCTCTTTGCTGCTGATTTAAGTAGTTGTAATAGTTATATTTTATCATGAACGGGAGGATTGGGGGATTTATCGAATATCAATGATAGATAGCTGACTTCTTTTGATTTTTTCAAATGACTATTCAACACTTCAATGCTCAGTTTATATGTTCTCCCTTTTGTATTTCCAGACGCCTCCAAATTCATTGACTGAAGAATTCTTTTCATCACATCGTGAGAAGAAACATTTAAAAATTCTCTAGCTTCCCGATTATTTATCGTAGAATTGATTAAGAAGAAATTGAAATTTGCCGTGTGATTTATAAGAAATCAGCGACTATCCTCTTTTTCAGCGTTTCCTGAGCTTTTTTCAGCGACTTTCACTTTCTTTTCAGCGCACACTCCTTTTTTTCAGCGCCCCTATTTTCAGCGACCTTCCCATTCCATCCCAATCTCCCTCAAATAATTTCAACCACCAAAAACATAATCCAAAAAAACGAGTATAATATCAATAAGGGGAATTCTCCCCGCATAAAAATAAAACGTTTACATTCATGGAATGGAGAAAGCTTTATGAATCCAATACTTTTTAAACAGGCGACGGTTTATCCAGTTACTTCTGTTGTTTTGTATGAGACAGATGTTCTTGTGAGGGATGGGAAGATTGCGGCAATTGGCAGGGATCTCGCAGCTTCCGAGAATACTGAGGTGATAAATTGCAAGGACAAGTTTTTATTTCCTGGCTTTATTGATGTTCATACCCATTTGGGGTTATATGATGAGGGTACGGGCTGGGCAGGGAATGATGCGAATGAAACGATTGAGCCGCTGACTCCGCACATTAGGGCGCTGGATGGTGTTCATCCGCTAGATCCTGCTTTTATGGATGCGATTAAATATGGAATCACGACCGTTCATGTTATGCCAGGAAGTGCGAATGTCATTGGCGGGACGACATCGGTCATTAAAACATATGGGACCAATATTTCGAACATGATTATTCAAGAAATGGCAGGCTTAAAGATTGCATTGGGTGAAAATCCGAAGCGGATTCACAGTAATGGAAATAATGAGTCAATTACAAGAATGGGGATAATGGGCATGCTTCGGGAGGCCTTCTACAAAGCCAAATACGGGGATGAGATTGAAGATTTTCGCCTTATTCCGATTAAAAAGGCGCTGCGCCGGGAAATTCCTGTTCGTATTCATGCCCACCGTGCAGATGATATTATTAGCGGAATCCGCTTTGCTGAAGAATTTGAACTAGATTACCGGATTGAACATTGCACAGAAGGTCATCTAATTGCAGATGAATTTATCGGCAAAAAAGCGAAGGTTTGCATTGGGCCGACTTTAACGCGAAGATCTAAAGTTGAACTAAAAAATAAAAGCTGGTTAACCTATCAAGCCTTAACGGAAAGGGGTGTGGAAGTTTCAATTACAACTGATCATCCCTACACTCCGATTCAGTATTTAAACGTATGTGCCGCTATTGCAGTAAGAGAAGGCTTTGATGCCCAAAAAGCGTTGGAAGGGATTACGATCGCTGCTGCTCGCAACTTAAGAATTGATGACCGCCTTGGAAGTATCGAGGTTGGAAAAGATGCTGATTTGGTTGTTTGGAATTATCATCCCTTCCATTATCTTGCAAAACCGCAATTTACGATGATAGACGGAAGAATCGTCCATAAAACCTAGGAAAATACTCCCATAAAGATATATTACAATTATTTTCACCTCCCCCTTTTCATGCACCGCAAAAAGAAAAAAACGATCTTTTTCTATAGCTGTTCAACGCGTTAAATCAATCAATTATTTCAGTGTTAAATTCACAAAAATGGTAGGAATAATAGAAAATAAACAATTATACTAGGATAAATAACTTTTTTTTGAAATTCGACAAAAAAGAGTATCTTTTTCACGAAATTTAACGTATTATACTTCATGAAGAATATAAATTAAAATTAAATCTAGTAATGGGAAGGCAAATGGTGCGCCACCAGGTTTACTGGTTCTAGTGGGTTCGATTCCCACCCCGAAATTTTTTGTTGTATTATTATTAAAAAAATTTCGAGGGTGGAGATGGCCATATCACGTGGAGTCTGCCCTCATATTGGAGGGATCCCAATGCTAAAAAAACGTGATATTCATGACAGCCATGCACTTTATGAACACATAGTTCACCCTGATGTCTTCCCATTTGTGCGTCAAAAGGCAAGTTCGTTTGAAGAATATCTATTTTTAACAAAACAAACCATTGAAGCTGAAGAACGAGGTGAATTGATTTCACGTACCATTTTAGATGAATGGGGTTCTCCAATAGGCACCATTAGTTTGTTTGATATTCAAGATAAAGCTGGTTTTTTAGGCACCTGGTTAGGCAAGCCTTACCACGGAAAAGGATATAATAAGCTTGCTAAAGATGCTTTTTTCCATGAATTATTTTATGAATTAGATATTGAAACGATCTTTTTGCGAATTCGCAAACAAAATGTACGTTCAACAAAAGCGGCACAGAAGCTGCCTTATGTTGTGAACGCAAATGAAACAAGAGCAAGTCTCCTGGAACAAATCAATAATGGCGAAGATTTATTCAATTTATTCGAAATTACGAAAGATTTATATACATTCTACACATACCATCATTCTTTAGAAGCTGATGAGCATCAGCTTAAGGAAGCTTAATAAAAAACAGGTGAAATTCACCTGTTTTTTTTGTTAAAGACGAATGCTTCTTCCCTCCTTTGTCAAAACTTATTCTGAAGACTATAATTTGGAAGGATGATGACAGTGGCAGCTGATAAAAAGAAGAGGGACAAAACAAAACAAACGCTTTCCAGCATGCAGGAAGTAACCTATTCAAGAGAGTTTAAAATGGCTGACCGTGCTGGTGGATACATAAGTAAATCGAAACACTAACTTCCAACATGAAATTCATAAAAAAAGCCATCCTAATCTTGAACAGCTTGTTCAAAAAAAGGAGGGCTTTTTTTATGGGTCGTGGACATAAGCATAAACATCAAGCTCGTGATAAAAATTCATCATCACTTCCACAAACTCCGAAAAATCTTAAAAGAGACGGTGTTGACGAGGAATTCTCTCGTGAATTAGCTGACCAAGCAGATTTGGAAGCACAAGCGAGAGCAAATGCTGCCAATCAACATCAACAAAAAAAATAGAAAACCCAAAAAGGAGTGGATATCCACTCCTTTTTGTGGATAACCCCCTTACGTGTTGTGGATAAATCAATTGTAAAGTTGTGAATAATGTTAACAACTTGTTAATATCTCTTTATATTGCTATTTAGTTATCCACATAGTTATCCGGTTCACATAGACTATTTATCCACAAATCTGTGGATAATGTGCATAAATATTTTCTATCACAACTTTTCCTCTGTGTTCATATACTGAGTACGTATTGGTTTGTATTCAAATAAAGACAGGGGTGTTTATAGTTGGCGTACGAGATCACACGAGATTATATTCGAACCGGTAATTCCCGCTCTGGACAAAGTATTGGAACTGTACGTTTTATTGTTAGTCATGATACTGGCAATCCAGGCTCTACTGCTTATGGTAACCGCAACTACTTCAATACTCAGCAACCTTCTGCTTCTGCACACACCTTTATTGATGATAAATATATTCTTGAGATCATACCGTTAAACGAAAAGGCTTGGCATGTCCGCTCAAGTGTAACAGGTGACAATAGACGATACGGGGCTAATGCTAACGATGCAGCGATTGGCGTAGAATTATGCCATGGCGGTAAAATTAACTTTCAAGAAGCTTATAATCGCTATGTTTGGTATCATGCTTATTTATGTGACAAATTCAACCTTAATCCAAATTCTCATATTATTGCACACGCAACACTTGATCCTGCAAGGCGCACAGATCCAATTAACATATTAAGAACGTACGGAATTTCATGGTCGATGTTTATTGATGATGTTGAAGAAGCGCTCCGTCATTTTAACGGATCTGCCCCTTCTCCGCCGCGGATATCAAAGCCGCCAGCTTCCGAAGTAGGAAGTGTCAGAGTAAAATTGCCTATTGGCGAAGGAGATTCTGGCCCATTTGTTCGTGATATTCAACAAGAATTAATCAAAGCAGGCTACAGACTTCCACGCTATGGAGCCGATGGAATTTTTGGAGAAGAAACGGAAAATGCCGTTATGAAATTCCAAAGAGATTATCATCTTGCAGTGGATGGCTTAGTTGGACCAATTACATTAAATAAGCTTCAAGAGGTTAACCATCAAAGAGTATCATCCACAGATTTCCCTCTGCCTACAGGGATTTATCGCCGGGGAGATCAAGGCGATGCTGTTAAGCAAATACAGAGAGCCTTAAAACAAATCAATTTTAATCCTGGAGCTATTGATGGAATTTACGGCCCTAAAACTGAAGATGCCGTTAGACGTTTCCAATCGATGTACAGAGCTTTGGCTGATGATGGGATTTATGGTCCAAATACACGTAAGTATATCCGAATGGAATTGGATGATTAGTTCTTTCTGAGATCATGAATAACAATGGAGAAAGCAACATAAAGTATTAGTACAACTTAGATCCGACATCACGAACAAAAGCGCAAGCGCCTTGGTCATCGCCGTACAAACTGGAGGAGCATCGACTGAGATAAAGGAAACACGGTAAGCGAAGCGAACCGATGTTGACTTATCGTAGGGAGATGATCTGAAGTTTGTTAGGCGATAGGCGCTGGAGCTGGATGTCGCAGTGCTTATCCACAGTTCAATGAATTTTATAATTTCCTAAACAAAGAAAAAAGCACGCTGCTCAGGTTTTAGCGGCGTGCTTTACTATGCCTTACGGTTTACACTTCGTTTAACTCACCTTTATATAATCTATTCTTTTTCAATGTGATGTTTAATTCTTTTGCTATTTTCTTTAATTCTCTTTCTTCCCGTTCCGTTACAAGGGAGACAACTGTACCTGAAGCACCTTGTCTTCCGGTTCTTCCTGATCGGTGAACATATTGGGACGTGCTTATCGGTAGGTCATAATGGATGACATGGGTAAGATTAGCGATGTCCAACCCTCTGGCAGCCACATCTGTCGCAAGGAGCAGCCCTTGGTGATCAGATCTTAAGCTTTTAAGTGCCGCTTCTCTCTCTTCTTTTTTTGTATCACTATGCAATAAATAGAAATCAACCCCTTCGTACTCCAATTTTTCTGCAAGTACATCCAGATTGCCAATATCTTTGACAAATCCTAAAGCTTTCATTTTAACTGTTTTGGCTAGTCTCTCAAGCAGCTTTGCTTTTTCTCTTTGTTCACAAACAAGATACACATGCTGAACATCACCGATTGGGACCTCATTTAAAGCAACCTTGATAAGCTCTGGATTTTGTTTCATTAAATCTCTCGCCCTTGATTCCGTGCTTTCATTTAAAGTTGCCGAAAACAGCACAACCTGGCGTTCATTTAACGTTGATTTAATGATTTCTTTGATCGTATTTTTATGCTCAGGCGTTAAAAGCTGGTCCCCTTCATCCAAAACGATGGATTTTACCTCATGCATTTTTAACTTTTTCATTTTAATCAATTCTTGAACTCTTCCTGGAGTTCCGACAATGACTTGAGGACTCTTTTTTAGCTTTTCAACCTGTCGTTTAATATTTGCTCCGCCGATAAAAGAAGCACTTGTTATTTCGCTCCCCTCTGACCATTTTTTTATTTCATCAAAGATTTGCATCACAAGCTCTCTTGATGGAGCAAGAATCACTACTTGGGCATTTTTCTTTTGCGAATCGATTTTATTTAGCATCGGCAAGACATATGCGAGAGTTTTCCCTGTTCCTGTAGGAGACTCTGCAATCACATCCTTGCCTTCTACTATAGCGGGAATCGCTTTAACCTGGATGGCAGTCGGTTCTTTAAAATCGGCCTTGTCCCAGTTCGTTTGAATAAATGGCTTTACATCCTTTAAAAAATTCGTTTGTGTCATAAAGTGCAATCTCCTTTACCTAACAAAAATTCAATCATTATTTAAGCGGCTTAAACCTATTAGAGTATTATTATGTTTTTATAGAAAAGGCTGTTTTCGAATACTATGTTGTTTTTTAATGCAGTTAAAAGTGAAAATTAGTTCGTTCCATTACGCTTCAGACACAAGACTCGCCGGGGAGGAAGCTGTGCCTCCTCGGCGAGTCTGCGGGGTCTCAGCCTTTCCTCTACTTCCCGCAGAAGACAAGTGTCTTCCGCTCCATTCCACTATAGAGTTAAAATAGTATTCAAAAACAAAAACCTTTACGAAAACTGCCATAGCAAAAGTCAACCATTATACTACAGCTAAATTAAGATAAAAGCAAAATAATTCTTCTTCCCACATTTCCTCCTTTCAACATATTTCCCCAGAAATAATCACCATTCTCCAAATAATGAACTTCAGCGACAAATTATGATTCATTCTTTTTTCTTAATCAAACGTTTGTTTAAAAACACAAAATGAAAAGCCCCTTCCCTAAAGAAAGAGGCTTTATCAAGCTTATACCCACCACATTTGTGACGGAGATTCATTTATTAATACTGTTTTTAGATTTGTCACAGCGCGATCAAATCCTTCATCAATCGACATGATTGGATCTTCATGCTCAATGCTCACTACGTAATCATAGTTATATGTACGTAATGCACTCATGATATCATTCCACTCTGTTAGGCTGTGACCGCAACCAACAGATCGAAATGTCCATGCTCTTGTTTGTACTTCTCCATATGGCTGCATATCTGTTAAACCATACATGTTCACATTGTCTTGATCGATATACGTATCTTTTGCGTGGAAGTGGTGAATTGCATTTGCCTTACCTAAAATTTTGATAGCAGCTACTGGGTCAATGCCTTGCCACCAAAGATGACTTGGGTCAAGGTTTGCACCAATTGCATCACATGTTGCCGCGCGCAGTTTTAGCAATGTGTAAGGAGTGTGAACTAAAAAGCCGCCATGTAATTCTAAACCAATTTTCACATTATGCTCTTGTGCATATTGGCCAACTTCTTTCCAATATGGAATTAATTTTTCCTCCCATTGCCACTTTAACACATCACCATATTCATTCGGCCAAGGAGTAACAGGCCAGTTCGGATATTTTCCATCCTCATGATCACCAGGTGTACCTGAGAATGTATTGACAACAGGTACATTTAATAGAGATGCAAGTTTAATGGTTTTTAATAATGTTTCATGATGGTCTTGTGCCATTTCTTTATCCGGTGAGATTGGGTTTCCGTGGCAGCTGAATGCACTAATGATTAGGTCGCGTTCTTTAATTTTAGCGACAAATTCATTACGCTTTTCTTCACTCTCAAGTAAAGCATCTACATCACAATGTGAATTTCCAGGATAACCGCCCGTACCGATTTCAACTGCATGAAGTCCTGAAGCTTTTACTCGATCTAACATTTCTTCAAAAGATTTATCATTAAAAAGAACTGTAAATACGCCTAATTTCATAAGAACTCCTCCTCTTATTTACCAGCTTCAGCTGAATAATAGATTTCATCAATGATTTGTGATACCTGTAATGCTTCCTCCGGTTTAACGACAAGCTCAGCATTTCCCATGCAGGCATCAATAAAGTTTTTCGCTTGTGCAACACCCGGATCGTCCTCACCGGACACCCATGGTGCTTGCGTATTAAGTAGCATTCCATTTTTCGCGGTATAGAGCTCCAACGGAAACACACTGATCCCGCCTTCTGTACCGGAAATGCTGACATGCTCTTTGTCATCTAAAATATTGGCTGCCCATGATGATTCCAGTAAAAGTGATGCACCATTTTCAAACTTAATATAAGCTGTTACATGATCATCCACATCAAATGTTTCATGATCGAATGTCCCCCATTGATTCACACTGTTTGGTGTTTTACTTAGCGCGTTATACGCACTGCCGTTTACAGAAATATGCTTTGGACTTCCCATCAACCAAATCGCTAAATCTAGCAAATGGCAGCCATAATCTATTAAACTTCCACCGCCTTGAAGGGATTTATTTGTAAATACACCCCAGCCAGGCACTTTTCTTCTACGTAATGCTTGGACTCTCGTAACAAGCGGTGTACCAACCTCTTGCATGAATTGCTTTGCTGCTTGAGAGGCTTTCATAAAACGATAGTGGTAGGCAATGGCCAGCACCTTATTCGCTCGTTTTGATGCCTCAAGCATTTGCTGGCATTCATCTGAAGATAAAGCCATTGGTTTTTCACATAAAACATGTACACCTGCCTCTAATGCAGCAATCGTAATTTCGGCATGAAATTTATTTGGTGTACAAATACAAACTGCATCCACGTGATCTAACATATCTTGGTAGTTTTCATATACATTGTCTATTTGATACTTAGCCGCTACTTCCTGTGCTCTTTCGTTATTTACATCACTTACTGCAGTAATCACACAGCTGTCTTTAAGAGATTGAAAGGCAGGGATATGGCGTCCTTGCGCAATCCCTCCCACACCGATCAATCCGATACGCAATTTATTCATGCTTGATCACTCAAATACCTTTGCGATGGTTTTAGTATCATTTGACTTGATGGCTGCGAGAATAACAGCCAATGATTTCATTCCTTCTTCACCACAGATTAACGGCTTAGTATTGTTTGCAATAGACGATACGAAATGGTCAATGACATGTGTAGTATTTTGGCCGCCTTCTTCATTTGATTGAATTTTGCCAAGCTGATAATTAACAACTTCCCCATTCGTATATTGAGCTACTAAAGAATAAGTCGGATTGTCTTCTAGACGAAGGATTCCTTTTTCACCATAGATGATCGTTGAATTGTCTTCTTTTGCTGTATAAGACCAGCTCGCTGCAAGGGTACCAATGATTCCGCTTTCTGTTTTCAATGCACAAACAGCTGTATCATCGACATCTGCAAAGTCCTTCGCTGATGTTTCAATAAAGGCACCAACCTCAACAATTTCTTCTCCAAGTAAATAGCGAAGTAAATCTGTTTTATGAACACCTAAGTCACCCATTGCACCGATATATGCTTTTTCCTTTTCAAAGAACCAGCTATCCTTGCCGTCAATGCTCCAGCCTTCAGGACCAGGGTGTCCAAATGCTGTTCTAAAGCTGTAGATCTTACCAATCGCACCACTTTCAATTAATTGACGGGCAATTTGATGTGAGCGTACAAAACGTTGGTTGTGGCCAATCATTAATGTTTTGCCGCTTTTATTTGCCGCTTCGATCATGGCATCTGCTTCTTCTTGTGAAGTAGCCATTGGTTTTTCACATAAAACATGTAAGCCATTATTTAATCCTTCAATGGAGATTGGAGCGTGTAAATAGTTCGGTGTACATACACTAATCGCATCCACTTGACCGCTTTGGATGAGTTCTTTGTAATCTGTGTAAGCTTTCGCATTATATTTTTCAGCAATTTCCTTCACACGATCTTCTACGATATCACATACCGCTACAATCTCAACCTCTTTGTTTGCCGCATATTCTGGTAGATGGCGATACTGTGCAATACTTCCACATCCAATAACACCGATTCGTAATTTAGCCATTGTTAAAACTCCTCCCGTTTTATGTAGCGGCTGTCTCAAAAGGTTAAGACAGCCGCTTTATCATTTATGTTTTTTAAAGATAAGCAGAAAGTATAAATTTTTACTTAGTTTTGGTGTCTAGCTCCAGCGCCTAGCCCCTCTAGGGTCTAGCCACTCATGAATAGAAGTCAAAGAACGACTTCCATTCATGAGCGTCTTATTTGCCCTAGGCTGAGCAAGGCGCTTGCGCTTTTCTTATTTCACTGCAATTGCTTCAAGCGGCTTCGCATTTCCATATACGGGACGCTTGCGATCCACTGGTTTCACATATTTCACTGCATTTTTGATAACTTGTTGTACTTGCTCATTATGATAAGTTGGGTATGTTTCATGCCCTGGACGGAAGTAGAAAATTTTTCCATTTCCACGTTTGAACACACAGCCGCTGCGGAATATTTCTCCGCCTTCAAACCAGCTTGTAAAAATCAACTCATCTGGAGCTGGGATATCAAAGTGTTCGCCATACATTTCTTCTTTCTCAATCTCAATGTATTCGCCAATACCTTCAGCAATTGGATGGCTTGGATCTACTACCCAAATGCGCTCCTTGTCATCAGCTTCACGCCATTTTAGATCACAGCTTGTACCCATTAATCTTTTAAAGATTTTTGAAAAATGACCGGAGTGAAGAACAATTAATCCCATTCCATCAAGCACCCGCTGCTGCACTCTTTCAACGATTTCATCGGAAACCTCGTGATGTGCCAAATGGCCCCACCAAACTAACACATCTGTATGATTTAATACCTCTTCAGTCAAGCCATGCTCTGGCTCATCAAGTGTTGCTGTTTTCACTTCATAGTTATCCGCTTGTAAAAATTCGGCAATCGCTCCGTGAATTCCTGCTGGATAAATCTCTCTAACTACTTGATTTTTTTGTTCATGTCTATTTTCATTCCATACCGTTACTTTTGTCATTGTTATCCACCCTAATCTATTAATTTTGTTCATAGTATTCCAGTTAACAACTGTGCGATGTGATTAGATGAACTCACCTCCTTAAATGGTACCTGTAGAGCTTCGTACTACAAGTTCAACAGGAAGCATAATTTGTTCCGGCTCCAGCCCTTTATTTTCAATAACGTTAATGGCCGTTTCTGCTGAAACAGCTCCTTTACGAAAAACATCTTGGCGAATCGTTGTTAAGCTTGGTGATGAATAGCGGCTAATCATTAAATCATCAAAACCGACAATTGAAATATCCTCTGGGACTCTTTTTCCATGATCGTTAAGCGATTTCATAATTCCTAGCGCCGTAATATCTGATGAAGTAAAAAGGCCTGTCATCTGTTGGTCATGTGCAATTTCTTTTCCAATTTGATAGCCTTTTTCAAAGGAATTGGCTCTTCCCTCAATGACCATCTCTGAATGAAAGGGGATATCGGCCTCAGCTAGTGCGCGTTTAAAGCCAAGGAACCTTTGCCCATCCACATCACAGTCTACTTTTCCATTAGGAATAAAACATATTTTTTCATGTCCTAATTCGATTAAGTGCTTCGTTCCCAAATATCCTCCATGTTCATCATTAATGCGGATATTATGGTAAAGATTCGCATACTCCTCGAATGAATCAACAAAAACCAATGGTGTAGATAACGTTTTCATTTCTTTGAATACTTTTAGGGGAAACTTCCCTAACACGATAAGTGCATCTAAGTTGCGCTTCATGACCCAGTTTTTGCATTCTTCCGGCTTTGAGATTCCAGAGATAAGAAAATCGTAGCCATTTTTACGACATACATATTCTACTCCGCTAAGAAGCTCACTAAAGTAATGATTTTCCTTAAAGATTGGTGAAAGAGAATCGTTTACTAACGGCATGATAATACCGATCATATTCGATTTTCTCTTAGAAAGGCTGATTGCTGTGAAATCAGGCTGATAATTCAGCTCTTCAATCGCTTGCAACACTCTTTCTTTCGTTTCATCTGATACTTTATTTACTCCATTGAGCACATAAGATACCGTTGCAGATGAGACACCAGCGTGTTTTGCTACTTCTCGAATTGTAATTTTCTGTTTCATATTGCCTCCGGTTAAGCGGTTAACTTGCTATAACCATATTATATAATAGTGAAATTAGAAGTCAATGTGTTTTTTAGTCGGAAGTAAAAAAAATTATTCCACTACAACTTCTTCTGTCCTGCAACATTTTGTCATAAAACAGCAGAGGGCTATCCCCCCTCTGTTTTATGAATCTTCTCTACGCTGACAGCTGTCGCGAATGACCAGCTCTGTCCCGAGAATAGCTTTTATCGGGATGGATCTGCCTTTTATCCGGTCATACAAAAGTTTTGCTGCTGTTTTTCCCATTTCATCTGCATGAATTTTCACAGTAGTAAGCGGTGGATTTAAAAATTTTGCTGCCTCTATATCATTAAAGGCTATGATCGAAACATCCTGCGGCACCTTTATTCCCGCTTCATAAAGTGCTCTCATCGCTCCTATTGCCATTGGATCACTTGAGATGACAAAAGCGGTCGGCAAATTCCCTTTGTCAATCGCTTGTTTCATCAACAGATAGCCGCCGTTGGCTCCCCAGTCGCCGATATAAATATTATCAGGATTATAAAGCCCTCTTTTTCTCATAAAACTTTCAAAGGCGGCCTTTCTAATATCCTCAGTATCGTAGAGAACCTGCTTATCCTGTAGTCTAGAAAAATAATCTTTTCCGCCCAAAAAGCCGATGTCTGAATGCTTGAGATTCAATAAATATTCCAATGCCTCTTCTGTTGCCCAATCATAACCAGAAGCCACGATATCATAATTTCCTTTGACAGCTAAATTGTTAATATAAACAATATTTTGATTATGATGATAAAGCTCGCTTAAAGATTCCGGGTAAATTCCACCAATCACAATCACGCCATCCAATTCCTTCAGCACATCGAAAGAAGATTCATTCCCTGGTCTAATGACACTTTTTATCGTTAATGGAAGGCTTTCACAGCCCATTTCAACTCCTAAGCGGATCGACATGAAATATGGGTCATGTACCTCCTCCTCCTGAGTAACTGATGAAACAATCCCAATCGTATAATTTTCAATTTCTGTCTTTTTTGTATTTCTCTTTCTTGTCGGCTTGTAATTTAATAATTGTGCAACTTCCAGTACTCTTTTCCTCGTGTCATCTCCGACAGATAATGTTGCATCATTATTTAATATTCTTGATACTGTTGCAGTCGACACCCCTGCTTCATTCGCTATGTCTTTTATTGTCGCCATCCTATCACCATGCTTTTTAGTAAAGTTTACTTATGTCCTACTTTATACTATACCAGAGAGAATACGCTTTCAAAAGCATTTTTTCATCTTTTCTCCTACAATTTAATAAAAGTAACGTTTACTAAATCCTCTTTTTGCCACTAAAAAAGGAAGCAACCGTCCCAAGACAGTATGCTTCCTTCTATTTTTTAAATTGAATTGGAGTTCTTTAGTGTATGTGAATTTTTATCAAGGCTGCTTATTGCTACTCCAACACATCCCCCAACAATTGCCGGTACAATCCATTCTAATCCAGCTGATGAGAATGGAAGGATTTCCAGTAAACTTTGAACCACACCTAAATCTAACCCGAATGTTTTTAGTCCTCCGATTACTGCAAATATAGCTGTAAAGAGGACCGCACTTCCATAAACTCTTTTTGTATTTTTAAAGAAGCGATGAAATAAGGTAAGGGTAATTAACACGATTGTTAATGGATAGGCGGTAACAAGAAACGGGACTGAAAATTTCAATATTTGATTTAGTCCTAGATTTGATAGTGTGAAGCCTATCAGCGTAATGATCAAAACAACCATTTTGTAGCTTATTTTTGGCAGCAACTTTGAAAAATATTGTCCGCAAGCTGTCGTAAGACCGACAACGGTTGTAAAACAGGCAAGGGTGAAAATGAAACCTAATAGAATATTCCCGCTTTGGCCAAATAAGAGGGTTGCGACTGCTGAAAGAATATCAGTCCCATTTTCAAATTGTCCATTTCCAGCCATCTTTCCACCAATTAATCCTAGAGTAATATAGACTAATGACAGCAACCCACCTGCAATCAACCCTGCCTTAAGCGTATAGTTTGTTAATTGCTTTCTTTCTGAAATTCCTCTTTGCTGAATGGATGTGAGAATGACAATCCCAAATGCTAAAGCAGCAAGAGCATCCATTGTGTTGTACCCCTCGATAAAGCCTTTTGAAAACGCACCTGTCTCGTATTGCTCTGTTGGCATTTGCAAAGGCTCATCTAATTTCATAAAACCCGCAACACATAGTATCACCATCGCGAGCAAGAGGATTGGTGTAATC
Organism: uncultured Metabacillus sp.; assembly: GCF_947503125.1. GTDB lineage: Bacteria > Bacillota > Bacilli > Bacillales > Bacillaceae > Metabacillus. Next base: position 19,867 of record NZ_CANNCR010000050.1, read on the forward strand.
CAGCGACTCATGTATTTTTCCATTTTGGCTGGATTTAAGCTAACAACATAGACAAGAAGGAAAAATATCACAGTAAAGAGAAGTAAAATCAGTGATGAACTGATTGATTCATGTAAAAACGGCTTGATTCCCATTTCAAATGCCACATTTGCGTTTCGCGGTATCGCTAAAAAAGGTCCGATACTTAAATAAATCACAACCATAAAAACAACGCTAAAAATAGGATGAACGCGATTTCCAATTGTTTGCACCCCTCCAGGGACTAAAGAAACAGCAAGCAAAACCGCAAACGGCAAACCAACCCCTGTGATTATAAAGCCTATGATGGCAGACCAAAAAGATGTCCCTGACTCAGCTCCCAAAAAGGGAGGAAAGATTAAATTGCCTGCTCCAAAAAACATTGAAAATAACATAAGTCCAATTAATAAAGTATCCAGCTTCTTCACAATATACTCTCTCCTCTTAGTATTTTCACATAAAGAAAACTTGGCTGGCGCCAAGCCTTTAGGCGCAGTGCGACTGCCTAGTTGCACTTATACTTCATTCTTAAAATTTGCCCCTACGTCGAATTTTCTCCTGCGCTGCAAATTTATATTTTTAACGTATAATAAAAAGCCCGCCCCCATATGAAGGGACGAGCCTGTACTCGCGATACCACCCTAATTCCGCAGCATTGTAAAAAAACTGCGGCTCTCAATCTGCGTACGAACATACGCATTCCGTTATAACGGCGGAAAACCCGTCAAAACTTACTCATTTCAGTCTCGCATCTCAGAGATGACTTTCAGAAAGCTCCTAACACCAACTCTCACCAATTGTTGGTTTCTCTTTAGTTCAGGGGTGCTATCTTACTCTTCTCTTCATCGAATTTATTATTATAAAATAATTTATCAGAGTGGATATGTACTGTCAATGCTTTTTGAAATTTAACAAAAACAGGCTGTCTCAAATGGGTCTGACCTTTGCAACAATCACTATAACTGAGAATTCTTACAATCTTAATTTCAGATATAATGGTGATTGTGGAATCAGACACTTCTGTTTTGAGACAGCCTGCTTTCTATTATCGTTAAACGAATAAACGTATAAGTGCGATTTTTACGTTCACTTAGTAAGTAAATGCAATTTTTATTGTTAAAATAATAAATGTAAGGAATCCTACCTCAGATTTTTTCATTTTAACAGCCCCTTTGCTTTTGATACTTTAACAATACAGGATGAAAAATTCTTTGTATGCATTTCAGTAAGATTATCTAACGTTATTTTTTATATTTTTTCTTACATTTATTATTTTAAGTAATAAAATCTAACATGGATTACATTAATCCACTGAGTGATAATTCATATCCGTCAAAATTGCATTTACCTTATCAAGACGTTTTTTTGTTTGTTCGGGATAATTAATGGCAAGAGCACTGATAATATAATCTGCAACAAACATTGATGAGACAGCCGAATTATGAAAAGCGATACTGCTTGAGTTACATGGCAATACTAAGTCTGAATGTGACGCAAGTGGGGATGAATAACTATCAGTAATGGAAATAATTTTTACCCCATTCATTTTCGCTGTCCGGGCAAAATCAATAATTCTCCGCGCATAACGCGGGAAGGTGATAGCAATCATTAAATCATTTTCATCCATATTGACAACACTATCTACCCAATCACTTACATCAGCCACAACAAGGCTAGTATTGCCAAAGAGTCGATTTAATCCATGAGTTAAGTATTGCGCAACTGGCAGCCCGCTCCTGACACTCGTACAAATAATCCGGTTAGCCGACAATATCATTTTTTGCGTATGTTCGAGCGTCTCATGCGAAATCATATCAATCGTGTTTTGAATATTGCCAATCTGTTTTTCTGCATATCGACCCCAAAGATCGTCCTCATCAATTCCTTTTATATTTGCTTCAAGTCTTGTCTGAGGAGCAGCCTGGTTCCTCAAATTTTCTTGAAGTCCTTTTTGAAATTCAGTATAACCTGAATAGCCAAGGTTAAATGTTAGCCGCATGATCGTTGTCGTACTTGTTTTTACTACACCTGCAAGTTGATCTACCGTCAAGAAGGCTACATCAAGTGGATGTTTAATAATATAGTCGGCCACTCTTCGCTGCGTTTCTGTTAATTCGCCAATCTTTTGCTGTAATTTCACGATCGGATTTTCCATATCATCTCTCCAGACAGGTGGTTTTTGTAGTAAATTTTCCACCGTGTTTCATTTGAGAAAATATTATCACGATTTTTCTTTCTTGTAAAAAAGAAACTTGTCCGGATGAAAAGAACCCATCAAAATGATGACTCCGCACGCATAAAAGATACCAGACATCCCAACTACAGAAGATAACGATCCTAATGAAAGCGGACCAATAATCTGAGTCAATTTATTAAACGTTAAACGAAGCCCCAGCCCTTCTGCTACACGCTCTTTAGGCAGAGCAATAATCGTTGCAAAGATCGATAAAGGCTGACAAATTCCCGTACAAAACCCGAGAATGATGGATAAAATACTCAGCCAGAGGACATGATTGGACAGCGGATTCAACATATAAACAGCCCCGGAGACGAGAATCGAAATCGTAATGATTACATCCCTCTTTAAGTTCTGGGAAACCCATGGTAAAAAGCTCCGAATAAACATCCCCGCTCCTGCATTGAGAGCAATAATTACACCAATCACAGAAGCAGGTAAACCACTTTCTGCTGCAAGCAAAGGAAAAAAGGCAATATACATATCTTTTGCCAATAGCCCTACGGAACTGACCAGCACTGCTTTTCGTAAATCAGGAAGCCGCAGCAATTGAAATGACTTCCCTTCATTTCTTTTATCCTGGATCGACATCGCTTTTTTCCCTGAAAAGAATAAAGATAATGGCAGCATTCCCACTAACACGAAAATTAATGTTAAAAAAGCGGAACGATAACCGATCGAATCAGTTAAGAAACCTGAAAGGAGTGGTCCGGCAAAACTCCCCGCCGCAACAGCAATACTGAATACCGTAATATAATACTCACGCAGTTTACTTTTTGGAAATTGACCTGAAAAAGCCTGCATCGACAAGACAAACACAAGTTGCGCGAGACCGGCGAAGATTTGTGAAATGTACACGCCAATTAAATTATGAAAAACACTTAGAATGACCATAGATAAAATACCGAACAAAATACTTGCAATTAGTGGTCCTTTCACGCCGATCAAGTCAATTATTTTTCCCGATTGAATTGATAAAAACAATGGAAAAAAAGAAAATAAAGCGACAATGACGCCAATTTCAGCATGACTTGCCCCAAGTTCATCTGCATAAAGCGGGATAAGCGGTCTGCTTCCGGCAATACTCACCATAAACAACGCCGTGCATATAAAAACAAAATGTTTCGTTATCGTTTTTCTTTTCGTCACATCATCCCCAACCCTTCCCTTTTATCATACATTAAATTGGAAAAGCAGACGGACCCAGTTGGATTCGTCTGCCTGCTTTAGTTAGCGAACATGTTCTAATTCATCACTGAATTCATCTGAAGAATATACATCCTCTTCAGCCACTTTTTCTTTAGGGAAATAGCCGAGAATGAAACCGAAAATACCAGCAATCGCACTGATCATGAAGGTTGGATTCGCAAACACTTCCCAAGATTTCACAATCAAATCACCTTTTTGAAACAGGACACCAGCCAGCTGCCCGAAGACAAGACACGTCCCACCGATTAAAAACAACAAAAGACAGGTTTTAAATAAAAAGGCGATAATTTTTCTCATTTTTTCCACTCTCCTTTAGACTAGGACTGGCAAGAAACCCATTGCAATCAAATAACCGATCAATAAAATTGGAACCACATAATAGACAACTAACGGGACGAATGTCTTTTCAGGACTGGCACCTGCAAGCGAGGCCGCAATAAAGATCGATCCGGAAGCCGGAGGCGATGCACCTTCTGTGGATGCAAAAACGAGAATTGCTACTACTGCAAGCAAAGGATCAACCCCCGCTGACACCATTGCCGCAAAAGCAACCATACCAATGGCCGTTAAAGTAGCTGTTGATGACAATGGACCGGCAACGAGTGCAACAAGGAGCGAAATAAACAGTACCATTAGCCACTTAGAAATGGAGATAGACTCCATTACAGTTGTTAAATCTTCAGGAAGACCGAGATCTGTCAGTACTTGGCTTGACGCATATGCGAACACAAGCAAAGCGCCGATCGTTGAAAAGCGAGGAATAGCTTTATTTAAAAAATCAGACCAGCCCACTGCTGTTTTTGGTAACCTTGTCCACCCGACCATCACGCTGATCAAAATGATTAAAATCGGTATCCACGTGATAAGTGAGATGCTCTCCATTGCGTCTTCCCCGATATTTGGATTTGCCATAAAACGTTCGGCAAAGGGGCCGATCGTGACGACAATCGGAATTAATGCTCCAAAGAAAATCAATGTTGACTTCCAGCCTGTCCTCATCGCTTCTTTCAGCGGCTGAATAAACTCCGGTGAAATCGCTTTAATATTGTCACGTTTAACAAAATACATGATGAGAAACACACGATAAATAACTTGATAAATTCCTGAAATAAACAGGGCTACATATAAGTCACCCTCTGATACAACAGCTGCAATGGGAGCGAACCCAAGCATGATGAACATCGATGCACTAGGAGGTAATGCTGCACCAAGACCGCCATTGCCGGCTACAATGGTAGCTGCTCGTTCCCGGGTGAAATTGGATTTCACCATCCACGGTGCTGTAATGGAACCTGTCGTAGCTGTATTTCCCGAGTTCGATCCTGCAAGCGTTCCCATTACTGCAGATGCGATTGTATCAACATATGCAGCCCCACCAGGGAGCCGCCCAAGCAAAGAATTCAATATTTTCACCAAACTGGCAATGATGGCAGTATGATCAATGACATACGCCATAAACACAAACGCGACAGACGCATACAAAACATCATTTGTACCAGCAAAGAGGAGACCACTCCATATTAAATCAAAGAATTTTGTACCACCAAACATAGAAGTTGCAAGAAAGCCTGCAAGCATTGCTTCTGCAATATTACGTTTTAGTACTAGATTCCAAAAAATAATGATGCCAATAAATACTAATAATGCCCAGATTCCAATCCCCATACCTACACCTTCTTTCGAAATTTTTAAGATGATTAACCTCAAACATTCGTCATGTATTTTTATGTTGTCACTTTAAACGCCTCAATGACCTGCCGCCAGTGATCCGGCTTTTCACCATGATATTTCTCTTTTAAATTTAATAAAGCAAGTTTTTCAATTTTGGCTTTAGCTGCTGCCGACATCGATGAATCAATCTTTGCTGATTCCAGCATATCAATTGTGCCGCCAAGTTCAATGGAACGTCGAGTTGCATGAAGTGCTGTTCCCGTCACGAGACGATTCATTGTTTCTTCAAATGTTCTGCCGTTTATCGTTTCACTCAGTGAATCAATGACAAGGTTTTCGACATTAAAATGGTGAGCAGCTTCTAGCAATTCAATATACAGCCCAACAATTCCTTTCATATAAATGCTTCGTATTAATTTTGCAGCAGTTGCATCACCAGGTATTTCGCTAACCTTCTCGATATTCATACCATAAACAGACATCTTTTCAATAAAAACATCTACGCCATCTCCACTCGCGAGAATAGGCACTCGATGTTTATAAACCGGCAATGGTCCCATCATCGCAGCATCTACAAATTTTCCGCCAGAATTGTTTATATTTAACGATATCTGCTTTTTGACATTAGGATTTGCTGCAGAAACATCAATATAAATGCTTTTATTATTAACATGTGGCATTAGTTGTTCACTTACTTCAAGCGCTCTGTGTGCAGGTACTGCAACAATGACAGCTTCTGCTTCTTTCATGACCTCTTCTAATGATTCCACCATTGTAACATTTGACACTTTAGCCCGTTTTCGAATAAGTTCACTGTATTCCGGCACAATCCAGAGTGGATCATATGCCTTCATTTTTCCTATTCCTTGCTCGTTTAGACCTGACGCTAATTCAAATGCTGCTTCCCCAAATCCAATAAATCCCAAATGCATAAACTCTTCTCTCCTTCAAAAACCAAATTCTTTCATTTTTCCAGCCAGCCATTCCGGGGCTATACTGTCCGTATTTGTATTACCTTGTTTTCTTCTCTCTTCATAGCTAACAATTGTCTGCAGACGTTTTTCCTCATATTTAAGTTTTGCTTCCGCCTTTACGAGTACGTTCTCAATTTTTTCTTTCGGGACAACAACTACGCCATCATCATCTCCGACAATTAAATCACCAGGATGAACGGTAACTCCAGCACAGGATATTGGTATATTGATTGCACCAGGACCATCCTTAAATGGCCCATTAGGAATGAAGCCTTTTGCAAAAATCGGCAGCCCAATTTCACTAAGCATTTCTTTATCACGAACAAGCCCATCAATGACGATTCCTTCAAGACCAAGAGCTTTTGCTGCTCCAGCCATTAACTCACCCAGATAAGCATTTTCTGTATGTCCTTTTCCATCTGCGACAAGCACATATCCCTCGCCCCCGCAGTAAATTCCCTGATGTAAGAAAAGATTATCTCCTGCTCTCAACTCAACTGTTAAAGCAGTTCCAACTACTCTCATCCCAGGTGAAACTGGCTTCACTTTGTAATCCATTGAACCGGTACAACCTAGTGCATCTGAAATAACTGTTGTATTTAGTTTTTTGGCCCTTTCAATTATTTCTTGAGACAAAAGCGGTGCTGTATAACTCAATTGCATACACTCCCCCATTAACATAATGTTTCATTCCTCAATTCTAGTTTTCTTCTAAAACCGATTGATAACGGTTTCAAAGATAACTAAAAAAATGCACTCCATATGTAGTAAAAATAACAACTTTATTAGTTTGTGTAATATTTATTACTACATTAATGACATATTAACATCGTTATTTAACGGTGTAAACAGTTTTTTTAAACGTTCAAACTGTAAAAAATAAAAAAATGGACTGAGCAATCAGTCCATTTAATTAAGTTTTTGATCACATTCGAATTTATCTACTTAATAGAAAAATAAAGTTTGATTAAAAACACCTTTTAAACCAGTATTTTTCCGGTAAAAGAAAAAAATCCCTTTTCGATCGAAAGGGATTCTTCGCTAGTTTATTTATATATCATTTATCCCTAAACACTTTTTCATAGTGTATTTAGCTTCAAGGATTTTTTCCCCTTATCCTCTGTTTTTTTCTCAACAGCTTGACCAGACTTAAATAAATTACTTTTAAAGAACCCAAAAGTTAACGCAACGGTGATGATAAATGTGATGGCCATCCCTATGAAATAGAAGCTCCATTGTTCCGGATAAACAGAAAGGAAAGATAGAACTCCTCCCACTCCAACAGAAGTAGCTTTCACACCTTGCGCCGCTAGATAGGCACTTCCGATTGCACTCCCTACCATAACGGCAATGAAAGGATATCTGAATCTGAGGTTGATCCCGTAAATCGCTGGTTCAGTTACCCCGAGCCAAGCGGATAATGTTGCAGTAAGTGACACACCTTTTAATTTTTGGTTTTGCTTCAGAATAAAGAACATGGTCAACGCAGCCGCACCTTGAGCGAGTGTAACCGTTTCCCCGATTGGCCATAAAGTAACATAGCCAACTGAACCGGCCATTTGCAGATTTACCCCTAAGAAGATGTGGTGCATTCCAGTAATGACAAGCGGACCGGAAATAAATCCATATACGCCTCCGGCAAACGCAGGTGATACGTCAAACAAATAGAGAATACCATCGGTGATCCAGTTAGATCCTGTCATCGTAATCGGCCCAATAACTCCAAATGTTAAGAGACCAGAGAAGACTAATGCGAGCGGTGCCACAAATAGCATTTGTAAATTATCTGGAATAACGCGTTTTAAACGCTTCTCAGACCAGGCTAAAATCCATGTCGCAAAAATAACAGGAAGAACTTGTCCTTGATAACCGATTTTGGCAATCTCCCATCCAAATAGACTCCAGTATTCCACTTCACTTGGATTCTCTGCATACGCATATGCAGACATTAAGGAAGGATGTACCAATAATAGACCTAACACGATCCCTAATAACGGATTCCCACCGAATTTCTTAGCAGCAGACCATGCAATGAGTACAGGCAGGAATGTAAATGCCGTATTGGCAATGACATTGATGAATTCTGCAAATCCTGTCCAGCCAGTATACACATCCAACAAGGATTTGTTGTCATAGAAAATACCAGGGTTTGCAAGCAGGTTATTTAATCCTAATAGAAGACCTGCTGCAACGATTGCCGGAAGGATCGGAATAAAGATGTCTGCCAAGACGCGGACACCTTTTTGAATGATGTTCCCTTTTTCAGCAGTAATCTTCTTCATTTCATCTTTACTTACTTCTTCTGCACCGGTCTGGCTTACAAACTCACTGTAAACTTTCTCTACAAGCCCGGGACCAATGATGACTTGAAATTGGCCATTTGCTGAGAAAGTTCCCTTCACCAGTTCATTTTCCTCTAACGCTTCTTTATTAACAAGGCTTTCATCTACCAATACTAAGCGCAGCCTTGTCACGCAGTGTGATGCATTACTGACGTTTTCAGACCCGCCAATATTTTTTATGATGCTTGAAACTTGATCTTTAAAAGCCATGCGATAACCCCCTCTACATAATAGCCTACATAAATTTTCAACTTGTTTAAACAAGTTTATTATAGTACAGTATAATTTGTTGTCAAGTAAATTTGTGAAAGGGAGTGTTCAATTTGGACATACGAGTCACACCTATGAGTCATTATGGTTCTTACATGGCTCTCACATACCAAGAAAGCCCGATCCCGGAGAAAAATGGACTTTTTATTAAATCAGTAAGAGGCAAATCCAAACAGCATCAAAATGCTCTGAAAATCATCCCAACGTTAAAGAGGAATCCAGTTGAGTACACCTATGAAGCAGATGAATTTAAGATTGTCCTCTCATTTGATGGTGGGGAAATCTCTGTATGCTTTGAAGATGCTGAAAGAATCTTTGTGCAAGGTCGAGGGGAAAACGTTGGGCTGATCCTTGATACCCAGCCAATCTTCAATTACGAATATAACTATCTCTTAGGAAACACCGGTGAAGAATACTGCATTGTCAACAGCTACAAGAATTTGACAAAATACATGATCTTTGCTCCAAAAGGCTCAGTCACGCTTGAGCAAAACGTCTTCATGGATACAACAGGCAGCACAAACAAAGCCGAAAACCTATCTAGTATCCAAATCATCTCAACGGAAGAGTCAAATGAATTTTTATGTGTCATTGAAGATATTCCTACAAACGGGGCAGTTCCAGAAAAAAGAGAGTACAAGTTTGAAGAAGCATTGGATAAGAGCACAAATCATTTTCTGGAATTCTTATCTAAACAGCCTGATGTTCCTGAAAGATATCAACAAACCCTAAGGGAAGCTGCTTATCTAAATTGGACATGTATCGTGAATGAACAAGGGCTTTTGAAGAGAAAAGCCATGTATATGTCGAATTCAAATTTCCCAGGCGTTTGGAGCTGGGATAATGCTTTCAACGCATTAGCACTCGCAGGTGTCGATGATGAGCTCGCATGGGATCAAATTCAGTTATTATTCGATCATCAGGACGACAAGGGACAGATTCCAGGTTCCGTCAGTGATTCGACCATTCGCTGGAATTTTTCTAAGCCTCCTGTACAAGGGTTATTCGTATTAAAGATGATGGAAAAAATGACATTGACCACTGAACAATTAGAAAAAATATATACTCAAATCGAGAAACATGTAGAATTTTACCTTAAGTACAAAGACTTTAATGGTGACGGAATTTGCGAATACCATCACGGAAATGATTCAGGACAGGACAACAGCACGGTGTTCAGAGATGCAAACATCATCGATTCACCAGACTTAACAGCCTTCTTGATCAAGTCGATGGATATGCTGGCTGTTGTCGCAGAAAAACTTGAAAGAGTGAAAGATCAGAAATATTGGGAAGAGCAATCTACAAAATACACGCAGAAATTTTGCGAATATTTCCTTGTTGAGGACCTTCCAGTCGCTCGTTTTACAAGAGACGGTAAAGTGATTAAAAGCCAAGGAATCCTTCCTTTAATGTCAATCATCTTGGCTAACAAACTTCCTGGGGCTGCTAAAAAGAAAATGATCAATGTTCTAAAGAGCGAAAGGTATTTAACAAAGTGGGGTATCGCTTCAGAAGCCATCGACAGCTCTTATTACGAGGAGGATGCCTACTGGAGAGGACCAATATGGGCTCCTACCACACTTCTGTTTGTAGAAGCATTTGAAGAATGCGGGGAACAACAATTAGCAAATGAAATAACCGAGAAGTTCCTTGAGCTGTGTAAACATGGAGGATTTGCAGAAAACTTTCATGCTGAAACGGGAAAAGGATTAAGGGATCTTGCCCATACCTGGACGTCAAGCGTGTTTATCCATTTAGCATCAAAATTGGTATAAGAAAAGCGCAAGCGCCTTGCTCAGCCAAGGGCAAATAAGACACTCATGAAATAGAAGGCGTTCTTTGCCTTCAATTCATGAGGGGCTAGGCGCTGGAGCTAGACACAAAAAACGAAGTACAAAACTTTCCTATCAATAAATAACGAAAAAAGTGTACGAGAGCTTCTTCTCGCACACTTTTCTTATTTTCGCTGTGTTTGGTCGAAGAATACAAAGTTACCTGGAGTATGCCTTGATTGAGTATGTTCAAACATCACCCCATCTGCATTAAAAATATGACTTGTTACAACGACGACACTATTAAATCCATCTAATTTTAAATAGTTCTCATCCATCTCGGTTGCTCTTTCTACTACCATTTTCCGCTTTGCGGTGACCGCTCGCTGATCCAGCTCTCTATCTAAGTATTCATAAATTGAATCCTCTGCTATCTCTATTGTTAATTCTTTAACAATATCTTTCCTAAAATAATTATAGTCCATGATAACCGGATTCCCTTCTAAATAGCGGACACGCTTCAAGTGATACACCTCAACACCGATTGGAAACATCGTATGCTCATGAATGCTTTGATCTACAACCAACTCCTCAAAAACGATGACCTCTGTCCGATGCTTTTTATGGTTTCTGATAGCAAACTCCTTGAACGTTTCCGTCTCACCAAACATATATTCATTCTTCTTAAAATCCTGATAAATGATGCGGGCACCTTTCCCATGCTTGGTTTGCACATACCCTTCGTTCACAAGATTTCCGATGGCTCTTCGTAATGTATTTCTAGAGCAGTCATACTCTTTGACCAATGTATTCTCTGAAGGCAGGAGTTGTTGATACTGGTAAACATTTTGCTCTATTTTCTTTTTTAAGTCTTCATATATTTCTACGTACTTTGTTCTTGGCATGACAGCCTCCTATGCCCTAACTGTATGTAATAAGCTTGGAGTACACATATTACTCTCCACTTTCCTTTTTTCAAGTATATCATTAAACATTATACCTTACTTTTCTTAAGTTAATGATACCTTCGCTTCTATATATTGGTTTAAAGCATCTTTAAAATTCATTCTATCTGGATATCAAAAAATATCAATCTCCATTACGTATAAACTCTAAAAATATGGCAATACTGTTTTTATACTTAAGAGATTGTGAGGTTAAAGTCTGAAATGAATACTCTGGGCACCCAGTTAAAAAATGGGCATAGCAAAACAAGCCATCGATCGATGACTCAACT
>NZ_CANNCR010000051.1 GCF_947503125.1 uncultured Metabacillus sp.
AAGGGTTGATATACTTATTTCTCTATCAGTCTGCTAGCCCTTAATTTTTTTGTCCAGCTAAGTGTAACCTATCCATTGGATATACCTAACCTACTCGTATCTGACAGAAGTTGAACTTGTTAAGTCCAATGGGGTCCTTACTTAGGTAAGCTAAGCGTAAGCAAAGCCCAACTCCCTAGTAGATAAGGGAAATTGGAGAAAGCAAAAGCCACTTTGTCGAAAGGCAACAGGAATCGGAAATAACTGGGTGGATAATGTATCTGACATAACCCGAAAGGGTGCTGAATTCCAATTAGTGTGCAACATGGGATAAAGCGTTGATGAATATTTTAAAAGGATGGTAACAGACGATGAACACTTCTATAAGGAAGTCCGCATTACCATACATTACTGATTGGGACAGCATAAGTTGGTTAAACATTAGTCAGTATGTAGAGAAATTACAACAACGAATATACCATGCCGAAAGTCAAGGAAAGATCCGTAAAGTAAGAGATTTGCAAAGATTGCTAATGAATAGCGAAGCTGCACTACTACTCTCTATTCGAAGAGTTACCCAAATTAATAAAGGGAAACGAACGGCGGGTGTCAATGGGTATAAAGCTTTGACTCCGTATGAGAGAGTTAACTCTATTACGAGATGAAGGATATGAACATTAAGTGTTACAGACCAAAGCCAACTTATCGAACTTACATCAAAAAGAAAAATGGGAAACTTAGACCGTTAGGGATACCGACGATGAAAGATAGAATTTATCAAAACATCGCTAAGTTAGCCCTTGAACCGCAGTGGGAAGTTAAATTTGAACCAACTTCTTATGGCTTTAGACCAAAAAGGAATTGTCATGATGCAATTGAAAGAATTCATACCACTGTTGGTAACAAGAAGGTCTGGATATTTGAAGGAGACTTTAAAGGTTGTTTTGACAATTTAAACCATAACTAAATTCTGGAACAGATTAAAGGGTTTCCAGCTTTTAATGTAATAGCAAAGTGGTTAAAAGCAGGCTTTTTAGACAACGATGTATTCCATGAATCAGAAGATGGAACTCCTCAAGGTGGTATTATTTCACCACTTCTAGCTAATATTGCACTACATGGTCTAGAAGATTTACTTAACATAAAATACCGAAAGGTAAAGAGGAAATTAAAAACAACCTATGAAAATCGGGCTAAGTTTGCCGTTACAAAATATGCTTATGACTTCGTGAAACTAAGGAAGATGCTAATGGTTTATATATTAAACTGAAGCCGTACCTTGAAACTAGGGGGCTTGAGTTAGCAATGGAAAAGACGAAAATAACACATATTGAAGAAGGATTTGATTTCCTAGGTTTCAATATAAGAAAATACAAAACTCATAATGGTAGTAAAACTCTTACCAAACCTTCCAAGGATAGTATTAAAAATGCGAAGAGGAAAATCAGCGAAAAGGCAAGGCAATTATACGGTAAAAACGTACTAAAACTAATCGACACGCTTAACCCTATTGCTTTAGGTACGGCGAATTACTGGAGTCCAACTGTCGCCAAAAAAGTCTTCTCTGAAATGGATGCACATATTTGGAAAGTTCAATACAAGTTTCTGCGAAGGCTTCACCCAAAAAAGAACTGGCATTGGATTAGTAAAAGGTAATTTAAGCCAGATAAAACTGGTCAAAGTAATAACAATTGGATTCTAACTGACCCGATAACCAATAATCAATTAAAAAAGGTGTCTTGGATACCAATTAAACGACACGTAGTTATTAAATATGATTATAGTCCTTTCAATAAAAATCTCAAAGATTATTTTGAAAAGCGTGATATTAAAGAGTTTAATAGAAACAATGTAGCACATAGGCAAAAGTTAGCGAAAAAACAAAAGTACATTTGCTCTTTGTGTAGTAAATCAATTGCAGATAGGGCTGAAGGTTTAGAAATACATCATAAAATCCCTAGAATCAAAGGTGGAAGTAATGAATATAAGAATCTAGAATTAGTTCACATATCTTGCCATCTGGAATACCACAAGGTATTCCCTGCAAAGGCCGACATCCCAAATAAGTCTCAACTTGGGAGCGTCAAAAAGTACATAAAGAGAAAGAAAATAATCGGATTAATTTAGTCTAGACAAGGATAAATGCATGCTTGAGCCGTATGTGCTGAAAGGCACACGTGCGGTTCTTAGGGGGGAAGGGGGATAGCAATATCCCTGACCTACCCGACAAAAGCTGGCGATAATTTCAAAAGCTTACCTATCACTATAATAAGAACATAAAGATCCCATCTGCAATCTTCATCTTCAACTTACGCAACCGTCAGTTCTATATTTATAAGAATCTTACGTAATGTTTTGATTCCAGCTCTTTTGTAACCTCCGAATATAAATAATTTGACCAATATGATATGCATTATGTGTTGTTACATTCCCTAATACTTCCCACCATTTAGTATTGGAGAACCCTTGAACATCGCTTTCAAGTTGTTTTTTCGTTAATATTTCTTGCCAATGTAAAAGAACTCCTAATAGTTGTTTTTGAAGTTCAAAGAATGTTTTATCTTTTAAAATGGTAAATGTACTGTCATTACTTCCTACTGTCGGAACTGCATGAACACTAGATTCTTTATACCTTGTTTGCCACGTTTCATTCCAATAAAGCAAATGCTGTACAATTTCGGCAATACTATTACTTTCTTCACCCACCTTCCAAAAAGCTTCTTCCTCTGTCAAATTTTTAACAGATTCTGAAAAAGGTATGTACCAACTTTGCTCATTTGCATTAGCTAACAGTTGGTCAGACAAAACATCTTTTGCATGAAACATACTTGCTACACTCCTTCATAAAAATTATCAGAATTTATTCACCACTTAATTAATATTAAACATTCTCTTCCATATGGTTATTCCCCTCTTTTTAAATTCATTCTTAAGCTAAACTGTACCGTTTATTCAATAAGAAAAAAGCGATTATTCTTCTTGAACAATCGTATCCGTTACTTGAATAAAAAGGCAGTCACTAATTGACCGCCCTTTTACTCATATATTTACTTTATTATTCAGTACTAACTCATCTCCAGGTAATCCTCTTATTCCCCAGTTATGTTTTGGTGTTTCAAAAATTGTAATTTCAACATCTTGAAGGGATAAATTCAATTCACTATTTATACGTTCAAATAGTAACTTTAATAATTGTTTTTTAGCTTCTACCGTTCGACCTTCGAACATACTGATTTCAATAATAGTGTAAGCTTCAGTTCTTCCATTTGCAAAATAAAAATCAAAGCTTTAGGTTTATGTGACCAGAAAAATATGTCTGAACGCTTCATTGAGCAACACTCTTTAAAGGAACTTGAAAAAATAAAAATAGAAACTGATATCTTGACCGATGTTTCATCTACTAAAGATGCAGATCGAGCAAACCATAAAATATCATCTTTGCGTGCTGAATTGGAGTTATTAGAAAAAAGACGTAAAAAGTGGCAGTATGCCTGGGTAAATGAGATGTTAACTGATGAGGATTTCACTAAGAGAATGAATGAAGAAAACTTAAAAGAAGAGGAAATTAAAAAGCAGCTCTCTTCCCTTCAACCTATCAATGAAAAAATGAGTCCTAACGAAATGATCGAAGTTTTAAATGATGTTCGTGAAAATTGGGAACACATGGACTCAATTGAAAAGAAAATGTTACTTCAGATGCTCGTAAAAAGAATTGATTTAGATAAAATCGGTGATCGTCCAGTTGTTGAGAGTTTAGTTATCACTGATATTGAGTTTTATTAATCTTCATTTCTGGATGCTTCTTCAACAAAGGTGCAGGTTAATTACAATATACGATACTTTATCTAACTGAAATAATACAAGCTCTCATAAATAGTAAAGAGAGCTTGTATTGTTTAATAATTATCTTTATTTAGTTAAATCGTTCCTATCCTGCATTTGTGGTGGCTCTTCAAGCCAACCATTTTTCGCTATAATTTTCCCACCATCCTGCCCAAAAGTTAATATGTCTTTTGCTGTACTAACCATTTTTAATGGGAGGTCACTTCGTAAACTAAATGCTGTTCCTAAAGCATTGCTTCCTAAACCAAAGCTGCAAAACAGACTGGTACAGTACATCATCAGTTTATCTGAAAAAGGAGCTACCTTTGAGTCTGTTGCATTTGCTCCCCATGTTGAAGGTGGCTGAATATCACTTTGAAGAAATAATTGTGTATAGTCCGTTACTATTTTTTTCGCTAATTCTTTTCCTTTTACGAAATATTTTTTCACTTCAGGTTCATTTGCCACTTGCGCGAACCCCGTTATTAATTGCATTCCAATAATATTTGATTCAATTGCATGATATAAATGTGCTACTTCCACTGTATTCAATGCTCGCTTTTCCGAAAATAAGTTGAATCCACTCATATAACTGGTTCCCTTTGCAAACTCCACAGACTTTGGCATAGTCACTGCAGGAGGACGTGGTAAAACATCTTTCTCTTGCAAATAATCCACGCATTCATCATAAACACTTTGGGTAAATGCAGTTAATTCCTTATAAAGGAGAATGATATCTTTGCGATATGCCATATTTAGATGAAGCGTATGTAATGCCATGCTTATTTCTTTGAGAAGACGAAGAAACATAATATCAAACATGTTGTCATACAGTTTAGGTACGCCAATATTAACATCTTGCTCTGTGTATCCGACAGGAATGATAGCACCTTCATTTTTGAGGATAGCTTTTATATCTTCAAGATAGTTAATAATTTTCATATGAGTATCTTGCATAATCTCTTTAGCTCGAGTGTCATCGGCTTGTTCTATAAAATATTCAAGCATTCTCTGTTTCATTGTTTTTTCCTGATAGGTCATCCACAATGTTCCTAATTCACTTGAAGTTAAAGCCTGTTTTTGAGACATGATAAAACCTCCATTTTTATATTCGTACAAAACATTAACCACTTTCATTCAACCTTCATTCGCAAAAACATACTCGTTATAAATTCCCCAAACAAAAAACCCGGAATTAAACACAAAATTGGAAGCCACACAGGTCCAAATAATGTTTGTCCTAATTTTAGTGAAGGAGAGTACATTAGCCCAATTGTTACAAAATAAGCCCCAAATACAAAAGGAAAATATGAATAAGGAGGAGTCTCTCCTTTGGCATCTTTATACGCATCCCACATAGTAAACATATATAGGCAGGGCTAGAACATCAGCCATTGGTAATTTGCTGCTTCGATCGCTTCTCTAATGTTTCCTTGAAAGCTTTGAAAAATCACCATGTTAAAATTACTATTAACATTAATGAGAAACTCAAACAAAAGAAAAACTATACCTTTAACAAATTTTCTGTTTAATAACTGAGCAAAGCCTGAGAAAGCTATACTCCACAGAATAGCTTCTAACTTATCAGTCATAATCATTTTGTCCTTTTATTAGTTATAAATTTAATGTTTACTACAAGAGTAAAATTATGTAATAATTGAATTTACTTTTCAGTTCTTAAAAGGGAGTTAGTTAAACAAGTTAGTAATATGCATGGTCCTATTGTCCTGACTGGGTGCCCAGTCTGGTCAATAGGACTATGCATTTTTATTAAACTAAGTCTAATTCTTACTTATATAATATAGAGGTTATTGTTGTCTTCTTAATGTTTTACTGATAGCTTGAGCTTCAGACAGAAGAGTTTTTATGATTGAACTTTTTCCGAATAAAAGCGATGAAAAGTAGCATTATCGGCACTATTATTTGCAATGGTACAAGGAAATAAAGAAAATAATTATATCCCAATCCAATTTTTAAATGTTCAACAAAGTCAGTTGCAATTAATAGTGATAAGGGTGTAATAATAAAACCCAGAGCAAGTAGTATCGATTTAGAATGATTTAGCTTGAATAATTGATAGATTGCAATGGATGCACCAAATATCCAACTTCCAACCTTAAAAAATACTCCTGATACCATCATTAATATAATCAATACATCAAAACGTTCAAGAAAATCCGCAATTGAAACCATGCGAGTAGCTGTTAGAAGAGGAAAAAAATCCCTACCGTAAATTTCGGGTCCTAAAACAGATAATACAATAATAGAATTAATTGTAAGCAATACTCCCCCAACTAAAATGATAAACATACCTACTTTTCTTATATTCCTTTTATTGTTTAAAAAAGGAAAAAACATCATGATGATAAATGTTTCTCCAAATGGGAAGTTTACTCCGCCAGGATAAACCTCTTTTAAAATTGGTTTAACACCGTTTCCTAATACAGGGGTAAGATTTTTAAGATTGAATGATTCAATACTAAATAACAGAATCCAAACCACAATCAGTGACATCATGTAAATTGGAAAGATTATTTCCCCCATTCTTCCAAAAGTCTCAATTCCACCCCGAAGACAATAGATCATTAGTGCCATAAAACTTCCAATAACAATAACGGTTGGGGTATCAACCAACATTGTTGATGTAATCAGTTCTCCTAAATCTCGAGAACCCCTAGAAGCAGCATAGATAAAATAAAAAATATAAACCATGATTAAAGGATAAGAAAGATACTTTCCTATAATTTTAGGTATCATTGAAACAATTGTATCACCTGGATAATAGGCCGATAATTGCGTAAAAACACCCATTAAAATTAGCCCACTTAACATTCCAATCACCATAACTAACCATGCATCCTGCTTAGCTCCTGCACCATATCCAAAAAGCATTGTTGTTCCTAACTCAAATCCAATTATTATATAAAAAAGTTGAAGTGAACTTATTTTTTTCTCCTTCATAACTGTCTCCCTAGAATAAATAAGCCTTTGATTTGTCTAAATCAGAAAGGATTTTTTATTTTTTTCTTATTATTTACAGCAAGGAACTTATGTATACTTAAAATGAATTTGTACATACTAATGTGCTCTTTTTCTAACGTTTGTATTTTTGAATTCTTCTTCATCAATACTGCACGGTTAGCACAATAAAAAATGCTCTACTCCCTTATTGGAGTAAAGCACCTTTTTACTGAATAAAATCCATCTATATTATACTTCTCTTTCGAGGTTTCAGGATATACACGGAACAATTGACGTTCCCTATTGTTTTGGCGTAGTTTTTCCTTGATATGATTTTTCCAAAAAGTTATTGACAACAAAACAAACAAATGATATTATAAAATATTTGATAAAAAAACACATATATGATAACCTTAAGAAGGTTACCATATATGAGGTGGATTATATGTTTCAAATTGGCGATAACATTGTTTATCCAATGCACAGAAACAGGAATAATTGAAGCCATAAGAATACACTTCCTATAATTATTTGTCTCAAAAGCATCTGAAGCGAATATTGTTACAAGAAAGTTTTGTGACAGTATTTTGTTACACGGTCTTTTAGATTTCTAGGAGACAATTTATATAGGGATGTCATTGTAACTAAATAGATCGCTTTTGTTACATCCAATCAGATAAATACCTAATAAAACCAATGGTTTAATATGATTCTGACTTATTATTGCGGTTCATAGCAGCTCCGCTGGTATTAGGCCTATTAAATAAATGACATAAAACTGGATGTACGATCTTGTCTTATTTATTATTTTCCAATTTAATGTGAGGGAGTATCTTACTTGTTATAAATTACTAATCATTTCTTTTATTTCATCACGTTTTTGAATGGTTGAATCGTTTCCATTTGGGAAAATCGCTGCGGCACCACCGTCATTTTCAATATCAAATAGTAAATCGTCTAAAAAATCCGAAAGTGGTATGTTGAACGCTTCGTATGACTCATCTAAATTGGCAGCCTCTATTTCAGCAAAGCTTCGACTTGGCCAAACGGGTAGTAAAAATGGATAGTCTCCATCATCATCTTCTAACAGTAATAAGTCGTCATTTTCGTTGCGTAGTAACCACACCTGTTCATCCGTTGCAACCATAGCATAAAAATATGTAAGTCTCTTTTCAGCAGGACGATTTAAAATAAATCGTTTAATTAATTTCATATAGGTCATTCCTTTACAATATTTATTAAAAAATATACCAAATAAAAAGGTAAGCTACTACATTTATTTCATTTCCAAGCATCGTTAATTGCATGATGCATTCTGACTTATATATTTGAAAAAGTCATTCCGTTGAAGAAGATTTAAAGGGGTATGTAGTTAACATAAGCGATGTTATCGGTATTGAAAAAGGACATGTAATACGTGACTAAATTGGATATAAAATAAAAACATTTGCTGAAACAGGAAAGTAACAGGAGAACTATAGGGTTGTCCTGTTTAACTTAACCCATCAATTTTTTTTGATTTATCACTTGTAAAATTAGTAAGCGCAGGATATATTATAAACAGATCAAATATTTTTGATGTGAAAAGGAATGAAATCAAGTGAAACCAAACCAAATCATACCTATCTCTGCAAATGAAAAAACTTTTGAACATTATTCAAACGCATTTAAAGCGTTAGCAGACCCTAAGCGTTTAAAATTAATGAATGAATTATGCACTCGGGGTCAGGTGTGTGTTTGTGACCTTACTGAAATTATGCAGATGCCTCAATCTAAACTTTCTTATCATTTGAAAATCTTAATGGATGCAGACCTGATTAAGCAAGAAAAGAAAGGGAAATGGAACTATTATGAATTGAATCAAAAACAGGTTAATCATTTACTATCTCCTGAATTATGTTGTCTGTTTCGTCCTACTTGTTGTTAACAAATTTTTTTGATTTACACATCAAAAAAATTTGATATATATAATAATTTACTAGGAGGAATTACAATATGAATATCCATGTTGGTTTAAATGTAACAAATTTAGATACGTCCATCGTCTTTTATTCGAAATTATTTGGTGTAGAACCTGCAAGAGTGAAATCGAATTATGCGAAGTTTTTGCTGGAAGAACCGGGTTTAAATTTTACGTTACGACCTGTTGACCGTGTAGAAGGAAATCACATCAATCATTTTGGCTTTCAAGTGTCCAGTACAGATGAATTAAAAAAGCACAAAGATAGACTAGATAAGGAAGGATTTTTCTCACGGGATGAGAACGATACAAAATGTTGTTATGCTAGACAAGATAAATTTTGGATCACTGACCCTGATGGTCACGAATGGGAATTCTTTTTTACCAAAGAAGACACTGAGGTAGACACTATAAATACTTGTTGCGAGTAAATGGAGGTTCATTTATTAATGAGGATCTTCTTCATCAAATGATACTCTATACAAAACTAGTTAACATAAGTAAGCCCAAAAGCCAAACCCAGTATTACCAAGGGTTTGGCTCTTGCCCGTTATTTATCAAATTATGCATGATTTTATACATCGTTGATTTATCAACGTTTTTGGCTTCTGAAGAAGCCTGACAGCTGTATTCAAAAGTGGGGATTTATGCTATTCAAGAACGACTTGGCCATAAAGATATTTCAACCACAATGAACCTCTATACTCACGTAACTAAAAAGATGGATTCAGACTTAGGAAATGCGTTTTTGGAGGTAAGAAATTAGTTTGGTCAGTTGTTTGGTCAGTTAGACGGTTGTTTAGACAATAAAAAAGGGTTCCTCATTTACGAGAAACCCTTTTTTATCAATGGTTTAACAACGATGACCTGTGAGGGACTTGAACCCCCGACCCCTTCCCTGTCAAGGAAGTGCTCTCCCACTGAGCTAACAAGTCGTTATATTTAAGTTACATTTTATATTATATTTCTTGCTTTCTCTTTAGTCAACCTTTTTTCATAAAAAACATATCTTGGCTTAGCTAAATCCCACACCTTTCGACTTATTTCCCAGAAAATAGGAAAAACCTGATTAGCCTCGTATCGAGGATCAGGTTTTTCGTTATGTTATGCTTGTGTCGACATTTGTGGTTTGTTATGGCTGTTACGTTTCCATACATATTGTAAAGCAAATAAAGCGGCAAACATGATCAATCCAGTTATATCAGAAATGCGTTCAGGATAAATTAGAAGCAATCCAGCGATACCAGCAAGGATTCTTTCCAGCCAATGCATCCCTCTCATCCAATATCCGATTACCCCTGCACCAATTGCAATCATACCTGTGGTTGCGGTAAATACAACCCAAATGACTTCAAGCCATGTTGTCTCAATCATGAGCAGTTCTGGTGAAAGAACAAAGATGTACGGAATGATAAACGCGGCAATCGCCAGTTTTGATGATTCGATTCCTGTGCGCAGCGGTTCTCCTCCCGAAACACCAGCGGCAGCAAAAGCGGCTAAAGCAACTGGCGGGGTAATATCTGCTACAATACCAAAATAGAAAACAAATAAATGGGCTGGTAAATCTGCTACACCTAATAGGATCATCGCTGGAGCTGCAATGGTTGATGTAATGACATAGTTTGCAGTTGTTGGCGCCCCCATTCCGAGAACAAGCGAGGCGATCATAGTTAATATCAGTGTTGGAATTAATAATCCTCCCGATAGGTCAATTAATCCATTTGCAAGCTTTAGTCCTAACCCGGTTTTTGTCACAATTCCCACTATAATTCCAGCAGCTGCAGTTGCTGCAGCAACACTTAAAGCAGTTCTTGCACCATCTACTAATGCATAAACAATGTCGATGATTTTCATTCTTGCATCTTTATTAATAAACCCAACTACAATCGAAATAAGAATGGAATACAAAGCAGCATGTGTTACGGTTATATTTGACATAAGCAAAATGATGATCGCAATAATTGGAATTAATAGATACCATTTTCCAAATACTTCTCTTCTGCTTGGCATTTCTTCTTTTGTTAGCCCACGCAGACCTAATCTTTTCGCTTCAAAATGCGTCATAATCCAAATACCAGCAAAATAAAGGA
Source organism: uncultured Metabacillus sp. (assembly GCF_947503125.1). Classification (GTDB taxonomy): domain Bacteria; phylum Bacillota; class Bacilli; order Bacillales; family Bacillaceae; genus Metabacillus. The sequence continues at coordinate 10,813 of NZ_CANNCR010000051.1, forward strand.
TCGCTGGAATTGCAGCGGCTTTTGCAATATCCCAATAGGTGATTCCATTTCCGATAAATTCGACCATTAGGAATGCTGCAGCACCCATAATTGGCGGCATCAATTGCCCGCCAGTTGAAGCTGAAGCCTCTACTGCTCCCGCAAATTCCTTCTTATAGCCAAGATTTTTCATCATTGGAATGGTGAAAGCACCTGAGGTAACAACATTGGCAACTGAACTTCCGCTGATCGTTCCTTGAAGAGCACTTGAGAAAATGGCCACCTTTGCAGGTCCGCCAATCCTTCTGCCTGCAATCGCAATAGATAAATCATTAAAATATTGACCAACACCTGTTTTAATCAAAAACGAACCAAACAATAAGAAAAGGAAGATAAAAGTTGACGAAACAGCTAAAGGTGTTCCTAATATCCCTTCTGTTGTAAAGAACATCGTTTGAACGAGTCTTTCTAAAGTTAAACCTCTGTGTCCGAGAAACCCTGGCATATAAGCTCCATAAATGCCGTACAGCAAAAAGATCACTGCAATGATCGTAATTGGCAAGCCAACCGCACGTCTAGTTGCCTCCAAAACTAAAAGGATTGCAATCAAGCCAACGGCAAAATCCAGCGTGTCGAGCCTTCCAACACTCATGACAAGATCTTCAAAAAAGATTGGCCAATATGCTCCAACACCAATACTTATAATAGCTAAGATGATATCGTACCAGGCAATTTGCAGCTTACCTTTTTGCTTTTTCTTTCGATTTGCCGGAAAGAGCAAGAAGATTAATGATAGCGCAAAGCCTAAGTGCACTGTCCGTTGGATTTGTGCGGTAAAAACACCAAAAACTGCTGTATATAATTGAAATAAAGAGAATGCCAGTAATCCAATAAAAGCGATCCATCCTAAGATCCCGGTAAGTTTCCTCGTTCCAGCTTCTACATCATATTTTTCAATCAGTGCTTGCTGCTCTTCTTCCGTTAATACTTTCATTTCTTCTTTTTCAGCCATTGATGCTCACTCCTTTCAATTGTTGCCATATCGATAATTTTGTGACAGAAATTCTTACCCATGTTCCAGGCTTTATGTAGTTTGATAATGTATATGTCTTATCTTTATAAATAAGTCGATGATTCGCTCTTACTTGTCCAATTCTCAAATCGATAAAAGGAAAAGAACGATTCATATTCCTTATATAGTATCTTCCATCAACTTCCTCAAACACCTCGTCCCCTTCTGCATTAGAAGGCATTCCGACCGCAAAATCTTCATAGGAAAGCTCAGTTTGAACGATATGTTTAGCCGATAAACGATATGATTCAAATACATCAGAAAGATGGATGGAATGTGTATACTGTATTTGAAAGGATTTGTCCTGTTTAAGCGACAAATAGGCAAGCAATTGCTCTTTATCCTCATATGTAAACGCAATCACTTGTTTATAAGGAAAGAAAAACAAAAATGCACTGAAAAGGAGCAGGGGGACCAAAAAAAGCACACCAGTCATCCATTTATTTCTCATGATATCCCACCTATAAAAAACGAAAAAGGAAATCGATAGATCGCAGGGCGATCTACCGACTAGTAAACTATTTTACTTAGAAACACCTTTTTCTTCAAAGTATTTCGCTGCACCAGGGTGAAGCTCCATTTTCCCTAAGCCTTCAAGTGCTGTTTCAGGTGTAATGAATTCACCTTTAGCATGTGTGATCTTATCTGTATTTTCATATAATGCTTTTGTCATTTCATAAACTAAATTTTCATCAAGATCTTTTGAAACAACTAACATTGCTTTAACCGCAACTGTTTTTACATCAGATTTAATATTATACGTTCCGCTTGCAATCGTTTCTTCTGAATAGTAAGGATATTTCTCAATCAAACTTTGAATTTTATCATCTGCTAATGGCACTATCACAACATCATTTTGTGCAGATAATGCTTCTACAGCACCAGTTGGAGTACCTGCCGTAACAAATGCCGCATCAATTGTGCCTGATTGAATTCCATCTGTTGACTCATCAAATGAAAGGTTCTGTGCTTTAATATCATCAACTGTTAACCCATGAATCTCTAAAATTTGCATGGCATTAATATAGGCGCCAGATCCAGGTGCCCCAACTGAAACTGCTTTTCCTTTAAGGTCCTCAACAGATTTTATTCCGCTATCTGCTGTTGTCACAAGTTGTACAGTTTCAGGATAAAGTGATCCGATTGCTTGAATATTATCAATTGGATCCCCTTCAAACATTTCTTTTCCTTCAATTGCATATGCTGCAATATCTGTTTGTGAGAATGCAAGCTCCGCCTCTCCAGCTCTCAACGTATCCATGTTTTCTGCAGAAGCACCAGAGGTTTGTGGTGTAATTTGCGCATCGGTATTATCAGAAATAATTTTTCCAATTTGTCCACCAAGTGGATAGTATGTACCGCCTGTACCACCTGTTAATAAACTTAGGTTTTGGCTGCCGCCTCCACCTTCGTTGCTGCTTGAGCCTTCGCCACCTGACGCACTTTCATTGCCGCCGCTGCCGCATGCTGCTATCAACATGGAAAGTGTCAACAACATCACAAACAAAAGTCCTTTGTGACTCTTTTTCATAAAATTTCCCCCTTTTGTTATATAGTGTAAAAGCATACAATCTTATCTTAACATATGAAACAATAAAACTGTCAATTACGATAATTTTGAAAACAAGCGGTTTCTTGTCAAAAAATCAAGTAATTTAGCAGGTCAGCCTTATTAATTTTTTTTACCTCAACTCATGAAAAACACTATTTTCGTATAAACATTATATTTTTTACCAACTCTATGTATAAATCTAGTATGATCTATTAAAGAAGTTCTTGTCTTTATTCTTGTAACATTATTTTACATTTATTTTTTGGTATCCTTCAAAAAAAAAAACTGACCCAAATGAGCCAGCTTTATCGAACACTTTCTTTTCTATTTATCTGTGGCAGCTTCTCGAGCGCCTCTGCAAAATCCTTGATTAAATCATCCACATTTTCCAAGCCTACGCTTAGTCTAAGCAGCCCATCTGAGATTCCGCGTTTTTCACGTTCCTCTGGAGGCATTGCCGCATGAGACATTTTCGCTGGATAGGATAGAATCGATTCTACCGCCCCTAAGCTTACAGCAAATACCGGGAGCTTAACGTTTTGAACGAGTGTTTTCACTGCTTCCCCATCTGCTAGTTTAAATGAGAGAACCGCACCGGCTCCTTCGGCTTGATATCGTTGTGTTTCATAGCCAGGGTGAAAGCTTAGTCCTGGATAGTAAACTTCTTCTACTTTCGGATGCTCACTTAAAAACTTTGCTAGTTTAAGTGCTGATTCAGAGGATTGCTTTAGGCGTACATGCAAGGTTTTTAACCCTCTTAATACAAGCCAAGCATCCTGTACACCTAACACAGCACCAAATGCATTTTGCAGCTTATATAGTCGTTCTCCTATTTCAGCATCCTTCACAACAGCAAGTCCAGCGAGTACATCACTATGGCCTGCTAAAAACTTTGTCGCACTGTGTAAAACAACATCAACACCTAATTCCAGAGGTCTTTGCAGCTCCGGTGTTAAAAAGGTGTTATCCAAAAAGGTTAGACAGCCATTCGCTTTTGCAAGATTAACAATACCGCGAATATCTGTCACCTTTAGCAATGGATTTGAAGGTGTTTCCATATAAATAACCTTTGTATTTGGACGAATTTCTGATGCAACTTGATGAAGATCTGTCATATCAACAAATGTATGCTCAATGCCGAATCTCGTTAAAACATCGGTGATAATTCGAAACGTTCCGCCATACACATCTTCGGTCACAAGGACATGGTCCCCTTGAGAAAGCAGCAGAAACGCGGTTGAAATAGCCGCCATTCCTGAAGAAAAAGCTAGTCCTCTTGTTCCGCCTTCTAATTCAGCAATTGCCTGCTCTAGCGCTTCACGAGTTGGATTGCCTGAACGTGCATAGTCATATTTTCCAAATTCATCAACATCAAATTGATGAAAGGTTGAGGAATGGTGGATCGGTACACTTACCGCTCCTGTCCCTAGGTCTACCTTTGCTTCATTGTGCAGCAGCTTTGTTTGAAACGACCATTCATGATTGCTCAACAGTTTCAGCCCCTTTCATCTGTTTAAAGCTTTGCGCTAAATCTTCCATAATATCCTCTGCGTGTTCAACACCTACTGAGAAACGTAACAGCCTATTACAGACGCCATTTGCGATGCGAATTTCCTCTGGAATATCCATATGCGTTTGCGTCGCCGGATACGTAATAAAGCTTTCAATTCCACCTAAGCTCTCTGCAAATGTAATCGTCTTAAGACTCTTTAAAAATGGATTTACCCAAGTTTCATCCTGTAAACGGAATGACAACATTCCACCCTTTCCTGGATATAAAACATCCCGCACATCTGGATGCTCCTCTAAAAAGCTAGCAACAGCTTTGGCATTTTGCTCATGCTGTCTCATCCGCAGCGACAAGGTCTTCATGCCGCGCATTAATAACCAGGAATCAAATGGAGATAACACGGCACCAATCGCATTTTGATGCTGAAAAAACTCTTCACTTAATTGTTCTCCCTTTGTCACGACAAGGCCGGCCAGCACATCATTATGTCCGCCTAAATATTTGGTCGCACTATGGATAACGATGTCCGCGCCATCTAGAATTGGTGTTTGAATAACAGGTGTATAGAACGTGTTATCAACGATCACTAATAAATTGTGTTTTTTTGCTACTGCAGCAAGTGCCTTAATATCCGCTTCCTGCATTAAAGGATTTGTCGGTGTTTCGATAAATAAAGCCTTCGTTTTTTCAGAAATTAATTTTTCTGTTTCAGCCGGGTTTGTAAAGTCATCATATTGAAAGGATAAGCCATATTTTTTCCACTCTCTTTCAAATAAACGATATGTCCCGCCATACAGGTCAGAAGATACGATTAGTTCGTCACCGCTCTGAAAGAGGGCCATAATCGTTTGGATCGCAGCCATCCCTGAACTGAAGGCAAAGCCGCGATCACCGTGTTCTAAATCAGCGATTGCTTTTTCCACTAATAATCGTGTCGGGTTTCCAGTACGTATATAATCAAAGCCTGTAGATTCTCCAATTCCTGCATGTCGATAGGCTGTTGAAAAATAAACAGGGGGATTTACAGTACCTGTAACATTTTCACTGCGATTGCCGATTTGTGCTAATTTCGTTTCAATTCGTTGACTCATGTCAGTCACCATCCTAAGTGAGTTATTTTTCTAGATTATGATCATGAGAGGATAAGAAAAGCGCAAGCGCCTTGCCCAGCGACGTATGAACTGGAGCACTCCGTATGAGATAAAGGAAACACGAAGAGCGATAGCGATTCGATGTTGACTTATCGTAAGGAGGAGGGGGAAGTTCATTAGTCACTAGGCGCTGGAGCCAGACACCAAAGAGCTACGTATAAAACTTTTTACTTTCTTATTTTTCAAAATAAAAAGTCTTCCCCGTTAAGAAGAAGACTGTGTATTTGGATGCGCTTCTTCTTATCTCTCAAGCATAATGCTGGTGTGGCTTGCTGGATTTAGCACCTTGGCACTCGGAAGTTCTTGGTGGTTATGAAATCGTTGATTTTACATGTTGAAATTAGGAGGCTTTTAAATAGTGTTGTTTGGTTTTTTACAGCACGCAAGTGCTTGCGGCTTGCTTTGGCAAGCCTGGGGCAGATAATGAAAAATGCTTCGAACAAACAAAGGCGCTTTGTTCGAGTCATTTTCCATTATCTGCCCGTGCTGTAAAAAACAACATAGAGCCTCGCTTTAAACATAGCAAAATCAAAATTCACCAGATCTTCACTCGTTTTGACCGGTTGCTGAGGCTTCATTGGGCCAGTCCCTCTGCCTCTCTTGATAAGAATGTATGAAATTTTTATCGTTTACTTTTTTTACTACTTTACATTATTCAAGTAAAGATTGCAATATTATTATTGCAATAGTTTGATATCTTCGACAATTTTTTCAATTTAGAAGGACATGAAAGAGCTGCTTTACCCGAAGGAGGCAGCTCTTTCATGATTTGTCGTTAATTTGATTCCGATAAATTTCATTTCTGTCATATCTTCAATGGCGTATTTAATTCCCTCTTTGCCGATTCCGCTTTGTTTGACACCGCCGTACGGGTGATTATCCTGACGATATGTCGAGATTTCATTAATCCACACACCGCCCATTTCCAATTGGTCTGCGACGCGCATTGCCCGATCAATATCCCTTGTAAAAACACCTGCTTGCAAGCCGTAAATCGAATCATTGGCATATCCAATGACCTCATCCTCGCTCTCGAAAGGAATGACAGATACAATTGGGGCAAAGACTTCCTCAGCAATAATTTTCATATTTCGATCCACATTTGTCATGATCGTTGGCGCAAGTACCGTTCCGTTGCGTTCTCCGCCTGTTTCGATTTTTGCCCCTTTTTCAACCGCATCATCGATCCATTGCTTCGCCCGCTTTGCTTCTTTTTCGGTAATCATCGGGCCGATCTCTGTGTCTTCTTCCTTCGGATCACCAATTTTCAAGGCACTTGTTTGCTTTATATATTCTGACAAAAATGGCTCATAAATGCTCTTATGAACATACACTCTTTGTGCTGAGATACATACTTGTCCTGAAAAAGCAAAAGCTCCTTTTACTAATTCTTTCACAGCACTTTCAATATGAGCGTCTTCAAACAAAATATTTGGCGAATTGGAGCCTAATTCAAGGGTTACTTTTTTGAAGCCTGCTGACTCGCGAATTTTCCTTCCTACCGGCAAGCTTCCGGTAAAGGTAATTTTATGGACCTTTTCATGTGTGACAAGCGGTTCACCAACCTCTTCTCCTGTTCCCATTAACAGGTTTAATACTCCATCTGGAAGACCAGCCTCTTGAAATAGCTTCACGAGCTTATAGGCAGAAATAGGTGTTTTTTCAGCAGGTTTAAAAACTATTGTGTTTCCGGCTGCAATTGCTGGTGCAAGTTTATGAAGGGACAAATTTAAAGGAAAGTTAAAAGGGGTGATGGCACCCACAACACCCAGCGGAATTCGTTTAACAAACCCCATTCGGCTTTCACCGCCAATTGCCGCATCCATCGGAAGAACTTCACCAGTAATATTCTTGGCAAGCTCTGAGGCGAAACGCAAAACCTGAATGGAGCGGTTAATCTCATCGCGGCTGTACTTGATTGGTTTTCCTGCTTCCTGCACGATCGTTTCTGCAAATTCCTCTGCTCTTTCTGTCAAAAGATCAGCAGTCCGTCTTAAGATGTCAGAGCGTTTATGAGCAGGCATAAATTTCATGGTCGAATGAAAAGTTTCAAAGCTATTATTGACCGCCTCTTCAAGATCTGTACGAGTCGCTAACGCAAGTTCTCCAACTTTGTCTTGTTTATAAGGGTTATGAACAGCCAGTGTTTCACGATTGTTTTCGTTCCGTTCTTGACCATTAATGATAGATCCGTATCGCATTATGCTTCCTCCTATCCTAGCAAAGAATTTTTCCAAGCTTCTCCGTTAACTTCATGTTTTCACTATAATCAACCGGGCAATCAATTAAGACGGGCTTTTTCATTGCAATAGCTTTTTCTAACGCTTGCTTTAACTCTCCACCCTTTTGGATTTGAATCGCTTCAAAGCCATATGCTTTTGCCAGCTGGATAAAATCAGGGTTTCCAAATTTAATATAAGAAGAACGCTTAAACTTTTTCTGCTGATGCCATTCAATCAGACCATACCCTTCATCTCTCCAAAGTAAAACAATTATAGGGAGATTTAGACGTTTCGCTGTTTCAAGCTCTGCACCTGTCATCTGGAAGGATCCATCACCGCAGACTGCTACGACATTTCGCTCAGGGTGGACAAGCTTTGCCGCGATCGCTCCAGGAACCGCAATCCCCATTGAGGCAAGTCCATTTGAAATCAGACAAGTATTAGGCTGATACGTATGATACATTCTCGCCATCCACATTTTATGGGCACCGACATCAGAAATCACAATATCCTCTTCGTTTAGCACAGAACGTAAATCGGAAATGATTTTTTGCGGCTTTACCGGAAAGCTTTCGTCATCTTTAAATTGCTCAAGCTCAGCTATTGCTTGCTTGCGAACACTTAATACCCAATCATTATTTCGTTCCACTGAGGAAACGACCTCATTTAGTTTCTTTATATTTTCATTGATATCACCAATGACATTTAATTTGACTGGATAATGGGCATCTGTTTCAGCCTCTTCTGTGTCGATGTGCAAAATAGGTGTCTTTGCTTCCGGATTCCAGTTTTCCGGAGGGTATTCTGCCATATCAAAGCCTATGGCAATAATTAAATCAGATTGATTAAAACCGCATGTAATATAATCATTTCCGCCCATTCCCGCTGTTAGCAAGCTAAGCTCGTTTTTCCACGATAGCGCCCCTTTCCCCATAAACGTATGGACAACAGGGATCTTTGTTTTTTCAACAAGGGTTAACAAGCTTTCTGAAGCATGTCTTCTCGTAATTCCATTTCCTGCCAGAATGATCGGACGCTTTGCTTTTTCAATGATCGCTGCCGCTTCTTTGATCACACCATCATCTGCTTCCGATTTCGAATGATGAATAATTTCGAGTGGAGATGCTTCAATCTCCATATCCGCAATATCCTCTGGAAGATCAATATGTGTTGCTCCCGGCTTTTCCTTTGTCGCGACATGGTATGCTTTACGAACCACCTCAGGTACAATCTCGGCCTTTTTAATCTGGGCATTCCATTTTGTTACCGGTTCATAAAGATCTACTAAATCATAATATTGATGTGAAATTTTATGTTGGCGGTCTAACCCAGCCTGACCAGTAATCGCAATTAACGGATTCAGATCCATATTCGCATTGGCTACACCTGTTAAAAGATTTGTTGCTCCCGGCCCTAAAGTCGCCAGACAAACACCAGGTTTATCGGTAAGCCTTCCGTATGTACCAGCCATAAAGGCCGCACTTGTTTCATGTCTCGTTACAATAAATTCAATATCCGAATCCAGAAGTGCGTCCATAAGGTCGATGTTTTCTTCTCCAGGTATTCCAAAAATATACTTAACACCTTCATGCTCAAGACATTTAACGAATAATTCAGCAACTCTCATTTGTAAACACCCTTTGCAGATTAGTTCGATTCTATTGTTTAGTTTCCTTAAAAAAGTGTTTTTTAAACTAATTTTTTAAAAATAGTGAAAAGATAGGAGATCTTGTTTTTTGTTTATTATCATCCAATTCGCAAACCTATAATTGGGTAACTGCATAGGATGGAAAGGTGGGAAGAAAACCATAGGAGGAGACTGAGTATGTACCGCAGATCATATTATGACCATCAACCGGATTATTCAATGTATTACTACAACTGCAACAATTGGAGACATAAATGGAATCCATATCATTATTACAATTGGAATCATAACAATGGAAATTCTTATGACAATAAAATCAAATTGAAGGATTATGGACGAAATCCATTTGTGGTTAATATTAATGAAGCAACGAAGCAAAACAATACGTATCGCACAGCTTTATGGACAGGAACTTATTTACAAGTTACGTTGATGAGTCTTGGTGTTGGCGAAGATATCGGTTTGGAAATGCACCCAAATGTTGATCAATTCTTGCGTATTGAACAAGGCCAGGGAATTGTTCAAATGGGCAAGAATAAAGATCATTTAAACTTTAAACGAAATGTCTTTGATGATTCTGCAATTTTTATACCCGCTGGAACTTGGCATAATCTAACCAATACCGGAAATATTCCACTAAAACTTTATTCGATATATGCACCTCCTAATCATCCATTTGGTACTATTCATATGACCAAAGCAGATGCAATAGCTGCGGAAGAAGGCTACGGTCATGGCAATAGAAATCCAATTTATTTTTGACAGAACTCAAAAAGTTATGTATAAACTTTAAAAAAGGGTCTTCGTTTTTTTGAAGATCCTTTTTCAGCACCGAAAACATCGCTTTTTTTGATTATTATATTTTTGATTTACTTAAATTACTTTTAGTTTTTAACACATTACAACAATTTTATATGGAGTGGTTTGAGCTGGAATACTCTTTGTCGCAGGACCATAAACAACAATTAAATTTCGATTTGCAGGATTTCCTGTAAAGGCTTGCCCATTTTTCAGGACAATCTGGGCAGTAGGAGCAATATTTAATTTTAATTTGCCATCACGACTCTCCAGCTGGCTGTTAAAATAGTCTACTTTTACATTTAGATAGGGTACATTTTTCACCATAACGATAGCTCGAAATTGTGGTGGATAAATAAGAGGCACTGGTGCATCTGCATCATAAAATCCAGTTACCCAATCTCCTATACCCACCATTACTTGGTCGACAAAGTAAGTATTTGGTGTTACCACAAAATTTACTACGTTTCCATAACCATTATCTTACAACCTGTTTCCTCTCCATTTGGCCCTGTCATAAAATCACTAATCATGGTTATTGTACCTACAAATGGTTGGAAGTTTGCCATACTTATACCTCATCTTAAATAGTATTATTTTATTACTTTTTATCATTTTTTCCACATAATGAAAGCCTTATTATGTTTCATTTCCACAAGGCTTTCTTTATCGTTATTAAAAGCACATAAATGAAACAATTCGTCTTGTATCAATACCAAAAACTGTCCAAAATCTACCCGTCCATCTAAACCCAGCTACAGAACTTGTTCCTACGAAAATCGGAAAGTACCAGAATTGTTGACCATTACTAAGCCATAAATAGGTATTCCGAAATAAGCACAACGAAATGGCCCATGGATCGACTGCAAAAGGTGTCGCAGCTTGTTGTGATGGAACAAATGCGGGCGGAGGTGCAGTTGGTGCTTTTTGGGGGCTAGGAATAGGAAAAGCTCCTGGTGGTCTAGGGGGTGTACCTGGCACTTGAGGTCCAGTGAACCTTTCATACCCATAATAATCGATGTGATTCATATACATGTATGATTCTCCTTAAATAGTAATAATATTTACTATGATAAATGCGCCTAAAGTGTGTGGGCGAATTATTGATATTCACTTGTCAATTATTCTTTTAATACCTGATAAATAAATATGATGTAAGCAAGCTATAAGGATTTGTTAGAAATGGATTTAGAAATGTTTATCTATTACCCTAGAGGGACGCTATTAAGCGCTCTTTTTTTAAAGTTTAACAAAGTATAAAATTTTGTACTTTGTTTTAGTGTCTAGCGTCTTATTTGCCCTAGGCTGATCAAGAAGCTAGTGACAATTAATGATAAGACACTACGGAAAAAACGGGGGTTGGTTTTCTTTATGGCCTCCATCTCACCAATGATCGTTGTTTTTCTGAGACTTACCATGCTTAAGACAAACTCCTGTGGCTTTCGCCTGACTTGGACCGCTCGTTGGATCTTTTACGAACAGATATTCCCCGCTTAACTTCCTACTCCTCTTAAATCTTGAAGTGGGGGTTTTACTGCCCGCTAAGATGGTATAAAATAAAAAAGTGTTGCATTAATGCCTCGAGGAGAGATGTATATGAGCAATCAAACAGGTATTATTAAAGAACATCTTTTTTATTCAGAAGCATTGCAGGAAGAGCTAACATTGCTTATCTATCTTCCCGTAAATTTTTCCCCTCTTTATAAATATAGCTTGCTGATCGCACAGGATGGCCAGGATTATTTTCGGCTGGGACGTGTCGGCAGGCAGGTGGAAGCGTTAATGAAAAACGAAGAGATTGATAACGTCATTGTTGTTGGAATTCCGTATCATGATGTTGAAGATCGAAGGAAAAAATATCATCCAAATGGAGCAAAGCATCAAGCATACATACGATTTCTCACCCATGAGCTTGTCCCATATCTCGATGAGGAATTTCCTACCTACCAGGTTGGCTATGGACGGGCTCTGATCGGCGACTCGCTTGGAGCGACGGTATCATTAATGACAGGCCTTGCCTACCCAAACACATTTGGCAAGCTGATCCTGCAATCTCCTTATGTTAATGAAGTCGTGTTACAAGCTGTGCAAGACTTTAAAGAATCTTCCCGACCAACGATTTACCATCAAATCGGAAAGAAAGAGACTGAAGTTAAAACAACACATGGAGAGATTGAGGACTTCTTAACACCAAATCGCGAATTAAAAACCGTGATTTCAGCAAAAGGTTTTTCTTATACATATGAAGAATTTGATGGTGACCATACATGGAAGTATTGGCAGCCTGCACTTACACCTATTTTACGCCAAATGTTTGAATAAAATTTCAACAACTCTACCGAAAATATGTTTATTTTTGAAATTTTGATATACTAACATTAAAAGAATGATCTAGGAGGGAAGGACATGAAATACGGAATTGCCCTTTTTCCATCAAAAAAGCTACAGGATTTAGCAAATTCATACAGAAAACGATATGATACACACTATGCGCTTGTACCGCCGCATGTAACGCTGAAGACAGCTTTTGAAGCAACAGATGAAGAATTGACACAGATCACAAGAGAGCTTCGAAAAATCGCAGAGGAAGCCTCACCTTTAACCCTTTCAATTAAAAAGGTTAGCTCCTTTGCACCTGTTAACAATGTCATTTATTTAAAAGTGGAACCAACCGATGAGCTTCAAGCCTTGCATGAAAAGCTTCATCGCGGCGTTTTACAAAGCCAGCCTGAATATTCTTTTGTCCCTCATATAACAATCGGGCAAAACTTATCTGATGATGAGCATTCTGATGTGCTTGGCAGTTTGCGAATGCTTAATATTACTCATGAGGAAGTTGTTAATCGCTTCCATTTATTATATGAACTCGAAAACGGCTCTTGGACCGTTCATGAAACATTCTTACTCGGAAAGGATTGCAATTAATTGAATGTACAGCAAGTAACAACAAAAGAACAACTCGAGGATGCATTTTCAGTAAGAAGAACCGTATTTGTCGATGAACAGCAGGTACCTGAAGAAGAAGAAATTGACCAATTTGAAGATGAAGCAACACATGTTGTGTTATATGATAATGGGAAGCCAGCTGGCGCTGCACGTGTTCGTGTATTAGATGGGATTGGCAAGCTTGAGAGAATTTGTGTTCTTTCATCAAGCCGGAAAAAAGGTGCCGGAAAGCTGCTCGTATTAAAGTTGGAGGAAATAGCATCCGCTCAAGGCGTTACTAAGTTAAAGTTAAATGCGCAAACCCATGCCATCCCTTTTTATGAACGATTAGGATATGAAACGGTATCTGACGTGTTTATGGACGCAGGAATTCCTCATGTCACTATGATTAAATATACTCATTAATTTCATAGTCTCTTTACGAACGAGTTTGGTTATCCAAGCTCGTTTTTATGTGGTTTTCATCCTATAGTCTCCTCTATCTAAATGGATAGAATAAGCGAAAATGGAAAAAACTATTTGCAACGGTGTCTCTGATGGAGGTTATTTCATGCATTATGCACAAATTACTGTAGAATTAGTTTTAGGCTTAGTCTCCCTTTTTGTCTTGACAAGGATTTTAGGTAAAACCCAGATCACCCAAATTACCACATTTGACTTCATCTCGGCACTCGTTTTAGGAGAGCTTGTCGGAAATGCGATATATGATGAAAAGGTTGGTGTATCTCGAATTATTTATGCAGTTATTATATGGGGACTGCTTATTTACATCTTAGAGATCATTACACAAAAGTGGAGTAGCACACGTGGTTTATTAGAGGGTAGACCATCAATCATCATACGCAATGGGAAAATCATAAGAGAAAGCTTGAAAAAGAACAAGCTTGATATCAACCAGCTTCAGCATCTCATTCGCTCTAAAGGTGCATTCTCCATTCGCGAACTGGAGTATGCGATTTTAGAAACAGATGGAACAGTCAGCATCTTAAAAAAGCCTTCTTATGAAACACCGACAAAAGGCGATTTACAGGTCAATCTTGATCAGGTACACCTGCCAATTACATTTATAAGTGACGGTAAGATTATTAAAGATAATCTCATGGAAGCAGGCTTTAATCTAACCTGGTTAGAGCAGCAGCTTAAACAGCAAAATATTCTTAATGTTAAGGAAGTCTTATATGCTGAATGGCTTGAAGGGGAAGGGCTGCATGTTCAAACATTTTAATGAGGGTGACAGAGACGATGTCACCCTTCCTTTTATACTCAGACATATTCGTTTATAAACTGCCCTTTTCCGGAAAATGAATCGAAATCCTTATTCGTCTTTCTAATTTTTATTTTTTGATCATGACGTATTGCTAATCGCTGTTGTTTTAATTCCTTCTTAGCGGATGGCACTGCAGCAATAGGATAAGTATGTGAATAATGCTGTTGCATAGGAACAGATCTGTTTGCATATTGGATGTAGGCATCATGCTGGACTGGTAGGATATACCCCATTTTTGCTTCTCCTTCCTTTCCTTCTCCTCTACATTTACCTTTTCGATAAGGTCTCATTCTGATAAGATAGTGTTTGTCGCTAATTTTTATATGAATGATCTGCGAAATATAGAAATTAATCTTCATAATTTTATTTATCGATTATACCTTACAAACCCTGCTTCATTTTTATATATACATATTCGATGCAAGAAATTCTTTTCTGGGAGGGGGATCATCTTGAAACATGCGAGAATGAAAGATTTAGAGCTATCTCTAACCACTTTGCCTCGAGAGGATTATCAACGAATCTATGAGGCTAGCTTAAAAAATGACGTAACATGCAAGGCTTGTGGCAAGCCTGTGAAACTATATATTGGCATCAACCAGCAGCCCCATTTCTACCATGTGATGAAGGAAGATGGCAAAACATGCAATGAACTGGATTCCCACCCTTCAACTCAATCAAACCTAACACCGCAGCATTCTATTATGGAAAGTAACTATATGGAGCATAGCGGTTTCCGTCTTCCGAAATCAAGAGCGATTGCTGCAACTGAAAAACCGCTTGTGAGCGAGTGGCGCCCTCCAGCAGCTCTTAAGGGCAGGACACCTTTCATCATAAAATCCCAGCCAGCTTCATCCTTGCTCGGAATACCGCTTGATAATGAGCAAAAAAAAGCTGTCACGACAATCGATGGCCCGCTGCTTATTTTAGCCGGTGCAGGCAGCGGAAAAACCCGTGTCCTAACAACGAGAGCACTCTATATGATGGAAGAAAAATCAATCGATCCGAAATCGATGATGCTTGTAACCTTTACAGCTAAGGCTGCCAGAGAAATGCATGAACGGATTAAAACTAACGCAACAAAGTCAGCTTGACAATTAAACCAGCTTGTCATTGGCACTTTTCACAGCATCTTTTATAAAATGCTTCTCCATCATGACCGTGAAAAATGGAATGGTCAGCATTTGCTTAAATGGGAATGGCAAAAAGAGGCCTACCTGAAACAAACATGCAGGGAAATGACAATTGACGAAAAGGATTTTCCCTTTGACCAAGCGCTTCAGCAAATCGGTTATTGGAAAAATACGATGAAATCGCCACATGATATTTCCCCTAATGACGACTGGGAAGAAACAGTACTGAAACTTTACACGTATTATGAGAAACAAAAGCTTAGTCGCGGACAATTTGATTTTGACGATATGCTTGTCAAATGCTATGACATGCTCAAGGATCATCCGCATTTGCTTAAGGCCTATCAAAATCGGTTTCAGTATTTTCTCATTGATGAGTTTCAAGATATTAATCCTGTTCAATATCATCTTATTAAACTCTTATCAAATCATACGAATAATTTATGCGGCGTTGGTGATGATGATTAAACGATCTATAGTTTTAGAGGCAGTGAGCCCTCCTTCATTTTAAATTTTAAAGAGGAATACCCTGATGCAACAATTATTACCCTTTCAGCAAACTATCGTTCAGATCATCATATTGTTTCATCAGCAAATGAAGTGATTTCCAAAAATAAAAAGCGGTTATCCAAAAGAATGTATGCTCAGGTTCAGTCAGATCATTTACCTGTCTGCTTCTTCCCATATGATGAGGAGGAAGAAGCAACGATGATTGTAAATGATATTAAGGAAAAAATCGCAGACGGTGCGAATCCTGATGAGTTTGCGATTTTATATCGAACACACTCAGGCGGACGCGCAATCTTTGAACGATTTGTTCAATCTAGTATTCCATTTGTCGTTGAAAATGAGAAAAGTTCATTTTATGAACGAAAAATGGTTCGCGGGGCTCTAAGCTATTTGCGTCTAAGTGTTGATCCTGATGATACCGCAGCAGTTAGCGATATCATCCGTGCTTTATTTTTAAAGCAATCTGCTCTTAATGATGTCAAAGCTTTATCCATTCTCCACGATTGTTCACTTGTTGAGGCGTTACTGCATTTAAATGGATTGCCAGCTTTCCAAATGGCCAAACTTAAAAAAATCATCCCAAGAATAAGCACATTAAAAAATGAAAGACCAGGTTTGGCATTGCACATCATAGAAAAAGAACTTGGTTTTCATGACTACGTAAAAAAACAAGGAAATGAAGGAAATGCAATGGACAAAGGTTCAGATGACCTCAATGATTTAAAAGTTATCCTAAAGAAATTTTCATCCGTAAAGGAATTCCTTGAGCATGCTGATCACATGATGCTGACTCAAAGAGCATTAAAGGGCCGCAAGGATTCAACGGAAGACGGGGTTCAACTCATGACGATCCATCGCTCAAAGGGTCTTGAGTTTAAACATGTGTATATCATAGGGGCAGTTGATGGATCCCTTCCTCATGATTTCGCTCTTGACTCAGCCAGAAAAGGAAATCATCAATTTCTAGAAGAGGAACGGCGTTTACTTTATGTTGCGATGACGCGTGCAAAGCAGCAGCTGTTCATCTCAATACCAGCATACCGGCGAGGACGGAAAGCATCAGCTTCACGGTTTTTAAAGCCGTTAATGAGCTAATTAGCTTTGTGTAAGGTTTGAAGAGTAGTATAATTACTACTCTTTTTTTGATGACGACAAAGAACAGCCATCTTCTTTAGTGAAGATGGTTTAAAATTCGTAATGATCGGAGCTCCTGTTTTGTTTCTGAGGTTCCAAGCTGAAAAATTTTTTCATACAAGGTTTTTATTAATTGATCCTGTTCTTCCCGATGTTCTATTCCATTTTCTTCATTTAACGATGTTAGGATTGGTTTGGGATCTAATTCTGTTTTAGTAATTTCCCGTAAAATCTTTCTGATTTCCTGGATTTGCTCATGTGTAGCATTAATTTCATAATAGATTATATGATCATCCAATCTGGATTCTTGGATATCCTCCGCTTCAACTGAAACATAATAGGTTTTAATCATTTCAATCCCCCTTCATTTTTACTCAAACCTTAACTAGTTGGTTTCCGTATTTTTATTTTCATCATCTATCACGTCTTTTTGTTCACCGTCACTAGGACCGTTATCCTGATCTACACCATCTCCGACTCCATTTTCCTGCAGCTCCTGTTCTGCATCATTCATATTTTTTTCTAATTCGTCACTTACTTCTTTCGCTTTATCCACATTTTTCTCTGCTTCATTTATTTCATCCCCACACCCAGCTAGTCCGACTAATGTCATTGTTGCAGCCATTCCTCCAACGAAAAAATTTCTTCTTCCATTTCATCACCATCTTTCATGCCTCCTGCAGTTTAAATCGTGATATCTTTATTAGGTTCCTACCCTTTATGAATCAACCCCAAACAAAAATCATTTTTAAACAATTAAAACCCTCATACCTAAGCAAGTATGAGGGTTTTATAAATGCTGAATTCGTTCATTACACAATAACACGGATTTCGTTTAACTTGTCTTTCACCTTATACATCATCATTTCATCATGAATTCTTTTCATTTTCATATCGAGATAGTAAGCAATTTCGGCTGCTTCTTTTAATTCATTTGTTAATGATTCAGGTACTTCCTTATCATATTTGTAATAAATCTTATGCTCTATGCTAGCCCAAAAATCCATGGCGATCGTACGTATTTGTATTTCAACTTTTATATATTCTGTTCGATTTGTTAAAAAGACTGGAATTTCCACTAATAAATGAAGACTTTGGTAGCCATTAGACTTTGGGTTTTTAAGATAATCCTTTACCTTTAATACGTTAATATCATCCTGACTGGAAATCATATTAAGGATTTTATAAATATCTGATACAAAAGAGCAAATAATTCGGACCCCGGCGATATCCTGAATATGTTTGGCTGCTTCTTCAGTTGTAATCGCCAAGCCTTTTCTTTGCAGCTTTGCTATTATACTTGTTGGTTCCTTTAACCTGGACTTAATATGTTCAATTGGATTATGATGGTGTAAAAATTCAAATTCCTCATTTAATATTTCAAGTTTTGTATTCATTTCATCTAAGGCAAACTTATATAGTAATAAAAAACTTCTCCATGTTGCAATTTGCTCTTTATTTTGTTCCATTTTTTCACCTCTTTTTGTCACCTCGTATTGTAAAAACTTTTATCCTGAATTATTCATACCTTCTCTCAGGTCATGCATTTAATCAAAAATTAATTACATTTCTAAGTTTTTAAAAGAA
>NZ_CANNCR010000052.1 GCF_947503125.1 uncultured Metabacillus sp.
TGCGGACACCTCGTACTATACCAAGAGGGCTCTTTTTGTTTCAATCCTCAAATTTCTTCATTACAGGAATGGCTCCTAGAATAAATGACAGGACCATAAAAATGAAAAAACCACTTTTTTCATACGTAAAGAAAGTGGTTTGGAATTCATTTTAATAACTAAAAGAACATACAAATGTCCCGTCACTTCCACTTTCCTACGCTGGCATCACCCAGATCAGGTTCTAGGGTCTCAAAGGTCACTTTGATCTCAGCCTTTCAATGGGCTCCCCTAGTGGATAGGTACCTACTATTAACTTTTCACTCTGACATTAACCATATCACAACTTTAGAAACTGTCAATTCTTTTTTCTATTTAATAGATTCAAACTTTTTTTCGTCTATGTTTCCACATAAGATAGCGATAGCGAATCGTACACCCAATACAAAATCCCATTAATGCAATACCTGCTGCTAAAGCAACCATAATACTAAAAATGACGCCTAATAATTCGTAACCAAAATAAAAGGATAATAATGATACACCTAAACATACTGTGGCTATCCATTGATTAAATAATTGTTGATCACGATCTTCTAGTACATATTGAGAATGTGGTTTTTTTAAGAATTTTTGCCCTATTATTATTACAAAGTTACGTTTTGTAATAAGGGTTAAAACCCCAATGATAAACGGAATAAATAATAACCATCTATAAAACAAAAGGGAAAAGAGAACAGTGACAACAATAAATGCCTGATTTGTTTGAACGAGTGGTTTAGGAATGTTCATATTAATACCTCCTTATATTAAATTAAATATGTCGTGTAACAATATATTTATTATTATAACAATGAAAGAATTCAAAAAAAAAACTAAAAAAAGGTCCCTATTAAATATAAGGACCTGGCTAAGGCACAAGGTGATTTTTTCCAAATCCCATTTTTTATAGGATTTAGACTAATAATAATTATTTTTTCATTTACATCAATACCTTACACAGCTAACGGCTCGACATGCCTTAAAATCGTCTGTTTAAACTCCTCCAATGCTTTGTCAGTATCAATTGTATATCCACATTCCAGACCAACAAATCCGTCATAGCCTGTTTCCTTGATCGCATTTAAGATGTTTATATAATTCAATTCACCTGTTCCTGGCTGCTTGCGGCCTGGATTATCAGCAATATGGTAATGGTTGATCCGGTCGATATAGTTTGTGGCATTGCGAATCACATTGCCTTCTGTGATCTGTTGGTGATAAACGTCAAAAACAAGCTTAACATTCGGACTATTAACCAGATCAATAACAGCTGCCGCTTCATCTGAATATTGAAGAAAATGTCCATGATGATCAACAAGACCGTTTAATGGCTCTACCTCTAATATGATGCCAGCCTCCTCGCAAAGCTGGGCACATTGTTTCAATGTTTCAACCATTGCGTTCCTTTGAATTTCACGTGGAACACCTTCGATCACATTCCCTGTTTGGGTAATAATTGATTTTGTGCCAAGTATTTTACAGGCATCTATCGTTTGTTTTAATTCAGCTAGATATTCGTCACGTCTCGTTTCATCTACTAAATTAAAAATCTTTGTACATGTAGCAATAATTCCTACACCTATTCGTTCTTGTTCCCTTACCACCTGCTTTAGATCTAAATCCCACCAGCCGTAATACTCCAGACCATGAAATCCATGTTCCTTCACCTTTTCAAGATGGTAAATCACATCTTTCTCTTTATAGGCTCCAATGCATAGCGAGTATTTCATGTATGTGACAACTCCTTCAAAATAATTGACTGCACAGTTTCTGCTGATTTTTTTCAGCCAATGTGACTTCATGCGTTATAAGGGCTTCTTGATTGTCTGTTAAGTTGTGAATAGCGTTAATAAAGACTTCATCCTCTACTAAACAACCTTAAGCAATCGATTAATCTTTAATCGCACCTGCTGCAATTCCTGAAATAAACTGACGGCTGACAAACATAAATAAGATAATCAATGGAAGAGTCGCCAATAAAGTTCCTGCCATGACCATACCATAATCTGTGTTATAAATCCCATTTAATTGAGATAAAGTCACCTGTAAAGTATGTTTAGTCGGATCATTTAAGACGACTAACGGCCATAAATAATCATTCCACATGCTGATGAATGAGAAAATTCCCAGAAAAGCTAATGCAGGCCTCAATATTGGCAAGGCGATGTTCCAATATAAACGAAAGTTATTACAGCCATCCAATCTGCCGGCATCAAGCAGGCTATCGTGAATCGCTTCTTCTGAGTATTGCTTGATCCAGAATATCCCGAATGCATTCGCTAATCCAGGAATAATTAACGCCTGAAAGGTGTCGACCCAGCCAATCTTTGAAATCATGATGTATGAAGGAACAAACGATAGCTGAGACGGAATCATCATCGTAATCAAAAGTGAGGTAAAGAGAAACTTTTTCCCAGGAAATTGAAATTTAGCAAAGGTAAATCCTGCAAGTGAACAAAAGAATAAAATAGCGAGAGCTTGAGTTGTCGAAACAAAGATCGTGTTTACAAAGGATTTAAAGAAATCGACATTTTGCAAAACATTATTGATATTTGTAAACAGTTCCGAACCAAAGACAAGCTTAGGCGGAAATCTTAGAATATCGCTTGTCTTATTTGTCGACATGACCGCCAGCCAGTAAAACGGAAATATCGAAATAAATACACCTATTAATAAGAAGAAATGTAATATGACTTTTTTAATTCCAGCATTCTTTCCATCCATACAAAATCCTCCTCATGATCGTTACTTCGCTCCAGTTTTCTGAACAATTTTCCAATTTAGCAATGAAAACAAAGCAATAATGACAAAGAGCGCCCAGGAGACAACAGCAGCATAGCCATATTGACTATCACCGAAAGCCTGGTTATACATATATAATGTGATTGTCAATCCAGACCCGCCAACACCCCCGGAATTTCCAAGTAAAACTTGCGGTTCTGTAAATAGCTGCATCGAACCGATCGTTGTCATAAGCACGGTAAAGAGAATGATTGGTCTTAAAAGAGGAATCGTAATATGGAAAAACATTTGCATGAGGTTCGCTCCATCCATTTTCGCTGCCTCATATAATGAATTCGGAATTCCTTGTAATCCTGCTAGATAAATGATTGCATTATAGCCAGTCCAGCGCCAAACGACCATTGAAGCAATGACAATCTTGATTAAGAATTCTGATGAGAGCCATTCCAATGGCTCCAGACCAATCGTTGTCAAAACATAGTTTAGCAGCCCATAATTATCGCCAAAAATTGATTTAAAAATAATGGTAACTGCCACAATGGATGTGACATTCGTGACAAAAAACGCTGTTCGGTAAAACCCTTTAAATTTCAAGAATGGCGTATTCAGTAAAAAGGCAATCACTAGTGCACCGAACAGCATCGGAACGGTTGACAAAAACCAAATCGCAAAGGTATTTCCAACAGACTGCCAAAACACCGTATCCGTTAATAAATATGTAAATTGTTTAAATCCAACAAACTCCATTGCGCCAAGCCCGCCCCATTTGTGAAAAGACAAATATAAGGAAAATAAAATGGGGAATAAGCCAAAAATTAAAAATAATAGATAAAATGGGGAGATGAATAGATAAAGTGTTCGATTTTTATAGATTTCACGCCACAAGCTACCCTTCTCAGATGGTGTTAATTGTTGAACGCTTGCAACCTTTTTCGTATTTGCAACATTATTCATGAAATCCCTCCTTAAAGACCAGTGTCTGCGTTATAGCAAAAAGTACTAGGATGAAACAGGGTATCTATTTTACCTAGTACTTTTTGCTTTTTTCTATTAATTAGCGTGAAAGCTCTTTTTCGACCTGTTTCAATACCTCTTCCCAAGCCTTATCTGGATCAAGATCTTGGTTTGCCACATTTGTTAGTTGATCAAGGAACATCGTATTCACCGTACTGTAAGTCGGACCAAAATAGCGCGGTTTTACATTTTCAGCAGATTGACTAAAAATTTCCGTTGTGTTTTGATTCCCAAAAAACGGTTCCTCGCTGCTCATTTTCGGATCATCGAATACACCAGGAGTTGATGGAAATAAATCCATTGTCGTATATGCCTGCAGCTGGTTTTCCGGACTCATCAGCCATTTAATTACTTCATATGCCTCTTCTGGGTGTTTAGAGGCTTTTGTAATGCCGATGAACGAACCTCCATTATTTCCATCTCCACCAGGAGCCCGTGCAACACGCCATTTTCCTGACGTATCAGGTGCTGCTTCCTCCAGGATTTTCTTTGTCCATACGGCACCGATAAACGAAGCAATCTCTCCATTATTCATGCCGGCATTCCACTCAGTTCCGTCTACCAAATTTGCGGCTAAGCCTTTTTCATGAACGGAAATAGCCATATCCCATGCTTTTTTTACATTTCCTCCATCGCCAATAAAATTGTCTTTTTCATCGAAGTAAACGCTGTCACTTTGACTGATATATTGAGTAAACACACGATTAATACTATCGAACATTTTCACGCCTGTTTCAGTCTTCAGCTTTTCACCGGCTTTTATATAGTCCTCCCATGTAGAGAGCTGTGCGGAAACCTCAGCAGGCTCTGTCGGCAAGCCAGCTTTTTCAAACAGATCTGCACGATAGAATAAAGCGGTTGGGCCTGTATCGATCGGCAGTGCAATTAATGTTTTCTTATCCGGTGTTAACGTATAATTCCATTTCCAATCTAAATATTGATCTTTTAATTCATCTGCTCCATAATCTAGTAGATTCACAAATTGATCGGAGTAAGGAAGAAATTCATTTGCCCAATCATTTAATGCAACGATATCTGGTGCACCAGATCCTGCAGCTAAGGTTGTTTGCAGCTTCGTTTTATAGTCTGCTCCATCAATTTTTTGCGGTTTAAGGTCTATATTTGGAAATTCTTCTTCAACCTTTTTGAGCAGCTCATCATCAAGTGAACGGTTCCAGTACCACAAGGTTAACGTAACCTTCCCATCACCATCAGAACTAGATTGTGAGGAACCACTGCAGCCTGTCATTGCAAAAACTAGTATTGACACTAAAAGAAAGCTGATTATTTTTTTCATCCCATACACCCCTTGTCATGTAATAACAAACGAGACCCAAAGTCAGCTGCTTTAAGTACTCACCCCCTTGAAAAGTACCAGCAACAATATGTATCCGCTTTCAATTAGGTTTAAAAAAATATAATCTCTGTCTCTAGGTAGCTGCTAAACCTAAATTGTAAGCTTGTCAAATTTATAATAGTATTAGTCTTGTCCAAGCATCAAGGGCGTAATTGAACATATGATTGGACAATTTGAACATGAAAGGAAGCTGTCTCATGAATGAGTTACCAATCCGTTTTGTAACCTCTCAGTTAAATAAGGATCTAATCCCATTGCAGCTCTATACAGTGGGTTCCAACATCCAAAATGCCCTTCATAGACCTAAGGGCTTTTCAGCAACTCAAGTGCTCATTACACTTAGCGGAAGTGGTAGAATCCGGATCAATGGGCAGCATGACCGGGTCGCAGAAAAAAAACATGCCTTTATCATTTATGAAGGCATCCCACATGAATATTTTCCAATATCGGATGAACCATGGCTGGTAGGCTTTATTTCAATAAGGGGTACTTGTGTTCCAACGATGCTGGATAATATGGAATTAAAAAACGGTGAGGTTTTACCAATCAATGAGCTGGAGCTGCTGTGGAAACTAGCCGAACAAATATGGACATTAGCTGAACATAATCGACCTGAACTAATATGGAAACTTTCCGAATTACTTTATTCTTTTCTATTAGAGTTTAGAAAACAGACGCTCTTCTTTCCCACTCATACGCCAAAAGTCGATCATTCAAATCCAAGTGAAGCCGTTCTTGAGCATGTGACAACGATTTTAAAGGAGCATTATACACAACCTATTTCATTATCAGAGGTATCAAAGGCTTCAGGCTACTCACATCAGCATTTAAATCGATTGTTTCGCCAATATTATGGCGTCACCTTAAACCAATATTTACAAAACCTCCGTATTTTGCATGCGGTTGACTTAATTGAACGAAATAAGCATATCACATTGAATGAGATAGCCGATGAACTTGGTATCGATACAAGATATTTTACGAGATTGTTTAAAAAGAATATGGGAATGTCACCAGGGGAATATAAGCGGAAAGCCCATTGTTAATAGCTTGTGTTCTATTAACAGAGGCAAAAACCTTAGCTAAGCATATGGAATGTAACCGATAGAAAGGGAATATCATTATAAGAAAACCATAAAAAATCTTTATTATAAAAAGATAAAAAGTTAGCTTTCAGTTTATTGCATAGTGGTGATGAAAGGAGATATTATTATGGATAAATATGCAATAATAATCCCTGTCCTTAATCCAGCAGAAAGCTTAGTTGAATATGTCCAATCTTTATTAGGAGCAGGCGTTGCTCATATCATTGTTGTCAATGATGGAAGCAAAGATGAATTAACGTATATTTTTACTCAATTAAAGACACTTAAAAGCTGCACAGTGTTAACTCATGACAAAAATAAAGGAAAAGGAAGAGCATTAAAAACCGCTTTTGCCTATTTTTTAACCCATTTTCAGGATTTGCAAGGAGTGGTTACTGCTGATGCTGATGGTCAGCATTCATTAGAAGATGTGTGCAAAGTGGCAAAAGCACTTGAAAACAAAAATGGTGAACTCATTCTTGGTGTTCGGAATTTTACCGGCACCAATGTCCCCTATCGAAGTTTGATTGGCAACAAGTTCACAAGTTTAGTCTTTAAGCTTTTATATGGGTATAAATTGAAGGATACGCAAACAGGCTTAAGAGGGATTTCTAAGCTCCATCTCCCTTGGGTTATGAATCTTAAAGGAGAACGGTATGAATATGAAATTAACATGTTGATTCATGCGAAAAATAGGCATCTGTCATTCTATGAAATTCCGATTCAAACTATTTATTTTGATCATAATGCTGGATCACATTTTAACTCATTTCTAGATTCGATGAAGATTTTTATTAAGCTTATCTCTGGTTTTCTCCATTACTCATATGCCATTATCCTTTCAGGCATTATTAATATAGGCAGTTTTATTTTGCTTTCCAGCTTCCTTTTAAAGGGTCTGCAATTAGAACCGAGGGTTTTTTATGCGACATTTGTTTCCCGAATGCTCTCCTCATCATTCAATTTTTATATGAACCGGAAGTATGTTTTTAAAGCTGGAAATCATTTCATCCTTTCAATGGTCAAATATTATATATTATGCTTATGTCTCATCTACGCATCTTATCTTCTCATTACATCAGCCAATTTAGCAATTGGGATTCCAGTGATCATGGCAAAAATTTTTACAGATATCCTCCTCGGCATCGCCAGCTACGAAATTCAACTTCATTGGGTTTTTAAAAACAATCAAAAAAACGTCGCAAAACAGTCTTCGTTAGGAGATCATCATGAAGGGTAGTCAGTACGGAAAGGTTTTTCGATTTTTTCAAGGACTGATTCGGCTGGTCTATCCAAAATATAGGATTCACATTCCGTTTGAACTAAATCGGCCTGTTGTTTATGTTGCACACCATCAAAATTTATTTGGACCATTTATCATCTTGCTTTGGTTCCCAAAATGCTTGCGTGCATGGATCCTCCATGTGTTTCTTGATCAGGAGGCATGCTATAAACAATATGTTGAATATACATTTACGAAAAGATTCGGTTGGAACAAGTATGTCGCGAAAATATGTGCGTTACCGTTATCCTTTGCCATCACAACGTTTTTAAAATCTGGCAAGGGCATCCCCGTATACCGAGGATCGAGAAAAATCGTTCACACTTTTCATCAAAGTGTGGGAGCCCTTTGCAAAGGTGACAGTATCGTGATTTTCCCTGACATTGATTACACAGATTCTTCTTCGCAAATAAAGGAGATGTATGATGGCTATCTTTTGCTAGATAAATATTATTATCAAGCCACAGGGGAGCATGTATGTTTTATCCCTCTATATATAAGTAAAAAGAAAAAATTATTGATTGCGGGTAATGAGATTTGCTTTAGAGATGGGGAAGATGTTAACCAGGAACGAAAGAGAGTGTATCAAGAGATCTCAAACACGCTAAATGATCTCGCAAATGAATTTGGGGATTAGTTGAGCAAACTAAGCAACTAATCCCCTGCACGTTTAATGTGGATAAAGCGCATCAAATTCAGTTCCGCATGGACCTGAATCGGCATTCGTTTCCGGCTCGACCTTGCTGCCATTTTGCCGATATAATGGGCTGTAATAATGGCCAATTTTAGTCGTTGATTCTCCTGCATAGTGACAAATAAATGCTCTCCTAAATCGATCCTTTGATTTATTTCGATAAGAGCCATGGATTAAATTCCCGTTAAAAAACAGAACATCACCTTTATCCAATATCGCGGGTACTGCTTTTAATCCCTTTGGCACCTTAACAAAATGCTTTGTAAAGGATTCTTTTTCATCGGCTAATTCCGGACAATAAATTTCATCGTTATTTGTCTTTGGTACAACGAGCAATGTTCCATTTTCTTCATCAGCCCTGTCCACAGCTGTCCATGCTGCGATACATGTTCCCGGCTCAACTTTTAAATAGAAATTATCCTGATGCAACGCTTGGCCCCGTGAACGCGGCGGTTTAAAATAAAACATGCTTTGGGCAGCTAATGCTTGCTCACCATATAAATCAGCTAAGATGGTCATCACCTTTGGATGAAGCATGTATTTCATTGCCACATCATTTACACGATGAGGATGCATCATTCGCGGATAGCGCTTTAGCGGATCCTCATTCTCTGATTGTTCATCTATGACAGGTTCAAAGCAACCAGGAATCGCACTTTTGCTCATTTCCATAAAAGTCTCTTTAATTTCTGCTATTTCCTCTTGGCTAAATACTCCCTTCATTATTAAATATCCTTCTTTTTCAAACTGTTGCTTTTGTTCTTCAGAAATGGTTGTTAAACCTTCGACCATCAAATCTCATCTCCCTTTCCCCTTTATCGGGTTGTTACAAATAGTTTATAAAGTTGCGAGTAATTGTTGAAGTAACAATATAGCTAAAAACTATTACAATCCTGCTATAATGTATGGTAAATAATTATTATGAGGAGGGAGTAAGATGCCAAAACATGATTTTCCAACAGATTATGAAATTTATCCGGAGCCAGGCGTATTAATAGCAGGGCATTTTCTTGTAAAAGATACCTATCAAGCCGTGCGCCCTAAGGGGATGAGTGATTGGCTTATTACATTTACGCTCGATGGAGAGGGATTTTTTATCGCGGAAAACGATCAGATTACATGCAGAAAAGGTGACATTACATTATTAAAACCAGGAGTTTCCCATCACTACGGAACTAGTAAGGGAAAGGAATGGCATTTTTTATGGGCTCATTTTTCACCGGATCTTATTGAAGCAAAATACCTTTCAGACCAAAAGCTTATCAATCTTTCCTTTGAAAATGAGTATGCTCGAACTCGTATTAATAATGCTTTCGATCGACTTATCCAAGACTACCGGGAAAGACATAAATATTGGTATGAATTATGTCAAAATTCATTAAAAGAAATTCTTTTACTTGTAGCTCAAAGACATACTCATTCCCTTGATCCTCGGGTGGAAGAAATTCTCCATTTGCTGTCAAAGCGAATGAATCAAGTGATTACAATTGACGATCTTGCAAAAGAGGTCGGGCTCTCTCCATCTCGACTTTCCCATCTATTTAAGGAAAACACCGGAAAATCGATTATGGAAACATTTATTCAAATGAGGCTGAATCAAGCAGCCCTTTTATTAAAGTACACAGACCGAAATGCAACAGAAGCGGCTGCAGAGGTTGGTTTCGAAAACTATAATCATTTTGCTGTTCAGTTTCGAAAACGGTTTGGTATGTCACCAAGGATTTATAAAAATTGCAAGCAAGAAACTGATTAATATTTCTAAATAATCTTTGCTCAAATAAATAGTAAAGGAATAGACCATATTAAAAACAACATGACATCCTCTTAAATTACATATCACATTTAAGCTGAAATAAAATCTTTGACAAACTCATTAAAATGATGTAAATTATCCGATGGACGAACATTAAAATGTGAAAGCAATTTCAATATTCGTATTTAGGGGTGTGCAAATTGGAAAACGTATTTGATTATGAAGATATTCAATTAATTCCGGCTAAATGTGTGGTTAATAGCCGATCAGAGTGTGATACATCTGTAACATTTGGAGGACATACATTCAAGCTTCCGGTTGTCCCAGCAAATATGCAGACAATTATCGATGATAACATCGCTGTTTACTTGGCGGAAAACGGTTACTTTTATATAATGCATCGTTTTGAACCAGAAAAGCGTGTTTCCTTTATTAAAGAGATGAAATCGCGTGGCTTGATCGCTTCGATTAGTGTTGGTGTCAAAGAAGATGAGTATCGATTTGTGGAACAATTAGCTGAAGAACAGCTTACACCAGAATTCATTACGATTGACATTGCTCATGGTCATTCAAATGCTGTAATTAAAATGATTCAGCACCTAAAAAAACATCTGCCAAACACCTTTGTGATTGCCGGAAATGTTGGAACTCCTGAGGCTGTTAGAGAATTAGAAAATGCAGGAGCAGATGCGACAAAGGTAGGGATCGGACCAGGTAAGGTTTGCATCACGAAAATTAAAACAGGATTCGGTACAGGAGGTTGGCAATTAGCTGCACTGCGCTGGTGTGCAAAGGCTGCAACAAAACCAATTATTGCGGACGGAGGCATCCGTACACATGGTGATATCGCAAAATCGATTCGCTTTGGGGCATCAATGGTTATGATTGGTTCATTATTTGCCGGTCATGAAGAATCGCCAGGACAAACCTTTGAAATCGATGGCAAGCTTTATAAAGAATACTTTGGTTCAGCATCTGAATTCCAAAAAGGCGAGAGAAAAAATGTCGAAGGAAAGAAAATGCATGTAGAGCATAAAGGATCTTTAAAAGATACATTAATCGAAATGGAGCAAGACCTTCAATCCTCTATTTCCTATGCAGGAGGAAAAAATCTTGATGCCATACGCCATGTCGATTATGTTGTGGTGAAGAATTCAATCTTTAATGGTGATAAGGTTTACTAATGATTTTGAAGAATGCTTGATTTTATATTTTACAGCTAGATGAGCAAAATACGTAAAGTACTTGCTCATCTATTTTTTGTATATAAGATTTGACATTTTGTATTCGAATGTTTTTTTAGTGAAAGATACTAGGAATGGTCATCGCTACACGGTATTCGTTTATGGGAGTTACATTAGGTATCAACGTAAATTCGAACGAACTGTATTAAAAATAACTTGTTTGAGTTCCGTTTTACCTTCCCCATGAATGGAAATATTTTTCCCTTTATCCGGATCATATGCTGTAAAACTTACTATCTTCGCACCAGAGTTAATGAACAACTCTATGGTATGGAGGTCGATGAAAAATTCTAACGTCATTTCTTCATTTATATTTTCGCAAATATGATCGATGTTGATTTGGTTCTGATGGCCGTAATCAGACACAAATGAAATCCTTAAGTTCTCCACATCGACTACTATTCGGGTAGATTGCGTTTCACTTTTGTTAAGTTCTATAGTAAACCGCTTCGTGTTTGAAGGAGAAAAAATTATCTTTAAATAACATGTGTGATCACCATTAATATCTAACTTTTCATTTGCATTTATCATAATTTGTTCATAATAACTAGAATGGGTGAAATATTCATCTAGTTTAACTGCTGGTTGTTGAATTAACTGATGTTTCTCTATCGTCAATCGTCTTGGGAGGGACATCATCCCATTAAATCCAAAATCTTTTGGAGGTGTCGTTTGATGCCAGCGATGCAACCAGCCAATTAGTAGTCGTTCTCCGTTTTTTCCTTCTGTTGATTGGGGAGCATAAAAGGTTTGGCCGTAATCAAGGAGACCATCACTTTCTGATGTAAATGTCCCATTTATATAATCCATTTCCCCGATGACATAAACAGTTTTATGATTAACTTCCTCCTGAAATTCGGGGTCACAAGGCATCACTGAGAAGAGTAATACATCCTTATTGCCTATACGAAACAAATCAGGGCATTCTAAAAGAGTATTTTCTTCAAATTTCGCTTGATAAATGGAAGAATGAAAGGTCCAATCTAGTAGATTACTTGACTTGAACATGATAATTTCCCCGCGTCTTTGTTTGTTTCTTACTGCCAAAACACAGTAATATACCCCATTTACCTGCATCACTTTTGGGTCTCTGAAATCACAAATCAGATATCCTTCAGGTAATTCTTTTTCACCAATAACAGGGTTTTGCTGGTACTTTTCAAATTGGATGCCATCATCGGAAGAAGCAATACATTGACGCTCAATGATTTGAGTTTCATCCCGATCAAACCCCATATTAGGGTCAATGTGACCTGTGTACATCAAATAAAGTTTTCCATCCTTTTCAATGGCACTACCCGAAAAACATACCTTTTCTTTATTTTTTTGAATATACTCGTTTGCTTTTTGTAATCTATTCATCATGCACCTCTCTTATTTAATACCACTTCGAACTGATCCTTCAACAATGTATTTTTGAAAGACAATATAGATAATGACGATTGGAATGGTCACAATGGTTAGTGCAGCCATAATATGGCTTGTAAAAATATTATAGGTGTCACTAAAAATTGCATTCAATGCCACTTGAATCGGCATTAAATTTTCATTTGAAAGTGCCATTACAGGCCATAGGAAATCATTCCAAGACTCTAAAAACGTTAATATTCCTACAGTAACATACATATTTAAACTCGATGGAACAACGATGCGA
The DNA here is from genome assembly GCF_947503125.1 of uncultured Metabacillus sp. Classification (GTDB taxonomy): domain Bacteria; phylum Bacillota; class Bacilli; order Bacillales; family Bacillaceae; genus Metabacillus. The sequence goes on from NZ_CANNCR010000052.1 coordinate 12,847, forward strand.
AAGAAACATCCGACCTCACCCAATCCATCAATCTTTGCCGATTCAATCAACTCACCTGGAAACGATAGAAAATGCTGCCTGAATAAAAATATATTCATGACATTAACAAAAAACGGTATTACGTATCCTGGAACTGTATTGATCATCCCCATTTCATTTACGACTAAAAATAAAGGAAGAATGGTCGCCTCAATTGGGACAATCATGAGGGCTATGATAAATATTAAAATTCCGTCTTTAAATGGAAAGACAAATCTGGCTAAGGCATACCCTGCTAACGAGTTTATCGTTAACCCGAAAACAACAGTGACGGATGCATAAATTAAACTATTTAATAAATTCCCAAAAATATTGTAGAAGCCAAGCAATTCAGTATAGGATTTCAGTGTTAAAGTGTTAAGTCTGAAAAATTCGGAACGATTGAAAAGATTGTACCGACATCCTTGTAGATTACCTCATCAATTTTAAATGATGAAAGTATCATCCAAATGAGAGGTACAAGGAATTGCAGCGCAAACACAATCGCCAACACGTAAAATAAGGCTTTCTTTACTTTCTTCACGCTTCTCTCTCCTCCCTAAATAATTTTTTAATTCCTATAGATACAACGACCAAGAACACCGTAAACATTAAGGTAATCGCACTTGCATACCCAATATTTCGATGACGGAAACCGTACTCATAAATGTATTGCAGGATTGTCATCGTTGAATAGTCAGGTCCCCCACCAGTCATGACCATCGGTTGTACAATCAGTTTAAAGGCTTGAATGGTCGTTGTAATCACAAGAAACATCATGATAGGTTTTAACGCAGGAAGAGTAATATACAAAAACTTATGCAGCGAATTTGCTCCGTCGATATCTGCTGCTTCATACATACTCTGGTCTATATTTTTTAATCCCGCTAAGAAAATCATCATTTGATATCCACAACCAGACCAAGCAGATATCGCTACAATCGTAAGCATGGCTTGATCAGGGCTAGTTAAAAATGGCTGTTTCGGTAAACCAACATTCGCCAAAATCGAATTAATTAATCCCGATGTAGGATTTAGCATAACAGTCCAAAGAATGGATATAACAACTAAAGACAATACTGCTGGAGAAAAATAGGCAGTTCTAAAAAAGCTGTTTCCCTTAATCTTTTTGTTCACGATCAATGCCAGGCCAAGAGCCATTGATAATTGAAGGGGAACGACGAACAGGACGAATTTCATCGTGTTGTAAAAGCTTTTAATTAATATTTCATCTGTCAGCATTCGTTTAAAGTTTTCTAGACCAATAAATTGTTTTTCGTTAGGCTTTAATAAATAATAATCAGTAAACCCATACGTAAAAGCTAATATGATAGGTAGTACAATAAACAGGATCGCTAACACCATTGCAGGCGTTAAAAATCCAATTGCGGATAAAGTATCGCTTCTTTTATAGTGTTCGCTTTGTCTATAGTGTTCAGTTAGATTTCTCACTTTTACATATTTCTTATAATTTAGATTTCTCACCGGTCCACATCCTTTCTCCTTTATATAATAGGTGAGGCCAAAAGCCTCACCTCTCGATCAAACAGACTATTTTCTATATTTCTCAAACTCTTTATCTATTTTTTCGGTGGCATCATCTAAATATTGCTTGATCGTTTCCGCATCTGTTGTTTTATTTTGTACAATCTTTAAGAGGACATCTTTTGCAAACGATTTAGATAAATATGGGTATCCTGGTGATATCGGACGGGCCCTATTTGTATTTTCAACTTGATACTTCAATACAGTCCAAGCCTCATTATAGTATTCATTATCAGTATTTGTATCAATTACATCGATTGTATTCATTCTTCCTGGAATCGAACCATCTGCTTGATAATATTCTTCAGCCGCTTCATCATTGGTTAAATATTCCATAACCTCAACCACTTGCTTCAAACGCTCTTTATCTTCAATTTGTCCGTTTCTAACAAATGCCCAGCTACCTGATGGCGTATATAATCCATCGTAGTTCTCATTCATTTTCGGATAACGAACCGTTTTAAATTTTAAGTTAGGATAATTGTTTACAATTTCGTTAACATACCAGAACCCTGCAATCGCCAATGCAGTCTTGCCAGAGTGGACGTATGCCGCCACATCCGGGCCGTCAAGTGTGAAAATATCAGGCATGTCGTTGGCAGTAATAGCTGCATTTAATTTATCAATATAACCCGACCCAGCACCTGCTCTTGTAATATTTTCAATGACAACCTGTGGTTTGTCTGGATTCTCTTTATTATATTGCTCTACTCGCTTTGCAAACATTTTTCCTTCCGGGTGGTCAGCTGCAGCTTGTGTCCAAATGACAATTTTGTCATTTGTATTCGACTGAATCGAATTACAAGCGACTAATGATACAGATAAAACTAACACTAGAACTAACAAGATTAATTTTTTCATTGTTTTCCCCCTCTTTCACTCTTTTAAAACGCTTTCACAAGTAAATCATAATCGACTTAAAACGTTTTCAAAATGTGGTAATCCTCTCATTAATGTTTAAATTTTGCTACTATTAAAATAAAAAAAGAGGTTCACTCACAATAGGTCAGACCCCTCAACCCCAAAATATACAACCTTAACCAAGGAACTATATATTGGAAGTTTATAAGAGGGCAAACCCTTTTTGAGTCAACCGCTTATTATTGCTTACTATTTATCATTTTTCGATATTCACTCGGTGTTTTTTTCATTTTCTTTTTAAATACTTGGCTAAAATAGCGTTGATCAGTATATCCGACCTTTTCAGCAATTTCATAGGTTTTTAAATCCGAGTTTTCTAAGAATAGACATGCGTAATCCATTCTTAAATTTGTTAAATAATCAAGAAACGTACTACCTGTTCTTTGTTTAAAGAGAAGACTAAAATAACTAACACTCACCCCTACTTTTTCAGCAACTTGTTCCATACCCAAATCTTTCTGAAAATGGTCTTTAATATATGTCAGTGCTTCGTCCATCAGGTCTACAGCTGACTGTTTTGTCTTTGTTTCCTCTTTTACCCGTTCTGCCGTAATAATTTTTCCACTTATAAAGTTTTCATATTTCATCAATTCTTTCGCATGATAGACAGAATGTTTAATGTCAAATAAACAATCAACAGTTTTACCAATAGCTAATACACATTTTTCGGGAACCTCATTTAATAGATGCTGTGCAAAATGATCACTAATGGTGTTTATCTGGTCTCTCAAGCAATTTGCTAATTCTACCACTACAATAACGATTTCGTCCGACATTTTGTAAACAAACAACTTTGTATTCTCATTCAAATATGGACCTTTATTTCTAAGAATAATAGATTCCATATTGTTCGTCTTGGTTTTCACAATCATGGAAAAATAGGAAAGCTGTTTATTGATTACTCGGGAATCAATTTCCCCTGTTGTGATTAATTCATAGATACTATATTTTTCATGCTCATACTCATTTAATTTTTGTTTTGTTAATTTATCAATCGCTCTTTCGATACATGTTTGTAATTCTTCTTAATCAATTGGTTTTAAGATATAATCCCAGGCATTATGTTTAAGTCCTTGTATAGCATATTCAAAATCATTATAGCCGCTGATTAAAATGACAATTGGTTTATGATGCATGCTGTTTATTTTCTTCAATAATTCAATGCCAGTAATGCCCGGCATTGAGATATCAGTTAATAATAGATCAACTTGGTGAATTTCCATCATTTCCAATGCTTCTTGTCCATTATGAGCAGTTCCAATTATTTCACAATCTAATCCTTGCCAATCTATGATTTGTGTTAGATTTTTTACAATTACGTTGGTACTTAAATAGGATTGAATCTCACTTGAAGAAATAACATAGTCAGAAAAGGAATCCACTTCATAAACTGCCGCTAATAGGTTACGATCTACAGCACTTAATGTTACGGTATAATAATCATCCCGGAAAGAGTCTGGTTGGACATATGAAAGGACTGTAACAATTTTCTCAGATACTTCTCTCCACTTTTTATCATTACTAATGGAAAACTCATCTTTTTCCCAATAACTACTATTAAATTCGTTAGCTACAAAGTTCAGATTAAATATACTAGAACGATTTGCTTCTTTATTTGGCATTAATATGGCTGTTTTTCCTTTAGATCTTAATTCTTCTAAAGTACGTACAAATGTATCCCATGTTTCCGGAATTGGCAGACCTAATTCTTGAAAATGATCCTTATTATAAAGGACACCAACTGCATTCTGGGTTAATGCAACACCGTACATCTTGCCGTTAACAAGATAACGATTTTGAATAATTGGTTGGATATTTTTTAGGAATGGTTCATTTGTTAATTCAAGCAAATATCCTTTTTCCGCCCGAATGATATAATCTTGTTCAATTGGATAGGTAATAAAAATATCCGGTGTATCCCCTCTTGCAATTCTTGTTTTTAACACGGTCATTCCTTCAGGAATAATCACCTGATTAACATCGATACCAGGATTGAGTTTCTCAAACTCCTGTATTAACTCCTCAAAGATTCGTTCTGTTTCCGTTTTGTGTGAAAAAAATTCAAGTGTTATTTTTTCCTTTTTACTTATCGATCCTTCTAAAACGCTATCATTACATCCAGCTAATAATAGAAAAATAGTCAAGTGGATTAAACAAAAAAGAATTTTCATAAGTCTCCTCTCAAAAAGCAAAATAAATATTTGTTAAAACAATACTGTTTCTACATTTAATGTAAACTGAAAATTCAGAAAATATAGTCGTCTCTAAGGCGATTAAATCATTTTAAACTACTAAACCAAAAAAAGCTTCAATCCTTAAAAAAGGAAATGAAAGCTTTTTATAGTACAAGTGATTTCAAACAACCGATCTGCCTGTCAAAAGAATGAGTTATTATTTATTCTGTTGTCCCTCTCTGTGTAGAAATAAAATTCAAAATATGACGTTTTGCAGGAGCAGCATGAATCGCCCCTTTAACAGAGGCAGTTAGGGCACCACTAGCATTTGCAAAGGTGAGTATTCTCTCATGATTTTGACTAATTTGAAAACATAGATTTTCAATTGATATATCTATGGCTATTAATTCAGACAAAAAGCCGCCAATAAAAGCATCTCCCGCACCAGTAGTATCTGCAACCGTTACCTTAAAGCCTTTGTCTTCAAATTTTTTGCCGTTATTTAAATAAATAGAAGCACCCTTGCTTCCTTTTGTATACACAACCACTTTTACGTTTCCAACAAAAAGAGAGTCAATTGCTTCATTTTCTTCTTCAATTCCAGTTATAAACGTTAATTCCTCATCAGAAACTTTTACAATATCAGCAAGCGGCAAGAAATCGATTATAGTTTGACGGCAGCTTTCCGCATCTGGCCATAAAGGCAGACGTACATTTGGATCAAAGCTTACGATTCCGCCTTTTTTCCGAACATCCTCTATCACTTTTTGATGTGTTTGTTTCATGGGACTTTCAATTAAGTCCACTGAACAAAAGTGAAGAAGATCTCCTTTCTGAAACCACTCTGATTTTACCTCTTCTGGTGAAAGCAATAAATCTGCTGCATTTTTCCGATAAAAGCTAAAGCTTCTTTCACCATTTTGGTCTACAGATACAAACGCTAATCCTGTCTCCCCTTCATCGCTTCGTAAACAATTTGACGTGTCTACACCATTTTCTTTAAGAACATCCATTATATAATCGCCAAAATTATCATTTGCAATTTTGGTGAGCATGACTGAATGTCCACCGTATTTTGCAATGGCAATCGCAACATTCATAGGAGCTCCGCCAGCTACACGTTCAAAATTTGTAACCTCTTTTAATGATTTATCCTTTTGTGCAGGAATAAAATCAATCAGTGTTTCACCAATACAAAAAACCTTTTTCAATATTTTCCCTCCATACCAAAGAACAAGTGGAAAACACTTGTTCTATTGCTGTTATTTTACTTCCATATATCTTTTAAATTCCAATAAGTAAATTCACTTACTTGTCCCTTACCATTTTCAGCAACTAGTTCAATACCTAGTCTTTCTTCCTTTGGATAGATGCGGCTTGTCATTGTTGCCTCTCCTTCATTTGCAAATACCTCAATAGAAGATCGGTCGATAAACACCCTTAAGGAAAGGTACTGGTTAGAATCAACCTTTGTACATCTAACCCCATCTTCCACCTTCCCGGACTTGGAGCAATCAAGGGTTAACTTTTGATTGTCAATATAATACATCAATCGTGTCTCTTCATTGTTAAGACCACGAATTTTTATACCAACAGATTCAGCAGTTGTAGCTGACAGGTCAAATTTTACTTTTAATTCAATAAGGTCAGCTGTTGTTTCCGCTAGATAACTTTCAGAGATCGATTTGTTTGCACAGACATGATGCTCCGCTTCTCTTAATAAAGTTAGCTCTTCAACAGGATTCATTAATAGTTTGTTATTTTCACCTAATGTTAGCTCCCTTGGCAATGTTAAGGCACCACACCATCCATCTTCTTTCGTTGGCATATTTGATTCCCACATATCCATCCAGCCAATCACGATACGGCGTCCTTTGTCATCAAGGAAGGATTGCACAGCATAAAAATCATGGCCATGATCTAATTCCTTAAACTCGCCACGGGTAAATTCGAGTGTTTCATAACTGAAATCTCCGACAAGATAACCTGTTTGGAACAGATTTTGATAGTTTTCACCTTCCGCTTTTATTCCCTGAGGTGAACATAATAGGACATATTTTCCACCGATTTCAAAAAAGTCAGGACACTCCCACATATAGCCTTCTGTTCCATTACTTTCAGCGAGAACACCAAGATACTCCCATTTTCGCAAATCCTTTGATTTATACAGTACGACCTTTCCGGTATCTACTTTTCGTGTGCCTACAACCATATACCAGTGGTCCTCATGCTTCCACACTTTTGGATCCCTAAAATGTCCTGATCCTTCTTCTGGATGCTTCACAATAACCGGATTTGCAGCTTCTTTGGTAAAATGAATACCATCCGTGCTTGTCGCAATACATTGTGATTGATCAAGAATATCTTTTTCACGATCTACAAATAGATTTCCCGTATAAATTAAGGTTAGTATGCCATCATCATCAACCGCACTGCCGGAAAAGCAGCCATCCTTCTCATAAGCTTCAGTTGGAGCAAGTGCAATTGGCAAGTGTTCCCAATGGACCAAGTCTTTACTCTTCACATGTCCCCAGTGCATCGGACCCCAATTTTCATCATATGGGTGATGCTGATAAAAGACATGGTACTCGCCTTTATACTGAATTAACCCATTCGGATCATTTATCCAGTTTGCTGGAGCCATGATATGATATCCTAAACGATATCGATTATTCATCTTTTCCTTTGCCTTCTGTAATGCTTCTTCTGCTTTTTGAATGTCAGTTTGTTTTAACATCTACATTTCCTCCTAGACAACTTTTTGTAATAAGTAGAGCTTATTTTTCGACTTTTTGTTTTTATTTGAGTTTAATAGAGTAAAGATTGAGAGAATAGTGAAGCATAACACAACAATTCCCATAAAAATATAAGATTGGCGGAAACCTACCATATCGTACATTTTTCCTGCAATTGGCGAAAGAATCGACGCACCTACCTGTGAGGCAAATTGGAAACCAACAAGATATAAAACAGATGACAAGCGTGTATCAAAGTTGGCAGCTAAATATTTAAAAATCGCGATTAACATAATAGGCAATTCTAAAGCGTGAATTAATTTCATCGATGAAATACCGATTGGTCCGCCGACAAGACCTGAACCAATAATTCGGAAGGCCATTAAAAATCCTGCCAAAATCAAGCTGTTTTTTGCACCAAGCTTGTTTACAACAAAAGGTGCCAGGAACATCATGCCTGCCTCTAAAAAGACTTGGAAGGAATTTAAGTAGCCAAATATTTGATTACCCGTTGCCTCATTAGGAAATAACGATGCATAGTAGATCGGAAATTGTTGATCATAAACACTATAGATACATGTGACTCCTACCACATAAACCATTAAGAACCAAAAATCCTTTAATAGAAAAAGCTGACCTACATCTTTTAACGTAACGGAATCTGCTCTCTCAATCTCTTTATTTGTCATTTCAATCTTCACAGATAAGATAATGGCAACTAAAATAACAGCCGAAATCGATGCAACCCAAAAATTAATATTTGGATTGATATTAAATAATTGACCAGCGAAAAAGGTAGCAGCTGCCCAGCCTAATGAGCCCCACATTCTTGATTTCCCATATTCAAAATCATACTTACGGCTGATTTTTTCAATATAGGATTCAATCGCACCAATCCCAGCTAAAAAGCCAGTTCCAAGGTAAAGTCCTCCGACAATTGCTCCAACGATCACGTTATATTGCAATAACGGGCCATAAACAAAAATATAAAACGGGCCAACAAATACTAGTAATAGACTAATAAAAAATAAGATATTTTTCTTTAAACCTATTTTGTCAGAAATATACCCATATAGAGGCTGCATACATAAAGCAAATATAGCGTTTACAGAAAAGATAATCCCTGTTTCTGCTCCGCTTAGTTGAATCTCTTGATCAAGCCAGATTGAAAATAGCGAATAACTAGCAGACCAAGTGAAAAAGAAAAAGAAAAAATAGGCGCTTAATTTCCAATAGAGACTTTTCGATTTTTTCATATTAGGTTCTCCTTAATGTTGGTTAGTATCGAAAGCACTTTCAAAAACATTGTATGTCATCCGCTTTCATATGTCAACGGGTTGACATATAAAAAAAATAAAAAAAACACTGCTATGTGCAATGTTTTTAAGCTGTTGTTCCTTTAAATAAACTTATAGGTAGATGGGTTTCAAGCGGAAGTTTTGTGAATTCTCCTTCTATTCCCTGCTGTAAAATATCAATTGCCGTTTGAGCAATGACATCGATTGGCTGCTTAATGGTTGTTAATTCCGGCATTAATGTTTGAACGGTTTCCGTCCCATCATAGCCAACAACTTTTATTTGATTAGGCACATCCTTTCCATGCTTTTTAGCTATATTAATAAAGGATGCCGCGAACAAGTCGTTTGTTGCAAATACACCATCCACTTCCGGGCATTCCTGAAACAATTTATGTATAACATCTTCCTGACTCTTACGGTCAAATACTTCTGGGATTTCATATATCATTGGTTCCATGCCATGACTCTCCAAAAGATCAAGATATGCTTTTCTCCTTAATCTTGCTGGTGTTTCTAATTCGCCAACCCCATCAATAAGAATAATGTTCCTGCATCCTTCTGAAATCAATAAATCGGTTGCAATTTTACCACCCTCATAATTATCCGAACACACAACTGGAATGGTTTCGGACAGGTAACGGTCAATTGCGACAACCGCTAAATTTTGCTTATGATAATCCAAAATGCCGCGGTTATGTGTCCCTACGATAATGCCATCAACTTGATTGCGCAGCAGCATCTCTAAGTATTTTTCTTCTTTATCAATCTGATTTAAACTATTGCAAAGCAACACCTTATAACCTCGAGCTGCACAAATAGTCTCGATATGAAACGTAAGTTCTCCAAAAAATGGATTGGAGGTTGTAGGCAGGATTACTCCAATTAAGTTCGATCTTTTATTAAATAACGAACGTGCCACATCGTTAGGGAAATAGTTAAGCTCGTTCATTGCTTTTTGAACCTTTTCTCTTGTTTCATTGCTTATATAGCCACGATTATTTAAAACACGCGACACCGTTGTTGGTGAAACACCGGCTAATTTTGCTACGTCTTCTATTTTAGGCTTCATTTTTAGTTCCTCCTGCATTCATTACAGAAACTATTATAACAAAATAATCACGATGTCTTAGCAGAATTCTTTTTCGCAAAGCTCATGTCCTTCATAAAAATAAAGGTAAAAGCAATCAGCGTAAGAAACATCAATAGTGAATTATATAAAAACACTTCTCTCATCCCTACTGACTCAGCCGTCATTCCGCCGAGAATACTTCCTGTTATTCTTGCGATTCCTAAGCTAATTAAGCCATACATCGTTTGACCGGAAGCCTTTAGCTCCTTTGGAACCTCTTCATTAATAAACATTGCCATTGTCACCATTAATACGATAAAGATCGCACCATGGAATAACTGAATTGGCAGAACGAGATAAGGACTTTCTACTAAGTAAAAGCAGAGCCAGCGTACACCTGCAAAAAAGGCTGTACTTAATAAAATAAGAGGAACCCCAAACCGCTTAATAATCTTATCAGCAAAGAGGAGAAATGGGAGTTCACTAATGGCTGATACTAGCATTGACCAGCCCAGCAATGACGTATCCGCACCCAGTTCTTTATAAAAGATTGGGAAAAATGCATAATAATAACCTAATGAAACCTGAACAATAAAACTTAATAGAAGAAGAATGACGAGTTTACGATTTTTAAATACCACCCATATTCTTACTTTTTTGCCGCTGGCTTGATGCCCTTTTACTTTTGGCAATTTAAAGCTAATGACCATGGCAAGTAGCATAATCAAACTGTATACGATAAAGATCGAATCAATTTGATTCCGGGCATATAGGCCAAAACCAACTGACATGAGCGCAAATCCAATGGTTCCCGCTAAGCGGATCGGCCCAAAATTCCACTTTGTTTCCGTTAAATATTCAAGTGTGATCGCATCACTCATTGGGTAAATGGACGTTTGGAAAAAGGTAACCAAGCACATAATAACCAACAAATATACGAAGTGATTGGATAAAGGAAACAGCATGACTGAGATAGCGCTCCCAAATAATAAGATCTGCAAAATAGTATTCTTTGTTTTAGAGCGATCCCCAATACTTCCCCATATCGGCTGTGCCAATATTGCCATGAGCGGCCCAAAGCTGAGCAAAGCCGCAATTTCTGTTTTACTTAAATCAATACTATCTAAATAAACAGGCAAAAACGTTAGAAATACGGCATTCCCCATATAAGCAACCGCATACAAAATTAAGAAAAAGAAATAGATAGTAAAAGACTTGCGGTCCACAAGATTCACCTCTTGTAATAGAATAAGATGGTATTTATTGTACACCTAATCTGTTAGCAGCCGCTACCTATTAATACTTAATTATAAAGAAAACTTGGCTGGCGCCAATCCTTTAGGCGCAGTGCGGCTGCCTAGTTGCACTTATACTTAATTCTTAAAATTTGCCACTACGTCGAATTCTCTCCTGCGCTGCAAATTTATTCTTTCTTAACGTGCAAAAAAACCCGGGAAAAGCAAATTGCCTTCTGCTTAGATCCCAGGTTTTACTAATTTTTTCACAAATATTTTCTGAAGCAAGCAAAACGCTTGCACACTTGCTTTGTTTTTCTTAAGAAGGTTATGGTAACTTTCATATCCTTCTTGACATTTTCTTAAAGATTCATAGCAACGAAAATAGTTTTATTCTGTACATCACTTGTTGCATTTGGAAAAATTCTCAATTATCATAACAGCTTCAACCTATTTATTTTGCTCCTGCTTTTAGCAAAATTTTTTTCAATCTCTTTAAAACCCTTTTCACGTGCATGTTGTAACGGAGTCACCTTATTATTGTCTGGAATGTTCACATCTGCCCCATGTTCTATCAGCAATTGCACCGTTTGCTGCTGCTTTTCGTCTCCATCATTTAAATCAATAAGAAATTGGGATCTAATTATATTTTAAACATCTCTGCATCTGTTTTTAGCTAACATGGCTTAATTTTTGATCTTCGTCTCCTACCATCACTTCTTTCGGAACGGCAAAGAAATAAGTGATAAAGAGTGCTGCAGCAAAAATGACAATGGAAACCACAAGGTAAACAGCCAGCTGATTCCACTCATATATATACATTAAAGGTGAAAGTATAACAGCCAAGCCGTATGAATTTGCTTTGATGTTTAGAATAGAAAGAATCGCTCCTCCAACTGCTGAACAAGCAATCATCACATAAAGCGGCTTCATACTATACCTCATGCCAACACCAAACAAAGCGGGTTCACTAACACCGAGCAATTGTGTAGCAGTAGCACTTGCTCCCATAACTTTTACCGTACTTTTTTTTCGCTTTAAGTGTAATTGCCAAGCAGGTGCCAGCATTAGCAAATCCGTACATTGCACAAAGAGTAATGAGTGGATTAAAACTTGTATTTGCAAGCAGAGTAGTTTCAATCATGATAAATAAATGATGCATCCCTGTCATTACGGCCAGAGGATAGATAAATCCGATCACAAGTCCGCCAATACCCAGCGGGGCTTCTATAAGTTGGGTAACAACTGTTATTAATCCCGTTTCTACAAAGTGCAATAAAGGTCCTAAAATGAGTAACCCGGTAATCATCATACATAATAAAACAAAGAATGGAGTAAAGATTAAATCCAATGCATTAGGCATAACAGCTCGTAACTGTTTCTCAAGTTTTGCACCGAGAATCCCAACTACCAAAGCTGTCAGGACACTACCTTGATAACCAACAACTGGTATGAAACCAAATTCCATAATCGGTTCGACACCACTGTTGATGTCAGCTACAGCATACGCATTAGGAAGGGCAGGTGAAACGAGCATTAACCCAAGAACAAAACCAATAATCGGCATTCCTCCAAAATTCCTAAATGCAGACCAGCAAATTAAAGCTGGTAAAAAAGCAAAAGCTGTATCTGTCAAAACTGAAATTAACGTCTGCAAATAACCGGGTATATCATCAATGCTCATTCCCATTAAGCCCAAAACCGCATCACTAAACAGCACACCTTTTAATCCAAGAAATAAACCTGTTGCCCCAATGATTGGGATAATCGGAATAAAGATATCTGCTAATGTTCGCACTGCCTTTCTAATTCCCTTGTCCTTACTAGTAGATGCGGCATCATTCTTAGTTTCCTCAATCTCTTGAGTGGTCCCATCCCCTCTTAAGGCTAAGTAGACTTTATTTACTGTACCAGTACCTAATATAACCTGATATTGTCCAGCATTAAAAAATACGCCTTTTACTTCATCAATCTTTTCAATTGCTTCATCATCAATCTTTTCACGATCTTTTACGGAAAAACGCAATCTTGTAGCACAATGGACATATGATTCAATATTATCCTCACCAATAACTCTTACAATTTCTTTTCCTATCCGCTCATATCTATTTTCACTCATGATGGCTCGCTCCTTGCTTTAAGAGTATTAGTGCTTGATATGGTTTTAAAAAGTATTCTTGCTCAGAAACCGTTTGTTTATCTTCTTTATAGTTGTCTAATAAAACATCAAATTTATCATCTAACACAACTTTTTGCTCATCACATGAAAAATTAAAATAACAAATAATTTCTTCAGCATAATACTTGCGTTTATACGCAACAATGGTTGGATGCTCTTCTAAAATTGGTTCAATCTCTCCATAAATTAAGCATTCACTTTTTTGTCTAAGTTGAATGATTTTTTTATAAAAATGTAGAATGGAATTCGGATCCTTCTCTTGCTGCTCAACATTGATCGATCTGTAATTATCGTTCATTCCAAGCCAAGGCTTAACTTTTGAGAAGCCTCCATATTCCTGATCATTCCAATGAAATGGCGTTCTTGAATTATCACGGCTTCTTAAATTGATAAAATGTAATGCCTCTTCAGCGCTAAAGCCCTCATTCATGGATCGATAATACTGGTCAATACTTGAAATATCATCAAATTCTTCAATGCTCTTACGTTTAAAATTAGTCATGCCAATTTCTTGTCCTTGATAAATGAACGGAGTTCCTCGAAGATAGAAGAACAGTGCACCCAACATTGTTGCAGAATAAAAATTTCTGTTCTCTTCTTCTTTTATATACTTGCTTAATGAGCGATTCTGATCGTGATTCTCTAAAAAGTTTGCTCCCCAGCCGACTTTTTGGATTTCCGTTTGGCTTTTGAAGATCAATTTCTTGAGATCCAGTACATTCCACTCAACCCTTTTAAACCATTCACTACCTGAGGCTACATCAAGGTCTGCGTATCTAAAATCAAAAATCATTGAAAAGTATCCATTATCGCCGATGAAATCCCCGTACTGCTCATAAGGTACTCCAGGAGCTTCACCAATTGTCACACAATCATATTTAGCAAATGTCTCTTCTTTAAGTTCATGTAAAAACTCCTCAATACCCGCTTGATTTCGTGCCTTCTTCGTACATTTTACAAGTCCGTCAGCCCCATCAGCAGGAAGGTTATCAAAGTTTTGATCTTTCTTTATAAATGTAATCGCATCTACGCGAAACCCGGCAATACCTTTTTTAACCAATAATTGACCATTTTATATAACTCGTTTCTAACCTGCTTGTTTTCCCAATTTAAGTCAGGTTGTTTCACCCCGAAAGAATGAAAGTAGTACTCATTAGTATTCTTCAAAGGCTCCCATACACTGCCTCCGAAAACAGAGCGCCAATTAGTAGGAGGCATGCCATCTTGTCCAGATTTCAAAATATAGTAATCTCTATATTTACTATCCTCTGGGTTCTTTAATAGATCTTGGAACCAAGGGTGTTCATCTGATGTATGATTGATCACGAGATCAAGGACAATTTTAATTCCTTTTTCTTTCGCTCTCTCTATTAATTCATCTAAATCTTTCATGTCGCCGAATTCTGGATTTAGTTGATAATAATCAGAAATATCATATCCGTTATCAGCCATTGGTGATTGGTAGATTGGACAAATCCATATCATTGTAATTCCCAATGACTCTAAGTAATCAAGCTTTTGTGTAATTCCTTTAATATCACCTATTCCATCATTATTCGAATCATAAAAGCTTTTTGGATAAATTTGATAAATAACTTCTTTTTGCCACCACTTCTTCTCCAAGTTGTTCCCTCCTAGTGTTTAAATAGTAGTTTCTTTGAATAACTCGATTGCCATCTGAGTATGGTATCGGTTCCATATATCTTCAAAAAACAATTAGTAATAGGCGCTCGTTTACGTAAATGTAAAGTAAGTATTTATTCGACATATAAAGTTAAAACATCATAACAAAACACCTAAAACCATATGGTATCGGTTCCATATCTAATTAAAAAAACAGACAATTTAATCACTTGTTATTGGAACCGGTTTCTGTGTTTATTATACGTTTAGTATTTGTTCTCTGTCAACGCTTTCTTACAAAATTATTTTTTCTACATTATCCATTTCACTGTACATTTCCTTGGTTTTCCAAGTATATCCCATAACTTTTCTAAAAAGAAAATACCAATCAGTTATGGGAATTTAACTTGTAGGAGGATCAATAATGCTTATTAACTAAGTGGACTGGCGAATAATTAATTCTATTGGCAACTCATAGTTTTTTATTTCTATCTCGGGATTATCAAGCATTTCGAGCATCACTTCTATTGATTTTTCTCCCATCTGATCAACAGGCTGACGAATGGTGGTTAATTTAGGGTCTAAAATTTCCGCAATTGGCTGATCATCAAAGCCAATGATTGCAAGATCAGATGGAATTGATAACCTCTGTTCTTTTGCTTCAATCATGATTCCAGCTGCAACTTGGTCACTTCCTGTAAAAATAGCCGATGGACGATCTTTCATTTCTAAAATTTGCTTTATTACCTGCTTTCCATCTTTAATGGTATGTTGATCGATAAAAATCCATTTTGGGTTGATCTTAATCCCTGCTTCATCTAATGCTTTTTGAAACCCTTGATTCCGATCTTTCCCTTTGCCCTGTTCATCAAACAAACCACCTGTACAGTAAGCAATTTTTTGATGACCTCTTTCAATCAAGTGCCTTGTGCCTAAGTATGCCCCTTTTGTCTGGTCCAGGCGGATCATTGGAACAACCGATTGATTTACGTAATCATTGCAAAGCAAAATAGGGCCGTATTGGTTATATGACTCAATCATTTCCCAATCATTTTCAATTGAGGTCATAATAATTCCATCTACCTGTTTTGTTTTTAATAAATTTAAAAATGCTAATTCCTTTTCTTTGTCTTCATAACTTTGTCCAATCAACACTTGATAGCCTCTTTTATAAGCCGCCTGTTCAATCGAATTGACTAAATAAGAGAAGAAAGGATTAACAATTTTAGGAACAATAACTCCTATTGTTGTCGTTAACTTGAGTATTGCGGACAGATTGAGCCATCAGTGCGGAGATTTGAGCCACTATTTGCGGTCAACTGAGCCATTAAGTGCG
>NZ_CANNCR010000053.1 GCF_947503125.1 uncultured Metabacillus sp.
GCTTGACTATCTAAGTCCCATTGAATATAAAAATATTCACCTTAAAAAAAGTGTCTAGTTTAGTGTTGACATACCACCAATACACCGATAGGACTATGGGTTGCGTAAAAGTATTCGGGGGTTCAAGTCCCTCACAGCTCATCGCGCAAAAAAAGCTCAAATCCTTTTGAAACAAGGGGTTGAGCTTTTTATTCTCTGTAAATATTATGTTGACCGGTCTTTTTGTAAAATGTTTTGAGATGATCCTTATTTTAACTTATCGAAAGGGAAAAACTTTAATAATGGATGTCTTTTTTTATCCGTAATCTTTAGCTCATCCATTATGAGATCATTTTCGTGTTCTTTTATCCATTTCTTCAAAGCGTATTTATCTTGACAATGAGTATAATATGTTTCTCCACCTTTGCCAATTGCATTAATGACAAATCGATAAGATGTTTTCTCCATAATATCCACCTTTAAAAAAATAATAAATTCATTTTTTATTAAGCAATGTTAATTATTAATTCACTTAGCTGAAATCAACATGCAAGTTTAAAGCCTTTTAGTAAAGGGTATTCAGTACCTATTATGTTTATAATATAATAATCTGTTATTCTAATGGAAAAAATAAAGTAGATGTTTAGGAATCCTCTGATTGCTTACCTTTTACTTCATTTGTTTGAAACTTGGTGTTATCATAATGTCCAATTAAGCATTTTGTCAATGGAATATGATTAATTTTTACAAAATGATAATAAATTTATAAAAACGAAGAATTAATGCGCTAGATTGAGATATAGCTATAAAATTTGTGGTATATGAATAGATTTGGATTGTTTTGGTGATAATTTGTTCTTTTTACGTATTTACAAAGATGATCTTACAGGCGTAGAATGATTTACATAAATTTCAAACTTTATATCGGCCAAATCTCAGGGAATCTGAGAACGGAGGACCCATTATTTTGGGGTTAATTCTGCATGTGCAGAAGGGATGAGAGACTCTTTCGCCATCCTACCCGTCAGCTAACTTCGTCGGCTAAAGCGAAGGAGGTCATAAGACCGCCTATTTAAGGTGGCTTTTTTGTTGTGTTAAAAGAACAAATTAGCATCTTTAAACATACGTAGGTCTATTTATTTTGCCTTAATTTCAGATGGCGGTGAAGAAGAAATATAAATATACCCTGTAATATCTTAAATTTAATGTGGATGCTCCCTGTCTTTTTATAAATTAATTATCAATAGTTACATCCTTTATGGAGATATTAATAGTAATTTCAAATTTATTTAACCAATTAGGAGAAAAAAATGAATAAAACGAAAGACTTTCTTAATCCACCTAAAATCCTTGTATTGGGCTTTGCTGTTGTTATCGTGATAGGAGCATTATTATTGACGCTACCTATTGCTACAGAAGATCAAAGTGGTCTCCCGTTTCTGGATGCTTTATTTACTGCGACTTCAGCAACATGTGTGACAGGTCTTGTTGTGGTTGATACGAGTGATGCATTTTCAACCTTTGGGGAGTTGGTCATTCTAACCCTTATTCAAATTGGGGGATTAGGTTTTATGACCTTTGCAACATTTTTCTTTCTTTTGTTAGGGAAAAAAATCTCATTAAAAGAAAGATTGTTATTGAAGGAAGCATTTAATAATATCCATCTGGCGGGAATTGTAAAGTTGGTAAAACGAATCTTGATTTTTACTGCATTGATTGAAGGGATTGGAGGAGTGCTTTTATCCATTCGCTTTTCTTTCGATATGCCGATCGGAAAAGCAATTTATTATGGCTTTTTTCATGCCATTTCAAATTTCAATAATGCTGGCTTTGATTTAATGGGAGAATATCGGAGCTTAACTGCTTATGTTGACGATCCAATTGTGGTTATAACTGTTTGCTCGATGATTACGTTAGGTGGTCTAGGGTTTATTGTTATGAACGAAATTTATGAGTATCGTGAAACACGACGGCTATCTATCCATACGAAGGTGGTATTGGTTGCTACACTCATTCTAACATTGGGTTCAACGATACTAATCTTTCTATTCGAATATGGAAATGCTAAAACTTTAGGTCCTTTATCCGAGTTCGGTAAATTTTTAGGAGCATTGTTCCATGCGGTTACTCCAAGAACTGCTGGTTCAAATACGCTGCCAATAGCCGATTTAACACATTCTACTTTATTCCTGACAATCCTGCTAATGTTTATCGGAGCTGGTTCAGGATCTACTGCCGGTGGGATTAAAATTACGACATTTGCTGTTTTAATGGCAACTTTCTGGTCACAAATTAAAGGAAAAGAGGATGTTGTTTTATTTAAACGACGCATTGTGATTGAAACTATATTAAAAGCATTTACCATTGCCATCAGTGGTTTAATCATTGTGTTTATTGTTACTCTTTTATTGAGTATTACCGATAAGGGGCAAAATTTCATCATGTATTTATTTGAAGCTGCCTCTGCTTTTGGTACTGTTGGTTTATCTATGGGATTAACTCCTGAGCTTTCTCCTATTGGTCGTATCATTATTATTTTGACAATGTTTGCAGGGAGGTTGGGTCCTTTAACCCTTGGGTTTGCCATTACGAAGAGGCGTACATCAGAAGCTTTTCGTCATCCAAAAGGAAATCTTATGATTGGATAATTCATTAACATTCAGGAGTGATTGATTTTGGTTATAAAACAATACGCAGTAATTGGACTCGGCAGGTTTGGAACAAGTATAGCAAGACGGTTAAATGAAGCAGGACAAGAAGTTTTAGGAATTGATATAAATGAAGAAAGAGTTGAGGATGCAGAATTATATGTAACCCATGCTGTCGTAGCAGATTCTACCGAAGAGAAAGCACTCACTTCAATTGGGATTCGCAATTTTGATTGTGTCATCGTAGCGATCGGGGATGATATGCAATCCAGTATCTTAACGGTTATGCTTCTTAAGGACCTGGGCGTAAAAAAAGTGATCGCCAAAGCATTAAGCAAGCGTCATGGAAAGGTTTTAGAACGTATTGGCGCTGATTGGATTATCTATCCTGAAAGGGATATGGGGGAAAGAGTGGCTAACCAGCTCCTATCACCTAATATGCTGAATTACATCGAACTGTCAAAAGAATACAATATAGAGGAAATTATGATTCCTTCAAAAATGGCGGAAAAAAGTTTAAAGGAACTTAACATTCGCGCTAAATATAATGTTAGTGTCATTGCCATTGTCAGGGAAGAGGAAATTATCATATCTCCTTCACCAGATATGACTCTTAACAAAGGAGATCTATTAGTTGTTATTGGTAACAGAGACGACTTGGCCAATTTTGCAAGTATTGAATAGACAAGAACTCGAGCCTTCAAGTGTTGTACGGTTAATAAGTGTTATTTCATATTGATTCCAAATGCCAGGTAAAGTTATGAACCTGGCATTTTTTTATTTTACAGCCAAAAGAGTTGATATCTAGCGGGTCATAAAGTGGATGGCCAAGTTATGAAAGAAATGAGATGAATTTACCTCTATTAGTTTGGTATTTATTAACACTCCCTTAACCAAATTTACCTATGATTAATAAATTTACAAAACCTTTACAAAAAACCCATAAAACATTTACAAAACGTGTTTATTCTTAATGTTGGGTTAATAAAAACATGAAAGAAAGAAGTTGCTAATAGAACATCTTGGAGGTTTGAAAATGACGTTTAAGAGTAAGTCAACGATCAGCTTATTGGTACTATTCTTAGTTGTCGTTTTATCGGCATGTAATAATAGTAATCATAAATCAGAATCATCTACTAATAATAGTTCAGATACAATTGCTATTTCGGGATCTACATCTGTAGGTCCTCTAGCTGAAAAAATTGCAGAAAAATATAAGGAAAAAAATGAGGTTAATATAGAGATCAATCAGATCGGTTCATCTGCTGGTATTACAAATGCGATAAGCGGTGTGTCAGAGATTGGAATGTCTTCGCGTGATTTGAAAGAAGAGGAAAAAGCTAGTGGACTAATAGAGACAATCATTGCTTATGATGGAATTGTCGTGGTAACTCATCCTAGTAATAAGGTTGAAAATCTTACGATGGAACAAGTAAAGGATATTTTTACTGGTAAGGTGACGAATTGGAAAGAGCTTGGGGGAGATGATATGGAAATTGTGGTTGTTTCCCGGGAGGATGGCTCAGGTTCGCGTGATGCATTTCAGGAAATAGTCGGATATTCTTCAGGCGAATTAGTGAAAAGTTCAATCATTGCGAGCGGTAACGGTAATATTAAAACAACTGTAGCAACCAATAAGCATGCAGTAGGGTTTATTTCCTTTGAATACATCGACCCTTCTATTTCAACTGTAAAGATTAATGGAGTCGAGGCTACAGCAGAGAATGTTCTTCAGCAAAAATATCGTTTATCCCGTCCATTTTTGTTTGTCCACAAGGATGGCCAATTAACGGATGCCGGGCAACAATTCATTGAATATATTTTAAGTGCAGAGGGACAAGCCATTGTAGCAGAATCAGGAGCTATACCAGTAAAATAAATGACCATTTCACGGATATAAGTGTTCATATATATCATGTGTAATTGTGATCTTGGAGGAATGAAGAATGCCACGCCTACCTGTTGAAAAACAAGGGGTTATTGAGAAATCAAATAAAAAGAAGTATGTACTGGAGAAGGTATCAGCAAGAATATTTCTGATTTGTGCACTTCTTTCAGTTTTCAGTTTATTGTTAATCATTGGATTTGTCTTTTATAAAGGCTCACTGCCATTTATGGCAAAGGGATATAGTTTTATCGACTTTATTTTCGGAGTGGATTGGGTACCAAGTGAAGACAAATTTGGGATATTACCAATGATTGTGGCATCCATCTATGCCACAATTGGTGCATTAATCATTGGAGTCCCTATCGGCTTATTTACAGCAATATTCTTAGCAGAAATCGCGCAAAAAAGCATCGCAAAAATCATCTCGCCAGCTGTGCAGTTGTTAGCAGGTATCCCGTCGGTTTTATATGGTGTATTCGGCCTTGCCATCATTGTCCCATTTTTGCAAAATAATTTGAACTTAGCGAAAGGACAAAGCTTGATTGCCGTTATTCTTGTTCTTGCTATTATGATGCTTCCAACGATTGTTACTGTAGCTGAAACAGCCATTCGGGCAGTGCCAAAATCATATCGTGAAGGGTCTTTAGCACTTGGGGCTTCTCAAATAGGGACTATTTTTAAAGTCGTTGTCCCGGCAGCTAAGTCAGGAATTATGGCTGCGATCGTTTTAGGATTGGGAAGAGCGATCGGTGAGACAATGGCTGTCATATTGGTTGCAGGAAACAGTTTAATTATACCTACTAGTATAACAGATAGTATTCGTCCATTAACAACTAATATTGCATTAGAAATGGGATATGCATTTGGAACACATCAAGAAATGCTGTTTGCCACAGGGATTGTTTTATTCTCTTTTATCCTATTGTTGAATTTTGTATTAGCAAAAATAAGTGCGAAAGGTGGTAAGTAAGTTGAGAAAGGTTAAAGATAACTTATTGCGTGGACTGCTTTGGCTATCAGCTTTCTTGACTGTTGCCGTTCTAGTTACCATTGTTGGTTATATATTTTATAAGGGATATCGATTGATAAACATCGATTTTATTTTAGGTGATTATTCTCCTACAGGAGATGGCGGCATTTGGCCGATGGTTGTTACGACAATCTATACAATTGCCATCTCATTATTAATTGCGACCCCAATCGGGATTTTGGCTGCTGTATACTTGCAAGAGTATGCCAAACAGGGGAGATTGGTAAAAGTGATCCGTTTTGCAACAGAAAGCTTAACAGGAATCCCATCAATTATTTATGGTTTATTCGGGGCAGTCTTTTTTGTGACCACTTTAAAATTGGGCATGTCTATTATCGCTGCCTCATTGACATTGACCATTATCGTATTGCCTGTCATTATCCGAACGACTGAAGAATCATTAAAAACCGTCCCTCATTCGTATCGAGAAGGCTCTCTGGCTTTGGGAACGACTAAGCTGCAAACTTTATATAAAGTCATTTTGCCAAGCGCAATGCCTGGCATCTTATCTGGAATTATTCTCTCCATTGGAAGAATTGTTGGTGAATCAGCTGCGATATTTTTAACAGCTGGTACGGTGGCAGCGATGCCAGACAGCATCTTCTCATCCGCGAGAACATTAACCGTTCATTCTTATTTGGTTACACAGGAGTCTGGGGACATTGAACTGGCAGCGGCAGTTGGGATTGTCTTAATTGTGATCATATTGGTTTTGAACCTTTCAGCGACGTTTATATCAAAGAAATTAAATAAAGCTGATTATTAAATGAGGTGAATGTTATGACGATAACAATGTTTGAACGTAATCCTGTAAAGAAGGGAAAGGCAGATATGCAGCAGCAATCAGATGGTACAGCGAAAATTAGTGTAAGAGATTTGGATTTGTTTTATGGAGAAAAACAAGCCCTTTATCAAGTATCATTGGATATACAAGAGAAGGGAGTTACAGCCTTAATTGGTCCTTCTGGCTGCGGTAAATCAACATTCTTACGAACACTAAACCGTATGAACGATTTAATTGATGGCGTGAAGATTAACGGCAATATTATCATTGATAACGAAAATATCTACCAAACCAATGACGTCATAAAATTAAGAACAAAGGTAGGTATGGTCTTTCAAAAAGCAAACCTATTTCCGATGAGTATTTACGATAATGTAGCATATGGCCCCCGGATGCAAGGGATAAAAAATAAACATGAATTAAATAAGATTGTTGAAGAAAGCTTACGTGGTGCGGCAATCTGGGATGAAGTGAAGGATCGTCTAAAAACATCGGCGTTAGGGCTATCAGGTGGTCAGCAGCAGCGTGTTTGTATTGCACGTGCGATTGCGATGAAGCCTGAAATTATTCTAATGGATGAGCCAACTTCAGCATTAGATCCAATCTCCACGTTAAAAGTAGAAGAATTGATTGCACACATGAAAAAAGATTATACCATTGTGATTGTTACTCATAATATGCAACAAGCTGCACGTGTATCTGACAAAACAGCATTTTTCTTAAATGGTGAAATTGTCGAATATGATGCAACAGATGTGATCTTTTCGATGCCAAAAGATAGGAGAACGGAAGATTATATTACTGGCAGATTCGGTTAAATTTGGAGGGGAATCAATGGTCGTTCGTGAAAATTTTGAAAATAAATTGCTAGAATTGCAAGCTAAAATGGCTGAAATGGGTGAACTTGCTGTTACATCTCTAGAAAAAGCTTTTAGCGCTTTTAAAACACAAGATATCGAATTAGCGTTAAAAGTCATTGAGGAAGATACAGTTATTGATCAGCTTGAAATTGATATTAATCAATTTGCAGTATGGCTTATGGCAAAAGAGCAACCTGTTGCAAGGGATTTGCGCAAAGTGATTGGTTCTTTAAAAATTTCCTCAGAGATTGAGCGTATTGCTGATTTTGCTGTAAATATTGCAAAATCAACCATCATCATTGGAAATGCAACAACAGTGGTGAAAATAACAAATCTTGAGCAAATGAAAGAAATATCGATCAATATGCTCCAAAAGGCCTTACAATCATTCTTTGAAGAAAATATCGTTCTTGCTAAAGAAGTAGGCGATTTGGATGACAAAGTTGATCAATATAATGGTGAGACATTTAAAATGATCACTAACCACCTGAAAGAACATCCAGATGAAACAGATCAGTTGGTGCAATACTTATTCGTCAATCGTTATCTTGAACGTACAGCAGATCATATTACCAATATCGCAGAAAGTGCAGCTTATCTAATAAAGGGTCGAATATATGATTTAAATCCTTAAATTGAATTAAGTCATATACTGATTGCTGACGTTAGGTTATACCACGCTGAAAGCTTTTTGGAACCCTAGGCCAAGCCTAGGGTTTTCTTTTTCATAAAAAGTCCAATTTCTTTTGAGAAATTGGGGAATGTCACCAAGATGAGTTGATTGAAGATGAATAAGATTAAATTAAGAAGGTTAATTAGTTGAGAAAGTAATTTTAATTTAATTAGGTATTCTACAAATAGTGTGTTATGCTTTACCTAACCATTTTAATACCTGTTTCATGTTTACCTCCCCCATTCATTATTGAGTGGGGATTTTTATTGTCAAAAATAAAAAAAGGACTCTAAAATGTAATTAGAGTCCTTCCTTTATTATGCTTTGTTTACGTTCGTTGCTTGTGGTCCACGTTGACCTTGCTCAACATCAAAAGTCACTTTTTGACCTTCGTCTAAAGATTTAAACCCATCGCCTTGGATAGCTGAGAAATGAACGAATACATCGCTGCCGCCTTCAACTTCGATAAATCCGAAACCTTTTTCTGCGTTAAACCATTTTACTGTACCTTGTTGCATATTTGGTGCCTCCTGTGTGGAATAAATCCACTGTTTAATACTATCCTTGCTCAATTAGATATCAAAGGCGAAAAGTTTAAATACTTATCTTTCCTTACAGACCGAACAAAAATAATTCTTATACAGAATAACAGATAATTTTTGGAAAAGCAAATGGATATATAATTGAAATGTTAAATAATAATAATTTCAATCAGGTATTGATACAGTTCATCTTAGGGATATATGACAAACACTTTAAGTCTACCAAACCAAAGTTAACAACCATTTCGTGGTATTAATTGGTAATAAAGTCATGATAAACATATGTATTTTGAACCTTTTGGAAAAAATAAAAACTATTATATTTATCTTCATTTTTAATATCTTCCTTAATCGAACGAATATACTCCCACAATTCTGGATCAAAATTTCACATTTTAGGGCATATTTGTTTATGGATAATTTATTTATTGAAAAACAGGACTATTCTCTTTTCTTGTCGAATTTTAGTAGGTAAGAAGGGAGGATGGAATAAATGAATGTTGACGTAACAAAATTTAATGTGCCAAACATTGAACATCCGCCATTGAAAGTCACAAACCAAAATTTAGCAAGTGAGTTTTATAACAGGTTAATTGAAATGATTAATGAATTTGAATTAGATTTAAATGATCAAGAGGAAATAGGGGTTCGACTCGTATCCTTTGGCCAAACAATTCAATTCCATATTGAAGATTTAGGTTATTATAATCCTAGTTTAATTTCATTTCATGGTAGATTAAATAATGGATCAAAAGTGAAATTAATTCAACATGTAAATCAAATAAGTTTCTTGTTAATGGCTTTACCGAAACAGAATGAAAAAGAGCCACCGAATAGAATTGGTTTTAAGTTAATTGAAGAACAGATATAATAGCATCAGGCGAAAAATATTTTCAATTTTCAGAATTTTGTCTTACCTTTTGTAGTATTATAATAAATAATATTTATATATTACAAAGGAGGAATCTAAAATGAATATGAGTCTGAATAAAGTATTTCGAATGACTGTTGGAGCTAATGTATTGCTCTTGCTAACTTTTTTATTCCTTCCAGTTTTGTTAATAACTAATGATATTAGTATTATTCAATCAGCAATTGATTTTATAAATAAAGAATGAATATTAGCGTGTTTATAGACGGAACCCCTCTTCAATGGGAAGGAAGAGGGGTATTTTATGTGTGCTCGGTATAAGTTCAAGACTATAGAGTAGAGAGTTCCGATTTTAGAATAGTAATATGATATGTATCACTTCCACTAGCGCGAAAGCTTCAATCCAATTTAAGCGGATTGAAGCTTTTTATGAATCTACTTATCTTACTACATTAGAATCACTTATTAACGATTGATTAGCTAACCATTCCATAAGTGATACCGTCTTTCCATCAATGGTTTTTACAACATCATTGTTATACACATAAATCCATGACCAATGTCCATGATATTCGTATGGTGTACCATCAGCATTTTGGTATAATCCTGAAGTATCTACTACATTATCAAATAAGGAAAGGTGAACATCTTTTGCTCCGGCTTCGATTAAGCGATTGTAGGTTGGAACAACATGTTGATCAGCAGGGACAACGTTATCTGTTTTGGCATGAATAAACCAGATTGGCAGGTTTTTCATGTTCTCAATGTCTTCATCTGTGATGAGGGTGTCTTTAAGTGCTTCACAGGTTGGAAAAGCAGCTGCAAAGTATTCAGGATAATCTCGGATCATCAGCATGGTCATATACCCACCGTTAGAATCTCCTCCAATGTAAATTCTATCTTGATCAATATCTTTATTATTGGCAACATAATCCTTGATTAAGGATAGTAAAGCATCCTGATATTTTGAAGTGCCGTCACCAAATCCTTTGAAACCATCCATCCAGAAGGTTGGTGTTTGTGGGGCAAGCACATACGCTCCATCAAAATAAGCTTGAATTTCCTCTGATGCGAAGTTGGCTGCTTTGTTCCCAGAAATAGCAATCGTAGGGTCTGTTCCTCCTTCGCCGGCTCCGTGTAACCAAATGATTAATGGACTTTTCCCATTATCTTTTACTGGAGCATAATCAGCGTAAGTTAACGTGACATCATCATATGTAGCCTTTCCTATTGAAAAGTCATCAACGAGTTCTCTTACCTCGCCTTTAAACGAATCCACGACTAGTCCTGAAATGGTCCCGGCAGGAGTTTCTATTTCCTTTTGTTGAGTGATGGTATATTTATTTTCATTCCAGTCATTATATCCTGATCCTTCAAAGTCATAGTTAATTGCAGAACCTAAGGAAATGTCAGGGTCAATTTGCATCTCTAACACAACGTATTTTCCAGTTTTAACCGCTGGGGTCCCATTTTTTTCAGCTACATAGGCATTCGTGATTTTACGAGTCCCTTCTTCTAAAAATGGATTAGCTAAACGGCTATCACTCCTTGATACATGCACTTCAAAAGTGTCTTTTGAAACAGAATCTTTTGGTACTGGTTTTCCTAAATCAACAATTACTTTCGTAATAACTGCTCCCCAATCTTCAATTTCTGTTACGGTTCTGTAGGATAATGGTTGTGTTTTCAGCTCATTTGCATTTGTTTCTGGCATAAAAGAAAGTGTTGTACCAGCAACGAAAGTACTTAACATATCTGTTTTTTCATGTTTTTTCATTCCTTCAAACAAATGGATAACCTCCCTGAAATTTTTAAACGCTTACAAAATTTGATCGATCTTTCCAGCTAAAACATAAGAAATTTCTACATTCTCATGCCAATGTCTTGGGATGAAAATTTGTTTATCCGAGGTATGAAGGATGAGTTTAATAGGCAAATGATCATCGTTTTTTACCAACTCGTATTTGTAGTCCATGATAGATACCTCTCATAATGAATATGATTTATTTTTGCTATGATCATAGCCCAATACTTGTTGAAAGGGAAGAAAAACTTTTGAATATCAAGGGGAAAGGTTACATTTGTGAACAATGGTGTTACTTATTTCTAAAAACGTCATTAAAATGCTAGAAAGAAGTGATCTTTGGGGTTCGTCTTATGCTAGTCAAAAGACATATTAACGACCATTTCATAAAGACAACTTATTTTTCATTCCAACCCTTGACATCTCCTAATGCATTTAAGATAATTTTTATAACAATAAAAATTGTAATAAAGTGGAGGATTTAGTGAGAACATTACAATTAACTTTACATGAAGCGATCGATATATGTAAAACACTTGGTCATGAACAAAGAATGGAGATCATTAAAATTTTGGCTGATGGACCAAAGAATGTAAATGATTTATCAGACCGACTTGGGATTCCATTTAGTACGGCTGCTGTGAATGTGAAAAAATTGGAGGAAGCGGGACTAATTGGTACAGAAATGATCCCTGGACGCGGAAGCCAAAAAATTAATACCAAACTATATGACAGAATTATCATAAATTTAGAAGAGCCAAAGCAGGTAAACGAAGATTCCGTAACGTTTGAAATGCCAATTGGCGAATATGTTAATTGTGATGTTGAACCATCATGCGGTCTGCTTGGTGATCAAGAAATTATCCATATTCTGGACGATCCTCGTTCTTTTTACGAGCCGGAAAGAAAAAAGGCACAATTAATTTGGTTTCGCTCAGGATTTGTGGAATACCATTTTCCAAACAGGATACCCTATGGAGTTAAAATAGAAGAACTTAGTTTTTCAGCGGAAATATGCTCGGAAGCTCCCTATCACAAGGTGGATTGGCCTTCAGATATTTCGTGCTGGATTAATGATAAAGAGCTGGGATACTGGACCTCTCCAGGTGACTTCGGAGGGGAAAGGGGATTTTTAACTCCGAGTTGGTGGGAAACACATAATACTCAGTATGGCTTATTAAAAAAATGGAAAGTAAATCATGAAGGAAGTTTTATTGATGGCTTAAAAATATCTAACACAACCATTAAAGATTTGGAGCTTTTGGAAAAGCCGTTTATTTCATTAAAACTTGGAGTAAAGAAAGACTCGGTAAATATTGGCGGAATGAATCTATTTGGGTCGCAATTTGGTAACTATGAACAGGGCCTTATAATGAAAATTAAATATTCTTCAACATAATAAAAAGCGTTCCATGTTATGGAATGCTTTTTATTATGTAAAATATTATTATAAAAACTATTGATTAATTACAATAAAACATGTAATAATACGTACGAGGGAGGGTTTAATGTGACGAAAAGAAAAATGTTTTTAGTGGTTACATCGCTCATATTATTCTTTGGCGGGTATTTTCTCTATCGCTCGTATTATGAAGAAAACTTTGCCAATACAGAAAAGGGAAAAGTAGAAATAGCCTTTATAAATGGCTTTACAGGCGGCGATGGTGCCTACATGAAGAAAATTACGGATGGATTTAATCAATCACAAGATAAATACCATATTGTTGAACTTCAGGAAAAGGATCATTACACAAAGTTTAAATCCGGCAATTATGATTTGGTTGTCATTCATGGAAATAATCTGGACACATATAAGAAAGACGGCTTAATTCAGGATATATCTCCAGTGTTGGAGAAAGCGGGGATTAAGGAAACAGATTTTCATCCAGCTGGACTAAAAATAATGAAGCTTGATGGCAAATTATTTGCTGCCCCTCTGGATATTCACCCTTTAACTATGTTATATAACAAAGATTTTGTTTCTCGAGAAGTGTCAACGTATGAAGACTTAATCAAATTAAATACTGAATTACAGGCTAAAAACAAAAATGTATACGCTTTAGGAGTCCCATCAAGCGGTTTAGTAGAGTTTTACATGTTAACGATTGCCGCGCAAAATGGGATTGAATTGAAAAAAGATAATTATTTGAATTTTAGTCAACCTGAGTTTGCAGATGCATTAATGACCTTTCACAATATGATTTGGAAAGACAAAATTTCTCCACCTGGTCTTGGCTTAGATGGCGAATTTCAATCGTTTATGAAGCAAGCTGAAGGAGGAGCCGGCACTGCCCAAACAGCTATTGCCTTAACTGGACCTTGGTTTTATGGTGCTGCAAAGGAACAGTATGGAGATAGATTAGGAGTTACAGCTGTTCCTATGCTAGGAGAAAAACAAGCGGTATACGGTAATTCACATACGATCGCTTTATCTTCTAAAGTGGAAGACCCGGAAGTTTTAGAGGGCATCTCAGCCTTTTTTGAATATTTGTACACTCCAGAGCATTTAATTCATTGGGCTGAAGGCGGACAAGCACCGCTCCATCTTCCGACGATCAAATTAATAGAAGAAAAAAAAGAAAAATATGAAGTGGCCTATGCGAACACTCAACAATTCGATACATTTGTCCCAGCTCCACAAGTGTATTTGTTTGGAGAACAAATGCGTTATATGAACACTACTGTTTTTACTAAATTAGTTTCCAACAAACATTTCACGAAAGAGCAATTAATGGATGAACTAAATAAGGCTACAGATTTAGCAAAACAAATAGGCGACGCAGAACCTAAAAAGTAAGAGAAATTTAATACTATCAAAAAGCATGGAGGTAACAAATGTTTAACAAAAAATCTTCAAGAAATTGGGCTATGTCGATGATATCTCCATTCATCTTGTTTTTTGTTATGTTTTGGCTGGTGCCTTTACTTTACGGGGTATGGATTAGCTTGCATGATTGGAACATCTCAAATGGCAATAACGGTTTTGTAGGGTTAAAAAATTATGTCAATATTCTTACTTCAGGTACGATCTATAATGAACTTTTTATGAAGGGGTTAATCAACACATTACTATTTGTCGTGATTAGTGTACCGCCGCTAATTCTGATCAGTCTTGGCCTGGCACTGGTGATTGATCATTTGCCAGATAAGTTAAAGCCAGTTTTTAGAACGATTTATTTCCTGTCCTATTCTGTTTCTGTAACAGCGGTTTCTGCTATTTTTCTATGGTTGTTTAATGGGAATGGCGGGTATGTTAACAACCTTTTTGGTAGTCAAATAAATTGGCTGGGAGATCAGCCGTATGCATGGATAACAATTCTAATAGCAACCGTTTGGTGGACGATCGGCTTTAATATGCTGTTATTTGTGAATGCCTTGGATGAGGTGGATGGAAGTTTATACGAAGCGGCTGGATTAGATGGTGCTGGACCGTTTGCAAAATTCAGATATATTACTCTTCCAGAAATTCGTAATGTAACCATTTTTATTTTAGTCACAACTGTTATCGCATCCTTTAATTTGTATGGACAAACGCAGCTGATTACAGCTGGAGGTCCTGAACAATCAACAACCACACTTATTATGAACACTCAGCAAACTGTTTTTAATTTGAACCAGCTTGGTGTGGGATCAGCAATGGCCATACTAATGGGGCTAGTTATGATGCTGGTAACTGGAGCTCAGTATTGGATGACTTACAAAAAGAAGGAATTAAAGGAAGTGACTTCAAAATGAACATGAGCAATAAGAAATCGATTCCAATCGTCATCATTGCTGTTATTCTGTCGGTATTATTTTTACTTCCGCTTGTTTGGATGATCTTTACCTCTTTTAAAACGCTTGGTGAGTCCATGGCAAGTACGTCCATATTTCCAAAAGAATGGACATTGATAAATTATACGGAAATTTTTACAGATGCTTCACAAGCACCAATTATCCTTTGGCTGTTTAACACAGGGATTGTTACCTTAATAGGGACAGTTTTGGTGGTCATTGTGGATATATTAGCTGCTTATGCGTTGGCGAGGCTTAATGTTCCAGGGAAAAAGGTCATTTTACTTTTAGTAATAGGTGCACTAACCATTCCGGGGATTGTCACATTATTTCCGGCCTTTTACCTGTTTAAAAGCGTGAATTTATTAGATACCTTTGTACCGCTTATATTCCCATATACTGCAAGCACGCTCGGGGTGTTTCTAATATACAATTTCCTGCTTTCTTTTCCGAAAGAATTGGAGGAAGCAGCATATATAGATGGTGCCTCACAGTTGGACATTTTAGTAAAAGTCATTTTTCCAGCGATTAAGCCAGTAGTCATGACGCTTGGGGTTATTACTTTTATGAATATATACAATGATTATTTATGGCCGTCATTGGTTGTGAATTCAAATGAAATGAAGACAATTACGACAGGGATTGCGAGTTTAATACAAGGTGCTAACTTTGTAAATCCGGCGAAAATGATGGCTTCTACTGTCATTGCTACGATACCGGCAATTATCGTATTTTTATATGCAAATAAATACTTTGTTAAGAGTGTAACAAATTCAGGAATTAAATAATTGGTGTGTAAGGAGAGAATAATATGATCTATCGTCAAGAATATCCACGACCCCAGCTAGTACGGAAAGAGTGGGTGAATTTAAATGGTATGTGGGATTTCGCATTTGATGATCAAAATATTGGTTTAGAAGAGAAATGGTTTAAAAAAACCCAAGAATTTAACGAAAGCATCAATGTGCCGTTTGCTTATCAAACAAAGCTTAGTAGTATTGAAGATTCATCCTTTCATGATGTTGTTTGGTATCGTCGCACATTTGAGGTCCCAAAAGGCTGGGAAGGGAAACGGACGATTTTACATTTTGGTGCAGTTGACTATCGCGCATGGGTCTATGTAAATGAACAGCTTGTCGGATTTCATGAAGGCGGCCATGTTTCCTTTTCCTTTGATATTACAAATTACTTGACCGGCGGGACAGAAACCGTTGTCGTTCGAGTGGAAGATCCTTCTACAGATGAAACAATCCCTAGAGGTAAGCAGTATTGGGTTGAAAAATCAGATTCTATTTGGTATACGCGTACTACAGGAATTTGGCAAACGGTTTGGATGGAACCGGTAAGCCCTTCATACCTTTCAAAAGTAAGATTCACACCAGATGTTGATAACGGAGAGATTAAGATTGATTTTGAAGTGACTGGTGATTACCAAGGAAAAAGAGCGGAAATAGAAATACGATTTAAAAATGAAGTCATTGCACGAGACATTATAGACGTTCATGAATGCTATACAAAGCGAGCGATTCATCTATATAATCGACAAATTTTTAGAACTGGTTTTCATCACGATGGCTGGAATTGGACGCCGGAAAATCCAAATCTTTTCGATGTCAAATTAATCTTGTGGGATGATCAAAAGGTTTTGGATGAAATCGATTCGTATTTTGGGATGCGGAAAATCCATTCTGAAAATGGAATGATATATCTTAATAATAAACCTTATTACCAGAAGCTTGTACTTGACCAAGGATATTGGCCAGAAGGATTATTAACTGCGCCATCTGATGAAGATTTGAAAAAAGATATCGTGCTATCAAAAGAAATGGGATTCAATGGTTGCAGGAAGCATCAAAAAGTAGAGGATCCGAGATTTTTATACTGGGCAGATCATTTAGGTTTTCTAGTATGGGGAGAATGTGCAGCTTCGGCCTCTTATAGCGAAGATGCGGTTGCTAGATTGACAAGAGAATGGATGGAAATCATTGAAAGAGATTATAATCACCCGTCAATTGTCGCATGGGTACCTTTAAATGAAAGCTGGGGAATCCCGAGAGTTCGTGCGAATAAGCAGGAACAGCATCATTCTCTTGCTATGTATCATTTGATTCATTCGTTGGATACGACACGTCTTGTCATCTCGAACGATGGCTGGGAAATCACAAAATCTGATATTTGTGCTGTTCATAATTATAATCATGGCAACAAAGATGAAGCGGCAAAATACGAGGCATTTATAGAGTCCATCGCAACGAAGGAAAGTATTCTTAAATCACAGCCAGCTAAACGGAAAATTTATGCAAATGGTTTTGACCACCAGGGCGAACCGATCATCTTAACAGAGTTCGGTGGAATCGGCTTTAAAATAGGGGAAGATGCAGGCTGGGGATATACGTCTGTAAGCAATGCTGAAGAATTTCTCAGCGATTACAACCGAGTGATGGAAGCAGTCTACAGCTCTAAAGCTCTCCACGGTTATTGCTATACACAATTAACAGATGTTGAACAAGAAATTAACGGACTAT
Organism: uncultured Metabacillus sp.; assembly: GCF_947503125.1. Lineage (GTDB taxonomy): Bacteria > Bacillota > Bacilli > Bacillales > Bacillaceae > Metabacillus. The sequence goes on from NZ_CANNCR010000053.1 coordinate 17,379, forward strand.
TAACCTATAATCGTGAACCAAAATGTGAGTTATCAGAGATTAAAAAAATAAATGATATGTGGCACCAGGAAATCATAAAGGATTAGGTGGTAGGAGACATGGAAAAGGGATTTCGAACGATAAAAAAGCTGAAAACGGATGATATTCATATGAGAGATCCATTTGTTTTTCCTTATGAAAAAGAAGAAAAATATTTTTTATTTGGAACAACCTTTGCTGATGGATGCGGAGACAAGGAACCAGTCTTTGAAGTCTATGTAGGCGAAGATTTAGAAACCTGGGAAGGACCTTATGTTGCGTTTCAGCCTCCGAAAGGTTTCTGGGGAGTCCGGCATTATTGGGCTCCTGAGGTGTTTGAAATTGATGGGCGTTTTTATATGTTTGCTACCTTTAAAGGAGGGATAGGTGAGCATCGCGGGACAGGCATTTTGGTTGCTGATCATCCTGCTGGCCCCTACAAGCCTCATAGCAATGGCCCTGTAACACCAAAAGAGTGGGAATGCTTAGACGGAACATTTTATGAAGATAACCAAGGCCAAAGGTGGATGGTTTTCTGTCATGAATGGACGCAAGAGTATGAAGGAAAAATCAAGGCGATTCGTTTAACTCGCGATTTAACGGAAGCACAGGGAGAAGCGGTGCAAATCTTAAATGCAGCAGATATGGAATGGATTCGTAAATTTGGCGATCCCCGGATTGAAAAAGATGGATTTTTAACGGATGCACCATTTATGTATCATGCTAAAAACGGAGATTTAATCATGTTATGGTCCAGCTATTCGAAACCGAATTTTGGTGATGTTGGTTACGGTGGCTATACAGTAGCTGTGGCACGATCTTCCTCAGGCGATATGGAAGGACCATGGACACATGACAAGGCTTTATTAATGGATCGGAACGCCGGTCACTCAAGCCTGTTCCGTGACTTCCAAGGGCAATTGTATATATGTACACACTATCCTGATACACCTCATGGCAGAGAAAAACCGCTTTTTGTAAAGGTGGAAGAGGTAGAAAATGGGTTAGTGATTGAACAGAGAGATGAATGAGATAACCTCATAACAAATTGGAATTATCTATAAAAATAAAGTTTTCTCTTTTTTACTATCCTTCGACTAATGGCTAGCTATTAGTCGGAGGATTTTTCATTTGACTGAATAGAGGATAGAAACGATTCCAATTAAGGTACTTCAATCTTGGAAATTGTGAGGAAAATAAACATAAAAACAGAAATATATAATATTTACGGATTAAAAATGGAGGGCACAAGGATTGCTTATTTGTCGTAAGACAAAACAAACTATAGGGGTAGTTAAGCAGACCCTTGCACCCTTTAATAGTGTAACAGTATCTATGGAGTAAATTCAAAAATATTTAAATTCTAATAGATGAAATGGATCAATACTTAATTCCTTTAAATTTTAAGTTGCGATTTTCCCCTGCAATTTCCTTTAATTTTGCAACAGCTTCCAGAATACTATTGGCTTTAATGACAAGCTCATCTGAATCAATGATAAAGACAAATTGCTTCATTATAAACACCATCCTTTTTAAAAAAAGAGGTACAAGGATTATGAAACACAGAGGGGAATTGTGAGAAGCTTTTAATCCTTGTATCTTGCGTAAGAAACACCTTGATTACATAGTAAGGTAGAAATTTATGTAATTCTAATCATTCGTGAGATTTTCTTCCTGTTTGATATTGTCGAAAAGACAAAAATGTGTAACAAAATGTTCAATAAAAGTTCAAATTTAATGAAAACATAGGTTTTCATTAAAAAATAACGCCATAAGCGCTATTTAGTCTTGTTGTTATTTTTTGCATTCCCCGATGTTTTCCACGATTTCTGATAGAGAATTTGAAACTTGGTCTAAATGATTCATTCAATCAATTTCCTAATAATTCTTTGACATATTTATCGTTCGTAATTTTCCAAGCAAAGAACGTCTTTTCAATTCATGAGGATCTTATTGCCCTAGGCTGAGCACGGCGCTTGTGCTATTGTTCTTTTCCAATTGATCAATAAGACTTTGAAAGCCAAAATTGTCATCGCTATGTCAAAGGTTTACTATTAAGGGTAAATACAGTCGTAATGAAAAAAACGAATGTTGGATTGTTTTCTTGACGAAGGTAAACGATTACAATAAACTTAAATTATTACACATTTTTTGTTACTATTAAGTTGTATAACAATTTTTTTGGACAAATTGGAGTTTTGGGGGGACAGCCTTGTTAGAATTATCGCTTAAACAGCCTGAGAAGCTGCGTAAGGTTGCGCATGCTTTATCATCAGAAGTTCGATTAAAAATCATAGACCTGTTAAATACAGGGAATGTGAACATAAATCAATTGTCAGATATGTTGAATATACCTGTATCAACGGCAGCATCCCACATAAAGGTGCTTGAAGAAGCAGGATTGATCTTAACTCAACTTCGCCCTGCCAGCAGAGGTGCGATGAAGGTTTGTACACGAAATTTTGATGATATTCATATCAGTTTAAATGCTCCAAGAAGTATGAATGATTATGAAAGTTATGAGCTTGAAATGCCGATCGGGCAATATACCGACTTCCTTGTTTCACCAACATGCGGTATTGCTGATCAAGATGGGCTGATCATACCGGAAGATGAACCGGTTCATTTCTATAGCCCAGCTCGTTCAAGCGCACAGCTTATATGGACAAGAAAAGGCTACTTTGATTATAAGTTTCCGCTTGTCATTCCACCTGGTGCAAAGGTAAAGTCAGTTCAGGTTTCGGCAGAGGTTTGTTCTGAGGCGCCAAATTATGACCATAATTGGCCATCTGATATTACCGTCTGGTTAAATGGGGTAGAAATTGGGACGTGGACAAGCCCTGGTGATTTTGGGGATCGCCCTGGAAAACTGAATCCTAAGGTATGGGGGGAAACAACCCGGACACAATATGGAACCTTAAAAACGTGGAAAGTAACAGAAGAAAGGGCAACAATCGATGATGTTTACCTTTCGAATATAACCATCCAGGACTTAGGTATATTAGAGAGGGAATTCTTGTCATTTCGAATTGGGATTAAAGAGGACGCCGTTCACAAAGGCGGAATGAATCTGTTTGGTCGTGAATTAGGTGACCACCCTCAGGATATTAAATTGAAGATATCATTCTATTAACTTCATACTTACGAAAGAGAAGCCTTTTTGTGATAAGAAGGCTTTTTATTATATGTTAAGCGTTTAAATTGGCAGCAGAGAAGTAAATCGACGTAGTAATCAATTATAAGTGTGAAGTATCAGTGCAACTGCGCCTCTGTATTCATTTTTCAGGCTCACCAGTCGGCGAGGTTTCTTTATTACAAAAAATCTGTAACTAAACAAATAACTATAAAAAATATATTGACAACGAATATTTGAAAGCGTATTCTTTAATTAAAGTTACATAAAAGTTGTAATAAAACATTTTTTCAGTAATTTTTATTCTCTATAATTATTATTTTCTTAATTTTTAAAAAACAGAAAACGACTCAAAAAGCAAAGATGAAAAGGAGAGTATCTAAATGACAACGACATCAACCACTATGACGACTTATCAGCGAACAGAATATCCGCGCCCTCAATTTCAACGCAATTCTTGGAAAAACTTAAATGGAACATGGAAATTTGCCTTTGATGACAACAATGTTGGAGAAAAAGGTTTATGGTATGAAAAGCCGGCATTCTCAACAGAAATACAGGTTCCTTTTACATATGAAACAAAAGCAAGTGGAATTGGAGATGAAACCTTTCATCCTTATATTTGGTACCAAAGGGTGTTTGAGATTCCGAAAGAGGAAGCAGGAAAACGAGCCATTTTACGGTTTCAAGCTTCCGATTATCTAACAAAGGTATGGGTGAACGGGAACTATATCGGCCAACATGTTGGCGGAAATGCAGCTTTTTCCTTTGATATTACAAATGCAATCGATAACACGAAAGAAAACGAATTGGTTGTGAAAGTTGAAGATAGCAATAATTGTGCTCAACCAAGGGGCAAGCAGCGGTGGATAGAGGAAAACTTTGGATGCTGGTATGTACAAAATACGGGGATATGGCAAACGGTTTGGCTGGAATTTTTAAACGATGAATGCATTGAACGAGTGAAAATGACCCCGAATATTGATAAGAACTCTGTTGCGTTTGAATACAAGCTTAATGGGGATTTAAATGATAGTTGGAAATTAGAAACAACGATTAGTTATGACGGCAAAAAAATAAAGCAATTCTCAACTGTACCTGATCGTGCAAATACAAGAGTGGAGGTTGATCTCCTTTCAGAGGTACATAATTGGAAGGTGTTGTACTGGACACCGGAACATCCGCATTTATACGATGTTACGTTCCGCTTGACCGTAAATGGAGAAGTGGCAGATGAAGTACATTCCTATTTTGGAATGAGAAAAATTTCGATCAAAGATGGCAAGGTCCTGCTGAATAATCAGCCAATTTACCAGAAGCTTTTATTAGATCAAGGATATTGGCCAGATACGATGCTTACCCCGCCTTCAGATGCAGCGATCTTAGAGGATATCGAGAAAACGCTTGAGATGGGCTTTAATGGTGTTCGAAAACATCAAAAGCTTGAGGATGAACGCTTCTTATATTGGTGCGATAAAAAGGGATTACTTGTCTGGTCCGAAATGGCAGCGACCTATGAGTTTTCCGATGAAGCGGTAGAGAATTTCACAAAAGAGTGGCTTGAGATTATTCAACAGCATTACAATCATCCATCGATTGTTACATGGGTTCCTTTTAATGAATCGTGGGGAGTATCTAATATCTTTACAGATAAAAGGCAGCAAGCTTTTACAGAATCGATCTATTATTTAACAAAATCGATTGATCCCGAGCGGCCGGTTATTGTGAATGACGGCTGGGAGCATACAATTTCGGATATCATCGCCCTTCATGATTATGAGGAGTTAGGCGAAGTATTTTTAAAACGTTATCAAAATAAGGATCAAATCTTAAACAATGAGATTACTCATAACCATCATAAGTATGCATTTGCAGAAGGTTATGAGTATAAAGGTCAGCCGGTCATGTTGACGGAATATGGCGGCATTGCCTTCCAGTCAGAAAAAGGCTGGGGCTATGGCAATCAAGTGAAGAGTGAAGAGGATTTTCTAGCTCGTTATGAATCGATCACTCAAGCAATTAAAGATACGCCATATCTTTGCGGCTATTGCTATACCCAAATCACGGATGTACAGCAAGAGGTGAATGGTCTTCTATATGAAGATCGAACTCCAAAAATAGAACTTAAGAAAATCAGAGAGATTAACCGTAAATAATTTCAGGTTGGATAAAAGGAGAAGCTATGACATTTCGACAAGAATACCCGCGCCCGCAATTAATGAGAAAAGACTGGCTTAATTTAAATGGTGAATGGGATTTTCAATTTGATGACCAGAATATTGGATTAGAAGAAAAATGGTTTGAAAAAGGAAGGGAATATCAGCAAAAAATCAATGTTCCTTTTGCTTATCAAACAAAGCTTAGCGGTATTCATGATCCTGCCTTTCATGATTGGGTTTGGTATCGCAGAGAATTTGATATTCCCGAATTCATGCTTGGCAAGCGCATCATCATGCATTTTGGTGCTGTAGACTATCGGGCAATGGTTTTTATTAACGGAAATCTAGTTGGTTCCCATGAAGGTGGCCACACTGCTTTTTCCTTCGATATTACAAACTATTTAATAGAAGGAAAACAATCAGTTGTTGTCAGAGTGGAAGACCCTTCCAGAGACGAAACAATCCCTCGCGGCAAACAGTATTGGATTGAAAAATCGGCAGCGATTTGGTATACACGGACCACCGGCATCTGGCAAACGGTATGGTTAGAGGCAGTAGATAAAACACATATCAACAAAGTTAGGTTTACTTCTGACATTGATAATGGCGATATCACCATTGATCTTGAGGTAACAGGTGAATATATAAATAAAGATGTTGAAATTGAGATCAGCTTTAAAGGTGAGCATGTAGCTAAAGAAACGGTCAAACTATATGAAAGTTTTACGAAACGATCAATCAATCTCTATAATCGAAAAATATTCAGAACAGGATTCCATCATGTTGGGTGGAACTGGTCACCGGAAACGCCAAATTTATTCGATGTCAAGATCCGCTTGAAAGAAGAAGCTGCAGTACTTGATGAAATCACTTCATACTTCGGAATGAGAAAAATCCATACGGAAAATGGCATGGTCTATCTTAACAACAGACCGTATTATCAAAAGCTGGTTCTTGACCAGGGGTACTGGCCGGACGGTTTATTGACTGCACCAACCGATCAGGATTTAAAGAACGATATCGAATTGGCAAAAGAAATGGGCTTTAACGGGTGCAGGAAGCATCAAAAGGTTGAGGATCCGCGATTCCTATATTGGGCAGATACATTAGGGTTTCTAGTATGGGGAGAATGTGCTGCTTCTCCATCCTTTAGTGAGGATGCTGTTGCTAGGCTCTCAAAAGAGTGGATTGAGATCATTGAGCGAGACTACAATCACCCTTGTATCGTTACCTGGGTCCCTATTAATGAAAGCTGGGGAGTTCCTTTCATCTGCACAAATGAACAGCAAAAACACCATTCTTTGGCAATGTATCATTTGATCCATTCGCTCGATCCTACTCGTTTAGTGATTTCAAATGATGGTTGGGAATTAACGAAAACAGATATTTGTGCGGTCCACAACTACAGCCATGGCCACAAGGATGAAGTTGAAAAATACGATGCATTTCGTCATTCTATAGCAACAACAGAACAGATCCTTCAGTCAAAACCTTCAGGCTGGAGCATCTATACGAAAGGATTCGAATATAACGGTGAGCCCATTCTCTTAACCGAATTTGGCGGAATTGGTTATAAAGTGGGAGAAGAAAATGGCTGGGGGTATACGACAGTCACCAATGAGGAAGAGTATCTGGCAGACTATGAAAGAGTGATGAAAGCAGTCTATGAATCTAGCGCATTGCATGGCTTCTGCTATACACAGCTAACAGATGTTGAACAGGAGATTAATGGGATTTTGACCTATGATCGCAAGCCGAAATGTGATTTGCGTAAGATTAAACGAATAAATGATATGTGGCATGCAGAGGTCGTTAAATAACTCGAATGGATGAATGAAGTGGACTCTCTCTTGGCTGAAGTCAATTGATTTCAGTCAAGGGATTCATCTTATATAAATTTTTGATAGTCCGACACTTTTGTGAAAACGCTTTAAAACAAAGGGTGCATGTACAAACTAATTTAATTGGGGGGTAACAAAATGAAGAAAAAAGCACTACTCATGTTTTCGATCCTTTTTGTGTTTGTGATGGCTTTATCAGGCTGCAGCAGTTCTTCGAGCTCTGGTTCTGCTAAAAATGAAATCGTTTATTGGAATCCATTTACAGGTCCTGATGGCGAAAATATGAAGCAAATGGTCAATGAATATAATAAAACAAATCCAACATTCAAGATTAAGAATGTATCGATTGGTGCAGATGATATGTATGCGAAAATCCCAACAGTTGTTAACTCGGGAAAAGGGATACCTGACCTCACCATTGTTCATGCTGAAAGAATTAAGCAATTTGTAGACAATGATTTATTGCTGCCATATGATGATCTATTAGCTGATTATCCAGAAATTAAAGCAGAAAACTATGTACCAGCCGGCTGGAATATCGGGGAAATTGATGGCAGCAGATACAGTGTTCCGTTAGATGTACACAGCTTTGTTATGTATTACAACAAAGATTTACTAGAAAAATATGCGCCCAATGCACTTGATGACAATGTGATTACATTTGATGAAGTAAGAGAAGCTGGAGAAAAGTCTAGTAAAGACGGTATTAAAGGGATTGGCATCACGTGGACACGTCCGATGTTCTTATCGATTTACAATCAATTAGGCGGAGATATTACAAGTGACGGAGAAACACCAACACTTAATACACCTGAAGCGAAAGAAGCACTGGAGTTATTAAAAGGATTAGTGGATGACAAAATTGCCAACAAAGATGGAGAAGACCCTGGACAGTTATTTAAATCAAATAAAGCGATCTTCTATCCTGAAGGAATTTGGATGCAAAACAGCTTAAATGAAGTGAAAAAATTAAATTGGGGTCTGACAAGTTTCCCTCAAGTGTCACCTGATAAAATTGTCAACTGGACATCCTCTCACCAATTCGTCATGTTTAAGGATGAAAACCGATCTGATGAAAAAGTAAAGGGTATGCTGGACTTCCTTGATTATGTGAGAGAAAATTCACTTCCATGGGCAAAAGCAGGACAAAACCCAGCAGCTTTAGCGACATTAGAAAATCCTGAATTCAAAGAGCTGCCGCAATCATTTTTACTCGAAGATCCTAAATTACAAGAGTCACTTAAAATCTTTGACTATAAGTATAATGGCTTCGTGGCTGAAGAGGTTGATAAACTAGCTGGCGATGCCATTTTTGGAAAGCTTGAAATTGAAAAAGGATTGGAAAATGCTCAAAAAGCAGTTGAAGATAAAATCGCAAACAATAATAAAAAATAACGTTTCTCTATGATTTGAAAAAGGAACGCCTGAGACTGTCTAAACATCAAAGGGACAAACCCCAGCGTACACGAGGGGGCAAGTCCCTTTGCGGCAGCCTCCTCTATTCGAGAACGAAAGAATAGGAGCTAAAATAATGATAAATACTGGAGCGAAAAGGCAAGTAAATGTGTCCGCTGCATTAGGTAAATATTCGAATAAAAAACGGCTGAACCTTTCTCCCTATCTTTATATTGGACCACATCTCATTTTATTTGGTATCTTTTTTCTCTTTCCAACTTTATATGGAATTTACATTTCATTTACGAATTGGGACCTCATTGGGGAGCCTGAGTTTGTAGGGATGGCAAACTATACAGAAATTTTATTTAATAAAGATTCCACCTTTTATGAACAATTGCGGATCGGTTTGGGAAATACGTTTAAATTTGTTTTGTATACCGTACCTGCTTGTATTATTGTGCCGTTGCTCTTAGCTGCTGCTCTTCATACAAAACCGAAAGGAATGACCTTTTTTCAGGCATTATTTTACATGCCGACATTGTTTTCTGTTTCTGCCGTCATGATAGTCTTTTCCATGCTCTTTAGTGTTTCATTTGGACCGATTAATCATTATCTAAATGTGGATACAAACTGGCTATCTAATCAGCCTTACGCGTGGATTACATTAGTGATCGTAACGGTTTGGTGGACAATCGGTGGAAATATGATTATTTATCAAGCCGCTCTTAACGGTATTCCAAACGATTTATATGAAGCAGCCTCTATAGATGGAGCAAATGGTGTTCAAAAGTTCTTTCGAATCACACTTCCTAGTATAAGAGCACAGCTATTATATACCGTAGTGATCACGACCATTGCCCAATTCAATGTATACGGGCAGCCGCTCATGTTAACACATGGCGGGCCCACAAGCTCGACGACAGTGCTGTTAATGTACATTCAAGAAAATGCCTTTGGCTCTGGAATATCGATTGCCGGTATTGGGGCCGCAATGGCAGTTATTCTTGGTATATGCATTATGATCGTTTCGGCTATTCAATTCTTCTTTTTAAGACAACGTGACTAGGAGGTGCCTACCTTGAAGAAAAAACCGATTTCTAAAATATTTTCATTCATTTTTTTATTGTTTATGGCATTTATATGGATTGTCCCATTATTGTATACAACCTTATCGACGTTCAAAAGTGAGGCTGATATTCAATCAAGCGCCTTTACGATTTTACCGATTAATTGGGTGATTGGTAACTATCAGGATGTTCTTTTTGAGAATACGAGTGCTCCAGTAGCAAAGTGGTTTATAAACTCGCTGATTATATCTGTTTCACAAACGGTTTTAGTATTAGTGCTTGTTTCATTAGCAGGTTATGGCTATTCAAGAATGAAATTTAAGGGAAGAGATGCGATTTTCGCCTTTTTAATGGCAACGATGATGTTCCCTGGCGTTGTAAATCTGATTCCGCTTTACAAAATTATTGATACATTTGGCTGGGTAAACAACTACTTGGCAGCGATTGTTCCGGGGACAGTTGGAGTTTTTAGTATCTTCCTCGTAAGGCAATTTATGCAAGGGATCCCTAAGGATTTTGATGAATCGGCACGAGTGGACGGCGCTTCAGACTTTCAGATTTTTACGAAGCTCATCTTGCCGTTAATAAGACCTGTCTTAACCGTTGTCGCGTTATTTACCTTTACGGGTTCATGGAATGACTTCCTATGGCCATCGATTGTGTTTAATGAAGTTGAAAAATTGCCGCTTACACCTGGATTGCAATTACTTCAGGGGATCTATGGCGGACTGGAGGTTGCTCATTCTTTAACTGGAGCACTAATTGCGATGGTTCCGACATTTATCCTTTATTTGTTCACACAAAAATACTTTATGGAATCCCTCTCTTTATCATCAGGGGTTAAAGGGTAATCAATCAAAGGTGTTTATGAAGGAGGTTTAGGAATGAATAGAAAGCTGGAAAGAAGATTCATTAGGATCGGGGCGATATGGCAAATTGTTTCAGGTCTCCTTACGATTTTTGTGTATGCCTCTTTTATTAAAAAGGAAGGACTGAATTCTTCCTATAACACGATTGCACAGCTTGAGGCAGCACAGTCTGTTTTTGGCAGCTTGTATATGTTTTCCGTTTCCTTTGGGATGATCTTTGTTATTCTAGGAATCTTAAACTTGGTTTTAGCGAAATCATTGAAGGATGATCAAGCTGAAATGAAAAAGCCAGTCTGGTTTATCATTCTGGGGGTGGCATCCTATTTCGTCATGGATATTTTAGGATCGATTCTATTTTTATCTGCAGGGGTTCTGGCGTTAGCTAAAAATAAATCGATAGCTAAGCTCGGAAACTATCATTTACAAAATCAATAAAATAATCGTCGTGCTGTTTTCGTCACTATCGGCTCATTAAAAATCAATAGTATATAACCGAAGGAAAGGCTTCATCATTTCCTTTGGTTATAGGTTGATTTTTTTTTGTAAAATCAGAATTTATATATTTTCTTAACATAGCTTGCGTTTCTGAATCTAGCTCCAGGCGCCATCGGCTCTAGGGTCTAG
>NZ_CANNCR010000054.1 GCF_947503125.1 uncultured Metabacillus sp.
TGGCAAGTTTTTTGCATTTAAAGCCCTTAAATTCAAAGATTATTAACTTTTTTAATATAAAAGTTTTTACAATACGAGATAGATAGAGGGGGATAAATAATGGAAGCCATCGTCTTAGCTGCTGGATATTCCAGCCGAGCGAATGCATTCAAAATGAATTTGCCGCTGGGGCAAATGAGCGTGTTGGAGCATACGATCTCTAAATTTGAAGGATTATGCAGCAGAGTTATCGTCGTAGCTGGGTTTAAAATGGAGCTCATTCAAGAGGAAATGGCAAAAATCTGCAATAAAAATGCCTTTTCATTTCAGATAAAGGTTGTTAATAATGAAAACTTTAACCAGGGAATGTTTACTTCCATTCAAAGGGGCTGCAAAGAAATAATGGCTCCAACCTTTTTTATAACACCTGGAGATTGTCCGCTTGTAAAAAAAGAAACCGTTCAGCTAATTTCAAAACGCAAAGGGAATGTAGTTATTCCCAGCTTTCATTATAAAGGTGGTCACCCTATCAAATTATCAAGCGAAGTGAAACAAAAAATTCTCGAAACCAATTCAGAAAGTAATTTACGTGTTGTTCTAGAAGGTTTCGAAAAGGAATACCTTAATGTAGATGACCCGGGAGTAATTATGGATGTCGATACGCCAGAGGATTACCAAAAAGCCATTGATTATCATAAAGTTTAAATTTCTCCATATTTTTTTCGTTATATCAACGCAGCTTTATTCGATCAGCTTTCCGGGTCGAATCAAGCTGCATTTTTATTGTTGTTTATTTGGAGACCGCACAAGCACTTCCAAGTGAGTGCATGAAGCAGAAATTAACTAGCAAGTTAAATTAAAATACTTAGTCAAAAAATCTTACATAAATAGGTAAAGTTTTCCGGAATAAGAATATAATTAAATACAATAAATTCTTGAATAGTCATAAACTAACATTCTCATTTATAGAATCATAGGAAAAGGTTTTTATTCATAATATGTCGTCTATATAAATGAGTCGAAAGGTGTTGTTGCAATGAATCTAAAGGACATAAGCACTTCAGTACCCAAAAAAGACCATAAAGGGAAAGTATCTGGCCAGTTGGCCTATATTAGTGACGTGAAAGTAGAAAATATGGTTTATGGCGTTTTGTATCGCTCGCCAATTGCTTATGGAAAAATCATATCTATTCAATTACCAAACTTTCCGGACGGATATGAAGCTGTAGGTGCAGAGCATATCCCCGGACCGAATTATGTCAAAATTATTAAAGAAGATCAACCCATTTTTGCTAATGAGTGGGTCAATTATATTGGTGAGCCGATTCTCATGCTCACTGGAAAAGACCTGAATATCCTGTACCGTTTGTTAAATGAAGTGAAGATTGAATTAGAAGAACATCACGCTATCTATACATTGGACGAAGCAATCAAGCAAAAATCAGCATCCGGGGTTACTATGGCAAGCTATGAATTCGGGGAAAGCTTAGCGAATATTTCAGCGATTGAGCAGGGAGCACATCAAATCATCGAAGAAGAATATGATACGGGTTATCAGGAGCATGTCTATCTTGAGCCGCAAGGTATGCTCGCCATTTATAAAGATGATGAAATTGTCGTCCAAGGATCGATGCAATGTCTTTATTATATAAAAAATGCATTGCTAAGCGCATTAGCCTGTGGTGACGATGAAGTTAGAGTTGTTCAAAGTCCTACCGGCGGAGGTTTTGGCGGCAAAGAAGATTATCCTTCGATGATGGCTTGTCACGCAGCCGTTGCTGCAAAAGCAGTCAAAAAATCGGTGATGCTCGTGTTCGACCGTTCTGAGGATATGGAGGTTACGACGAAAAGGCATCCTGCCAAACTCAACTATCGGACAGCCCTTGATAAGGAAGGAAATATTTTGAGTATGTGTGTTGACATTTTTCTTGATGGCGGTGCGAATGCGGGATTGAGCTCTGTCGTGCTGCAGCGCGCATTAATAAACAGTGCAGGTGTTTATAACATTCCGCATTTTCATGTAAAAGGCTATGTCTTAAAAACCAATACAGTTCCGAATGGTGCCTTCAGAGGCTTTGGTGCTCCACAAAGCTTTGCCGGAATTGAAAGTCATATTGGACATCTTAGTAAACTGGCAAACATCGAACCACTTGAATATAAACGAAAATACCTTGTCAAACAAGGAGACCCCACCATCACCAAAGGAAAATTTCGAGATCCAATATTAATGGAAGAAATGATTGAGGACTTACTCAACGTGTCAGATTATAAAAAGAAAAAAGCGGCGTTTCATCGTTTCAATCAGCAAAATCAGCGCTTTAAAAAAGGCATTGGAACTTCACTGTTCCTCCACGGATGTGGATTTACGGGCAGCGGCGAAAGAGATCATATTAAGGCAACGGTGAAGCTGGTTAAATCAAAGGACGACAAAGTATCGCTAAAAATCTCAAACTCTGATATGGGACAAGGCATTTTGACGACGCTGTGCAAAATTGTCGCTAAAGAACTAGACCTCCCGTACGAAGAAATATTGTACCCTTATCCAGATACAAAAGAGGTTCCCGACTCCGGTCCGACAGTAGCCTCCAGGACGACAATGATCGTGGGAAAATTGCTTGAACGTGCGGCAAAAAAACTTAAATCTCAGTGGCAAATAGGTGTCGAACAGGAAGTAGTTGAGAACTATGTTCACCGTGAAATGATTCCATGGGACGAGAAAACCTTCACCGGAGATGCCTACCCGGCTTATTCATGGGGCGTTAATATCGTTGAAGTAGAAGTTGATCGGTTAACAGGAAATGTAAAGTTGGAAAACGTATACGGAAATTATGAAGTTGGGAAGGTCATCGATGAACGGATTATGAAAGGCCAAATTGACGGTGGTTTAGCTCAAGGATTAGCGTACGGTTATCTAGAAAAGATGACGTCAAAGCAAGGCAGAATCCAGCAAAAAAGTATATCAGATTATGGGCCCCCGACTTCATTGGACGTTGTTTCAATCGAAAGCAAGGTCTTTGATAATCCCTATGCTGATGGTCCATACGGAGCGAAAGGGGCAGGTGAATTGACTTTAATCGGCGGCGCTCCGGCAGTTCAAGCAGCAATTGAGGATGCACTGCAAACTTCTTTTCAGCAAATACCAATTACACCAGAAGTCATTATTGAAAGTTTTTGTGTGAGAGAAGGTGAAGAGGTTGATTAAATTTACACTTAATGGAAGAACAGTAGAAACTGATGCCCCAGCTACAGCAAGATTACTAGATTTAATAAGAGATGAGTTTGAGTTAATCGGAACAAAGGAAGGCTGTGGTGAAGGGGAATGCGGAGCCTGCAGTGTTTTTGTTAATAACCTTCTGCAAAACAGCTGCCTTATTCCAATTGGCTCAATTGATGGAGCTAATATTCAAACGATTGAAGGGATCATGGAAACGGAACAGTTTAAGATTTTAGATGAGAGCTATTCCATTGCCGGAGCAGTACAATGTGGTTATTGCATTCCTGGAATGGTTATGGCAAGTGCAGCTTTATTATCCCAAAACCCTCATCCTTCAGAGACTGACATCCGTGAAGGTATTTCCGGAAATCTGTGCCGATGTACGGGCTACAATATGATTGTAGATGCTATAAATAAAGCAGCTAAAAAAGGGGACGGCTTATGGCAGAAAAAATAACCGCGTATCGCTTCGATCGTTTAGACCAAACGCTGAGCCAATTAAATAAAGAAAATTGTTTGATCATTGCCGGAGGCACCGATGTCATGGTCCTTCATAAAAGTCGAAGGGGAGTCCCCCCGAAAATCCCAAAACCGATTGTTTTTATTGATCACCTTTCTGAGCTAAAGCGAGTGTATCAAAATCATAAGGATCTCCACATCGGTGCCTGCTGTACCTACAGCGATTTACTTGAAGACCCGTTCATTCCAATCCCATTAAAGAATGCAATCAAAACAATTGCGGCACCGGCAATTAGAAACAGAGGGACATTGGGAGGAAATATTTGCAACGCTTCTCCAGCTGGAGACACACTGCCATTGCTATATGTATACAATGCAAAACTTTTGCTGCGCTCCGTTCATGGTGATCGTGTAGTAGCTATCAGCGATTTTATTCAAGGTCCACGAAGGGTTCAACGCCATCACAATGAAATATTGGTTGAAATTATCTTGCCATCCGTAGTAGAGGAAGATTCTCGTGTCGTTTTTGAGAAAGTCGGCAACCGCAACGCAGATGCAATTGCCAAAGTATCGTTTGCAGGATTTATCCGGGTAAATGATGCTCAAATCGAGGATGTTCGCTTTTCATTTGGGGCGGTCGGACCTACTATTGTTCGTTCCATTGATATTGAGAAGAAGTTGCTTGGAAAAACCATACCATTAGCAGATGGAGACATCACTCAGATTGTGGCGGCCTTCGATAAAATCATTAAACCAATTGATGATCAGCGCTCTACTGCTCTATACAGAAAAACCGTTGCCTTAAATCTTTTACGTTATTTTCTTAGCATGAAGCAATATCAATCGAATGAATGTTTTTAAATTAAGGGGGAGCTATTCATGCTGCTGATGGAAAAAGTGGCCAAGCTGACACGTCAAAACGAAACCTTTGCTTTAGCCATGATTATTGAATCAAAAGGCTCGACTCCCAGCCATGTTGGAAAAATGATTGTATACCGTGATGGTACGATTGAAGGAACTGTTGGCGGGGGCTTGGCTGAACACTATATTATCGAAGAGAGTATAAAGGCAATCCAAAAAGGTCAATCGAAAATTGTTGAATACAAATTGAATAAACATGCAAAAGACGGAATTCAAATGAATTGTGGCGGTACGTTGCGGGTGTTTATTGAAGTCTATACAAGCAGGCCAGAACTTGTTCTGGCTGGTGCCGGTCATTTAGGCTATGCGTTGGCAAAGCTTGCTGATTTTCTTGAATATCCTTATTGCGTTGTCGATGATCGGATTGGTTACTGCACGAAGGAACGCTTTCCTAATGCATCCGACCTTTTTGTAAATGAGGATATTGGAAAGGCAATGCTTGAAGCCAACCTCAATGAGAAGTCTTATGTAGTGATTGTAACAAAAGATCGTGATGATATTGTATTAAAAACGGCACTTCAATTTCCAATCGCATACGTTGGGATGGTCGCCAGCAAGCGCAAGGTCATAAACATATTTGAAAAATTAAAAAGTGAAGGAGTCACACAAGAACAGCTGGAGCAAGTTCACTCTCCAATCGGTTTGGAAATTGGCTCGGAAACAACAGAAGAAATTGCAATCAGCATTATCGGGGAAATCATCAAACGAAGCAGGGAAAACAAGCCTATAAAAGTGAAACAATTAAACTAATAGGTAAAAAGAAGAAACAGTGGGATAAGCACTTGTTAAGGTTGATATATAACCTTAAGTTTTAATACTTGAAAAGAACTTTATATAACTATTCAGAAAAATAAAGAAGAAAATTTACATAGAGCACTCACTTTTTAGTGGGTGTTTTTTCTATTTTCACCAATATATAAATCTGAAAAGCTCCTGTACGGAGTACAAGAGCTTTATTATGATTATTTATTTTCAACTTACATATAATCGTATACAGAATCTTCAAAATAGAGCCAGTGAAAGTATTCAATCTGCGGATCTGTCATTTCAGAAAGTTCTTTTTGATTGAATTTTTGTTTTTCTAATAAATCTTTTACTTTAGTTTCTCTTGCTAATTGGCTCATTGTTATGTCCTCCTTATATATAAGAAGTAACGTTGTAGTTACAATCTTGTAAGCGTTTCCTTCATTTTCTTGTTTTTATTATACATCTCAAAATCAGATGAAACAAATATCAATTTGAGATTATTTTTCAAAAACTAATATGGAAAAGTTATTTCTTGTTATTTGCGTGTAGATGCAATTTTTCCTACCTCCTCCATGATGTAAGGGGGTAGGACCATTGCTGAAAAATAGAGTTTTGCTGCGAGAATCAAATCTCTGTATGAGTCATACGATTTCATCTATTAGACAAATATTAGTTTTTATAACGGTTTGTTAACAGAAGTTAACAGTCTATTTACAAATAAGTGAATTTCTGATGGTTCGACATATTTCTTTAATTCACTTGTTATAATGGCATTGATTTAGAAGGAAAGGTGTTGACAACTGCTAAATTGAAATAAATGTAAACGCTTTAATTTTCACAAATTTCCCTGATTCCCTAGTGTTTTTTCGATCAGCATTAAGCAGCAAGCAGCCTTACTACTTTATAAAAAAGGACTTGGATTTATTTTAATAAAATCCTAGATAATACGATACCAGGAGGATTCATGATGGAGATTTTCCTTTATATTTGTACATATCTATTGGGTACGCTTGCTCTAGGCTGGCTGATTACAATCGCTTTTAATCTGTTTATTGAATAGGTAATCGCTAAATAATAGGATGATAGCTGAAAAAATATGAGAGAAGGGATGAAATGTTTTAATAGCCCCAGAAATAATAAACGGAGAATCTAGAAAAAGAGAAATGTGACGAATTTGTTAAAACATACTTGACAGCTACAGCCAGATGATCCATGAAACAGCTAATTCATTTTGAATGTGTTCGTTCTTAAAGATTCTTTAATCGTACTATCCAGGGAGGAATTGATGTGTGGATTTTAACCCTTTTTTTACAAGACAGCATCAAAATGTTTGAGTATGACAATAAGGATGAGGCTAGAGCCGAGTTTGAAAAAGCAGATGATTGTAAGATTCTCTCTGAGATCATCCATTTTAAGGACTTTGAAAAAAGAGGAAAGATAAAAACAAGCGAAGTCAGAAATCCTCCTTGGAAACGGTAAGAAGAAACAATCAGAAACATACTTAATGTTAAAGTGGAAAATGATAATAGTAATTTTATAAGGAGGTTAAATAATGATGAAAGATAATGGTGATCAAATTAACGAGGGCTTAAATCAAATACTTGAAATCATCAATGCAAAAGGGGATACAGGTGAATTAAATAAAATAGTGGAAAGGTCCAGCAACGACCTCGATCAGGACATGGATGATGTTATTACTAAATAAATCTCTTAGCAGGAAAGTTAAAATCGAAGTAAATGAAGACAACATCAAAAAGATTATATTGAGTTAGCATATTAATTACCCATTAAAGGCGAACTTCCACTTTGGATGTTTGCCTTATCTTGTTTTGCTAATTGACGTGATGTTTTTTCTTATTCAATTAGCAGGTACTTTCTTTAAATCTTTGGCAGCCAAAATTGCAGCCATTTTTTATTTTGAGAACGAAGCAGAGGTGAGTTGATCTAGAAGGAATTTTTATTTTCGTGAAGAATACCTTCATCTAAATAAAATTGTTTAGACAAAATATGAATTGGAGGGTGTCCTGAAAGTATGGGTAATGGACGCCCTCGCTCATATTATTACAACAATCATCACTCTTATGATGTTATTGTTAAGATTGAAGTAATCTTCCAGCTTAATGGAAAGAGATAGTCTAGCTCCGAACAGTCTTTTTTCGTTTATAAATGTTCCGTTCGTGTAGTGCCAGACACTAAATTCAATGATTTCCTTGAAGTAAGGCTTTTATTCTAAATGCAAGGCGTAATCGAAGTGTTTCATCAGGTTCTTTTAGACTTCTTCCTATTATTTCTTCACATTTTTCTAAACGATAGATGATGGTATTGCGGTGTACATATAAACGTTTTGCTGCTTCGGAAATTTGGCAATGTGATTCTAAATAGACAGATAAAGTATGGAGCAGATCTTGATAATCTTTTTTTGATTCATTGGCAAATGCTTGAAACGTATCTGTATAAAATTTTTTTAATTGGTCGATAGGAACCATACGTAAGATTTCCGTGACTTCCTTTGGTTGATAAATTTCAATAAATTGTTTTTTACCCAACATATTCCCATAGTAAAGTGCATCTCTTGCCTCTTTATAGGAGATCGGAACTTGCTTAAGTTGTTCGGCGTAGTTGCTAATCCCAAATGAAATGTTCGCGCGGAAGTGGGTATGAAGCTTTGATTGAATATTTGTTAACAAAGAAAGGAAAGATTGTTCAATGTTTTTCCAAGTGTCATTCAGCTCCAATAGAAATATATAGGAATGATCGATCGTAAATATATGCACGGTTTGATGAAAGGATTGGATTTCAAATTCAATCGCTTCGTAAATGAGCTCATTTTCAGACTGACTTCGCAAATAGGAGATGGTTTTCTCTTCATCCACAATATCACCAACTGTACATATATACCTTTGTTCGTTGTTTAAACCAAATTCTCTTCCACGGCTAATGACTTCTTCATATGTAGAAAATGTCCCATTAATAAAGTTCGTAAAAAACTCATTTTGAAGACGTCTTGAATGTTGTTTTAACGCATTTTCTTTCATTAGTTCAAATGCAATGACATTGGACGCTTGCTCAACAGTTAATATGGTTGAACGGTTGGATGGGGGAATAAACCCTAAGACAGCTAGATAGCTGGACTGTTCATTATGTGTGTAAACTGGGAAAAGTGTAACCGTCTCTCTCGTCTCATTTACCATGGAGAAGCTGGACATAGTTGCTTTTGGAAAATGAAAGGAATACCCATTTACAAGCATTTTTTCCAGGTTATCGATCGAGGTGTTCTTCACCTGATTTCGAACTGGACGTAAATGTGAATTTAACAAGACAACAGGAAATTTAATAAGAGAGGATAAACGTTCAACAATCTTATCGATTCCTTGTCCACTTATCACGTATTTTGTGAAAAGCTGGTGAGTTTGCATAGCATGATGCAATTCATTTGTACGAACATCAAGAATATAACTCAAGGATTGATTGACAATATCTCCTAACGAAGTATGAACAGGCAGTTCAATTAGTGGAAAATCAAGTTCATTTGCAAGTGTAATAGCCGCTTCTGGTATTTCTTCTAAGAATCGCTTTGTTTTAATGCCTAATCCTGAACATCCTTGTTTCTCCATTTCTCTAATGAGGATTAATAAGGAATCAAGATCATCTTTGAAATGAAACGCAGTTGTAATAAGTAAATCATTTTTCTTTAAAAAATGAATAATATCTGGTGCATCCATCATATTAACTGTATGGACTTCACGTTCAATCCCCTGATTTCCTGCTGTTAAAGTTGCTCCTTCAAAAACCGGAAGATTTAGTAAATCATTTAATTTCATTCATTCTCTCTCCCTTTGTTAGGATAATTAACAGATTTCTTTTCATTTTAATCAAAATTTTAGTTAGTTTAAACAATAAAACAGGAAAATGTTCTACATTTATGTGAATGATTTTCATGGTAAAATTTTTTACAATTGTTTATATTACTTATCATGTTAAAAAATATACCATTATCAGGAGGAAATTCACAAGAAAAACTAAAGGGGGATTACGTTGATTATAAGTGAAAACAAATCACTTGCCTTATTTGATCAAATCGAAGAAATGGTGGAGTGGTTAGCTTCATATGGAAAAAGTAAAAGAAACGGTGTCACACGCACATTGTATTCTGCGAATTGGCAATCGGCTCAGCAAGCTCTAAAAAAACGCATGGAAAAGATCGGTCTCCAAGCCTATTATGATGATGTTGGAAATTTATTTGGAAGATTATCGGCTGCTAATGAAGATGCCTCTACTATTTTAACAGGCTCGCATATTGATACAGTGATAGATGGCGGTAAGTATGATGGAGCATATGGTGTGATAGCGGGGATCATTGCTTTACAATTTTTATATGAACATTATGGGCTACCGAAGAAAAATCTTGAAGTGGTCTCTTTATGTGAGGAAGAGGGAAGTCGTTTTCCTATGACATACTGGGGATCTGGCAGTATTACTGGCGTGAAATCCTTAAAAGATGTTCAAGGACTGACTGATTCACAAGGTATTCCTTTTATAGAGGCGATGCAAGAAGCAGGGTTTGGGAAAGGAAACTATCGAAATCCTATGCGGACCGACCTTGCTTCTTTTATTGAACTACACATTGAACAAGGCGAAGTTTTAGAACGAGAAGAAAAATCAATCGGCATTGTGAGCCATATCGTAGGACAGAGAAGATACCACGTTACCGTGATCGGTGAAAGCAATCATGCAGGAACAACACCTATGGCTTGGCGGAAAGATGCGATGTACACGGCAGCTGAACTCATTCAATATCTTATCCAGAAAGCGAAAGAAACGTCTCCGGATTTAGTAGTGACGGTCGGACAAATATTCACGGAGCCAAATCTTTCAAATGTCATCCCGGGAAAGACAATGTTTAGTATTGATATTCGCCATTGTGAAGAACATGTTCTTGACGAGTTCTGCCGTGACGTATTTACTCAATTCGAATCGATTGCAAACAAACATCAAACACAAGTAACGATTCATAATTGGATGAATGAAAAACCAGTAGAAATGTCTGAAAGCTTGATTGAAATCTCAGAAGCGATCTTAACGAGTGAACAAATGCCTTACAAAAAAATGACGAGTGGTGCAGGTCATGACTCACAAATTTTCGGGACATTTTGTCCGACATCGTTATTATTTGTACCAAGCCATAAAGGAATTAGCCATTCGCCAAATGAGTTTACGAGAACAGAAGATTTAGAAAATGGAATCCAACTATTAATCAAGATTTTGTATAAATTAGCGTATTAAGGAGGCTACCAGTATGAATGCATTTCAAGAAATGAATTCACCATTACGTACAATTATGACACCAGGTCCTGTTGAAGTCGATCCAAGAGTGTTGCGTGCGATGAGCACGCCGATACTAGGACAGTTTGATCCAGCATTTACAAACATGATGAATGAAACAATGGAGATGCTTCGTCAAGTATTTCAAACAAAAAATCAGTGGGCATTTCCGATTGATGGAACATCTAGAGCAGGGATTGAGGCGGTACTTAGTAGTGTCATAAAGCCGGGAGATAAAGTGTTGATACCTATTTTCGGAAGATTCGGTCATTTGTTAACAGAAATTGCCGGGCGAAATGGAGCGGAAATTCATATCATCGAATGTGAGTGGGGCAAAGTATTCGACCAAAACGTGATCATCGCAGAAATGGAAAGAGTGAAACCGAAAGTACTTGCGATTGTTCATGGTGAAACATCAACAGGCTGTATGCAGCCATTGGATCAGATTGGACCTGCATGCCGCAAACAGGACGTATTATGTATCGTGGATGCCGTTGCAACGATTGGCGGAACAGAAGTGAAAGTCGATGAATGGAAATTAGATGCCGTCATTGGCGGGACGCAAAAATGTTTATCAGTCCCTTCTGGCATGGCGCCGATTACGTATAATGACCGGATTGAAAAAGTTGTTGCTGGTAGAAAAAAAGTAGAAAGAGGGATTTCCACCGAAGCTGATCAGTCAGATGTTAGCGAACCGATCCGCAGCAATTATTTTGACTTAAGCCAGCTCCAGGATTATTGGGGACCGAGAAGATTAAATCACCATACTGAAGCAACATCCATGCTGTATGCTTTGCGAGAAGGTGTCCGCATTGTATTACAAGAAGGTCTGAAAGAAAGATTCGAAAGGCATCGTTTCCATGAAAAAGCACTAGTAGAAGGAATCAAGGCGATGGGATTAGAATTATTTAATGAAGTCCCATGGAAACTGCCGATGGTTACATGTGTAAAAATTCCTGAAGGTGTTGATGGGGAGTCGGTAAGATCGATGCTGCTACATCAATTTGGGATCGAGATTGCAAGCTCGTTCGGACCACTTCATGGGAAGATTTGGCGAATCGGGACGATGGGCTACAGCTGCCGAAAAGAAAATATCCTGTTTGTGTTAGCAGCTCTTGAAGCTGTATTGATTCGTCACCAAGCACAGGTAAAAACAGGGCAAGCGTTGCAAGCTGCGCTGAACGTATATGAAACAACAAATTTAGTGATGAAATAAATGGACCTTTTGTAACACAACGTTAGCAATGACTGTGGGTAGAGTTTTTGACTCTTTCAAGATTGGGGAAATTCTCAATGAGGGTGGAAAACTGTCCGTAAAAATCTGATAAGTCTCGCTAGATAGAAGGTGAATGTATGACGAAACGAATTAAACTGCATCATTGGATTGCCGGGTTACAGTGGCTCTTTTTTCTGTTCACAAATACAGTAGTCATTCCAATTACAGTAGGGGCTGCTTTCCACCTTCCTCAGGAAAAAATGATCTCATTACTTCAATGTTCATTTTTCTTTACTGGGGCAGCGTGTATGTTACAAGCTATGGCAGGACATAAACGATCGGTGATGGAAGGGCAATCAGGTCTGTGGTGGGCAGTTATCTTAAGTTTGTGTTATGCAGCACCTTCTCAAGGGATGTCATTAACTGAATTAGGAGGAAATCTTGCGGTCGGAATCATCATTTCTGGTGTCCTGACCATCATCATTGGATTAAGCGGGCTTTCAGCGTTTTTTTCAAAGCTGTTTACCAATGGTGTGATGGCTGTCTTTATGTTTTTATTAGGCTGTCGGTTAAATACGATTTTTCTCCAAGGGATGCTGGGAATCTCGTTTGGGGCACAAACAGGATCTTCACAAATCGATATTCCGATTTTTTTCTTATCAAGTTTTGTGGCTGTTTTCGTCATTTTGTTAAGCATAAAAGCTACACCTGTAGTCAGTAAATATTCGTTATTAATTGGAATTATGGCAGGGTGGTTCCTTTATGCGCTTTTGTTTGATACTGAAGGCATCGATGTATCAGGGAAAATAGACATTGGACTGTTCCCTTTAGGTACACCTCGCTTTGACTTAGGGATTATTCTAACGGTGGTCATTGCTGGACTTATTAACATATCCAATACATTTGGCGCTCTAAAAGGGACCGAGGAAATTTATAAAACAAAGACGACAAATAACCAATATCGTCATTCTTTTGCCATAAGCGGTCTATTTACCATCATCGCAGGATTAGCAGGGATGGTACCTTATGCTCCATATGTGTCATCAATCGGGTTTCTGAATCAAACGAAAATTTTGGAGAGGATTCCTTTTATCCTTGGTGGTGGAATGTTTATGTTAATGGGAATCATCCCAGCGATTAGTCATCTTATGGTGAAACTGCCGTTAAGTGTAGGGAGTGCTGTTTTACTTGTTGCCTATTTACGGCTATTGCAATCCTCCCTGCAATATTTTGCCCGTATCGATTTAACAACAGCTAATAGTTATCGCTTAGCGGTTCCATTATTCGTTGGGATCATTGTTATGACGTTTCCTTCGTCATATTTCGAATCGATTCCAACAATCGTACGACCATTACTTAGCAACGGACTGTTACTGGGGATTTTATTATCATTGCTTTTAGAAAATATTCATTTTAATCGATTTACACCGAAAAAACAGCGAAAAGTGTCAAAACATATGTACATGAAAGAAAGCAATGAAAGTGCTTGAAGTGGAAGAAGAAAACCCACTGTAAGAAAGTTTCACTTAAATTGGAGGTAATTGCAATGATTGATAAATGGAATGCTTACGTAAATCAACATCTACTGCTTGAACCTACTGGCACAGGTCTTCTCAATGAATTGAGCTTTTCTGTAAAAGATGTTTTTGCCATTCAAGGATATACAAATACGGCGGGTAATCCAGATTGGTTACGGACACATGATCCTGCAGACCAACATGCACCGGTCATCGCTACTCTCCTTAAGCACGGAGCAAAACTACAGGGTACGGTCCATACAGATGAACTCATGTACAGCCTGAACGGAGAGAATTTTCATTATGGTACACCTGTGAATCCGAGGGACCCCAACCGGATTCCAGGAGGGTCTTCAAGTGGTTCGGCTGTTGCTGTTTCAGCTGGTTTAGTTGATTTTGCTTTAGGAACAGATACTGGCGGGTCGGTGCGTATTCCGTCATCTTATTGCGGGATTTACGGATTTCGGCCAACACATGGAGTGGTATCGATTGATGGAGTAATTCCGTTAGCAAAAAGCTTTGATACAGTCGGATGGATGGCAAGAACTCCGAAACGATTAATGATAATAGGCGACCTCCTTATTAATGGACAGAGTACCGATGGAAGTTTCCGTCAGATTTATTTGGGGGAAGATGCATGGGGCTTGTTGGATCAAGAGTCTAAGGAAGTGTTATCTACCTTTATTCCAAAGCTGGAGAGAAACGTGAATGGTTGTGAGTGGGTACAGATTGCTGAAGAAGGATTAGCAGAATGGGCCAATACGTTCCGCATGATTCAAGGGCTGGAGATTTGGAATGAACATGGAGAGTGGATTCGAAATGAAAATCCGACATTTGGCCCGGGGATTGCAGAGCGGTTTCAATGGACGAGTACATTGAAACAGAGTGAAAGTGCACATTATTTTCAAATAAGAGAAAAAATCTCTCAAGTTATGTCAAATCTTTTAGGGGAAGAAGGACTGTTAGTCATTCCAACAGCTCCAGGACCTGCACCGTTACGAAACCTGCACGGAGAAAGGGCAGAGCTTTACCGTGCGAAGGTGATGCAATTAACTTGTATTGCTGGTTTAGCTGGTTTACCTCAAGTAACGATACCGATGGAAGTGAACGGACTACCTGTCGGCTTATCATTCATCGCGAATCGGGACAATGATCGGAATCTATTACATTGGGTGAATGATTTTTTGGAACAAATTCATGACTAGACGAGAAATGGGGGAGAGCCTGAGATGAAGTTAGCAACGGTAACAATAGAAGGAAAGGAAATGGCGGCAGTGGTCTCGGTTGATCATGTCACTCTCATCCAAACGATAAACGAATATGAGGATAAAAATTGGTCTTCTGACCTTTTTGACCTTTTACAAAATGACCAACTGTCAGAGATGGTGAGCTGGTATCAAAATGAGGGCCAGAATAAAGTACATCAATTTCCAAGCTTTCTTGCAGAAGAAGTACAATTCGCTCCGCTCTATCGGCAGCCTCGTAAAATTTGGGGTGTTGGCATGAATTATATGGAAAAGGCACTTGAGTTGTCTGGACAGCCTCCTGAAGAGGAACCCGTCATTTTTATGAAGCCAGATACAAGTTTAATAGGACCGGAGGAATCGATTAAGCTGCCTGCTCAATCGAAGGAAGTGACAGCAGAGGCAGAGCTTGCTATGATCATAGGAAAAACATGTAAAAATATTGAAGAAGCGGCGGCGCCATCATATGTTGCCGGCTTTACGACTTCATTAGATATGACGGCCAAGGATATTCATGCGAAGAATCCGCGTTATATGCAGCGCTCAAAAAGTTTTGATACATTTTTCAGCTTTGGGCCCTATCTCATCACAGCGGATGAATATGAGGATATTAAAACGATAAACGTTGAAACCATTCTAAATGGAGAAGTGGCTCATCGCAATGTTGTCGCAAATATGATGTATCAACCGTGGTACATTGTCTCCTTTTTTTCACAAATTATGACATTATCCCCTGGTGATGTCATTATGACCGGCACACCAGGATCTGTCGTCATTCGAAATGGTGATATAGTAGAATGTCAGATTAATGGTTTTAAAGCTTTGCGTAATCCAGTCTTAGGTACTCACTCTTAAGCAAAATGAGTATACGGAAAAGTCAAGTAACTGCTATTAATGACTTGTTTTTTGTTGATTAACCTTCCTATTTTATAAAAGGATTAATATTTTGTGTAAACTATCCAAACAAAAAACAGAAAATTCACAATTTTACTAATGAAAAACGAATGAAGCTATTTTAAACTAAAACACAAATATGATACTTATTAACACAAAATGTAATGAAACATAACAATCGTGGGACACTTCGTTATAGAACCTAAAAGGAAAGGATACTTAAATGAAAGGGGTTCACTCATGGAACATTTTGATTTTATTATAAAAAACGGAAATGCAGTATTGCCTAATGGAGTGAAAGAAACGGACATCGGTATTAAAGATGGGAAAATTGTTGCTATTCAAAAAGGCATCACAACTCAAGCCAAAAAGACCTGGGATGCTAAGAATCAATATATTTTTCCGGGGATGATTGATGTACATGTTCATTTCAGTGAACCGGGGAGAGACGAATGGGAAGGGTTTCATACAGGCTCGATGATGATGGCAGCAGGTGGTTGTACGACTTACTTCGATATGCCCTTAAATGGAATACCTTCCACTGTCAATGTAGAGGCCCTTGATCAAAAGGCGGAAATCGGGAATCGGAAGTCTTTCGTCGATTTTGGTTTATGGGGAGGGCTTGTACCAGGTAATGAAAAGGATCTTGAAGCGATGGCGGAATCTGGCGTTATAGGATTTAAAGCCTTTCTTTCCACAACAGGAAATAAAGAATTTGAGTCTGCTGATGATATCACATTGCTAAACGGAATGAAGATCATTGCGAAATTAGGGAAAGTGTTAGCTCTGCATTCAGAAAGTGCGCCGATTACAAATTGGTTGAAAGCAGAGAAAGAAAAAACAGGAGCATTTAGTGCGGATGATTATTTAGAAACACGTCCGATCATCGCTGAGGTTGAAGCGGTACAACGCGCCCTTTACTATGTGGAACTCACTGGATGTCCTCTGCATTTTGTCCATATAAGCTCTGCTTTAGCAATCGAAAAAATAGAACAGGCGAAGCAAAGAGGAATGGATGTTACGGTTGAAACATGTCCACATTATTTACTGTATAATCATGATCATTTAAAAGAATTGGGAAGTATCGCAAAATGTGCCCCGCCATTACGAGAAAAAGAGGAACAACAGAAATCAATTGAACTAGTCCTTGAGCAAAAATTTGATATGATTTCATCTGATCATTCCCCATGTACCTATGATTTGAAAGACCCGGCTGTTAATAACTTATTTGAAGCATGGGGGGGGATTAGCGGCGGACAGTTTTCTCTGCTTTCAATGATTGAACTGGCCATACAATATAATATACCATTTGAAACCATTGCCCAATTGACTTCTGCTGCGCCAGCAGAGAGATTCGGTCTTTCAAATCGAAAAGGAAAAATTGTCGAAGGGGCAGACGCTGATTTTGCCATTATTACAACAGAAAAATCCTTTACCGTAACAGCGGAAAATTACCTTGCAAAACATAAAGAAAGCTTATACATCGGCCATACATTTCCATGTAAAGTTGTCGGAACGTTCAACAGAGGTAAAATCGTTTATCAAGATGGAAACATAATAGCGGAGCAACCACATGGAACTTGGGTAAAACCTGAGCATTACGCATTCCTTAAATAAGGAAACGTAATAACATAATAAAACCATTCTTCCGATATCGAAGAATGGTTTTTCATGATTAAATATAAGATGTGGAATATGAAAATAGTAAGAAAAACACGACATTCTATCATGTATGAAGGATAGAATGTCGTGTTCTTTTAGCTGCCTCGATAAACTTGATAACCCCATGGGGAAATCAATAACGGGACATGGTAGTGACTTTCTAGATTCGCAATCCCAAAGCGTACAGGTACTTTTTCTAAAAAGGCCGGATTCTGCAGTTTTATGTTTTTGCTGCGAAAGTATTCACCAACATGGAAAACGAGTTCATAGGTTCCGATTTTCACCTCATTTTCAGGAATAAGGGGTTCATCTAGCCGTCCAACTGAATTTGACTCAACCGTCTTTATGAATTTCCATTCATGAGCTTCTAAAAAAAATAAATCAATTTTCACATTGCTTGCCGGTTGACCATGAGATAAATCAAGTACATGAGTTGTTAAACCTGACATAATAGGAATCTCCTTTATTCATCATAAATATGTTAAGAAAAGAAAGCAGCAGTGAGTAGCTTAGGATCTGCTCACTGCATTGTTCAAGTCACCAATAAATTCAGGCTCATTATAAGCGTAGTATTGAGCAAGAATTTCATTGCGATCATCGAGGAATAGCTGTTCAGCTACTGCTGAAACTAGTCGAGGAATCCCGAATCTCAATCCAGAAAGGGCAGCAGCTATAATTCCGCAGCTAATAAGAGCGGAATAGTTATAGGAAAATAGACCATGTAGAATCTTTTTACCTTCTTCATCTCGACTGAGAAGGGCGAACCCTGGGCTGAGATATGGGTGTGCATCAAGTATTGAATTCGCTATATCCTCTGGAGCTGTAAAACAATCACCCCAACGAGCAATATGTTTCTCAACAAGACGTAGCTCAGGGCGCAGTGCAGGATCAGTCATAAGGCCTGTACTGATAATCAGGAAGTCAAAAGTAAATGTCCCTTGAGGTGTCGTGACAACCGCACCTTCACTCGTTGCCTCGACATGAAGCCATGGTGAACCTAAGTGAAGCTGAAAACCAGGCCAAGAAGCTGCACGTTCAAAGGTGTCATTCGTAGGCGGCTGATTATGCTTAAAGAAATGGGCCATCACTGCATATTTATCATCGTCTGTTAATGAATAGAACCGTTCAATGAGACCTGATCCTTCCATCTGGCGGATTGGATTGATACGCGGCATCTCCTTCCGCCGTACAAAGACATGGGCTTCAGCGACTCCTTCACTTAGTGCGAAATTAGCATTATCAAAGGCTGAAGCACCTCCTCCTAAAATAGCAACCTTCTTACCTTTTAAAGAATGAAAATCAATGGCTTTTGAAGTATGTGCATAAAGATGCGGCGGCAGGTTTTCGGAAATCATTTGCGGGACATGCCACTGGCCGCCGCCTTGAATTCCAGTAGCCAAAATCACTTTACGCGCTAATAATGGTTCGGCTGGAGCGCCATTTCCTTCAACATGAAGCCTGTGGATGCCATTTTCTAAAGGTTCGATCAAATTTAATTTCACCTCATTTTTAACAGGTAGATTGAGAACCTTTCGGTACCATCGCAAATAGTCCATCCAATCTCCGCGAGGGATTTTATCAATCGCTTCCCAGCCTTTTTCCCCGAATTGTGCCTCCCAATAGGAACGGAAGGTAAGAGAGGGGATGCCAAGGTCAATGGAAGTTAAATGTTTAGGAGTTCGTAAGGTGACCATGCGAGCGTAGGTTTCCCACGGTCCTTCAAAACCTTCAACATTTTCATCGATCACGAGAATGTTTGATATCCGTTCCCGCAACAAACCAAAAGCTGCTCCTAATCCTCCTTGTCCACCACCAACAATAATGACATCATATACATGTCCTTCAGGGTGGCTGACAGGCTGTACCCAATCCTTTCCACCAAATGCGAGATAGGAAAGATCTCTTTTAACTTGTTCGTTTAAAGCTTCCAAACTCATAATGTTCCATCCCTTTCCTAAAAATCTTCAAATACAATATGGTAATTATTTTTCAAATGAGGGTTAGTCGCTAATTTTTTCTTCTAATCGCAACCGGGCGATTTTATAAATTTCTTTTAAGGCTGTTTGAAACTCAGTGTCTTTTTCCTGATTAATACGAGATTCCATCGCTTCATAAATTTGCTGTTTATTTTTTCCGCGTACAGCAAGGATAAAGGGGAAACCGAATTTGTCCATATATCGCTTGTTGCTGTTGATAAATTTTTCGTATTCATCGGGAGTAAGATCTTGTAATCCGGCACCTTTTTGTTCGTTTATCGAATCTGTTGTCATGGAGACTCGTTCACCTAAATTAGGATGGGCTTTGATAAGGGTAAGCTTTTCGTTCAATGATGAATTTTCAACAATGTTAACCATTTCCTGAAATAAATGATCTAATGAAGAAAACGGTTTTGCCTTTTCTGCTTTCTCCGCAATCCAAGGCGAATTCTCAAAGATTCCGCCGACAATCTCGATAAATTGCCCTTTTGAAGTATTATTTAATGTGTCAATCGTATACATGTCATCTTTGCTCCATTTCTTAAAAATTCTTCACTTTCGGCTCTAAATTTGCTTTAGAGATAACCTTTAAAGAACGTTTAGGACGCATATTAAAGACGATATTTAACATAATCGCCGTAAGACTTCCGGTAATAATTCCATCGCTAACAATGATCCGAAGTGTATCCGGTAAAGCGACGAAAAGATCGGGTACAACCGTTGCCCCAAGTCCTAAAGAGATTGAACAAGCAATAATTAATAGATTATTATTGTTAGAAAAGTCAACTCTAGTAAGCATTTTGATTCCAGAAGAGACAACCATGCCAAACATAATGACAGTCGCTCCCCCTAAAACGGCAGTTGGAATAAGAGTTGCTAACGCAGCAATCTTTGGGATAAAGCCTAAGCCGATTAAGATAAATCCGGCCGCAATCGTCACATGCCTCGTTTTCACTCCGGATAATTCAACGAGTCCAATGTTTTGGGCAAATGTACTGTATGGGAAGGCGTTAAATATACCCCCAAGGGTGAAGGCAATCCCTTCTGTTCGGTAACCGCTAGCGATCTCTTTTTCAGTCAGCTCTTTACCAGTCATTTTACTTAAAGCAAGAAAAGCGCCAGTTGATTCAACGAGTATGACGATTCCAACTAAGATCATCGTTAAAATTGGCATCATCTCAAAAGTAGGTACACCAAAATGGAATGGAGCTGGCAAATGGAACCAAGACGCATCCGCTACCACTTGTGTATCTAATTTCCCCATAAAGGCGGCTGCGATTGTACCGATCATAATCCCGATTAAAACAGAAATAGCGCGGAGGAATCCTTTAAAGAAGCGATTCATGATTAATATGATCGTTAGTACACCAAATGATAGGATAATATTTTCGGCAGAACCAAAATCTGGATTTGATGCGCCGCCACCCATATTTCTTATGCCGGTTGGAATAAGTGATAAACCGATAATGGTGACAACTGTTCCTGTTACAACTGGAGGAAAGAGTTTGATTAATTTACCGAAAAAATTTGCAAATAGAATAATAAATAATCCTGCTGCGATAATGGATCCATAGATGGAAGAAATCCCATAACTTGTACCAATCATAATCATAGGGGACACCGCTACAAATGAAGTGCCTAATACAACAGGAAGGCCAATCCCTACATACTTACTTTTCATCGATTGCAAGATTGTGGCGATCCCGCATGTGAGTAAATCAATGGAGACGAGAAAAGCGATTTGATTAGGCGTAAACCCCAGGGCACCGCCTACAATAAGAGGAACTAAAAGAGCGCCTGCATACATGGCGAGTACATGCTGTAAACCTAATGAGAAAATTTCTGGTTTACCTATTTTTTTCGTCATTGTGAACCTCCTTATTTTACACGTTAGAAAAAGTAACACAATATGTTTCTAATATTTACATGATAATGAATATTCGGAAAACTGTCATTGTTCAATATAGCTAAAAATGTAAATTGTTTTTAGAGAAAATATATAAAATTTAGTGATTGCTGTATGTTGGCGATGATACTAAACAGACATTTCAACTCCTCATATTTATTCGTACGAACAAAGTTTTGTATACTTCCCTCTTGTTCAAACAAAAATTTTAGTTAAATAGCACAAAGAAATATTTGAAAATTCACATTTTATACAGTGAAATTTCCAAAGTAATCATTTAGACTTTATTTTGTGTAAGGATATATAACATTTTATGAGTGATTATGTTACATGATGATTAATAATCATATATGGCAATGATTGAAACAAGGAGTTGAGTTTACAATGTCAACAATTCTAGAAAATCACGTGATCGAAGAGTCTCAGAACCTTCAGGCTGCTGGTGTGGATGAATCACTACAGCCAAAAACCGAAGAGAGCAGAACGGTAAGTCCAATCTCCTATATGTTTATGTGGATTGGAGACGGCGTTAATTTAGGCAATATGACGCTTGGAGCTAGTTTGGTTGTAGCAGGAACCGCAACACTAAACATTTTTCAGACATTTGCCGCAGCTGTCATCGCAATTGGCATCATTTCCATTTTTTTTGCTTTAAATGATCGGCTTGGATATAGAACGGGAATTCCGTATGTTGTTCAGCTCAGAATGTCCTTCGGGATGAAAGGATCAATCATATCATCCCTATTACGCGGGATCCCGGCCATCATTTGGTACGGTTTTCAAAGCTGGATAGGAGGTACTGCCTTAAACGAAATTGTGAAAGTTCTTACCGGTGGAGCTTTTGACAATATTGCTATTTGCTTTGTAGCGATTCAGCTTGTACAAATTGTCCTTTCACTATTTGGCTTCCATGCGATTAAATGGGTGGAAATACTTGCTTCAATTGTTATTATGCTGGCACTTGTCTATGTATTTGGCATTCTATTAACATCCTATAGCGAGATAATAGTAGAAAAATGGGTACATACAGAAGGCACTTGGGGCCTGCCCTTCTTTGCATTCATTATGATGTTTTTAGGGAATTATGCGGCAATCTTTTTAAGTGCAGGGGATTATTCAAGAGAGCTTAAATCTGGGATCAGTGACGCAAAACGCGGGTTTTTGTATTTTTCGCCTATTTTCATCGCGTACGGCTTCGTCCTTACCATTGGAGTCATGCTTGCTGCCGCAACCGGCATCTCTAATCCAGTAAAGGCATTTGCGATTGTGGTGGATAATCCTTATATTACAGTAGGTGTATCCGCATTTATTGTGATCGGTGCGGTTGCAGTAAACATGGTTGCCAACATTATTCCGCCAACTTATGTTATTACGTTACTGACAAAAATGAAATATAAAGCGGCTGTTGCCATAACAGGGCTGCTAGCACTTTGCTCATTTCCCTGGGTGCTCGTAAAGGATTCATCAGCAAATGGTCTTGGTCTGTTTATCCTTATCTACTCGGCATTTTTAGGACCGATCGTTTCTATTTTACTTGTTGATTATTATATTTTAAGAAAGCAAAAAGTAAATGTGGCAGATTTGTACAATGAAGAGGGGCCATTTGCCGGATCTAATCCATGTGCACTGCTTGCCATGCTGATTGGAGCTGGCGCTGCCTTTATAAAAGTGGAGTTGGCGTGGGTCATCGGCGTTGTCGTTGCAGGTATTGTCTATTTTCTTCTGACAAAGTATTCGTTTAAAAAATCACCATTTAAAAATGGAACGATATTTGAGAAGGATTGTAAGCAAGTCAAGGAAATTAAATCAATAGGTTAAGGGACAGCGAGACAGGTAAAAGCACTGAATTTTATCAATATAAAGAAAACAAAAGAAGCAAACAGCCTATAAGGTAGTAGGTTGTTTGCTTCTTTTGCTCTTTAAACGGACTGTATGAGAGTAGACTGTTGCTGGCAGTTTACTCTCTTTTTTTACCTATTCATTTAATAAGTAGATAAGTAGCTTCAATTGGTATTACATTTGAATAAATTGAATTTTGGACCAGAAACTTTTTGTGATTTTGAGATCGTAAAGGGTTTAAATTATTAATTTTGCGAGGATATTCTTACGTGTTTTTTACCAAACAACGAAACCATACAAATGCAAGTCTATACCATTTTTCTCTAGGATAAACTGGGATATGTAATGACTTATAAGAAAGGGTACAATTTGATGAACAAATCTAAAACCAATAAATTAACTCACTCTGACTTTTTGACCCGTAACCTATGGTCGGGATTCCTGTTTGGACTTGGTCTTGTAGCCTTTATTGATGAAACGGTTTTTCATCAACTTTTGCACTGGCATCACTTCTATGACAAATCCACAACAGATATTGGGTTGATATCAGATGGTCTTTTTCATGCTTTTAGTTGGTTTGCAACCATCTTTTCTTTATTTATGGTGGCAGACCTGCGTCGCAGAAATACATTTTTGGTGAAAAGGTGGTGGGGCGGCATTATGCTAGGGGGAGGTTTATTCCAATTATACGATGGGATCATCCAACACAAGATCATGAGGATTCACCAGATTCGCTATGTAGAGAATGTACTAATCTATGATTTGATTTGGAACATCATTGCCGCAGTAATGGTTGTAATCGGAATGATCCTTATTTATACGTCACGAGAGAGGGTAAAATCGAATAGAGGGGAAGCCGCAAATGAACAATAACCATATGCATCATGGTAATGGAGATTCCTTCGAATTTATGTTAATGTTACCATTTTTCATGGCATTGATTGTATATATCCTTGCATCAGTTCTAACAAGCCATCGCCGCAAACGATGGCCTCTATACCGTACTGTCTTCTGGTTTTTTGGCGTTCTCTTTCTAGCTTTGGCCGTTGTCGGACCTATACCAAACCTTGCTCATACTAATTTCGCAGCTCATATGCTTGGCCATTTACTTCTAGGAATGCTTGCTCCACTTCTTCTAGCGCTCGCTGCACCTATGACGCTTATCCTGCGCACACTCAATGTTCATGCAGCACGTTGTCTGTCACGGATTCTAAAGAGTTGGCCAGTACTTATTTTTAGAGATCCAGCTCCTTTATGGAGCTCAAAATGGCCGTCGAATCATTGATGACCATATGATTAAGCATGTCATTCAGGGGGAACTATCATGAAGGGCCGATGGAAAGATATGAAGTATAATGAAGATATTGATTGTTGGGTGGTCTTCTGGGGTGATAATACAGGTTACAAGGTGCGCTGTGGCGATTGGTTGGATCTTCACCTCGGAGATGGAAGGAAGCTTTCTTGCCGTATGGAACTCGGAAGAGATTGGTATATTATCGTAGGTAGAAATGATACAAAATTTTATTTAAAACCAAACGAAACCTATCAAGTGAATATTTAAAATTAAGGGGAAGCTAAAGCACACTGCGGGCTTCCCCTTTCTTCCGGCCAATAATTCCGTCAGATTATGGACAAAGTATTTCATCAATTTCTTGTCATTATAGAGCGTCAGTAACACTATTCAACCAACATCAGCTTCAGCCCATCACAGCAATAATTTCGCAAATTTTCCAACTGTACAAAGTGGATCAAGTGGTGAATATGTAGAATTTCTTCAAGCATTCTTATATACAGCTGGTTATTATAATGGTTCAATTGATGGAATTTTTGGGTCAGGAACTAGGTCAGCAGTAATAGCATTTCAAAATAATAGAGGTCTTTCAGCAGACGGAATTGTAGGAGATGGTACTTGGAATTCAATCTGAGCTTACTTTTCGTATAAATATCCTAATGTAATAGGTGCACAAAGAAATAATCACCACGTTCATGTTAATATTTCAACTGATTATTGGGAACATATAATTACTGATCCTGGTGGATCTTCTTACACTCCAGATAGTGGATATCTAAATTAAGATCGAATATTCAAAGAACCTGCCCTTATAAGGGCAGGTTCTTTGAATATTTATTTTGTAGATTTAAAAATAAAAAGAATCTATGATCAGATAATTTGATAGTTATATATTATTTCATGACCAATTCAGTGTAAGGTTCTATGTTAGTTATATCGACTCCTTGATAATAATACTTAACTATATCTTTATAATTCTTTCCTTCTTTTGCCATACCATTAGCACCATATTGGCTCATACCAACACCATGGCCATAACCACGTATTGTAAAAATAAGATTTTCTTCTTTTTGTTGTATTTCAAAATCATTGGAGGGAAGCCCAAGAGCTTTTCTAACTTCCATTCCTGAAAATTCTTTATCGCCTATTTTTATTGTATCTACTCTCTTAGTTTCTGTAAGTTTCACTTCTCCAATATTGTCTGAATTCGGATTTAATTGAATGCCAAGCGCTTTTTCCACATCTTCAATTGTTAGTACTTTTTGATCTTTAAATTTGGGGGATTTTTCATCCCAAGGACTTGCTACACTTCTTAAGTAAGGAATATTATTTGTCCAAACATCCTCTGAGTTTTCTGTATAACCATTACTAGTCGAAAAGAAAGAAGGATCAATTGGGTTTCCATCATAAGTTATAATTTGACCTTTTGTAGCGTTAACTGCTTTTTGAATTTTATTGATATTTGATTTATAATTTTTTCCCCACTGTTTAGCTAATTCATCTTTATTTTTATAGACTTGATGGAAGGTATGATTATCACTGACGTCACCATCAACATCGGCGGGTATACCAAGGGGTTTAGAATCAGAAAGCATTAGATTAACTATATATGTTCTGGCTGCTAAAGATTGAGCTTTTAGAGCTTCTAATTCAAAAGTAGTTGGCATCTCAGAAGCTACAACACCTACAACATATTCTTCTAAAGGTACTGTTTCTACCGTATCTTGTTTTGAACGATAAACTGTAATATCAAAAGGAGAATCATTTTTTTGTATGGATACAGGTTGTTCACTCGTAATCGTTTGAGATTGTTTTGCAAATGGTTTAGGTTGACCATATGGTACAACGATAAGTGATGGAACAATTAAAATTACAGTAAAAAGACTAACAAAAAATATTATGCTAGGTTTTGTCCATGATTTTTGCTGTTGTTTCCACTTGTTCATATTAACCTCCATTTCTAAGTTCCTTATACTTACAATTTATATACAAAAAATAAAAATGATAGAACTTTATTTTTGGAGGACTGGAGCTAAGGTTGAATGCATACTTTATACAAATCTAGTTAACATAAAGTTAATTTTCGGAAGTAAGCCAAAGAGCCAAACCCAGTATTATCAAGGGTTTGGCCTTTGGCTATTTTTATCGATTATGCATGATTTTATACATTGTTGAAATATCAAGCCTTTTGGTATTATCACTTACTTTTTCATAGTGAGTTTTATGTATAAAATTCTGCATATTTCTTATAAATAAAGAGAAAGCAAAGGACAGAACAAATCAAAAAACACCGTTAATTAGTAGTTAATCTCTTTATTTCTAGATTTTGCTCTTAAATTTATAGATTTTCTTATTTGACAAAATCCAATTCACTTGATCATAAACACTATATATAGTATTTATATCGTTTAAGTTATCACAACATATTGATTAATAGTGTTATAGGCTGATATAATGGAAAAGCCTAGAAAGGGGGATAATTTTACCAAAGAAAAAATGAAACGAAAGGTGGTGTTTAAAGATGCCAAAAGGATTTAGTAAAGCTAAGCTAAATAGTCAAATTCGTAGTGCTGAAAACAAGATAAGCGTGAATTAAGGAAAGCTGAACGTGACATTAATCGAGAAATCAATAGAGTAGAAAGGCAAATAAAAAGGAGCTTCTAATGTGTTGCAGCACATAGAAACTCTACTATTAGAAAATATTTGATACGTATATCGTAAAGGTTTTAACATTGAAATAAAAGACGAAACTTATGTTCTTACCTTGAATAAAGGAGTCAACAAAATGAAAAAATCAAGCTCACGAAAAGTATCTTGGTATGTCAACACTAAACTAGACACTTTTTTTAAGGTGAATATTTTTATATTCAATGGGACTTAGATAGTCAAGCG
>NZ_CANNCR010000055.1 GCF_947503125.1 uncultured Metabacillus sp.
CTAAAGTAGTAGATTGATTGAGCAAAAGTGTAAAATCCTATCGAGCAAAAAGTGTCAACTTTATTCTAGCGTTTACATGTATTTACTGAAGATATGTCAAATGAAATCGGTATTGCAGCAAGTAATTCTAAATCAGCATCACAATGGGACTCTTCTTATTCAGTAAGAGCTTATTCTACATATTACTATACCCGTTATGAAAAGGATGGATATGCTTATCATGACATTACTAGTTGCTCTGGTGGCTGGTCAAGAAGTGATAGTAGTGTAACTATGAGTCAACGGAAAGTAATATATGGAGCTTCCGGCCCATCATACCCTAATGGATCGTATGTCCAACAAAATCAAACAATGTATCCAACTAGTAACAGCTTTAGCTATACAGCACCAAGTAGTTGGGTAGCAGTAAAAACTACTCATGCTGTTGGAGTTTCTACCTGGGTTACTTTAAATCGAGGTGGAAGCACTTGGACATTAAAATTAATCAATCAAAACTAGTAAAAAATTATTGTATAAATCTTGTTAAAAAAGGATCTTCGATTAAAGATCCTTTTTTATATGTCGATAACATCGCTTATGTAAATTAGTTTGAATTCTGATGGATATGGATAATTATAATTGAATTAGTCTATTATCAAGGGGAAGACTATGGAGGAAAAATGGGAGTACCGAATTTTCAATGAAGAAATAAAACGATTACAAAAGGACTAGCATCAATGCGATAATCAGATTATCAAACTCCAAATATATAAAGATCTTAAACTCCTAAAAGGCTCGATCACAGGGTTGCTGCTCTAGTCCGTCATAAGACTTACATAAATTGTAAAACCGAGCAGAGCAACCCTTTTTATATTCAATCCTTCTCTAAGTATCGATACAATGTTGTTTTGCTGAGTCCCGTCATTTCAGTAATTTCTTTAATTGAATAGTCTTTGCTCTTATACATTTTGATCGCAATTTCTACTTTATCTTCTTTCTTAGAAGGCCTACCGCCCTTTTTCCCTCTGGACCGCGCTGCTTGCAATCCCGATTTTGTTCGTTCACTAATAATATCTCGTTCCAGCTCTGCAATACTTGCCATAGTACGAAAGAAAAACTTCCCCATTGCCGTTGAGGTATCAATATTGTCGGTAATGGACACAAAATGGACATCCATATCATGGAACACTTCACTTAGTTCTATCAAGTGTTTTGTGGAACGAGAAATACGATCCAGTTTATACACGACTACCTTATCTCCACTCCGCAATACCTTCAGTAATTCTTCGAGCTGCGGGCGATCTCTTCGAGTTCCCGTCAACTTTTCTTTATAAACCTTTTCCACTCCAAATTTTTGTAAGGCATCCAATTGCATATCTAAGTTCTGTTCTTCTGTACTGACACGAGCATAACCAAAAATCACCATTTCCACCTTCTTTAGACTTAATGTATCTCTATTTTAGCACCAAAAACGGTTCTGTCTTATAAAAATGGAACTTTGTTTTTGGGAATGAGTTTTGGTACCCGGAAACTAGGAAAATAGCAGGTTATTTGATTGCTTTTTATAAAGTTCCATAAACGACCGTTTTCGGTTCTTTCTTAATAGGGAGAAATTGGAGATTTATGTTAATATAGAAGTAAGATTGTGAAGAAGGAATTCCAATTTTTGTATCGAATAGATTATAAAAATAGATTATTAATAAGGAGACCTTATGCTTTTTCATTATCATTTTTGGACCCCATATGTAGAAAAAACAGAAAAATTTTATTTAGATAATGGATTCCGTATTTCTCAACGCATAGGAAAATACAATGGTGATTTTCAAGCCTTTAATCCACCATTAACGTGGGATGATTTTCGTGGAAAAAAGATTCTTTTTCGTATTATAGAGGCAAGAAAAGGGGCAGTAAATATTACTTTTGGTTTTGGAAAGAAGATTATGTTTGACCATATTGGCTTTTTAGTTTCAGAAGAAGAACAAGGTAATATATGTGAAAATGCAGCAAAAATGAATTGGGAAGTTGATAAAGGTGAACGGAGAACCTTTATTACTACACCTTATAATTTTAGGATAGAACTCCAAGTAAACGAAGACGCAATAGACTCTATGACTGATAACATAAAAATAGAAGAATTAAAATTGGAAACTAAAATGAAGGGATTAAATAACGATCTTTCCATTTTATTTAATAAACCCATTAATAGTATTATTTCAGAAGTTGGTGATGAAGTCACTATTAAGGAAGCCCTAATAAAAGGGTTCTTATCATCGAATATTGTTGACCCTAATGGTGTTAGAATTTCTAACAATACTTAGATATTAAACAGAAATTTCTTGTTGAAGTAACGGATGCTTTACTTCAATACGATCTTCAACTATCGGGCCAGATTGTTTTTAGAAACAACTTTATTTTACCCCCGCCCTAAAATCAGGACGGAGGTATGCCTATTTGAAATTTGAAAAATTAAATAACTTTATTATCAATCTACAAGTGGCCCCAAAAAGAAGGAATTTTTGCGGTATCTTTTGTTATGCTACCTTTAACTTGATAGGAATTCTTTGATCCATTTTAATTTGGAATGTCCCATATGGATTTACATGGCTGTAGAATAGGGGGGTCAATCCCCTAAAGTCCTCCGGTGTCATTCTCTTCAACCAATATTGGTTATCATAATAAAGAATGTCTTGCAACATGAGTGTATTCATGTAGACCAGGCAATTTTGCAATAGCTGTAGAGAGAGTGCTGAGACCTCTTGGTCTTCTATAGAGTTAAATCGGATTTCACTGTTTTTCCCATAAAAAATGTAGCTGTTCACTGAGTTCCATTGTTCCACTGTGTTGAGCCCTTCATGAATTTCCCTCCGAATCTCCTCATGATGTAAGTAATCACATAAGAAGATGGTCTTAATGGCTTTTCCTAATTCACATAAGGCTTGATAGGTTGGATGCTTTGTATCCCTTGTAAACCGTTTAAGGATAGCTTCGGCTGATGCAGTACCTACCCGCAACGCAGTGGCAAATTTGATAATTTGTTCATATTGTTGGCGAATCAACTCCCAGTTGATAGGCTTACTCAAAATCGGATGTAAATCCGGATACTCCTGATTCATCCCAACGTCTGGTCGATACAATTTCTGTGCGCCAATATTTTTAAAGCGTGGCATTAGCTTAAAACCAAGTACATGAGAGAAGGCAAACGCCACCACACTCTGCCCGTGTGTATCCACATAGTTTCGGTCAATTTCCATGTCGGTACAATGACGTAATACACCTTCCATCATAGCTGCTACTTCGGAAGAAAGACACGTTTTCAACTGTGAATATACGCAAGCAGATTTTTTATCTGTATGCCAATAAATCATGACACCCTGGCGTTTATAGCGAGGATGCCATTCCGTCAGGAGATTTTGATCATAGGATCCAAAGTGTTTGGAATCAGAAGCACAAGCAGTTGTTGCTTCTCCCCATACTTCTTTCATTCGATGGTGAATGATATGATTAGTCACCTCTGCATTGGCCTTTCGTAAATGATCTTTATGTATGTATTTGTTACGAATATATTGAAGTTCGCGATAACTGTCGTCATGATTACCCGCAGACATCGCTTTTAATCCGGTATTTGTGCCCAAACCAAATAAACAAAGAAGCAGACGACGTTGTACCGTTTCTTTGTCTAAGATGGAACGGTCTGCTGTTGTCTTAAAATAGTTCGTAAACCCAGTATGGAAGTCAGTCTCTTTTACCAAATCCAACAAATCAATATTGGACCAACGGTTCCGTACCTCTTGCTTAATCATGGATAAAAGAGGCGGATCTGTCTGTTTATCAAGTGGTGTCACCCGAATCCAGCCATTGCTTCCCCTATTCGTGACAGCCACTTTATCATTGGTCCGATTGGCAATCCCTTCATGCAGCATATTGAGCTTATCCTTCATGGTATTCTTAATATTTGCAATAAATGGCTCCACATCAAGTGGTACTTTGAGCGCTTGAAAATATTCTTTTTTATGTTCTTCAAAATCTTGTGGTAAGTCTTCGTCCGGATTTCGATATCGGCTTGCACCTTCAATCCAAATTTCCTTACAACGAAGTTGGGTTCGTAACGATTGTAAAACCGCAATTTCATAATTGATTTTATTAACTCGCTCAATGCCTCTTGTATCTTTTTCAATAATAATATCCTTCCATTTTGCCTGAATAACACCTTCAATTGGAACATCGTTCTCAACAGCAAAATAGCGTTGACCACTATCACTGTACTCCAAAATGATTCCCAGTGCTTCCACAATTGGCTGATATGTTTCATTATTAGAACGGAATGTAAGGTTTTTTAAAATCTCACAAATAGCCTTACGGTAATGGCTTCGATACGAGGCGTGCATCTTTGTATAAATCTTCTCTTTATATTCCCGACTACTCCTGGACAGATCCTTGATGATATCACGAATCGTGGAAGAGCTTACAATGGGGTATAACGTATCTTGAATGACTCCATCCGGATGATCAAGGGTTGCTTTTAATAGGTTGAGAATATGCTTGTTTTTCCCTTGTACTTTTTTTAATTCCTCCACTGTTTCTTTACGTGTTGTGTTCTTTGCTTTGTTGCCAAATTTGTGTGTGATTTCATCCAATAAATCCGCCAGTCCATCAATAATCTCTGATTGCCGATGTGAGAATAAAACTGACAGAATGGTATAACGAATGGCTGGAGGATGTGCGCGCAATTCTGTGGCAGTTTCAGTTGCAGCACGAAGGCGATACTTAGTGACAAGTTTGGGCGTCAAATGATCTAAAATACCCTCAGGGATACCCAGGTACCGGATGGCTAATAATTTCTGTAATTCTATCTCCATTGTGGCAACACTTGGCTTACGCGGGGAAGACAAAAGATCCCGAAAAGTCCTAATCTCACGGCTTTCTGTTTCTTGTTCCTCATTGGCATGAGAATCCAATAAGGCATCAATTTGATGGCATGTTTCGAGAGATAGTTGCTCATATGTAGTCTCATATAACTTCTTTTCAAAGGTATCGATTACGGAATCAATAGTTCGTTTCAAACTCCCTGGAGAAGGAGGTTCCACTTTCTGCTTGCGAAAGAAGCCATAGGCTTGATTAGTTAAGAAATCAATATCATGTGTCAGGGATACTTGTTCCGCCAACCATTCACTTAACCGTTCATTATCCGCACCTGTAAGCTCTCGAAAGCCAAAAAATTCTCTTATCGTGTTACGATGTCGAGTATAA
Organism: uncultured Metabacillus sp.; assembly: GCF_947503125.1. Taxonomy (GTDB): domain Bacteria; phylum Bacillota; class Bacilli; order Bacillales; family Bacillaceae; genus Metabacillus. The sequence continues at coordinate 5,227 of NZ_CANNCR010000055.1, forward strand.
GTTTTTTCTTTTCCACCCCATCCATACTCTTCAAATTTATCTGGGGATACATCTATTTGTTTTGCGATATATTCAATAATAACCCTTGGAATATCTTGTTTTGTCGTTGGAAATTTTGCTTCCTGTTGGAAGTATTTCAATAACAGAGCAAAACCCAAACGGTTTGCCTCGGTTCTATTCCCCATAAGTAAATTTAGTTCATCTGGCATGAGTATAAAATCAGTTAGAAGCTCTTCTTCAGTCCAGTTTCGTTTCAATACTTTCCCCTCTAATCTATGGTGTTTACTTCTAGTATAATTTTGATAGAGGAACACCAGCAAGAGAACTAAAAAGTTAATTTCATTTAGTCGTTTTACATTTATTGTAAGTCTTATGACGGACTAGAGCAGCAACCCTGTGATCGAGCCATAAAGGAATTTTATTTATTTTTAAAAGAACAATCATTGTTAAACGAAGATATTGATTTTAACTATTATCAAGACCAGAAAGGAAATTGGCTGAAATACTCCCCCTTTCAATCATCATCTTTAGGGACAAAATATCCATCTAGAACTCATAATAACAATAAATTTATGAAACTCAAAGACTTCGGGCCTAATAGAAATAAACTGGTTATCGAATTTTTAGAAGAAGCCAAAGATGTGGCTCCGGAAATAGCTTTTGCGCTGTGCTTACAATTCTTTGGAGGACTTAGACGTGGAGAAGTGGTAAATATCACACGTGCTGACTTAGATGTTAAATTCAGAAAATCACTTTCAGTACAAATTAGAGATAATCGTTCCATTCTCTTTTCTCATCTAAAAGATACCAGCGCTGAGAACCCTAAACGGTTGAATTACTTAGAAACACATTTAGCTAAACAAATGATATTAGATAGCGATTTACTATGGGATTACTATGAAGCCCACATGAAAGATTTAGATATAAAATTAAAAACTGGCTTTTTAAAGAATCCAATGGTCGTATTTTACGACAAAAATGGTATGGCTATGTCTGGAAGGGTCTATGAAAAAAGATTTAAGAAAGTAAAAAGGTCCTTTTTATCCAAATTAGCTAAATCTGCCGGCAGAGAGGATGACTATATGTTTTTAAAAGATTCTTACTGGTCCACGCATATTGGTAGAGGTATTTTTACGAGTTTCCTATTGGATATGGATTTAAGCATTTTACAGATTGCTATTGCAAGAGGTGATACTAACATTGAATCTGCTTTAGATTACGTTGATGGAAAAACAACAATACATTATATCGATGGGCTTCAAAATGAATTGCATAATGCTCCAATAGAGGATTTTGGATCCATCGATCAAACGATCTACAAAAATAAATGGTTAAATGGGGTGGCTACAGGTGTCCGAAAAACTCGTTAGTTTTACTCGAATATATAATAACCCTACGTATGCACACGTCAAAACCTCACCTAATAAGTTGAAGAGGTTAAAAAGAGAAGGTCTTATAGAAGTCATTACCGATTCAGACGGAAAGGACAAAGTTGTTTTGAGCTCACTTGAAAAATATGTACAAGAAGAAAAAAGGGTCTTTGAGCAAAGTTTCACCATTGGACAAGCAGCCCGAAAACTAATCAGTCATAAATATCGATTCAAAGGTGAATTTAAATTGGAAACGTATAAAAATAATATATTTAACTTAATGAATCTTGGGATTTTAAAATCCATAACATTTGCAAATGAATCATACATCACAAAAGAGTCGGTTAATCAATTCCTGATAGATTATATTAGTCGTGAAGAAGCACTTGAAAAGCTAAATTCCGGAAATGTGGTTCTTTGGAAAATACTTAAAAACAACAATGTAAAAAACATTTACATATCTCAACATCATATTTTCCACCCAAGACAAATAGTAGAATCTTTGATTGAAGAATATAATCTAAACGTTTTGCCTGATAGTACCATGGATACAGGAACACTCATTAGAGGAAAAGTTTACAACACTGAACGATATTATTCATGTGGTGAAGCAAGGAAACTTTTGAATTTAACTAAAGGACAGTGGAATATTCTAAGAAAGGAAGAAAACATAACCGACACTATTTTAGGAGGTATTCGTCATTGCCTAAAAGAACCCATAGATCAGTTAAGGGCTCAGCAGCAGAAACTTAAAGCTGAATACTATATTTCAGATGAGGTACAAGAACTATTGGGACTTCAATATCATAGTTCACATTCAAAAATAATCGATGCTAGGAAGAAGGTTCCGACTGTTTTTCGAGGTATTTATCCACAAAAAAGAATAGAATACATCTACCCAAAATCAATTGTTAATGAAATTGTTCAAGAAAATGAACTCAAAGAAGCTGTCACAACAATATCAGACAATATAGATGCGTACGAATACGTGCTTAGAAGTTTGGAGATTAATTTTCATAATAGTGATTTATTTACCTGTTTAGAATGGAAGAAATTTGTACATCGTGTTTTACGAAATAATAGTGAAAGCATCGAGACTAAACATTACACAATATTTAGATATGCCAAGTGTACAGGAATAATAATTGACTTTCTTGCGGAAAAAGAGATATACGAAATGACCTCAAATCATATAAATCTTACATTGTTTAATGAAAATATTCCGTTTTTGTATCAGAAAATATTTTATAGTTTCATTAATTCAATTTATAACAAACTTATTGAAAAAAATAAAAAGAAACTGTTTAAATTGGAACGTATCATAAATCCGTATGAAAAGGAAGTTATCCCCAAAGATAAATCCATTTATGATTACGAAGATTATAAATCATTATTTAGTTTTGCCACTAATTTACCTTTACACAAAAGGAAGGCTATTGAAGATGTTAAAAAACAAATGAACCAAACAGTTCTTACTAAAAATGGTTCTGGCAAAATAAAAAGACAAAGGACTTTCAACTATGACTCTTCTTGGCTCTATGTGCTTATACATCTTAACAACGCTTGGCGACATAAGGATGTTATAAGGTTTCCCAAAATTGACCTAAACGATCTTTCTGTTTCAAATATTAATTTGGATTGGTTAGAACAAAACGATTTAAGCTACGAAGATGCCCGCCGTATCATTCATCAAGTAATGCGAAAAGATTTAAGAACAACTAAAACGAATGCTACTAACCATTTTTTTTGTTCAAAAGATGTAACCCTATCTTTAGCAACTGCAGCAGTTATTTGTGAATTACGCAGGGCTGCCACTACACCGAATTATGAGTACCTGATAAATTTTTATACAATAAGAAACGAGTTTACATCAAGGTGTAAGTCTACTTTTTTCAAAGGCTTTAATGCCGAAATCGTATTTGAAAACAGGAAAATGAATCGTTCTTTATTATCCTTTACATATTACTTGCTTGTAAAAAAGGGACATTCACAGGCTGCATTAGAAGTAGCCCAGCGTCTACGTGCACACTTTGACTTTGAAACTACTAATATTTATATTTTTATCCCTGAAGAAGAGTTAAATAATTTAACACACCAATTGTTTATCAGAGAACACTTCGGATACATCCCTGATCTGTTTGCTGAGATACTATTTGGAAATAAAGATGATCGTGAAAAAAGAACCGAAGAGATCGTAACGGTTAAACAAATGTTTGGGGATATCTACAATATTGAAAGCACTGCTGGCTTTTTAAATACTTTACAGGCTGAAAAGAACAAGGTTTCAAATATGATTTTAAGTATGGGATTTGAGGAAGCAACTGATTATATGTTTAAGCTGGATGCACAATTGTTACCTAGTAAAGAAGACCATGTGCAGTGCCTTATAGGTATAGAAAATTGCATTAAACATAATATTGCATGCAGAAATTGCCCAATGTCGGTCTCTAACTTTTACTCTCTTTCTTCCCTTGCTGAAAGTTTGACTAATAGGGTCCAACAACTTACAAGTCTAGAAAAAGAAGAATGCAAAACCGAAAAGACAAAAATAGCTAATATCTTTTCCATCGAAATGGATCAGTGGATAAGAGCTACTGAAAAATTCGGTAAAGAGGTCATTTATCAATTTGTAGAAGGTGGGAGTCAAGCTCTCAAGGAAAAAATGAAGCAAATTTCCGTTGCAGAATTAAATAAATACAAGACATATAACATGAATAAAAGTGAGGTATAGACGGATGAATATAGAACAAACTAGCCTTCATTCAACAATAGTTGAGGAAATTGAATCACTTTCTGATACGTCATTTTTAACCACTGAGAGTATTAATGAGGCAGTAAATATACTAAAAAATGAACCCTTGCATTATAGTGGCGATTTTGATGATGATGAATGGATATTTCACATAAACAATTTAAATACTGGCTTAAAGAGAAAATTGAAATTTAAAGAACTAAAAGCATATGAATCAGTTAATCACATTCCAAATAACTTTCAAGTAATTGTAAAATGCTGGGTAGCTGACTTGATTCCGAAATACCATATTACTACAGTTGCCGGATATTATTTAAAATTGCTAAAATTTTTAGAGTATACCGATGGATTTGACCAAGAGAAAGATGATGAATTTGTATTGTGGTTTACATCAACACAAACTATTTCAAATAAGGATAAACAGTATACAATTTATGTCATCTTAAATTTCTTAGATTACGCTGATATTGAAGCCGGAGAAGTCTACATAAAACCACTCCTTAATTTAAAGAAAAAAGTCATAAGAAAAAAGGCTAATCGTACTTTACCTCCTTCTAAGGATATATTAGCCTTTTCACAAAGTATTGATTTTTATTATCAAGAAATTAAATCTAGTAACTGCAAGGACATGAAGTGGATAAATGAAAAATTATTGTACTATCCAATCATAATTTGGTGGAAACTCACAACCATAATTCCTTTACGACCTTCTGAATTTTGTTCTATAAAAAGGAATTGCCTTTCCGAAGGAGAAGGAAATTACTATTTGTGAAGTCTTCACCCTTGTGAATTCATTTTTAACACAGACATAATCCAGAAGCTTTTAACACATCAGTATTGATACCGCTTGTGCTCACTAATTTCCAATTGATTGCAACTGTTGGCACGGCTTCAACTCCATAGGCTTTCGCTTTTGCTAGCCCCCTCTTCCTTTTTCTAAATTGAGTAAAAAAATGCAGATCTTTATTAAATCGATACAAATCATATACATTCGGAACCATTAAATGACCTGATCCTGACTATTTTCCCGCATCCGGATAGCGCTTCTCCAGGTTTTCATGAAACGTTCCACTTCTAGTTGCCTTCAGTGACTCGCCCAAGGCAAACACAGAGGCGCCCAGTAAGACGAGATCTTTCAACAGAAATTGACCTGGGGCCGCAGAAAGGGCGGGGAAACCGAGGCTTGGCTCAATGACACCCGGCGTAGAGAGCATGAAACTCAGTGTCGTCAGAAATAGAATGCAGGAAAGAAACGCTCCAACAGCTGACAGCTTTGCAGACACAAAGCGGCTAAGAATGAGTAGGCCGACTAATAATTCTAATATTCCCAATAGAGAAGAAAACGTACGAACTGAAAAATAGTTGTAAAGCCATCCAAGTGCTGGGCTGTTGCTTACAAATGGGACTATCCCATTTGCTTCGTAGGCCGTGAATTTCATCGCGCCAATCCAAAAATAAACGATGGCCAGTGCAATAAACAAACTCTTTGTTCCGATGATCTCAATTTTTTGACCGAAAGCTTCAAATAACTTGAACATGAAGGTTTCCTCCTCTGCGATTACTGTCGCATTTTTTATTTAAGTTATAAATCACCTGCTCTAGGGAACCCTAGATCCTGAGCTCGTTTAATAAACTCATGTCTTGAATTAATTTATGGGGGATGTATTTTTATACAGCAGCACTTGATGGTGGTGTCAGTAACTCTGGTACTACCCCGAAATGATGGTTAGTTCTCAATGCTTTTTTAGGGTTAGATATGCTTATTTAATGATTCCTCAAGTGCTTCCTTAGACTTAAAACCAACCAAAGTCTCTACAACCTTGCCATCTTTCATGACTAGTAGAGTCGGAATACTCATGATACCAAATTTGTTTGCTGTTTCCTGGTTTTGATCAACATCAATTTTTATAATCTTAACTTGGTTCCCCAAGTCTTGATCAAGCTCTTCAAGAACGGGTGCAATCATTTTACAAGGTCCACACCAAGTGGCGAAAAAGTCAGCTAACACTATTCCATTGTTAGTTTCTTCCGTAAATGTTTGATCGGTCACGTTTAATACTGCCATCTCTTATCCATCTCCTTAAAATCTGTAATAGTCTTTTCTTATACTTACCAGTATAGTTTATTTCTGTATTTAAAAATGTTAGGTGGCTAACATTTAGTAATTATATTTATGAATATTGCTGGCAAAATTTTTTCAATACAAAAAAAATCTCCTCTGTTCGAAGAGATACTCACTTTCTCATTTAGCTTATAAATTTCCCAATAGCTCTTCTGCGTATTGCTGGCCACTTTGTGCGGCAATGTTACCATCACCAGTTGCGGTTACAATTTGAGGTAATGTTTTTTCAAGAACATCTCCTGAAGCAAAGATGCCTTCCACTTTTGTTTCCATTCGATCATTTATCTCAATGTAGCCCATTGAATTCATGATTCCAAGTTTCCTAAATGGTACTGTTAGTGGAACCATTCCGACATAGATAAATACACCATCTATAGTAAACTCTTTTTCAGCGCTATTTTCCGTCGATACTACTTTTCAATTTTGCTCATTAATGGTTTTAACGGCTGTATTAAACATAACTTCAATTTTTTCATTACCAAACGCACGTTGCTGTAGAATTTTCTGAGCTCTGAATTCATCACGGCGATGAACTATTGTCACCTTATTTGCGAAGCGATAAGTATACACCCTCTTCTACAGCGGAGTCTCCTCCCCCCACTACTACAAGGTCCTTGCCTCTAACAAAGGCCCCATCACAGACTGCACAATAAGATACACCAATCAAATTTCGACATGAAGAAAGCAAAGTTTCTTGTTAAGGAACCACCGGACTTAATTTATTGAGTATTGTACGCCAACGAAAAAACATTCCTATACGCATCTTTTACATAAGTAGGCCCAGTACCAGCGTTCCTGTAACCAGGGGCAAAGTAGACATAGCACAAGCACCTCTTGCCACATAGTTACTAGTCAGTCTCATTTATTGTTTTGTATCTTACGATACAGAGTCATTCTAGAGATACCAGCTTTCTCTGCAGCATTAGTATTGCTCATCCCTTGTTCCATTAGATATAAAGCATACTTAATTTTTTCCTCGTCAACTTTTGGTCTTCCAGGAAGTTTTCCACGCTTCCTTGCAGCTAAAATTCCTTCCTTTGTTCGTTCAGAGGTAAGATCTCGCTCAAACTGTGCAATTCCAGCAAAAATGGTAAACAGCATTTTTCCATGGGCTGTTGTTGTATCAAGCCAGGACTCCTTTAAACTTTTTAAATGCGCTCCCTTTTGTGAGATTAGCTCTGTAATTTCAATCAAATCTTTCGTGGAACGAGATAAGCGAGTTAAATCTGTGACGACAACCGTATCTTCTTTTCGAAGAAACTCTAACATACGGTTTAACTCCGGGCGATCCCGTTTAGTACCAGTCAGTTTTTCAAAAAATATTTGTTCACATCCGAAATCTTCAAGTTGTTTCTTTTGGCGATCTAAATTTTGATCAATTGTTGAAACTCGCATATAACCAAATTTCACATGCAACCTCTCCTTCTTACATAATTATATCAAAAATGCTAAAAGATTAATATTGTTACAAAATATTTTGTTACATATTTTTGTTACGTCAGTTATGCGAGATTACTAGCTTAGAAAATTGATGGGAACCAACGTAACAGAAACGAACGTTTTTGTTACGGTAATTATATAAAAAAGTCTACTTTATAAAAATTTGCGTTAAACTTTCGATTTTAACTTTTATATGATTATAAAGTTAAAAACTCCAGTCATTTTATTCCATAATCAGGCCAAATTATTAAGGAACGTTTTGGGAATAATGTATATAGAAGTCATTCAATTAAGTGGTGATTATATGAATTTAATTTTTCTAATCATAATTACCGTTTTAGCCGGTGGTGCAGGTGTTTATGCCATTTATCATGCGATTAAACCATATAAACCAGGTGATAAATTTTTTGAAGGATACTCAGGTACAGATTTCTTTTTAGTAGAAATAATTGTTGATTTTCTATTATGGCTAAACAAAAAAATTTTCCCTGAACGTTTTCATATTAATTTTTATAGAGTATTTGCTTTTATATTTGGATTACTTATGTTTACCATAGTGGCTTTTTGTTGGATTTTTCTATAACATTTATTCAAGTAATGGGCACTTTAATTCAATAAAAATATTGATTAGTCAAGAAATGATAATTTGATGAGGTTAATAAAATGTATGAATTAAAAGAAGAATCTGAAAGGAAAGAAAAGAGATATAGGGCTTACCTTTTTCTATTTATTATCACTGTACTAATAAATACATTTATTGACCTATTCGACTTGGGAATAGAAAAAGTTCCAACATATCGAATAGTCATAAGTCTACTAGTTTATTCTATTATCTTCTATTTTGCTTTGCGTAGGAAATTATGGGCTAACTTGATGATTAAATTTTTTGTATGGCTAAATATCTTTATATTTTTACTTATTGTTACGGTTAAAATCTTAGGATTATAGCTCAAAAAATTAATTGTTGATATTCCGTAATTGGTCGCGTTTGTTTAATATTTGGAGAAAGTATGAGGAATAAAAATGGAGCAGATTAACTTGTTAAAGTCTAAGGGAATCCTTGTTACCGAATTAAAGAGCATAACAGAAGAGCTTCGAAAACAGTGGGAAGAAGCATTTGCAAAGCATCTTAGCAAATCCCAAAAAAGCAAAATTTATTTTTATCAGCACTTATGGCATGTATTTAGCTATAATAAACTTTCCTGTCTAGAAAGACAAAAAGCAAGGGATGCATTTAATAAGGTAAAGAAAGATGGATGTTATATTTTTTACCAAGACAATGAAAATGCATTATTGCTTGAAAACGCCCGAAGTTTAAAGGCAGAAGACATAATAAAGGATATTGACGGTTATATAGAAGATATTTATGTGGTGGATAAAGATTTTTCATGGACATATATCCAAACTCATGAATCCTTTTGTGGACCATATTTCTATCAGCCAATGAAGGAATAGCAATTTTATCTTATTCAAGTAAAGGGTACGTTACAGGGGGGATCACCACTGTCCTGGCTACCCCCTATACAACTAGGAAGGTTTATATTTTAGAGATTTCAAGAAGTTCTCTGGATTTTCAGACGCTCATGCATATTTAACTTGAATGTCCCGTATGGATTCACATGTGCATAGATAAGTGGTGTTAAGGCTCTAAAGTCCTCCGGGACTAGCTTTTGTAGTAAAGATTTGTTTTGTTCCAGTAGCACTTCTTGAATCATCAATGTATTGATTAATACCAAGCAATTTTGTAGAAGGTGAAGAGCTAGTACAGCAATCTCTTGGTCCTCCATGCGATTTGTTTGGATTTCTCCTCCTTTTCCATAAAAAATGAAGCTATTAGCAGAGTTCCAGTTTTCAACTACATTTAATCCCTCATGAATCTCTCTTCGTATTTCTTCTGATGATAAATATTCACATAGAAAAATGGTTTTGAGTGCTTTCCCCAGCTCAGCAAGTGCTCGATATGTTGGGTGCCCACTATTACGAGTAAACCGTTTGAGAACTGCCTCCGTTTCAGCCGTACCTAACCTTAAAGCAGTAGCATACTTAATCATTTGATCATATTGCTGTTCAATTAAGCTCCAATTGATTGGTCGAGTTAACACAGGTTGTAAATTTTGATATGATTCTTGCATTCCCACATCTGGACGATATAGTTTTTGTGAATGAATTGCTTTAAATCGGGGCATGAGTTGAAAACCTAGTAAATGGCAAAAGGCGAAGGCCACTTCACTTTGCCCATGTGTATCCACATAGTTCTTTTCAACTTCCATATTTGTACAATGACGAAGTAATCCTTCAATCATAGATGCTACTTCTGATGAAGAACAAGATTTGAGTTGGGAATAAATGCATGTAGAGTTTTTTTCTACATGCCAATAAATCATAACTCCACGCCCCCTGTATCGAATGTGCCACTCCGTCAATAAGTTCTGATCCCAAGCTCCAAACTTTTTGCTATCAGATGCACATGCGGTTGTTCCTTCTCCCCATATTTCAGTTACACGAGTAGCTAAAATAGCATCAGTTACCTTTGATATAGCATTCCGTAAGTTTTCTTTATGGATAAACTTACGTCGAACATACAGTAAATCTTTATAACTTTCTCCATGATCGCCCGCAGCAATTCGTTTTAAGCCAGTATTTGTTCCCAACCCATATAGACAGAGGATAAGTCTTCGTTGAAGTGTTTCCTTATCAAGAATCTCTCGGTTCCCTAACGTTTGAAACATATCTGTCAGATGGACACGTAAATCAGCTTCTTTTAAAATATCTAACAGATTCGTCATTGGCCAACGCTTTATAATCTCTGCTTTTACAAGATTGAGATTAACGGGTTCGGCTTGTGCTTGTAAAGGTGATACAGAAATCCAACCATTTCCCTTACTTAAAATACGTACTTTAGAATCGTATTTTACACTTTTATCTAACTTCTCTAAAGCTGTATTCATGTTCATTTTTAGTTCTTGAATAAGTGTTTGGGCTTCAAGTGGTTTCCGAAGCGCTTCGTAATGTTTTTCTCTATTTTGTTCAAAGTCCTTTGGTAAATCTTCCTCTGGATTCCTATACCGATCGGCACCAACAACCCATACTTCCTTGCAACGCAACCGATCTCGTAAAGCTTGAAGAACACAAATTTCATAATTCACTCGGTTCACACGATTTGTTTCTTTATCAATCACGGTATCAATCCAGCCGGGCTTCACAATCCCTTCTATTGGAATGTAATCTGTTTCGTTGTATGTGTACTGATTGGTGAGCTTATATTGTTTAAGTAATTCGATGGCATCTATAACAGGACGGTGTACATCATTATTGGAGCGAAACTCTAAGACATCCAGTAAGGCTGGAACCATCCTTCGATAGTGAGTACCATAGGATGATCTCATCACGGTATGTACCTTTCGTTTATAGGTTGGTCCAGTAAACTTCATTTCTTTTATAATATCTTTTAAAGTATCTTCCCCGACAACGGGAAACAAAACATCACGTACAATCCCATCCGGTTGTTCCACTGCCTTTTCAGCCATACGAAATAGTAGATTTGTCTTGCCACTTACCTTACGGAAATCACGTAAAAACTCTTTTTCGACTTTTCGTTCTGCACGAGCTCCAATACGATGAACAATCTGAATAATAAGTTCTACTAAATTATCCGTTATTTCTCTTCCTCTACACCAAAAGAAAGCTGCTAATAACGTGTATCGGATAGAGTCGGGATGCCTGCGTAATTCTCGAATATCTTCTGATACAGCACGTTGTCTATATGATCGGATCATTTTAGGTGGTATACCATTGAACAAGTCATAAGGAAGTTGTATATTCCTTACGGTTCGTAACTTTGTGATTTCTTGTAATAAACTATCTAATCCGATTCTTCCAGGATCAGATACAAGTTCTCGAAAACTAAGAATGGTTTCATTCTCTTCCAATAGTTCTGTACGAGACCAGGTGCGTATAAAGGAATCTAATTGGGATTTAGAATGTTCTGAAAGCTGCATGAAAATGGTGTGTGAAATATGTTCTTCATATTGACGGATAGCTGATTTCATATTTCGTTCTAGTTGGTCATGAGTCGGAGGAATAAGCTGTTGTTGTCTAAGGTGGTGTAGGACATGTTCTCGAACCCGGTCCATTTGCATTTCTTGTGGTAGAATGTTCGTTTGTAGCCATAACTTTATTTGTTCCATATCTTCAGATGTACTCTCTCGAAACCCCATAAATTCCCGGATTTGAGCACGGTGATATTTTATAGAGCGTCCATTCCAATCATATTCTTGAAAGGAATCTGCAGGCACTCCTACTTGCTTTGCAACATAATTAATAATCTCTTGATTTATTTCCTGTCTTCCTTTTGGAAAACGACCTTGGTATTGAAAAAATTTTAGGGAAACAGCGAATCCAAGTCGTGTACTTCCATATTTATTTCCAATTAAACGCATCTCTTCTGGAATCACTGTAAAATGCTCAATGAGTTCCTCTAACTCCCAAGTTTGCTTCACATTATTGAACCTCCTTATGGTACTTATCAAGAAAATTTTATAGAATTTTGGCATATAAAAAAAGCTCTAGGAGCCAGAACTTTACCGTCACGAATATTTACTTTGCCCCTGGTTACAGCAACGCTGGTACTACCCCTATTTCTATAAGTGAAATCAATAAAAGTAAAAGTGAAATTGCTAGCATCAATACGAGTGAAATAAAAAGTAAAAACAAAATTGAAACTGTTAGTACTAGCACTAGTACTAACAATAGTAAAATGGATTCTATTGATATGTTACTCGCAGGAAAGAAAGAACGCTCTAAAAAAATATACAGAGGATTTTATTTTGATGAAGATATCTTAAACATCATTGATCGTACACCTAAAAACCATAAATCTGAATTAGTAAATGAAGCATTAAGAAAAGTATTCAAAGATAAAGGGTTATTAAATAACAATAATACCAAGCATCCAGATACCTCTTTAGTGACTCCGACTGAAACCAGTAGTAGAAGACCTCGATCACAATGATGTTGTGTGGTCGAGGTCTTCTACTGTTTACGACATTGAGGGAGGAGTCACTAAACACTCTATAAGGGGATATATAGCACTTTTAAAGCCCTAATGAAAGAGAAATTGATTTCCCATAAAGTTCGGTTACATTTTGCTTAAATTACCCCCTCTTAAAGACTGGTTGTGGTTGCCTTAATGGCAACCTTTTAGCCTTTAAGGCAATAACGAAAAATATTTAAAATCAGGGTTGCAAAACAAATGACGAATTGCTATTTAATAGAGAGTGAGAAGAACAAAGATTTGAATGTTTAAAAAAAGCCTTTATATCAATAGTTTAGAGTTTTTTCGTAGTTGTCGATTTTGACAACCTTAGTTGTCGATTTTGACAACTACGGATTTAAAAAGAAAATAAAAAAAGCCCCTTGTCAATAGGGACTTTTAAAATAACTGTTCAGGAAGATTTTTTAATTCTTTTGGAACCTTTTTAAACATTGCTTGTAAGGTCAAATTAACGTTATCTTTATTTCCTGAAATGATTATATTAGGATTTACAAATAGTGCGTAAGAACGGACATTATTATCTTCTAAACCCGTCTCTGATCTAGCCATAATTCCTTTATCTACTAAACTAGTGACAAGCTTACTTATTTTTGATTTATTAGTTCCTAATAAATTTGCAATTTCTTGTTGAGTTAAGGGTATTGGGCTTTTTTTAGTAACATCATCAACTATACAATTAGAATCAAAACCAACATTAGGCATAATATCCATCAAAAAATTCTTTTCAGCCATTGTTAAATACTTATTCATTCTTAAAACCCCCCAATTCTGTTGGATGAATTGAGCAAATTTTGCTTTATTTTTATTTTTTCTTTCTGGAACTAATATCATTTTTCTAGAATTAGCTTTAGCTTGAAGTTCAGATGCTAATTCTAATTCTTCTTCTGAAAGTATTTTTTCATTCTCAATTTCTCTTAATCTTGCTTTTTTCTCAACATTATCAAAATCTTTTTTCATTCTAATTCCTCTCCCTATGTAGCAGGAATTAGTCTCTTTATGATAGAATATAATTATCCTATGAAGTTAATAAAGGGACTAATCCCTTGCACTTATTGAGAAACCGCCTTGCCGACCAAAGCTTGGGCGGTTTTTCTCATTTCCTATATTCGACAATACCAATAAAAATCCCTTTTTTCTAGCCATTTTCTACCTTTTTTCTCAAATTCTCTAATAATTTATCATCCACTCTTTTAGGCTTGTACCCCATCCGATCAATTAAAATCCCTTCTATCACCTTCATACGTGCCGTATAAAGCCTATATTCGCTCTCCGCAAAGGCCAATGTATCTGAATCAACCGTAACCTCTTCTGGAGCCTTCTGAACCGTTCTCATGAGATTATACGATTTTGACCGTTCTTCTCTTACTAACCGAAGCAAAACCAATAAATCATATGTATGAAAATTCGCCAGCTGATCAAAAGGCAGTTCACATTGATTTAAATAGACAAACTCTTTCATCGTTGGACGCTGCTTTTTCAACGGGGCAGCACAAAACCCACAGTTTTCAGCATAATTTCCATTATCAGACCCACAATACGAACAAATCATCCTTGAAATTCCTTGCTATTGATAAAATTAACAACTAAAGGCCATAATTCATCAATCACTTCCAGTTCATATTCCGCAATGACTTGCTGATAAGACTGCAATCCTTCTAAAAGTCCCTCTTCGCTTATAAAATGCCGTTTAACAGCATGATTAAATTCGTTTACTCTTTCCATCACAAATTCTCCATTTTCTTTATAAATCAGCAATTTTTTCATGATTACACACTCTCCTTAACCTTAACTTTTTATATCTAAATCTCTTTACTTTTTTGTATAATAATGGAAGGAAAGACCCCTCTTTCCATATCTTCCCTTTAGCTCATTTCGTTTCCTTACGCTTGCGACGGCGGAGTTTTTGCGATAATGAGCTTTTTTCTTATCTCTCCAATTCACCACCACGATCTCTCTTCCTAGTCGATTGAATCTGCTTTTCCTTCTCCTGCTTATCCAGGGCAAATTTCGCAGCCCCTTGAATTTCCGCATCACCCTCAAAATAACGCTTTAACAGCTTTTCCTTTGCTTTATCTAAAATACTCGCCTTTACATAGCCAACCATCTTCGCCAATTCAGGCAATTTCTCCTGATACAATTCCTTTACACGTTCCAATGTTCGTTTTAAAAAATCATTCTCTTTTTTCAGCTGCTTATTTTCTTTCTTCAATTCTTTATTTTCGTTTCGAGTCAAATCACGTTCCATCACAAGCTTGTCTTTTTCGCTATGAAGTTTTTGATTTTCGATTTTAAGCTGCCTATTTTCCATTTTAAGGGCTTCTGAAGCTTTCGCTAAGGTTTCAATACCCTCAAAATCTTTTCGCTCCAATATGACCCTGTCAGACGCAAATAAGCCCATCTTCTTTTCTGGATTTACGTCAATCTCGTCCACCTTTTTGACATGATCTAGCGACTTCCCCAAATCGCTTAAGCGATGTTCAATTTCCTTGATGGATGTTTCGATTTCCTGTTTAGCTGCTTGTTTTTCATGTAAAGACTGTTCTAATCCCTGAACCTGTTCTTTTAAGGTTTTCGCCTTAAACTGTTGCGTGGTTAAATGCTCCCGATCGGATCCTTTTTCCCCTCGCTCAACATCAAAGCCTTGCTTCTGCAGATGCTTTGGAAACTCATCTTGGATCCACTGCAGTTCCGCCCGATTAAAGACATTTTTTCCTTGCAGCTTCCCATCACGCATGGGAACCACCCCTAAATGCATATGGGGCGTTTTTTCATCCATATGGACCATCGCATACGCAATGTTCTGCTCCCCATACCGATCAGCAAACAATTTGTAACTCTCTTCAAAGAACCGTTTTTCTTCAGCTGGATCCAACCGATCAAAAAACGCCCGGTCAGACGTGATCAACAACTCATTGACCAGGACAGCATCCTTCCTGGTCTTTCTCGTTCCCATTTTTTGGCTCTCAATGATCTCTTTGACTCGTTTGTTATAATCAATCTTATCCGGATTCACCAAATCATAATTTAAGTGAGAACGCTCCTTATCAATGTCGGGATTCGTTTTACTCTCCCTCTCTCGTTGATTATGAAACTGCATTCCTTTTAAATCATGAGACTTCATTTTTTCCATCCGGCAAATCGCAAAACTCATGCCTCCACCACCCTTATGTAACCCTCTATTTTCGATTATATTCCGGCAGCTACTTCCATGTAAAGTATAGCACACTATACTTTACATCCGTAAAGTCGTGTGCTCTGCGAGGCTTTTTTGCCTGTAAAACAGGCAAGCACGCAAGCGTGCAAAAAACAAAACCGCGGGGCTCCTCGCCCCACCACCCACCGCCAACGTCAGGACGTTGGATCCCTGTACAAAACCCTAAAACCTCTGTTGCCATAAAGGCAACACCATGCACCCTAAAGGTGCAAATAGTTTATAACATAAAATGCTAATTTCATAGTTACCTAATTAGGTAATTATGAAAGGAAACCCGTAGATTTCTTCACATTTTTAGCTAAGAAGGGAAAAACCAAAATTATAACGAATGTTATAATCTATATATACAGGGAGGTGTTTAAATTATGGAAGGATTACAAGATGATATTGAAAGGCTATATTCTCCAGGAGAAGTAGCATTACATTTAGATATAGAAAGACAAACCGTTACCAAGTATGCTCGTATCTTTGAAGATAACGGTTATAACTTTCATAAAGATGAAAAAGGAAATCGTGCATATACCGATACAAATATAATGATGTTCAAAGATCTTATAAATCAACGAAATAAGCCTGGCGTAACCCTTGAATCTGCTGCAAAGTCATTAGTAGCAATATATAAGAAGAAAACTATAACTGCATCCGTTACAACTTTACATACTGAAAATGAGCAATACAACCAAGTTATAGACAACGATCTAGTGAAAAAGTTAATGAAGAAACTTGATGCTCTTGCTGAAGAGAACAAAGAGATAAAAGAACACCTGAAGAAACAGGAAAGCTTCAATAAAGCTCTAGTCGAACAGTTACAACAATTTGATCGAGGAAGTAAGGAGCGCCATAATCAATTAACTCAATCGCTTAGAGAAAGTATGGAGAATCAAAAATTGATTGCTGCGGCTGCGGAAGAACAGAAAAAAGAACAAAAAAAAGGCTTCTTCGCTCGATTGTTAGGAAAGTGAACGAAAAATCCTCGTTGGTTGGAGGCGTCCAGGGGGGAATAAATTGGTTCGAAAACGAACTTCAGTACCAACTACCTTCTGCTTTCTTCGGTTACTTCTATATAAATGTATTTAATAGTGAGTATCCTAAGAAAGAGAGTTTTGATTTTTTATCTAATTTACGTTGTATTACCAATTTATAGTATTATAAAGGCTCCAATGCTAATTCCAATATATGTTTAACCAATTAAATAAAATATGACACTTGCATACCCATTTTTATGCCTATTAACACATTAAACCATATTATAAATGATGTTATATATAATAGTTAAAATAGCTTCTAATTATTTATTAAATAAGAACACCGGTTAGGCAAGTTTACACTTTATGAAAATTGAAAAAAATGGTATATTTGTGTGATTGTAAAAATCAAAGAAAGGGGAGCATGTAAATGAAATTATTTAGTGGACTTGGTTTAGTACTTGCTACACTTGTTTTCTTACTGAGTGGTATAGTTTCAACAGAAGAAAGAACATTTGATGAAATTCAAAAAGAAAAACAACAAGAGCTTTCTATTGAACAAAGCAAAACACCATCTGTAATTCAACATTTAGAAGGTGAAGACAGTGAGGAATTAAAACAAAAAGTGTTAGAAGATATTAAAAATAATCCTGATAAGGTACAATATGCAGAACCAGTTGATCCTAATGAATTTGGATTTTAAGATAAGTATTGATTAAATAAATTTCAACAATCTTTATACAGAATTAAGCAAAAAGGCCAAACCCAAGATCAAGGGTTTGGCCTTTTTGAAAGCAACCGGAATAGTAAAAAAGTAGACGATTAAGAGAATCATTGTGATCAAAATAGCACCTTTTATTGGATCAATTTGGAAAAATAGGTAAATAGACACTTTTTTACAACTTGAAAAAAATGGTATCTTTGCATGTTTGTAAAAAAAATATAGAAATGGGGAAATATGTAAATGAAATTTTTTAGTGGACTTAGTTTAGTACTTGCACTTGTTTTCATACTAAATGGTGTAGTATCAGCAGAAGAAAGAACATTTGATGAAATTCAAAAAGAAAAACAACAAGAACTTTCTATTGAACAAAGCAAAATACCATCTGTAATTCAAAATTTACAAGATGAAGACAGTGAGGAATTAGAACAGAAAGTCTTAGAAGATATTAAAAATAATCCTGATAAGGTACAATATGCAGAACCAGTTGATCCTAATGAAATTTCAACGAAAGTTTCTCTACCATATTCATATTCATTCAACTTTAAAAACTCTTTACTTGGTGCTTATTTTACTCCCTTTAGCTATTCAACAGTTTATAACCAAATTAATAACACCTCAGGTTATACAGTAACTTTCAGCCTCTACAAATCAGGAGGTACTTTTGTAGGTAGTAGAGTATATTTTCCAAATCAAATAGGTAAAGCTTCTTTTACAGGTCTCACAAGAGGACAATCTTATTACTTTATCTTAACAGGTTCAGGAACTGGATATAAAACAGGTACAGGTGGATTATGGGAAGGACTTTAAGATTTTCGTATTTATAGTCTTATCCTAATTATTAGCATTGCATAAAACCCCACTTTTTTATGCAGCTGCCAGGCTTCTTCAGAAGCCAAAAACATTGATAAATCAACGATGTATAAAATCATGCATAATCGATAAAAAACGGACATGAGCCAAACCCTTGATAATACTGGGTTTGGCTCTTTGGCTTACTTCCGAAAATTGACATTATGTTAACTAGTTTTGTATAAAATATTCATTTTCGTTAGAATTTTATAATAGATTTAATTGACTATATATTTTCAAAATAAAAAAATGGAATCTCTTAACATATAAAGATTCCAATCTTAAGTTAAAACATCCTAAAATCACCAAATTAGAGACGATATTCTATTTATTGTCTTAATAAATACCCTTCTCCTTTACACTTAAGTGCAGATCCTAAACATGTGACTTTAATTGAATAAGTTCCTGGTGTATAAAATCTCTCTGAATACATAACTTCTTCTGATCCCCAGCTATCAATTTTAACTCCATTTCTATAAACATCATAATAATACCAAGAATTATTATCTGAACTAGGATTAAAGTTTATATACATTATTTCACCATTATCTGGTAAGGTTAAACTAGGAGGAGTTACCGTTTTGTTTCCTTCATACATATAATAACTTATTTTATAAGGAGCTGCTTTAGCTTCACTTATAGAAAAAGAAAACATAGATAAAACTATTAAACATACTGAAAAATACATAAAAATTTTTTTCATCAATTTAAATCACTCCACATTCATATTTTGGTAATAATTATCAAATTTAACAATTTTAGGATACAAGTTAAATATACAGATTATTTTTTATTTTTTCAATAATCCACATATTAAAATTTTCCAAAAATCCCATAAAGTATAGTAACTTAATATAATTTTAGAAATGGAGGGACTCCTTATGAAATATAATTTACAGGAACAAATCGAACGTATTAATAACATTGATAAAAACGAAAAATCTATTATTTTAATTAAGGCAATGGATAGTATTCTAAGTATTGATCATGTAGTTGATATTGTTATAACTAAATATAAAAATGAGGTTTTTGGAAAACAAATTAAAAATATAGGTCTTGGAATAATAGATGAATTTAGAAAATGCAATAATTACATATTTTTTGAAAAAGAGTTTAAAAAAATATGTGGATTTCACGAAGATGATAAGGTTTCGGGAGAGATCATTTTCAAAAACTTTAGTGAGAATAAAGATATAGAAAATTTAAAAAAAGAATTAATTGATCTAGCTAAATCTCTTGATTAATTATCTTATAAATAAAAATTATTAAACTAAAAGGATCTTCAACTGTGAAGATCCTTTTTAAATGCCTATAACCTTTCATTATGTTAACTAAAAATGTATAGAGTATACATAGATACTTTTAGCATTTCCAGAATTTATCCAAGATAAAATTTACAAATTACGGTAAACTTTATCTAACGTAAAAGAACTTACAGAGGGGCGATTACTTTATGAAAAAAATAGTAATATTGCTATGGGTTTTAGGAACCTTTTTAATAGGATGTTCTAACTCAGACTTAAACGAACCTAGAGCAGTTCCACTACATCCTTTGTTCTCTGATGAAGATCATAAATATTCGCTATTAGTCGTAGATGAAACAGATTCATATGATATTCGAGATGAATGGATGGAAAAAAATGAAATTCGTAATGTTAAAACAATAAACAAAAGAGTCTCACTTGAAGAGACAACTAATCAATATAAATTCTTAGAATTAGAGAAATCGCCAGCTTTTGTTGTATTTGATACTAAAGGTATAGTGTTTCAGACATACAGTGAAAAAGAATTAATTGATTTTTTGAAAACAAATAATCCTAATTAAAACTAATTCTTCAGTATAAAAGGATCTTCCTTTGGAAGATCCTTTTTCAATACCAATACATAAACAATACCTATCTAAAAAAAACATTAAATAATATAAAAACTATAATCGCTCCGATTACAATTGCACCACCTATTGTTGGAGTTCCATATAAAAGTCGATTAAGAGCATCATCCGTTTCAATTTGACTTTTCTTTTCTTTTTTTTCTTTCTCTTTCTCATCATAATTTTTCATAGTTATAGTCCTCCTAACTAAGATTTATTAATGACTATTCGTCTTTAAAATATTAAGTTCCTTTAAATGCTTCCTTCAATTCAACATTTACATTGTTTGTAATATATTACCAAAAAATTATAATAGACAGAATTTTCTAAAAGGTGTTATTCTAATTATTGTAAATAGTAGAAAATTTTAGGGGGTAATGTGAAATGAAAAAAATTGCAGTATCGTTGTTAATGTTTATGTTAGTATTTACTTCTTTTAGTGGATCTATTTTTGCAAAAGAAAATTTTCAAAAAGAAAAAGTAATCTATCAAAAAACAGAGATTAAGGATGTTAACAAACTATTTGAAAGAGCTCAAAAAAATATTAGTGATATTGATGAAAGTAAAAAAAGTCTTAAATTAGAAGCTGCATTAACTAAGACAGGGGAAAACGAATCAAATAATATCGATCTAAAATCAACAACGCAACTTTTAAAAGTAGCTGAAAAAGAAGATGGAACTACTGTAGAAACTTATGCTATGACTGTATTGTAGACGTCAAGTTGAATTTTACACTTTTTGCTCGTTTCCTTTTTACACTTCTGCTGAAAAAATGCTTTTCCGGTT
>NZ_CANNCR010000056.1 GCF_947503125.1 uncultured Metabacillus sp.
AACTCGAGAGGTGGATCGCTGGCCTTCCTAGTTATATCAAGGCTTATTTGCCGATCTCACTCTGCGAAAGTTGAGTAATAAGTTAAAAATTAATGCTGTTTTCTTTTCTACACAATTACACTATATGCAAAAGGAATGGATAGTTATGGACATTTGCCTAGGAAATAAGCCTGAATGTAGGTGTTTACACTAAATACAACATAAACTTGTATATTTCTTCTTTAATTGGATCTGAACCATGATAGCTTGATAGAGTATGAGGGTTGTTGAGGCAACTCTTTTTTTATTGGATTTTATTTGTTCATTTTTGTTCACTTTCGTTTCTAATTGTAGCTAACAATGTCTACACCTTAATGTTTATAAAAAATTTGATAGAAATTATTGACCTAAAGCGCTAATGTAAGTATAATCAAAAACAAAAAAGGGAAATAAACAAACATAATGGGATTTAAACAGAAAAATACAAACGTTATGCATTTATGCTCTAAACGGAACAGTATATTCTTAAATGGCGTCTGCTAATAAAAATTGAAAGGCTTTTCAAATGATAGAGTATGTGATACAAAGTAATGTGGAACAACAGGATTGTAGCTTCATAGATGGAAAAACAAGACTTATTAGAAAAACTTGGCTTATCGCCAAGACCTAATGGCGAAAGCCTTAGTTTTTCTTATACTATCATCCATAAAATCCTATTCTTTCTGATAGTATAAAAAATTCCTAATACATATACTAACACACTTATTTGAAAGCGGTTAATGTTAGCGGTTAAATTGTGGAATCGATACCTTATCGTCAAATAAAATTTTTACGAACAAAAATCCATTATGACATAACAAAAAGAAAAATCGGAGAATGTATCTCTTTTTGAAAACGTTTTTAACATGGAATGAGGAGGTTATGGAAATGAAGGATAGAAAAATATCATTAGTAAATTATGTTGCATACGGTTCTACTGATTTCTTAGGTGCGGGTGCTTTTGCGTTAACAGCAGCTTGGTTGTTATATTTTTATACGACCTTTTGTGGGTTGACACCTGTACAAGCAGGTTCGATTTTTGCGATCGCCCGTTTTGTCGATGCCATTGCAGCACCGGTAATGGGGTACATAACCGATAATTTTCATAAAACCAAATTGGGCAGAAAATTTGGCAGAAGAAGGTTTTTCTTATTAATTTCAATTCCTTTAGTGATTAGTTATACCTTTATTTGGGTCAGCGGCATGAGCTATTGGTATTATTTATTAACGTATATCGTATTTGAAATTGTTTATACAATGGTGTTAATCCCTTATGAAACTTTAGCAGCAGAGATGACATCAGATTATAAGAAACGCTCAAGATTCACTGGTGCTCGCATGTTTACTGCTCAGCTATCGGCCGTTTTTGCAGCCTTTATCCCTGGTAGATTAGTAGAGGCGCTTGGCAAAGATGATCCAGCAACATTTCTTTACACTGGCGGAATCTTTACCGTTATCTTTATTTGTGTATTAACTTTTGTGTATAAATTTACTTGGGAGAGACCTTTAGAAGATATCCTTCGTGAAGAGGGAGATGAGGAAAAGCTTCCATTCCTTGAAAACGTAAAAAAGGTTTATATCGATTTATTATCGACATTGAGAGTCAGAACCTTTAGACAGCACTTAGGGATGTATTTAGGTGCCTATTTAAGTCAGGATATCTTTAATGCCGTGTTTACGTATTTTATTATTTTTTCGCTGGCACAAGATGCCATTGTTGCCTCCAACTTGATGACGGTCATGTATTTATTGCAAATACTTGGTGTATGGTTAGCGATGTCGATCACAATCAAGTTAAATCCTGCCCCGGCATACCGGGTGGCCATTTTGCTCTTTATGTCAGGAGTCGTTGGTTATTTAACAGTCTATTACGCGAATCCTTCTAATTTAATGGTGATGTTATTTATTTTGATTGGTGTCGCAGGACTTGGTCGTGGAGGCTTGAATTACATCCCGTGGAATAACTATTCCTTTATACCGGATATTGATGAAGTCCTTACTGGGCAAAGAAGAGAAGGGGTGTTTGCCGGCATGATGACGTTTATCCGCAAAGCGTCGCAAGCACTTGCAATCTTTCTTGTTGGTGTCATATTAGAAAAAGCAGGTTTTGTGTCAGGAGAAACGGCACAAACACAATCGGCACTAAATGCTATTATGGCCATTCTTACAATTGGAACATTGCTCTTCCTTATTGGAGGCTTAATCATCTCTTATCGATACAAATTAACAAAGGAATCCCATACGATTTTATTAAATGAAATCAACCGACTTAAAGCTGGCGGTTCATTGAATAAAATGGACAGCAAAACTCGTACAGTGGTTGAGCAGTTAACAGGCTGGAAATCGATGCAATTATGGGGGAACAATCCAGTTGGATATAAAAATAAAGTGAAGTATAAAAACGCTGGAAATGAAAGAAAGGTCAAAACGAGTTGATTTGAAAGAAAATCTGGAACGCAATTTGTAAAGGTTTACACATCGTTTCAAATAACATAGAGAAAAGAATCTTCGATTGAAGATTCTTTTTTCTTAAAAAGGAGATGATCACACCTCCTTTTGTTTTTTAATAAATCGTATATGCCATGGAAGAAAAAAGGCATAGACAACAAAAAAGATCGGAATCGAATACCAGGTTTGCCAGTTATTAAGTTTCATGATACCAACCTGTACGGCAAACCAATTCAATAAATACGAGCCTAGTGTAAAGCCAATAATAGAAGTCCATTTATGAGCTTCATTATAAAAATTAACAAAAATTATAGCGATCAAACCCGGAATCATGCCATACAGAAACAGTTCCGGCACGGCTGTTACCTTACCGCTTCCTACATTAAAAAAGTCAAGCGGATCACCTAATGTCATATCCACTGTCCACACGATGTAGCCAATCACCCCAAACGTAGTATAGATTTCTTGTTTGCTTACTCTCTTCGGCATGAACAAAATAAAGACGAGTAGAATCAGACTTAGAGTAATTGGATACCAAAGCCCCTTACTCGTTATGTCAAAATTTGGTTTCATAACAAAATCCCTCTTTTATTTCAATGATTATTGTTAGAGACGTTTTATATTCCCGTCTCCCAGCTATAGAAACAGTATTGACAATAATTTATGTTAATATCTCTTTTTTCTATTATTTTTAGTTCTAGTTTCCAGGCTTTTTGAGATGCCAAAAACATTGATAAATCAACGATGTTAAAATTCTGCATAATTGTTAAAAAACGGACAAGAGCCAAATCCTTGATATAAGGATTTGGCCATTTTGCTTACTTTTGATAGTTGTGATTATGTAGAGTATTCATTCAACGTTTCCGGATTTTCTTCAACGAAAGGGCCATTAAGAATCATGACTGAATGATAGATAGTAACCTTGTATCTGATGCCTTTTTATACGTACGTATCAATTTAACTTAAAAGGGGAGAGTCTATGACTATTCAAATATTTTATCAGCTGCTAAACCATGAATTATTAATAAACTTACAATGGTTTGGTGGTATTAATTGGTAATATAGTCTTAGTAAACATATGCAATTTGAATCTTTTGAAAAAAAATAAAATTCATTATATTTAATTGGGTTTAAATTATAAATAGGGAGGGTGGAGAAGTTTCATTTGATAAGAAGTAACTTCTGAAATAATAAAGTAGAGGAGATGAGACGGTTTTATGATAGTTTGGAAGAAACGTTTTATTGCACAAATAACGGTTTTATTGTTGATTTTATCCTTATTATCTCCAGCAACAACAAGCTTTGCACTAGAGGAGAATGCACGACCATCATTAAATAGTTTTACAGTATCTGCTAAAGAGGCTACAGTTGGTGAGAAAGTAAAGATTTCGGCTGATGTGACAAATGATGTAACAGGGGTTAAAAATGTAAGTGTTCGTTATGCAAATACAAGCTATTCTGGTAATAAAGAAATTACTCTTAACTATAACTCTACAACCAGAAAATATGAGGGTACTTTCAACGTTAAAAAGGATGATTCTGATGGTTATTGGAAAGTAGGTATTATTAGTGTAAATGATAATCAAGATAATAATTATCTTTTTCATAACAAAGGATATAATGAAATTAATAAAGAATATCCTATCGAATTTCGAGATTTAAATAACGCTACTATCACAGTATACGGGACCAGTCTAGACGTTACACCACCGACAATAAATAGTTTTACAGTTTCGTCTAAAGAAGCTAAGGTTGGTGATAAAGTTAAGATATCGGCTAATGTGACAGATGATTTAACAGGGATAAAAAGTGTAGGTGTTTATTATAATTATCCAAACCACATTTTTGGTAAAGGTAGCGGTAAATCTATTCTCCTGAACTATAACTCTACAAGCAAAAAATATGAGGGTACCTTCAACGTTAGTCAGGAGGATGCTGAAGGTGAATGGAAAATAAGTACTATTGTCGCAACTGATAACCAAGGAAATAGTTACAATAAGTTACATTATATTTTTGATAAAGATGACGACATTAAGGATAGTACTGGAGTACATAAGTATAAAGAATATACTATCGAATACTTAGATTTAAGCAATTACAATATTACTATAGGCTATTCCGATAAAAATAGCCCTGTAACAAAATTAGAACTACAATCTCCTTCACCAATGGTTAATGGATGGTACTCTAGTGATGTCTATGTTTCAGTAAATGCTACTGATGATAAAGCAGGAGTTTTTAAAACATTATATTCTATAAATAACGGTAGTTGGGACAATAAAATTTATGAATTCGAATTACAAAACGAAGGTATTCATACGATTGAATATAAGAGTGTCGATAATCATGGAAATGAAGAAGAATTGAAAAGTGAAGCAGTTAAAATAGATAAGACGGCACCTGTTACAGCAGCAAGCAATGTTCTAAAAAATAAAACAAATAAAGATGTTTCCATAACATTATCAGCTTCTGATAAACATTCTGGAGTAGCAAAAACAGAATACAGAATGAATGACGGTGAATGGACGGAATATACTGAACCTATTAACTCCTTTGTTAAAGGTAAGAACCTTGTTGATTATAGAAGTATTGATAACGCAGGTAATGTTGAAGCATATAAAAGTTTTGAAGTTAACATGGACAAAACAGCTCCTGTCACAACGCCTGATAAAGATGATAAGCAAGATAAGGATTCAGATGACAAGGAATCAGGAACAGACGACAAGGATAAGGATTCAGATAACAAGGGATCAGGAACAGATAAGGAATCAGAAATTGACAGTGAAAAGACGGAAAATGATCCTAATTCATCCGATGGGAATAAACAGGTTGATTCGGATAAAAATACCCAACAGCCGGATAAAGTCATGGAAAAAAATGAGCTTCCAGCAACTGCTACATCGGTGCATAATCTTTTACTACTGGGATTCATTATCCTAGGTTTTGGCGGAGTCGTACTTTATATTGGAAATAAAAAACGAGCAAATCATTTATAATAAAAAAAGTGAAATTTTTAAAAGTATGCGGTAACTGAGAAGTTATTTTTGCAGTAGTTTTACATTTTTCTTCTTGTTCGATTGGGTGTGATTGTTCAAAAAGCATGACAAAAGGATCTTCAATCGGGGCTATTGACAAAATGGGAAAAGAGCTAAAAACTCTTTTCTCATTTTGTTTTTTACTTATTTTTTCTAGGTCTTTTATAGTTTGCAAGATAAAAGAAAAGTTTCTAATATTTATATAGAGATTGATCATTTCATTTGTAAACGTTTAGATGAATGTTGTGAAGATCAATAAATCTGACGGATTGCATTTAGTTTTAGCCGATTTTTTAGAAAAATATGAAAAGAGACCAATAGAAATCGATTAACAGTAGTATTTTTACAATTATTTCATGAATCTACCAGTTTTGGGTATAGCTCGCTAAAAAATAAAAAACGCTTTCAATATTCTGTGATCCTGATAAACTAGATGATAGAAATTGGATTTGGGAAGCCCTAAGGAGGAATTAGACCATGTACACAATCGGAATCGACCTAGGCGGCACAAACTTGCGCATCGGCCTTTTTAATGAACAGGGAGAAATTATAGAGGAGCATAGCCGCCCAACGGAGGCGGAAAAGGGGCCGGAGTATGCAATAAACAATATGGCTGAGGTCATCGACAAGTTACAAGCGCAGTACGACATAAAAGCAGTGGGCATCGGCTCTCCAGGACCGCTCAACCCGCATGAAGGGATCATCATTGAACCGCCAAACCTGCCAGGCTGGGTGAATGTCCCGCTAGTCAAAATCCTGGAAGAGAAAACCGGCCTGCCTGTCAAGCTTGAAAACGACGCAAATGCAGCAGCTCTTGCGGAGGCAACGCTTGGTGCTGGAAAAGGAGCAAGCAGCGTCTTCTTCATTACGGTGAGCACCGGCATTGGCGGCGGCTACGTCATCGGTGGGCAGCTTGTCTCAGGTGCCCAGGGCAATTGCGGGGAAATCGGCAATATGATTGTCAATCCGGACCCGAATGCCTACCAGGGCGCAGGCTTAAATAAAGGAGCTTTAGAAGGGCTGGCAAGCGGCACAGCCATTGGCAGAATCGGACAGGAGCGTTTAGGCATCACAAACGGCGCCCAAGGTGTCTTCCACCTGGCAGAGCAGGGCAACAAGGAAGCTCAGGCTATTTTGGACGAAGCAATCAACTACCTTGCAATCGGCTTGGCGAACATCGTTCATACCGTAAACCCGGAAGTGCTGGTAATCGGCGGAGGTGTCATGAAATCAAAAGATCTCATCCTTAAGCCATTAATTGAAAAAACAAAGCAATATTTGTATCCAAGCTTAAGAGATTCCTTCATCTTAAGACCGGCCTTACTTGATCAAAAAGCAGGGCTTATCGGTGCAGGGCTCCTGCCAAGAGGATGACAACGATTGGGGAGAGGAGACATGCCTCTCCTTCCAATTTTCAATAAGGGGTTAGATAACATGCAGATAAAACCTTTCTACGATAACTTCAAAATCAAGGATCAAATCTTCTCCATTTCGTTATTGCTATTATTAGTCTTCTGCTTGATTGGCATTATCATTTTTAATTTTTTCTCGAATATGTACATAAAGAAAATTTATGAAGAGTCGGCAAACATTATCCAGGTTTCCTCAACTGTCTTAGATAAGGAACTGACGAGGATGGAGAAGTTATCATTACAAATCAGCACCGATAATGTGGTACAGGATTCTTTGGAGCAAGTTAATAAGTATCAGTTAAAATACGAAAACTATGTCACCAAATCCAAGCTATTAAATACACTCGTCAATTATGCAACCCAAGAAAAATACATCGCTTCTATTCAGATCATTGACCAGGATGGTGAAAAGTTTACGGCCGGTTTTAATACAAAGGTTGAGAACGATGCTGAAAAGGTCCTGCCTATAGCGGTAGCCGCGCAGGGAGCAAATGTCTTGACTGCCATGGAAGATGAAAATCGGTTAATGGCTGCACGATTGATTAGAAAAAAAGAAAATGTAGAATTAGGCACACTTGGAACCTTAATCATTACCATTGATATGAATAAACTGATTCAAGAAAGCTTAAACTTTCCATCTGATAATCATTTTGTCATTGAAAAAGACGGTGACGTCTTATATATGAGTGATTTCAATAAACTTGATGAGATTCCAAAAGTAGAAAGTGGAAGCGGTTACGACTTCAGGCAGATTGATGGGAAGGAATACATGGTCGTCTATCAAACCTCAAAAACGTCGAATTTAACCTATTTTAATATTATTCCGTTTGACAATATAATGGGAGATACGAAAATTATTAAGCTATTAATGGCTTTATGCTTTTTATTTATGCTGGCGTTAACGATTATTCTAAGCAGAAGAGCAGCAGCAACGATTTCCAAGCCTCTTGAGGATTTAACCGAAAAAATGAAGCAGGTGCAAACAGAGGGATTTGAACATTCTGCTTTTAAGGAGGTAGCGTATTCGAATCAAGAAGTCGGTCAGCTGCATAGGGATTTTCAAAGCATGATGGATCAAATCAATGAGTTAATAAAAGAAAACTACCAAAAGCAATTAGTCATCAAAGAAACGGAATACAAAGCCTTGCAATCACAAATGAATCCTCACTTTTTATACAATACACTAGATTCCATCAACTGGGCTGCCAGAATCAACAAGCAGCAAAAAATTTCAACAATGACGGAAGCATTAGCCAATATGCTGCGTAACATCATCAGCAAAAAGGAGCCGCTCATTACAATCAAGGATGAATTGCAAATTGTACAGGATTATATTACGATTCAACACTACCGCTATCATGACCGCCTGCATTTTACACTAGAGTGCCCGGCTGAAATTGAACATGTTTACATTCCAAAGCTATCGATACAGCCGATTGTCGAAAACGCTATCCAGCATGTCCTCGAAGAAATTGATTCAGAATGCAAGATTGCCGTTGCGATTTTTACACATGATGACGAAACATTGCAAATCGTGATCGAGGATAATGGCCCTGGGATGGATGATGCAACGATAAAGGCCATTTTTAAAGGGGAAATAAAGCCAAAAGGAACGGGGATTGGTTTACGAAACATAAATGAACGAATGAAGTTAATGTTCGGTGAGGCATATGGTCTTCAACTAGAAAGTGAGAGAGGAAACGGGACAAGGGTAACGATCACAATACCATATAAGACGGGGTGAATGTGATGTATAACGTGTTGTTAGTTGATGATGAACGAAGCATTTTGGAAGGAATTTCATCGCTTGTTGATTGGCAAGGCTGCGGGACAAGATTGATCGGACAATGCCGCAATGGACAACTTGCCGTTGATTTCATCATGAAGAATCCGCCGGATATTGTGATAACCGATATCAAAATGCCTAATCTTAATGGAGTGGAAATGATTAAAAGGATTCATCCGCTTTTTCCGGCGATCAAATATATTATTCTCTCAGGCTATAACGAATTTGATTTTGCCAAGACTGCGATGCAATACGGTGTGAAGCATTATTTACTGAAGCCGAGCAATGAGGTGAAAATCGAAGAAGCACTCAAGCAGATTATCGAAGAGTTGGAGGAACAAAAACAGAAGGATCAATTCGTTGCCGGGATGAAAACAAAGCTGCAAAACGTCTTACCGATAGCAAAGGAGCAATTTTTAAAGGAGTTTATAACAGATAAGAAATACGGGGTTCCCGATTGGGAATATTTTAGTCAGCTCTTTGAAATCAGAACAACAAGTGAGCAGTTTAAATTACTTGTCTTGGAGATTGATGGTGAGCATGACTTTGAAACGATTTTTGCCTTAAAGGAGATTGCCACCGAGAAGCTAAGTCAGCAAATCATTCACCTTTGCACAACGATTGGCGAACGAATCGTCATGCTATGTGAGAACTACTCAGATCAAGAGCTAATCGAGATGATGAAACCTGTCCAAGAGCTTTTCGCAAATGTCTACAGGCTTGACTTCACCACAGCGATCAGTCATGCAGGCAGCATCAGTCAGCTGAGAAAACTTTATCATGAAGCGCTGGATTGTTTGACACAACGGTTTTATTTAGGGAATGGAAGCATCATTTCAGCCAAAGATATGTCTAAGGAAAAGCTGGAGGTTGAGCCTGTACAGCTCTTTGATCACGAGGATCTCATCTTTGCGATAAGAAGCGGAAATCTGGAGGAACTTAATGATTATTTACAGCAATTCTTTGAGTGGCTCCAGAAGGAAAAACTTGAAGTCAATGTCGTGAAATCCCATTGTCTAGAGCTCTTTATGTCAATATTAAGGCAGTCGAAAAAAGAAACAAGAGACAACCTTTTTCAAAAGATCATCTTTTTTCAGGAGTTTCATACATTGGAGCAAATCAAACAGTTTATTGAAACGATCTCCCGTGAAATAGCCCAGCAAAACTATGACCGGGCAAAGGAATCGCAATGTGAAATTATCCAAAATGTCATCAAATATGTCGAAGGAAATTTTGCCGATGAAACGCTGACCCTATCAAAAATCGCCAATGAAGTGTTTTATATGAATCCAGACTATATCGGAAAGCTATTCAAAAAGGAAACGGGCACGAAATTTTCCAGCTATCTCGTCAATCTCCGTGTAGAAAAAGCCATTGAGCTGATCGAAACCCAAGCACATGAAGGAAAAATGCTCGAAATCGCCGAAGCAGTCGGCTTTGGCCAAAATCCAAGGTACTTTGGCAAAGTGTTCAAGAAATATACAGGTTTTACGCCAACTGAATACAAAAATCAGCTGCCCACTCGGATATAATCTGTTTATAGAGAATGCTAGAATCCGGCCTCAAATTGCTAGAATCATTAAAAAAGTTGCATGAAAAATAAGGAAAGTTGCAAAATTATTAATCAAAGTTGCAAGATTCCTAGGAAAGGTGGCAAAATAAATGGGTTCGAGCTCACAAACGAGTACGAGGACAGCCAAAATGTGGGCTCGGATGTTTCATATTACACGTCAAGTTACAAGATTTAATCCAAAGATTTGAGATTCCGGTCCAAATTTAAGAGATTCAAACTAAAGAAGAGAGATTCCAACCAAAAGTTTAAAGATCCTCCCTTCCAAAAGACCAAGCTCCGTCCAACCCCAAATTAAATGACCATGCCGCACCAAAAGTAACCAAGCTCAACCACCGTGTCAAAAAACACTGTTTTGTACACCTCAATGACTGAAATTTTCATTTTTCAGAAAAGAAAGATATTTTATGATACATATAGAAAGCGTTTTCAAAACAAAACCGGAGCGCTTTTCAAATCAAAGGGGGTAATCACAGGGATGAAAGGGAAGAAGTTGTTACTCGTATTGATGTTGATTCTGAGTTTAGTATTGTCTGCGTGTTCAGACAAACCTTCATCAAGCAGCAGCGGCAAAGAAGAGGATGGGGATAAGATTACGCTGCGCATGACGTGGTGGGGTTCACAAAGCCGGCATGATCAAACATTAGAAATCATTAAGTTATATGAAAAAGAAAATCCGCATATCAAAATTGAGCCGGAGTTTACCGGGTTTGACGGGTATTTTGAAAAGATGGCGGCTCAAGCTTCCGGGAACAACTTGCCTGATATTATGCAGCAAAATTTCGGCGAGTACTTAAATCAGTATGCTGATAAGGGGTTATTAGCTGATTTAACAGAGTTTGTTGAAAATGGAACGATCGATGTTGAAGGTGTCAGTGAAACGATTATGGCATCAGGTACACAAGATGGAAAACTATTGGGAATTCCAACTGGGACAAATGCGCTTGCAGCGATATATGATAAAGCAATGCTAGAAGAGGCTGGGGCACAGCTTCCAAATGAAAACTGGACATGGGAGGATTTCATCGCCATTTCTACAAAGGTTCATGAGGAACTCGACACATATGGAACGAGATTGCTGGAGCCTGGCAATATTTTTGAATATTACTTACGGGAAAAAGGCTTCAAGCTGTTCAATGAGGACGGAACAGACTTAGGCTATGACGATGATCAATTATTGGAAGACTTTTTCACCATGAATAAAGATATGGTCGATAAAGGGGTAGCACCAGGTTATGATGTCATCCAGCAAATCAAAGGAGTAGAGGATGAATTAATCGTTCATGGTGACGCAGCTTTTGATATCCGTTGGTCCAACCAAGTAGGTGCGCTTACAAGCGCTGCTGGAAAGCCGCTTGATTTAACCCTGCTTCCTGGTGAAGGAAATGCGCAAGGAATGTATTTAAAACCGGCGATGCTCTGGTCTGTGAGTGAAAGCTCGAAGCATAAGGAGGAAGCAGCAAAGTTTATTAATTTCTTTATCAACAACAGCAAAGTATATGAAATCGGCGGTTCGGACCGCGGTGTGCCGATTAAGCAGGAAATGAGAGATGCGATGGAGCCAAACTTGAGTGAAGAAGATAAAAAGGTATTTGATTACATCAATTTGGTTGCCGAAAACAGCACACCAATCGACAGCAATTTCCCACCGGCAGCAGCTGAGGTGCTTCAAAAGTTAGCAGAGATTGATGAGCTTGTGATTTATGGGGAATTATCACCAAGAGAAGGGGCCAAGCAATTTAGAGAACAAGCAACAGAAATTTTAAACCGATAACGGGAACGTGGTCCTAAGTCCTTTTTAGGGCCACTTTTTTAAAAGCTGAACCATATCGGAGATTGATCTTCAAAATGAATGATCCGAAAAAAACTGAAATGAAAGCGAGATGAGACTATGATACCGAAAAAAGCGGAACCTGCTGCAGATCTTCCGAAGAAGCCGGCCCTGCAAGTGATCAAGAGTAAAGGGAAAAAATCGGAATACGAAAATGTAACCGGCTATTTGTTTATTTCGCCTTTCATCATTGGATTGATTGCCTTAACACTGTTTCCAATCCTCTATTCATTGTATCTTTCATTTACGAAATATGACTTGCTTGGGACACCGACATGGATTGGATTTGAAAACTATGAACGGATGTTTACGAATGACAAAATGTTTTGGACTTCGATGAAGACAACCTTTTTCTATGCGGGCATCGCAGTGCCAATCAGACTTGTTTTTGCCCTTTTAGTTGCATTGGCACTAAATAAAATTGTAGAAATGGTTGGCTTGTATCGAACTTTGCTGTATTTGCCGTCTGTTGTTGGCGGTAGCATTGCGATTTCGATTATGTGGCGACAGCTGTTTGGCAATGATGGAGCGATTAATTCGATTTTAGCTTCACTTGGGCTTCCGACCCATTCATGGCTGGGTGACCCGGACACAGCAATTTGGACGTTGATTGTGTTATACGGCTGGCAATTCGGCTCCTCGATGCTGATTTTCTTGGCAGGCCTGCGAAATATTCCAAAAACTTTTTATGAGGCATCAAGTGTTGATGGTGCTCGCCCGATCCAGCAATTTTTCAAAATTACAATTCCGCTTTTGACACCGGTCATCCTTTTTAACACGGTAATGCAGGTCATCCAAGGGTTTATGGCCTTTACGCCAAGCTTCATCGTTACGAATGGCGGTCCAATGAACAGCACGGTGTTATTTGTTCTTTATATGTATCGCAGAGCATTTGAATTTTTCGAAATGGGCTATGGCTCAGCACTGGCATGGGTGATGCTGATCATCATTGCAATCTTTACCGCACTTATTTTTAAGAGCTCCGATCATTGGGTGCATTATGAAGCCGATCAAAAATAAGGAAAGGAGAGGGTGTTTATGACGAAACATAAAAAGCGAAAAAAAATCATCCAGCACACGTTAATGATCATCTTTACATTGTTGATGCTGTATCCGTTAGCTTGGATGGTAGGGAGCTCCTTTAAAGAAAGCTCAGCCGTCTTTGTTGATGCCCATAAGCTGATCCCAGATGTGTTCCAATTTGAAAATTATGTGGAAGGCTGGAATGGCTTTGGCGGTATCACGTTTACAACGTTTTTTAAAAATTCCTTTATCATTGTCTTGATTTCGACGATCGGCAGTGTGCTTTCTTCAACGATCATTGCCTTTGGTTTTGCACGGATTAAATTTGTCGGGAAGAAATTCTGGTTTGTGTTTATGATGCTGACGATGATGCTTCCATATGAGATGGTCATGATTCCGCAATATATTATGTTTAATAAATTTGGCTGGGTCGATACGTATCTTCCGCTGATCCTGCCGACCTTTTTTGGAGCACCATTTTTCATCTTTTTGATCATGCAATTTATCAGAACGATACCAACTGAGCTTGATCAGGCAGCAAAAATTGATGGCTGCAGTACATTTGGCATCTTTTTCCGAATCATCTGCCCATTAGTTGTACCGGCGATGATGACAGCAGCGATTTTCTCTTTCTACTGGCGTTGGGATGACTTCATGGGACCGCTGCTTTATTTATCAACACCTGAGAAATACCCGGTTTCATTAGCGTTAAAACTATTTTCCGATCCAAACTCTGTGACCAACTGGGGGGCAATGTTTGCAATGTCAACATTAAGCCTCTTACCAGTGTTCATCATTTTCTTTATTTTCCAGCGCTATATCGTTGATGGCATCAGCACAAGCGGCTTGAAATCTTGAACAAAACATGGGATCATGTTCAATTAATTTTGTAGCGGAATACCTTGAGCTTGTGGCAATATTACTGGGTTTTATTGGAAGTTTGATTGCCTATCGGGATCATGACACTGGGCTTTAGGTTCCATTACCCTGCGCTCTATGATTGCCCGGGCAATAAATGAAGCGCATATCGCAGGGCGATACAAGGTATACACGATGAAAGGATACCCTAAACTATTAGAGAAAACTGACATATGTATCAGCATATGAGAGGGCGATTATGAGCACTACTTTAAAACGCCCGATATGTGAATATGATCTAACATGGCATCGGCATAAGCTGGGGACATTCCTCACTAACTAATGAAAAGGAGGAACACAAAATGGAAATGAGCCGTTTATTAACTGGCATCTATCGTCTTTGTAAATGGATCACCCATTTTGCTTATATCCATTTATTATGGGTCGGCTTTACGCTCTTAGGCGGCATCGTTCTGGGCGTGGTCCCCAGCACGGTTGCCATGTTTGCAATGGCGCGAAAAACGGCAATGGGCGAAGAGGATCTCCCTGTTTTTAAAACATTTTGGAGGACGTATAAAACAGAATTTTTCCGGGCGAATGGCTTAGGCTTCATCATAGCGGCGATTGGTCTTATTTGGTATGTTGACCTTCAATTTTTCCGACAGTTTGAAGGCACCTTCTATACGATGATCAATTATGTGATGATGATGCTTGGGTTGGTTTACTTCATTCTTCTGCTTTACATCTTACCGGTCTATGTTCATTATGATTTAAAGCTATTCCAATATATGACACATGCTTTAAAGATTGGCTTTTTGCGCCCGGCAACCGTTGTTTTCATGGCGGTGGGCACACTATGCACCTATTACTTTCTTATCTATTTACCAGGTTTGATTCCGCTATTTGGGATCACTTTGTTCGTGTATTTTAATATGTGGGTCGCATATAAGAGTTTTGAAAGCATTGCGGATGTACGCTCTAATAGAAACAGCTCTTTAGCGTAGATTTTTAATGCAGATGGATGCTTTTAATTGTGTGAAGGACACAACATAAGCAACCTGACACGGAAATGTCCTTCATATGTCTTTAAAAAACACTGTTTTGTTTAGTTTAATATCTGAAATTTTTATTTTTTAGGATAGAAAGATAGGATATGATTCTAGTAGAAAGCGCTATCAAAATCCGACGTTTCTATTATTAAGGGGGAATTACAGGATGAAAAAATACGCAGTATGCGGGGTAAGCAAGCGGGCAAATGACATGTTTATTAACCCAATGCTTAAAAAATTTGCTAACACAAGCCAATTAGTCGCGTTACTGGACAAGGATCCAAAGCGATTTAAGGTGTGCAAGGCGGAGTTTCCGCAAATCGACCATGTACCAGAGTATTCAGAGGGTGAATTTGAAAAATTAGTGGAAGAAACGAAGCCAGATGTGATCATCGTTACTGGAAGAGATGATACACATGCTGACTATATTATCAAAGCGTTAGAGCATGACCTTGACGTGATTACAGAAAAACCGATGACAACAACGGCAGCCGATTCGAAACGAATTATGGAGGCCGAAGCAAGAAGCAAAGGGCGCGTTACCGTCACTTTTAATTACCGCTACAGTCCTTTCCATACAAAAATTAAGGAGCTGATACTGGAAGGAAAAATCGGACGTATCACATCTGTCGATTTGAATTGGTATATCGATACGTATCACGGCTCCAGCTATTTTCAACGCTGGAACCGAAATCGGGAGCTATCAGGCGGCCTCTCGATCCACAAAAGCTCCCATCACTTTGATTTAATCAACTGGTGGCTTGACCAAAAGCCAGTTGAAGTCTTCTCTTTTGGAGCACTTAATTACTATGGAAATGACAGTGAACATAATCCAAGAGAAGAGGACGGCAGACATTGTGTGACATGCAAAGTCAAGCAAGATTGCGCCTACTATACGAGATGGAACACAAGAAGCAATACAGCCAATGTAAAAGATGATCATATCGATTCCGATGCACGCCGCAAAAATGGCTATACAAATTACCGACCGGATCAATGTATCTTTGACTCGGAAATTGAAATTGAAGATACGTACACAGCAACAGTGAAATATGACAAAGGCGCTTTATTAAGCTATTCGATTAACTTTTCACTGCCATATGAAGGATATCGCCTGGCGATCAATGGAACAAAGGGGCGGATTGAAACAACGGAATACCATGCCCCATCCCGTGTACCATTCCCAGTTCCTGAGCAAACCATCGACTACTACCCTCTATTCGGCGCAAAGGAAACGATACACGTGGTAAAAAGAGAAGGCGGCCATGGCGGAGGAGACCCAGTTATTCAAGAGGATATCTTCCTTGGAGAAGACCCGACAAGACCGTATCGCATCCTCTCTGGAAGCGAGGATGGAGCTTATGCGGTTGCGACAGGTGAAGCTGTTTGGCGCTCTGTGAAGGAGAAACGGCCAATCGCAATTGAGTCTTTGCTAGTTGGAAAACAACAAGTAACAACTTCATAATTGAATTGGGGACTTTCTCCAATTAGCCTTTTAAAAACGGGAAAAGCTCTCACTAAGTTACATGTGAGGGCTTTTGCTTGGTTAAAGACAAAATCAATACATTCGGAGGAGGAAAAGTTCCATAGCAGCCTTCTAATGGACAAAATCTTTTGTTTCGAAACTTGAAATTTATCGGACGTGTCCTCAAAGTCACTAAGCCGGTTTATTGAATCGGCTAGATTTTTAGGATTTAAAAGTAATGATTATAATTTGCAAATCGTAATTATTACAATTTGCAAATCGTAATAATTACGATAAAATAATTACCGAATAAAAGGAGGAGTGAAATTGTTAAAAAAAATTGTAGGTGTACTTAGTTTATTTACTGTCATTTCTACGTTAGCTGCGTGTGGAGGAGAAGCAACAAACAGTAGTGAAAGT
The DNA here is from genome assembly GCF_947503125.1 of uncultured Metabacillus sp. Taxonomy (GTDB): domain Bacteria; phylum Bacillota; class Bacilli; order Bacillales; family Bacillaceae; genus Metabacillus. The sequence continues at coordinate 16,916 of NZ_CANNCR010000056.1, forward strand.
GAAAAAAAACCACAAGGATCTGAAGAAGAGTTAAAGATATTTACAACGGTTTATCCTCTTCAGTTTTTTGCTGAACAAATCGCAGGTGATCAAGCTTCTGTGGAATCTATTCTGCCACCTGGATTAGACGCGCATACTTATGAACCAACCACCAAAGAAATGATAGAAATCGCTGAATCTGATGCTTTTATTTATAATGGAGCAGGTTTAGAATCATATGCAATCCAAATCTCCGAATCTATTCAATCGGAAGACGTCAAGATACTAGAAGCAGCAAAAGGAATTAACTTGGAAGAGCATGTTCATAACCATGAAGGAGAAGAAGACAGTCACGAGGACGAACATGCTGGACATAATCATGGGGATCAAGATCCGCACGTTTGGCTGGATCCTATTCGCTCTATTCAGTTGGCGGAGCATATAAAAGATTTATTAGTTGAATTAAAACCTGAGCAAGAAGAAGTGTTTAACCAAAATTTTGAAGAGTTGAAAGGAAGGCTTGAAAACTTAGACGAGGAGTTCCGTGCACAGCTTGAAAATTTACCCGAAAATAAAATTATTGTATCTCATGCTGCTTATGGCTATTGGGAGAAAACCTATGGGATGAGCAAATTGCTGTGTCTGGCTTGAGCACTACTAACGAGCCTTCACAAAAAAAGGTACAAACAATCATTGAGACTGCTGAAAAGCATGGTTTGAATCATGTATTTTTTGAACAGAATGTAACACCTAAAGTGGCGGACTTAGTTAGAAAGGAAATCGATGCCGAGGCTTTACGTATACACAATTTATCGGTTCTAACAGAAGAAGATATAAAAAATAATGAGGACTACTTTACACTCATGCAGCATAACTTAGAGGAACTAACAAAAGCTTTATCTGAACCATCAGCAGAGGGATCTTCTGAGACAAAAGAGCAGGGTGAACACGATCACGACCATAGTCATGCACAAGATGAAGAAACAGAAAAAATTTATAAAGGGTATTTTGAAGACAGTCAAGTGAAGGATCGATCTCTTTCCGATTGGGAAGGAGACTGGCAGTCTGTATACCCATATCTTCAAGATGGTACGCTTGACGAAGTATTTGCTTATAAAGCAGAACATGAAGGTGACATGACAGCTGAAGAATATAAGGAATATTATAATGAAGGGTACCAAACAGATGTTGGGCGTATTTTGATACAAGAAGACACTGTAACGTTCTTCAAAAATGGAGAAGAATATTCTGGGGAGTATATCTACGAGGGGTACGAAATTCTAACATATGATGCGGGAAATAGAGGGGTAAGATACGTATTTAAAATACAAGAAGAAGCTGAAGGACTTCCTAAATATATTCAGTTTAGCGATCATAGTATCTATCCGACTGAAGCTGGTCACTATCACCTGTATTGGGGTGACGACCGTGAAGCTTTATTGGATGAAGTTACTAACTGGCCTACTTACTACCCATCAGAAATGGATGGCCATGACATTGCCCATGAAATGATGGAGCATTAAATAAGGAGTAGCAAGGATTATTAATTTGACTATCCAGCGCTCAAAATGAGTAGGCATTCTATAGGGGGGATCATCTATGACATTTCATTTTCAGCAGGCACTGAGAGCACTCATTTTACTTACATTTACACTATTTATATTTAAGCTTCATGTTACTGGAGAAATGACAAAATTTATTAATCCTAAATATGAAGGTTTAAGCCAGTCTGCGGCCGTTATTTTCTTGCTGTTATTTTTAGTCCAGCTGACAAGAATATGGTCATTAAAAGAAAATCATCATCATTCTCATTGTGAGCATGAACATGGGGAACATAGCTGTGAACACCATCACGATCATGGCGATACCCCTTTTACGATGAAAAAATTCGTTTCTTATTCTATTATTGTTTGCCCTTTATTAACAGGTTTCCTGCTCCCTGCCAAGATACTCGATGCCTCTATTGCAGATAAAAAAGGCGGCATGGCGATTCTAACCAACCAAAAACAAACAGCTGGTGGAAAAAGTACGGAAAACGAGGATGAACCGCAAGCGGAAGAAAATACAGTAATTGACAAAAACGTGGAACCAAATAACTTGGAACAAAACGCGATCTCCAAGGAAGAATATGATCAACTAACACAAAATTTATCGCAAAGCTCTTCTATTGTGATGAACGATAAAATGTTTGCAGCCTATTATGATGAAATCAATATGAATCTTGAAGCATTTAAAGGCAAGCAAATTGAATTAAAAGGATTTGTTTACAAAGAGGACGGGCTCAATCAGAATCAAGCCGTGCTTTCTCGATTCTTAATTACCCACTGTGTAGCAGACGCAAGCATAATCGGGTTTCTATCTGAATTTCCTGAAGCCATAACAGTCAAAAAGGATACATGGATTGAAGCAAACGGTGTATTGGATATTGGTACATACAACGGGACTGCACTTCCAGTTATTAAGATCACGGATTGGAAACAAATCAGTGAACCTAAAGAGCCTTATCTTTATCCAATTAGTATTAGAATTATGTGAATGCAAAAACAGAAGCTGAAAGTTACATCTTATTCAGCTTCTGTTTTTTTGGCTTTCGAGTTGTACAACTTAATCTTAAGACTTCTTCCTTGATAGGGAGTGATTGCTGAATATTAGGGCCTTCTAATTTTGAATCGAATGAGTAATTATACAAAATAGCACTTAAAATAAGCGCAAATTACCTCCTAAAGTGACAATTTCACTTATTTATTCGAATTTTTCATAAATGTTATTCTTTTTATTTATTTTACTTATGGAATATATGACAGTAAACTTTTAATTAGTAGATTGATAAACAGTTTTTTATTCCATCTTATAAGTCTCACTCTATGACTTTAAAGACAATCGTTTATATCTCTTTATTTTGTAAGCGCTATCTTAATATGTGTTTAATTAAAAAGGAGGATTTTTACGAATAAAGTATGTGCATCTTTAGAGAAGCGAGTCAAAGAATTCATGATGAGCTACCATTAGTAGCTTTGGTCTTTGCGAATACCAGAGACCCTCAACGTAGTGTTTGCTAAAGATCGGTGTTAAAGATAATGGTTATATCTAATATGTTTATCGATTAGGAGTCTTACTCATAAAGTAGTTGGATATAAAATGTTCGTACGAACAATAGGGGGAGAATGCTTTGAAGGCGATGATTTCATTTTCAAACAAATTGATGCAAAGGTATATGCCTGACCCGTTTTTGCTTGTCATTGTACTTACGTTTTTTGTCATTGGTCTGGCTGTTTTTTTGACAGATAGCACGCCTGTTCAAATTCTGGAATATTGGGGAGACGGTTTCTGGAATCTGTTGGAGTTTTCGATGCAAATGGTGTTAATCGTTGTGACAGGACATGTGATGGCAAGTAGTCCATTTTTTAAAAAGTTATTAGGAAGCTTAGCCAATGTGCCAAAGTCACCAGGTCAAGCGATTATCCTTGTCACGCTTGTCGCTCTCATTGCCTGCTGGATCAACTGGGGATTTGGTCTCATCATTGGAGCGTTGTTTGCAAAAGAAATAGCGAAAAAGGTAGAGGGTGTCGACTATCGCTTGTTAATTGCAAGCGCTTATAGTGGATTTATTATATGGAGCGGGGGACTTTCTTCTTCCGTAGTCTTAACGATTGCTACACCGGGTCACTTTACAGAAAAGCTCATAGGGGTTGTTCCAACAAGTGAAACGCTGTTTTCACCATTCAACCTCATTGTTGTCATCGGATTAATCATTTTAGTGCCGATTATCAACCGCTTTATGATTCCGCCAAAAGAACAAGCTTTTTTAATCGATCGTAAACTTTTAGAAGAGGCGGATGATCTGCAAGCGAGCACAGTTGAGTCAATGGAAATGACACCTGCCGATCGCTTGGAAAATAGTAAGCTACTATCCTTGCTGATTGGTTTATTAGGTCTTTCTTTTTTAGTCTATTACATCGCGACGAACGGATTTGCGATTAATCTTAATATCGTTAATTTTCTCTTTCTCTTTATTGGCATCATCTTGCACAAAACACCAAAGCTATTTTTAGAAGCGATTGCAGGTTCCGTTAAAAGTGCAAGCGGAATCATTATTCAGTTTCCATTTTACGCAGGTTTAATGGGAATCGTAACTGCTTCAGGACTGGCTGGGATCTTATCGAATGCGTTTATCTCTATTTCGAATGAAAATACCTTTCACATGTTTACGTTATGGAGTGCGGGTCTTGTGAACTTTTTCGTGCCTTCAGGCGGAGGGCAATGGGCTGTTCAGGCACCTGTTATGCTAGAGGCTGCGCAAACACTGGGCGTTTCCTTGCCCAAAACAGCAATGGCTGTCGCCTGGGGAGATGCTTGGACAAATATGATTCAACCGTTTTATGCCTTGCCAGCTTTAGCTATTGCGGGTTTAAAAGCAAAAGATATCATGGGCTATGGGTTGATTATTATGTTAATTACAGGGATCTTTATTTCCGCCGTTTTTTACTTTTTATAATCCATCCTGGAGAATCCATTTCGATCGATTTTTAAATGGATTCTTTTTATATGTAAAGGACTTTTCGGACAGCCCTGTCCCTTTTTTTATTAGTAGTTCATTTGGTGGAAAATGTCGAAAAATTTGTCCTCCTAAATTACCATTATATGGGTAAAATAGACTAACAATTTATCATTCTCGGATGTATAATCTAATAGATTTACATAAATATTTTTAGGGGGATCTTATGAAAAAATCAATTGCTTTATCATTATTGTTAACGCTTGGCCTGCCGTTTGGACAAGCATTTGCAGCAGAGGAGCCTGCTACTTCCCGTATTTCTGGGGCGGATCGTTATGCAACATCGGCAAATCTGTCAAATTCATATCTGGGCTGGGAAACATCAGAGGTAGCCGTTATTGCAACGGGCCGCGATTTTCCAGATGCTCTTAGTGCAACACCTTTGGCATACAAATATAATGCGCCATTGCTGTTGACAGGAACAAACTCTTTGCCTGCTAGTGTAGCAGATGAATTGGACCGCTTAGGGGTAAGTAAAGTGTACCTTATTGGCGGAACTTCTGTTATTTCGGAAAATGTAGTAAAACAGCTTAACGAGTTAGGAATCACTCAAGTTACGAGAATTAGTGGGAAGGACCGCTATGAAACGTCAGTAAATATCGCAAAGAAATTAGGGGTTTCTGATGGGGTTGTGGTTGCAGCGGGACAAAGCTTTGCTGATGCACTTTCAATTGCGCCAATTGCCGCAATCATTGAAACGCCAATTCTTTTAACAAAGAAAGATGTGCTTCCTACATCGGTTGCTAGGTATATTGATTCAGAAGATTCAATTGAAGGTTCGTTAGTCGTTGGCGGAACAGGTGTTATTTCCAACAGTGTTATGGCAGATTTGCCGTATCCTGAGAGAATTAGCGGAAAGGACCGTTATGAAACAAACAGCGAGATTATTTCATTCTTTGCTGAAGCGGGCCTTCTCGATATGGATTATCCATTTATCGCAACTGGTCAAAACTATCCAGATGCACTTTCAGCTTCTGCGGTGGCAGCAGGATGGTATAATGGCGTTATCCTAACAGACCCTAACAGTCCAAAGGCTTCAACAAAATCAATCATCCAACAATACGGTGATTTGGCTGAAGAATATATTATCGTTGGTGGACAAAAAGCGCTTCCTGACAGTGCTGTTAAAGCATTGTTTGAGTAAATGACCAAATAAAAAGCTGCCGCATCTCTCGTGATGTGGCAGCCTTTTTATTAGAAAAGATTAATATAATGTAACCAAATCTGTATCAGGATAATAGAATTCTAAAATAGTCTGATAGCTTTGTCCAGCGACTGCACGGGCTTGGGCACCCCATTGGCTCATGCCAACGCCGTGGCCGAAACCAGTTCCGCTTAGATGCAGAGTAGTAATGACATCTAATGCATCCTTTAATTGCTCGATTTTTGCTTGGGAAACTGCGCCGGTTCCGCCAAGAACCGAAATTTTTTCAACTTGATCCTTGTAACCTGTTAAGAAAGGTTGAAGGGTGTTGCTTAGTTCTGCACCTACAAGGATGAGCGGCGCTTTTTTCGCTCCGGCTAATGATGAGCTTGTTAACGCATCCGGGAAGTTAAGTCCTGTTGAATAGAGGACTTCAGATCCAGTGAAGGATTGTTTGAATCGTTCCAGGATTTTCGCCAATGTTTCGTAGCGGTCAGTACCAGATAATCTTGTAGTTGCAGGATTGATGCCTCTCACTTGGTTATATACAGTATTTGAGACTGCATTACCTCCACCTAAAACAAAGCTGGACTTACTAGCGTGTGCAGAAACAAAGTCTTTGCTTACTTTAGGTAATTCATCCTTCTTCGTTAACACAATCGCATATTTATTGATGGCCGCAACAGAAGACCCAGCCAATGCATCAGCAAAGTTTTCTCCTGATGCCACAAAGAGACCTTGGACATTTGTTAACATCTTATTAATGGCTGCATTCGTTTCATAACGGGTTGACCCGCTAATACGTGATACTTGATTTACGGTGCTAATATTATCTATCTGTGCCATGACTTGGTCCGATACGGCTGTTTTACCGCCAATAATATAAACCTTCGTTGCTTTTAATCTTTGAATCTCTTTAACAACAGAACTGCTCAAATTCGTTGCATCTGTTAGCAGGATCGGCGCATGGCCAAATTGACTTGCTAGCGGACCAGCAGATAAAGCATCAGCATACTGTTTGCTTGTTGCGATAAAAACGGTTTTGTAAGCATGAGTTGAAGGGAAGCCGCTTGGGTAAAGCTGCCTTGAGACCTCTACTGATGTTGCAATCCTCTCTGCACCGCTTACTCGCTGAATATCTGTAGACGTAGGCGATGCAATGGTATCAACGAGCAAACTCTTCATGTTCATTGTCCCAAAAATCGCACGAATTTGATTTGCCGTTAGGTCAGAATTTTGATACGTCAATTGTTTGATATTTCCTGATGCATCCTTCACAAATCCCGAGCTGTTTTTCTGAATATAGGTGATCTGGGCAACACCGCTTATAATTCGTTTGCCGGCTGTTCTTGCCGGATCGATGGTGAATTCTTCAATCGATAAAATTTTAATATCTGATGTAGAGCCAAGACCTAGTTGTTGTTTAACCCAAGTCTTTACATTGCTTCTGACGATCGCATCTTTTTCCTGAACACTGTTCCACCACGTTTCAGGCTTTTTCAGATCATAGCCTTGTAATGAAATTTGGTCTTCCTGGATTTTAATATCCCAGCGTTCCTTAGGATCATATGAATCAGCTTTGGTAGGCAGATATCCAGCTGGTTCGGAAGACCAACCAGCCCCTTGATTTGATTCCGTGTACCCTCCATTGCTTGAGGTATAGACAGCATCAATAAGGGAACCGCCGTATTTTAATACCTTTCCCCGAGTTGCTTCAACAACATTTGAGATTTTTTCCCTATATCTCTCGATTTCCTCTATTCCTCCGTAAACCTGGTTCCCTTGAGTATCATTTACCGTGTAGCCTGCTTTGGCAACATATGTCCTCGCCGCGATGGATTGAGCCTTTAACGCTTCTTCATCCCAACTAGCATACGCTTCTCGCGGGACAACCCCTTTTATGTATTCTTCCAATAACACGGTGTTATATGGACGGATATACTGGCTTGATACAATCTTAAATTCAAACGAGCCGTGATATCTTCTGGATGTTTCAGGTGTTGTACTGACAATTTGAACCGTATTGGCTGCATTTGAAGGGATAAGGTGAAGGTTTCCTGTTACATCTCCACGTTTATTCGTTTGGTCATAGACCGCTACTTTTCCGTTTTCCAATTTTAACGTCATGCTCGTAAGCCCTTTAATTAAAAGGTCATTCGCACTATTTCCTGTTGTGTATGTACCTGATAGGTTAATATGTAAAGCATTTTTATTTCCGATATAATTCCGTAATTCAACTGTTACATAAGGTTCACTTGCTGAACTTGCTTGGATGTTAAATTGAAATAAGAGTGTAAATAGAACGACAATTGCTAGTGCGATCTTAATAAACTTGCGCATCTCATTCCCCCGAGTCTATTAAATTAGTACTATCTATTTATATCAAATAACCAAATGGATTTAAATAGAAAAAGACTCTTTTTTAAGGGAAATTCCCTAAGTCTAAGGTAATGTTCGTTTTGCATAGGTACCATGGTAGTGTCAAAAGTTCTATGAAAAAACAACGTTTTAGTTTTAATTAACACCGAAGTGAACTTGTTGACCGCCGCA
>NZ_CANNCR010000057.1 GCF_947503125.1 uncultured Metabacillus sp.
CAGTTGAGTCATCATCGATGGCTTGTTTTGCTATGCCCATTTTTTAACTGGGTGCCCAGAGTATTCATTTCAGACTTATAATCCTCCTAATAAAAGTAGTCAATTATTTAGTAAGCTCGGGTGCCCTTTGAATGACATCCGGAAAAATTTTATAGTAAACACCATTCCATGAATCTAAGACATTTTCTTCTAATATCTTTTAAAATATTACAGCCATATATAGCAGCTGCTCACAATATCCTTTTACAATGTAGCTTTGAAGCTTTCTAAAAAGTTACGGCTGATTTCTGCTCCTTTTTTTGGGTCATCATAGCTGTCTAATTCCACCGTAATCCAATCATCGTAACCAAGTTCATCTAACAACTGGATCATTTCATCGAATTTTTGATGTCCTTCTCCTAAAGGGAGAAATTTACCATTATGATAATCTTTGAAGTGAATGTATTTAATGCGATTCGAATACTTTTTAATCACTTCTATCGGATCACCGCCGCCTGCTTCGATATGCGCTGTATCTGGACAAAGATTGATCGTCGTCAACGGCATAAGCTTGTCCAACTGGTTCGGAGCTTCTACGTTTGTTCCCAAATGCGGGTGATAACTTGGAATGAGATTGTATTTTTCCGCAATCGCTACCACTTGATTAAGAGCATTACCCAAATCAGCGTAATCGCTTTCTAAAATGCCATTCGTACGAACGGCTCCTCCACCGACAACTAAATGCCGCGCGCCTAATTCAGAAGCAAGAGCCGCAACATCCTCGATTTTTAATAGCTCCTCTTCTAAAATATCTGGGAAGATAAAATTCCCGCCGGTATAAACACCGATAAATTCTAGAGAATATTGATACAGCAACGCTTTAAATTCTTCTTTTTTGTCTTTGAACTCCATCAAGTTTCCGTCAAAAATTTCAAATCCTTTATATCCAACTTCAGCAATCTCTTTTAAAGCTTCTTCCGTTGAACCATTCGCAAGGTAATAAAGATCTTTTATCGAAGTTACTCCGGCCGGGTGTCCTACTACCCCGCCCCACGTATTTGTTTGGTATCCTAGTTTCATTGTTTCTCCTCCACTTTCGAAATAATGTGTGTTACTTTCACCAACTATATTTGTAATGGATTACATCTATATATTAAATTAAAACTATAAATCCCTGTTTAATCGGATTTATGGTTGCTTTATTCCCAAAATTTGTAATCGATTACAAGATCCTTAAAAAAGGAAAATAAATTTTGTTTTAATTACTATATGAATTTTCAAAAGAACTCTTATTTCCTTATACAATATATTTAGAGCATGAATCGCGTGTAATAAGCTGATCTTCCAGCATATATTGATGTCTTTCGATTTTTTCTCTATTCATTAATCTTATAAGTAATTCCATTGCTTTCGTCCCTATCTCAAAGGCTGGCTGTGCGATCGTTGTAAGGGCCGGTTCAAAAATAGATGAAAATTTTATATCATCAAATCCTATCACAGAGATATTATGAGGAACGCTTAACCCTTTTGATTTGATTGCGTTTATCGCTCCAAATGCCATCTCATCATTAGCTGCAAACACGGCTGTCAGAGGATCATTCAGAGCTAAAAATTTCATCATCATCTTAAAACCACTTTCATAAGAGAAATCACCTTCCTGTATTAGAATAGGTTCGACCGTAAGATTGTACCGTCTCATCGCCTGGCAATATCCCTTTAACCGGTCCTGTCCTAACACACTATCTAGAGGACCCGATATAAAACCTATTCTTTTATGCCCGAGATTAATCAAATGTTCTGTTCCCTTACGAGCACCGCTAATATTATCAATAGAAACAGTCGGAATGGTTGAGCCTTCTATATATTCACATGCGAGAACTACGGGATATTCGAAGGCCATTTCCTCTACGCTCTTTGACTTCATTCTTGCCGTTAGTAAAATAATTCCATCGGCTTTTTTCTGGCGGAGTATGTTTAAATACCCGTTTTCTCGTTCAATATCATTTCCCGCATCCCCAAGCAAGACCTGATATCCGTTTATGACTGCTAAAGACTCAATTCCTCTTAGTACCTTGGAAAAAAAAGTATTCGTAATATCTGGGACAACGACTAGAACGGTTTTGGTTTCTAATCTCCTTAGCTGGCGAGCTAAAGCATTAGGTTGGTAGTTTAATTCTTTAATTGCTTTTAATACTTTTTCAGTTGTTTCTTCCGTTACAGTGCCAGGTTTACTCAATACTCTCGATACTGTAGCGGTAGAAACTTTTGCCTTTTTTGCCACATCTACAATTCGCACCATTTTACGACTCTCTTTTCTTGTTCTATCTCTATAATGGAATTGTAATCGTGTACAAAAATATTGTCTAATTGACTTTAGACAAAAAAATCTATCATTCGAACTCGTTTATCCGCTTTTTGAACAACCATTTTATCCATATAAACAAAAAAAGCATAAATATTAAAAAAAAGAAAACTCAGCTCTAATTGCTCAGTTTTCTTGTTATATAAGTTATATCTCTTGTTTCATCTCTTTTTTATTCTATTTCTTAGTCTACACTAGCGTTAACCTTTCCAGCTTGCTCTTTAATGAACATGGTCCTATTTATGACAGTACCGAAGCTTCAAATAATTCAGCATGCAATGGTTCAATAAATACTTCTCAACATCACTGACAAATTTCTTGAAATGAGACGTTTCTTCATGCTGTTGAATGGCTGCTTGATCCTTCCACTTCTCCATAAAAACAATACGATCCTAGGTTAAATTATTTAGATTACTGACTTCTCTAGAATTTCAACAACATCTAATGTTTGTACTTTCTCTTCTACTTCTTTCGCTTTTTTTCCATCACTGATCATTGTTAAACAGTATGGGCACCCTGTACTAATGATGGGTGGATTTGTTTCAAGAAGCTGTTCTGTTCTTGAAACATTGATACGTGTTCCCTTATCTTCTTCCATCCACATTAAGCCTCCACCAGCACCGCACTGCATGTCCCCTTATAGTAACTAATTATAAAAATTAAAAGCTCAGCGGGCAAAAAGATTTATTGCTATACCAGTAAATAGAAAAGCAAGTATCTTTTAGAATGTAGCATATGCCCGCAAAGGTTATAGGGTGTTAGTTATACACTTGCTACAGAGCCGCCATCCACTCGAAGATTCACTCCGTTAATGTAAGATGACTGACTTGATGCTAAATAAACGACAGCTGAAGCCACTTCTTCTACTCTGCCAGGTCTTTTTACTTCAATATGAGGGCGATTCTCCTTTAGAAAAGCCTGTACGGCTTCATCAAAGCTGATATTCTGTTGCACTGCGGAATCATTTAACAAGTTCTCCAACAATGGTGTCATGATAAATGCAGGGGAAATGGTATTGATTAATATTCCCTTTGCTGCATAGGCTTTTGATAAGCTCTTTGTAAAATTGTTAAGTGCCGCTTTGGAAGCATTATAATGTGGTATAAACGCATCCGGCTGCTCTGCGCATTCAGAAGAAATATTGATAATTCGCCCATATTTTCCCTGTTTCATATAGGGGATAACGGCCTTCGTTACGCGTACGGCTCCAAAAAGATTGACTTCAAAAAGTCTCTGCCAATCCTCTATTTCCAAAGATTCGAAATCATCGAATCGATTGACAACTCCTGCATTATTAACTAGTATATCGATGGTTTTAAAGCAGTTAACTGTTTCAGACACAAGGCGCTCTACATCTTCTTGGTTTGATAAATCTGCTTGTACAGCAATCACCTTTCCTCCAACTTGTTCGATCTCATTTCTTGCTTCCGATAATGCATCTAATCCTCGGCCACAAATGACAACGTTAGCTCCTTCTTCTGCTAAAGCCTTTGCTATTGCTTTCCCTATTCCCTTACTGCCTCCTGTTACGATGGCCGTTTTATTTTCTAATTGTAATTTCATTTCTGATCATTCCTTCCTATTAAGTTCGCCAAAAGATTCTATAGTACTTAATGTACCAACCGAAAATAAGGCATGTTAAAAACTATAAGAAAAGGATCAACTCTTGCTCACTAATAAGTAGAGAGTTAACCCTTGTCCTTTATTACCAAACTGTCAAATTGAGAAGTGACTCATTAATCTTAACTGTGATGGGGGGCAAGTCCCACTGAGTAAACGGTTCACCGTACTAGGGGTCTGGCCCTTGTTCAATCAACGCTTTACTGTTGCAGGGTCAGGCACCTTTTATTTCAATTGCTTCGAATAGTTGTACTTGGATTGGTGCGCTTAATAGTCCTGGGACGGTTTTAACGAAGTTTTGGAAATGAGCGGTAGCTTCATGAACCTCAATTGCCGCTTGATCCTTCCACTTTTCTACAAACACAAATGTGTTTGGCTGTTCTGGATCTTCGTAATATTGATAGCTAATATTCCCTTCTTCTGCTTGAGAAGGTTCCGTAACTAGTTTAACTTGGTCCAAGAATGTTTGACGTTGTTGTGGATCTACTTTAAGATAGGCATGAATAATAATCATTAATAAGTTCCACCTTTACTTTTAATCTCTTTTATAATATCGCTTCAACAATTTCTTTCATATGTTCGATAGATTGCTTCGTGAAGTCATCAAAAATAGTAGATTCACCTTGAAGGCCTGAAGCCACGTAAGGATTTGAAACCGGAGGCAGGAACTCCATCGTAATATAGCCCTTATAACCTAGTTCTTTAAGTAGGGAAATGACTGGTCCAAAATCCGTTTGCCCCAGTCCCGCTGCTTCCCTTGTGTTATCAGCGATGTGTATATGGGCAAGATAACGTGAAATCTTCTTTATCGATTCAGTCATACTTCGTTCCTCTATACTCATGTGGAACAGATCAGCCATAATCCCTACATCTTCTACATTCACTTCCTCAACAAAACGTAAGGCTAAAGTCAGGTTATTAACTGAATAGGTCTCATAACGATTTAATGCTTCAATAGCCAGGGTGATTCCTTGTTCCTTAGCGTAAAGCCCCACTTCTTTCACGCTCAAAACGGCATTGTACCATTCTTCGTCAAAAGTTGTTTCTGGACTAAGTTTACCCACACATGTAGGAACTACAATAACAGTTGAGGCAAGCAAAGATTTCGCTAAATCAATCGATTTTTTCACATATTCAACTGCATTTTTTCTAATTTCATCATTTGATGAGGAAAGATCTCTTTCAGGAGTAAAAATACCACATATGGAGCTGCATTCCAGCTCATACTTTTTTAAAAGTTCTTTGGTTTCCTCAACATCAATGGAATACGGCTCCCCAGCTAGTTCGACACCCTGATAACCATATTTTTTTAGCCTTTTTAAGCTAACTTCTAAACTTTCATTTCCGAATATCCATTGAGTAGCACTATATTTGAACATTCTTATAATCGCTCCCTACAACTTAAAATTTTGAAAATGTGGAATAAATGAAAGGGATAAAAACAACTTTATCCCTTTCATTCTCTTGAAAAATACTCAGTTCATTTATTATTCAATTTCAACTAAGATTTTAATAGTGTCTTTGTTTTTATCTGCCTCTACAATTCCTTCTTCTAATTGAACTAATTTAATTGTCTTACTGAAGATCGCTTTTGGATTAAATCTCTTCGAAGAAAGCAATTGAATCGCCTTAGTCCAAGTTCCGTAAGTGCCTGCATAAGAGCCTACAATTGTCAGTTCTTTACTAAAGATTTCAAATGGCTTAACATCTAGCGTTTGATCAGCAGGGGCCGCACCATAGGCTACGATTGTCCCGCCTTTTCTAACCATTTGGAATGCTTGTCTATAGGTTGGCATTGCTCCAACTACTTCAAATACAACATCAGCACCTCTTCCTTCTGTCGTATTAAAGACTTCTTGAATAGGGTCCTTTTCTGATGCATCAATAACAACGTCTACTCCTAGTTCTCTTGCTTTCTGAAGACGCGCTTTATTCATTTCAGAAATAATTACCTTACTTGCACCATTTAATTTTGCCATAACAGCATGTGCCAGTCCCATTGGACCTGCCCCAATAATGGCAACGATATCTCCCATTCTTACATTTGCACGCTCCTGCCCGCGGATGACACATGCAAGCGGTTCAATGTAAGCACCTTCCTCCCAAGACATTCCTTCAGGTAACTTATAAGTATTACTTTCTGGTGCCTTTACAAATTCAGCAAACGCTCCGTTCGTATGAACACCAAGTTGCTTAATGTTCTCACAGAAAAGCTTTTGGCCTGTACGGCAAAAATAACAATTTCCGCAGCTAATATTAATATCAGCTGTTACTCGATCACCAACTGCTATACTGGTAACTGAAGCTCCTACCTTGACAACTTCACCAGCAAATTCATGACCTTGAATTAATGGCATAGGAGCAGGGAAATGACCGTTGTAAATATGAGGATCTGTTCCACAAATTCCACAAGCTTTAACCTTGATAAGAACCTCGTTATCTTCAATTTCTGGAACAGGTACAGTTTCAATTTTTAAGTCATGTGCTGTGTAAGTTACCGCAGCTTTCATTTCTTTTTGATCAAATCCTGCTTCTATACCTTGATTGTTAACTAATGTGTTCTGAGTCATTTTATACTTCCTCCTTAAATAATTTTTTCAGGAAAACGATTGACTCTTCTGTATATTGATCATAAAACTCTTCACATCTTGTTCCATTAAATGGATCTGCAAACGGAGGCAATAGCTCCATGGTTAAATACCCACTATAGTTAATATCGCGCAAAGCCTGAGCGATTGGTTTAAAATCTATATGTCCCCTGCCTGGTGCCGCTCTATTACTATCGGCGATGTGAAGGTGAAATAATTTGTCTCCAACCATTCTGATGGTATCCGCAATATCGACTTCTTCAATATTCATATGATACGTATCACCCATAACTCCTACGCTTGGCAGATTAACACGATTAACCAGCTCGAGTGATTGCTCTAATCGATTGATTAAATAGTTTTCGTAGCGATTCCATGCTTCTACTGTCAATCGAACACCATGTTTTCCAGCATAAATACCTGCTTCCCGTATTCCTTCCTCAGCCCATGTTAGCTCTGTTTCTCGATCTGTCTCTCCAAAAATTTTCATACAAGCAGTTGGAGTTAGAGAGATTCCTTTTGCTCCGATTTTGCTGGCAAAATCGACGCAGCTTTTTAAATAATTGACAGCATTTCTTCTAATATTTTCATTACTGGAGACTAGATCTCTTTCAGCATTATAAATGGCACAAATCGTCGAGGCTTCAATATTATATTTATCAAGTAATTCTTTAATGCGGTCAGCATCCATTTGTTCTGGCTCGCCAACAAATTCCACACCGTCATAACCATTTTTAGCTAGTCTAGCAATACTTGTTTCAATATCTTCTCCTGCGTATACTAACGTATTGTAAGAGTACTTAATCATTGGAACATCTCCTAATCACCAATTTTAGTTGTCTATGATAACTTCCCCTAGATTGACAAATATATGACACTCTATAACTTGAGGCCGCATTTAAAAGCGGCCGCCTCTATTGAGTTTTTAGTTCTCTTCTAGGGAGTTTAGTAATCTACTTTTCTAATTAATAATTATTTTGCAGCATTTTGAATAACTTCTGGTGCATCTTGACGATAAGCCATTTTCCAAACCTTTAAGACATTTTCCTGTGTTACTTTCATCGCTGGAACAACATAGAATGGATCTAATTGCTTACCAAGTAATGAATATCCAGCAACAAGGGCTTGGGCAACTCCATTTTCATAAGGTAATTGGGCTCCAAGACCTTTTATATTTCCTCGAGAAGCAATTTGAAGCGCTACATTAGTTCCCAAATCCACTGTAGTAATGACTAAATCATTTTTCCCTGCTGTACGAGCTGCAGCAAGAGTTCCTTCCGCTGGTACATCCCAAATCGCAAAAATACCATCTAAATCTGTGTGTCTTGCCAACATACCAGAGGCTACTTTTTCAGCATCGTTAGGAGTTATAATTCCACCACTTACAGCAATTTTAATATTTGGATATTTTTCTTTAATCGTTGTTTCGAATGCTTCTTTACGCTGGTTATTTACAAAGAAGTCAACATCATGGAAGATAACCCCAATCTTACCTTTTCCTTTAAGCACTTCACCCATGACTTCACCTGCATAAATACCGTTTCCATAATTATCTGATGAGACAACGCTTACATAATCTTTTCCAGCTTGGAATCCTTTTGGCACATTATCCATAAATATTAATTTTACGCCTGCTTCTGCAGCATTTTTAAAAGCTGGAGCAGTAGCAACTGGATCGACCGGCAAACTTACGATAATATCTGGTTTTTTAGCCATGATGGTTTCGATATCTGAGATTTGTTTTTCAGGCTTAAATTGTGCATCCGTAACAGCCACAACTTCTATGCCCATTTTTTCAAAAGTTTCTTTTACACCATTGATGATGGCAGTTGAGAAATCATTTCCTGCATAGTGCATGGAAATAGCCGCTTTGAAGTTACCTTCTTTAATTTTCTTTACATCCTCTTCAGACAATTGCAAAGTTGCTGCAGGTACTGCTGTTTCTCCGTTTGGACCCTTACTTAAAATTTCCTGATCGCTTGTTATTTCTGGGTTAATTGTAAGAGGAAAAGTTATTTTTGCTGGTGCAACTTTTTCAGTTTTTTGCTCCCCTGAAGTAGTTGAACTTTGTTTTCCACAACCCGTAAGAGCCAAACTAGAAATTAAAAGTCCCGTAACGATTAGTGAAGTAAGTTTTTTCATAGTATCCCCCAATAATTTATTAGTATAATAATGTTGAATTTTAAAATAATTTCGATTAAAAATTTTAGTGGACATCTCACGATGGATTATATTTACTAGTATTTTGACACTCTGTAATTTTTTTCTATGATTAAATTTTAGTATTGCTATGAAAATCAAATACTAGTATTTTTAATGCCATAACAAAGTAAAAATTTTTAGTACAAGCGGGCCAACCTTGTAGAATTTTAGCTACCCAGGTTAGCCCCGTTTTAAAATCATCTTAAAAATATGAGGTAATGCTTATTCACAGCCAATTTCTTTTAATTTTTCTTTCAAATAATCAATCGAGGTTTTTGCATACCAATCGGGATCCGCTTTTCTTGTATGGAATCCAATTTCCATTGAGAGGTAGCCCTTGTAATCGATTTCCTTTAATGCTTTTAATACGGAATCCCAATTTACAGTTCCTTGTCCAGGCGGTAATCGATCGTCATCCGAAATATGAACATGATGTAACTTATTTTTCATTTTATATACATAATCACTCGGTACTTCGTTACGATATAGGGCATGGAAAGTATCAAACATCACTTTCACATTGGATTCATCTGATTCTTCTGCCAGTTGCAAAGCATCATCCGCTGATTCGATTAAATTACAATCAGCAGCTTGAGGTTCAACTACTAATGTGATGCCAAGATCTTTCGCATATTTTGCAACATCTTGCAAACCTTCCAGACTATATTTCCATGCTTCCTGTTTGTTCATTCCAAAACCAAACCAACCTGCAAGCCACATAACAGTTGGGCATTCCCAGTCATGTGCTAATCGAATTACTTCTTTATAATGTTTTATCGTAAATTCACGCTCTTCTTTTAAAGCCGAGCATGGATTGACTCCAGGTCCTCCCCCAGGTGCGGGAAGCATAGCCGCAACATTAAGATTGTTCCGTTTTAAATGTTGAGCTATTTCTTTTCTTCTCTCATTGGAGAGATAATCCGGCCAAGCATGCGGGCTCGCACAACCTATTTCAATTCCATCATAACCAAATGCCGCTAAACGATTAATCACTTCTTCTAATGGATAAAATGGCAACATAGATGGAAAAGAATTATAAACCCAAGTATTAAATGAAAGCTTCATTCATTTATCCTCCTTAAAAATTAAGTCACAATAAACTAATTTTTGTTATTTATTAATCATTATTCCCAAACAAATACTGCTTTTTCTGTTTTTCTTTCATCAAACATGCGGAATGCAGTTTCCGCTTCTTCCAATTTAAATTGGTGAGTGACTAATTTTTCAACAGGGAGATTTTTTCTGACAATGAACTCAGCAATCTCATCGAACTCTTGAATTGGGAAGTACCATGAACCCATCACCGAAATTTGTTTACGAATTAGCTGTTGACTAGGTTTAATTGTTGTTTCTTTGCTTTCACCAATAAATGCCACGCGGCCGTGCGCTCTCACACAATCTAGTGCATCATTTTCAGCATATGGGCTTCCGGAGCAATCAATCGCTGCGTCTGCGCCGGCACCATTTGTAATGCGGGCAATTTCTTCTTGAACATTCATTGTTTTACCATTGATGGTGTAATCCGCACCTAATTCTTTCGCAAGCTCCAATCGCTCATCAAGCATGTCAACAGCAATAACTGTTGCGCCTAATCCTTTGGCGATCATCACACCGGCACCGCCCATTGGGCCCATACCAAAAATAACAAGGTAGTCTCTTCCGGAAATTCCCAATCTCTTTTGAGCGTGATAAAGGGTTCCTACTGCATCTGTTGACACGGCAGCTGTTACAAAGCTCATACTATCTGGAAGTCTCATGCAGTTTTCAGCTGGAACTACCATATACTCAGCGTCGCCGCCATGAGAGTCAAAACCGATGCACTTAAATTCTTTACAGAACATTTTGTAGCCACTCTTACAATGAGCACATTCACCGCAGCCTAATGCTAAGTAAACGGCAACCCGATCACCGGGCTTAAAATTAGATACACCATTACCTACTTCTGTAATAACTCCTGCAGGCTCATGTCCAGGCACCGTACATCCACATTTTGTTCCTTCAAAAACAGATGTTCCGTAGTATAAGCTCATATCACTGCGGCAAATAGCAGACGCCTTTAATTGAATGAGTACTTCTCCTTGTCCTGGTGTTGGGACTTCAACCTGACGAATTTCTACCTTTTTGTCTCCTGGAAAAAATACTGCTTGCATTGTTGTCATCGTACTGCCTCCAATAAGTTAATTTGAATTATAAAACTAAGGTCCACCACAACTTGTTTTTATTGATTACATAAGGGCTGTAGAATACAGCCCGCCATATCCCCTTTTATATAAAACCGTATAACGTTCCGATCAAAATTGTTCTATCAAACAAAAATTAAGCCCACCACATATCAGTAACTTGTTCCTTAAACATGGCACCTTTTAAAAGAGAAATCGCTTTCTTTAATTCCTCATCTGTTGAAGCAAGCATATTTTCAGGTTCAAAGGAAATCACATAATCATAACCAACCGCTCTTAAGGCACTTACAATATCTTTCCACATTTTTCATCCGAGCCATAACCTACAGATCTAAATGTCCATGAGCGATCTAAAATTTGGCTGTAATGCTTTGTATCTAAAACACCTTTTACACTAATATTGGCTTGATCTAAATAAGTGTCCTTCGCCTGGAAATGGAAAATGGCACAAACTAAATGGCTTGGATCAAAATTGGCACCAATGTTTTCCCCCGCATGTTCTCATAACTTTAGTAGTGTATCAGGATTATAGACTACAAACCCCGGGTGCATTTCAAAGGCAATTTGGTTAATGCCATGCTTTTTCGCGATTTTCGCTTCATCTTTCCAATAAGGAATCACGACTTTGTTCCATTGCCAGTTCAACACATCTAAATATTCCGGAGGCCACGAACAAGTAACCCAGTTTGGATTTTTGGCGTTAGGATGATCACCCGGACAGCCGGAAAACCCATTTACAACTGGAATGCCTAAGCGTTCCGCCAATAAAACAGTCTTCCTCCAAACCTCATGGGAACAAACTTTTTATCAGGATGCAGCGGATTTCCGTGGCAGCTTATTCCACTGATCGTTAGTCCTCTAGTTTCAAGCGTTCTCAGGAATGTTCTTGCTTTTTCAGGAGAGACAAGCAATTCATCCGGATTACAGTGATGGTTGCCGGGATAATTCCCTGTCCCCAATTCAACGGTCTCAACACCAGGCTTGCTAATTTATCCAGCATTTCTTCAAATGGCAGATTCTGATACAGCGGAGTAAATACACCTAGTTTCATACTAGAACCTCCTTGCTTGCCTGAA
Organism: uncultured Metabacillus sp.; assembly: GCF_947503125.1. Lineage (GTDB taxonomy): Bacteria > Bacillota > Bacilli > Bacillales > Bacillaceae > Metabacillus. Next base: position 12,008 of record NZ_CANNCR010000057.1, read on the forward strand.
CCTTCACCCATTTCTGCTGCTGATGGCTTTCCAAGATGGCATCTGTAATACACATGGAAATGTGGCCATCTACAAATGTCGCAAACTTAGGCTTGTCTGTTTTCAGGCTCTTTCCATCGCGAACAAAAGAATAGAAATTTAACATCATATTTTTTAATGCATCCGGCCAGCCTTCATTATGCCCACCTGGATGATGGATAGCTGATCTTGCCTCCGCTGAGAATAACGCAGGGTCTGCTAAAAGAAATTCATTCGCTTTATCCCGGTGTCCGATCCATAATTTTTCTGGTTCTTCCTGGTTCCAGAAAACAGAGCTGTGGCTTCCGTTGATTTCAAAGCTTAGTCTATTTTTCCGGCCGGCACTTACTTGAGATACCGTAAAGACTCCTCTTGATCCATCTTCAAAGCGAACTAGAACGGATGCATAGTCTTCTGTATTGATTAGAACATCTTCATATTCCATATCTTCTTTATTCTGGGCACCAAAAGTAGCTACATTTCCTGTAGGCATCTTTCTTACTGGAACAACAGTTGCTAAATCAGCAAATACTTCCACAATCTTTTTACCTGTTACAAATTGGACAGTATCGCACCAATGGGACCCAATATCCGCTACCGCCCGTGATTTCCCGCCTACTTCCAGCGCTAAACGCCAGTTATAATCTGTTTCAAATAACAACCAGTCCTGCAAGTAACTTCCGTGGACCAAATTCACTTTCCCAAGATCACCATTTGTGATTTTCGCTTGTAAGTTTTGTATACTTGCATGCTGTCTGTAATTAAAGTTCACCGTATGGACTACGCCGTGTTTTTCTGCAAGCTCCAGCAATTCTGCTGATTCTTCACTGTTCATTGCCAGCGGCTTTTCTGAAACGACATGCTTTCCTGCCAAAATTATCTCTTTATTAATTGCAAAGTGCAGGTGATTTGGTGTGCAATTGTGCACTACCTGGATTTCACTGTCTTTTAGCATTTCACGGTAATCACCATAAGCTTTCGGGATTCCAAGCTCAACTGCTTTTTTTTCAGCTGTTTCCTGACTGGTTTCCGCCAACCCAACTACTTCAACAAAGCCCAGTCTTCTGATGGCCTCAATATGAGTTGGCCCGATAAAACCGGTACCAATGATACCAACTTTAATCTTCCTCATTTTTCTTCCTCCTTTACATAAGTTTTCTCATGTTGTTGATAACGTACTTTTTTAAGATTGTTACCTCATGCCCTAGATATTTATATATATAATTTGAACATGAGGTAACTTCAATTTTATAAAAACCTATCTCTTTATCGCTTTTTTACCAAATGCCACAGCCAAGATAATGATAATTCCTTTGATAATCATTTGCTGGCTGACATCCAGACCCATAATGATCAAACCGTTATTAATCGTACCAATCATCAAGGAACCTACAATCGTTCCGATGATCGTTCCTACACCACCAAACAAGCTTGTTCCTCCAAGGATAACCGCTGCGATAACAGAAAGCTCATCCCCTTCACCAAAGGAAAAACGTCCTGCATTCATACGACCTGCATAGAGAAGACCGGCTAAACCAGCCATTAATCCTGTACCTAGGAAAACCATCAACTTGATTTTCATCGTCTTAACACCAGAGAACCTTGCAGCATTTTCATTTCCACCTGTAGCAAGAACCTGACGGCCGAATGCTGTTTTACGAAGCAACACATGAGCGATAAGCGTAAACACTAGAGTCCAGATAAGAAGTACCGGAATTGGACCAATGTCACCAGATCCAAAAATAAAGTTGAAATTTGCATCTACAATTGGAACTGGTGCTGTGTCTGTAATCCACATCGCAAATCCTTTAACAGCTCCCATTGTTCCCAATGTTACTAGGAAGGAAGGAATCGCTACCTTGGTAACAAGCAAACCATTGATTAAACCAACCACAAGTCCTGTACCTACACCGCCAATAAGTCCTCCCACAATGCCATAACCGGCTTGAATTGCCAATGCACCTACAAGGGAAGAAAGAGCGGCAATGGAACCTACAGAAAGGTCAATTTCTCCTGTACTGATTACAAATGTCATCGCCAACGCCATTAAGGAAATGGTGGCTGTTTGTCTAACAATATTTAACAAGTTTCCTGATGTTAAAAATCCTTCATCACTTAAGGTGATAGAAAAATAGATTAATACTCCTACGAAAGCGAAATAAACAATATAATTGCGCCACTCGAAGCCTTTCAATACCGGAGTTTCCGGCTTTTGTAAATTAGAAACCTTGGATTGCATATTGTAATTCCTCCTCTGATTTAATCTCCTTGCGAGACATCTCCTTTTTAATTTTCCCATCATGCATGACGACCACACGGTCACTCAAGGCAAGCAGTTCTGGGAGTTCAGATGAGACCACAAGGATTGCCTTGCCAGTTTCGGCCATTGCCCGAATAATTTCAACGATTTCCGTTTTTGCACCAATATCTACACCGATGGTTGGTTCGTCCAACATAAGGACGGTAGGATCATTCGCCAGCCATTTGGCTAGAACAATTTTTTGCTGATTACCACCTGATAACAGTCTTGCTTGTTTAAAAATATGATCCGTTTTAATATTGAGCTTTTGAACAAAATCATTACTAATGTCATTTGATTTTTTATTATCTATAAAAGTTCCTTTTTTAACCTTCGAAAGAATTGGAAGAATCATATTATCCTTGACACTATGTTCAAGAACCAAGCCTTGCATTCGGCGATCCTCCGGAATCAAAGCAAGACCGGCATCGATCGCATTTCTTGGATTATTAATCCTTTGTTTTTGTCCGTTTACGTAGATTTCTCCACTCTCAATCGGGTCAATTCCAAACAAACTTCGAAGTAATTCTGTTCTCCCGCTTCCCATCAGCCCGGCAATTCCGACGATTTCACCCGGCTGAATTTTAAGATTGATATCTTGAACATTTCCGGCTGTTAAGTTTCTCACTTCAAATATCGACGGTACGTCAGTAGCGTAAGCACGTTCCTTCCATTCAAATGCTTGGTCAAACTCCATACCGACAATATGTTGAATAACGGTGTCAAGATCGGTTTCACTGCATTTTTCGGTTGTGATATATCGGCCATCACGTAATATTGTAATTCGGTCACATATTTCAAAGATCTCATCCATCCGGTGAGAAATATAGATGATGGAATAACCTTTTGCTTTCAATTTGTTAATAAAACTAAATAGTACTTCTGTTTCATTTTTAGTTAAGGAAGAGGTTGGCTCATCCATAATAAGAATTTTCGCTTCTTGAGAAAGCGCTTTAGCAATTTCTGTCATCTGCCAATAGCCGACACCTAAGTTTTGTACAATATCACTTGGTTTGATATCTACGCCTAATTCTTCAAGAAGTTTTTCCGTTTTCTTCTCACAATCCTTGTCATCAAGTAGCCCAATGGATGTTTTCTTCTCGCGAGTGAGATAAATGTTTTGAGCAACGGTAAGAGTCGGAATTAGACTAAACTCTTGGAAAATCATTGATATATTGTTTTTTTGCGCATCTTCATAGCTCTTAATACTTACAGGCTTTCCTTCAATTAGAATGTCGCCGCTATCAGCGGTATACACTCCGGTTAGAATTTTCATTAATGTAGATTTCCCAGCACCATTCCCCCCCATCAAGGCGTGAACTTCACCTTTTTTTACTGAGAAATTAACATTTTTCAGTACAGGAATCCCATTAAATCCTTTATTAATATTTTTCATTTCTAGAATAGGTTGTTCCATCCAAGTTCACCTTCTTTTCTTGGTAGAGGCTACTTTTCGGGCAGCCCCTATCCTATTTATTATTTCATTGCATCTTGAACTGTTTTAGGAGCATTTACCCCGTAGATAAGCTTCCAAGAATCTATTACATTTTCTTTTGTTACTTTTATCGATGGTGAAGCAACATATACTGGTGCTTCCTTACCTAATAGTGCATAACCGGAAAGAATGGCTTGTGCTACACCTTGGTCATATGGCAGCTGTGCTCCAAGTCCTTTCACGATTCCATCTTGTGCAATCGAGATCGCAACGTTTGTTCCCAAGTCAACAGTGGTTACAACAAGTTCATTTTTTCCTGCAGTGCGGGCAGCAGCCATAACACCTTCAGCAGGTACATCCCATGGAGCAAAGATTCCATCAATGTCTTTATTTCTTGTAAGCATCGCAGAAGCTACTTTTTCAGCATCGTTTGGACCAGTAATACCGCCTTTGTCTACAATTTCAATATTTGGATATTTTTCTTTGATTCTTGCTTCGAATGCATCAGAGCGGTTTTTTGTTACGAAGAAGTTTACATCGTGATACACAATAGCAACTTTACCTTTTCCACCAAGTTTTTCAGCCAGTATGTCTGCTGCTGTTGCTCCGTTACCCATGTTGTCACCAGACACAATGCTAATGTAATCCTTTCCAGGGACAAGGCCTTCTGCAGCTCCATCCATAAATACCAATTTAACGCCTTGTGCAACAGCCTTTTTATAAGCTGGTGCAGTGGATACTGCATCAACTGGAACAGAGATCATAATATCGGGTTTTTTCGCTAAAACGGTTTCAATATCGTTTACTTGCTTTTCTGCTTTAAACTGTGCATCTGTAACAGCAACTACTTCGATTCCCATCTTCTTAAATGTATCTTGCATTGCACCTACTGCAGCATTCATATAGTCAGTACCGGAGTAATGCATAACAATAGCTGCTTTATATTTTCCATCTTTAATCTTTTTAAGTTCTTCCTCATTTAATTGTAATGATTTTGCAGAAACAGCTTGTTCGCCATTTGGTCCTTTATCTTGTACTTCTAAATTAGGAATAGCTGGATTGATCGTTAATGGCCCTGATGCTGTTTTTGAATAGTTTTCATTCTTTTGTGTCTTTGCTTGTTCACCAGAAGTGGATTTATTACCACCACAACCGATTAGGAAAATGCTTAAAATGAATAATAATAATAATACCGAAAGTGAAAAACTCTTTTTCATGTCATAACCCCCACAATGTTTGTTATTTACTTGAAGCTCGTTATTTTGTTGGCACCACCTTAAATCTTAAGTGTGGCACCACCTCCTTTTCATAAATTGAAAGTTTAATAGATATTAGTATTCGTTTACATTTAAGATATAAAATTGGAATTTTACCAACTTACAAAAAATGTAAAAGATTACATTGATTTCAAAAATTTTTTAAATACTTCCTACAAGAGTCCCTCACAACCAGCTGGTCATCTAATATAATTTGCTTGCGCTTGACTTCCTCTTTGTTGATGAGTTTCATCAGTAATTCCATCGGTTCTCGCCGATTTCGAATGCCGGCTGTGCAATCGTTGTAAGACCCGGTTCGAATATGGAGGAAAATTTCAGATTATCAAAACCTAGAACCGAAATATCCTCAGGCACCATAAGACCCTTAGATTTAACTGCTTTAGTCACTCCCATTGCCATTTCATCGTTTGCAGCGAATATCGCTGTAGGGAGTTTGCCAAGGGCGAAAAACTTCATCATAAGATTAAAAACGCTATCAAATGAGAAGTCACCCTCTTGGACTAACACGTGGTCAACTTTCAGGTTTTTTCTTGCCATCGCTTGATAAAATCCTTTGAGGCGGTCTTGGCTCAACACGATATCGAGAGGTCCAGAGATGCAGCCAATTCTTTCGTGTCCCAAGTCGATTAAATATTCTACTGCCTTTCTGGCACCGCTATGTTATCAATCGAAACAGTTGGGATGCTAGAGCCTTCAATATACACATGCCAGCACCACCGGAAAACTTCGGGCCACCACTTCAACGGCTGCTGCATCCATTCTGGCGGTTAATAAAACCATTCCATCTGCTTTTTTTGCTGCAGGATGTTTAAATACCCCTTTTCTCGTTCCACATCATTACCTGTATCGCCGAGTAAATCCTGAAATCCTTTTGCAACAGCGACAGCTTCAATTCCCCTTAACACATTTGAAAAAAAGGGATTTGTAATGTCAGGCACAACGACTAGAATTGTCTTCGTTTCGAGTCTTCTTAGCTGGCGTGCTAAGATATTAGGCTGATAATTCAATGCTTCAATCGCCTTTAACACTTTTTCCGTCGTTGTTTCCCTTACTGTTTCAGGCTTTGTTAATACTCGAGATACTGTTGCAGTAGAAACATTAGCCTTTTTTGCTACATCCACAATCCCAACCATCTTTGTTCTCTTTTCCTTTCCTGTTTCTATACTTGAATTGTAATCGTTTACAAATTTGTCGTCTAATCGCCTTCAGACAAGCTTTTCGTCCAATTGGGTAATAGATTTTTTCATCCAGAAAGCCATTTCATTCATTCGAACAAAAAAAGCATTTTTTTAAAAAATAAGACCCAGTAACTTTTCATTACTGAGCCTTACTTTTTACAACGATTTACATTTTTGCAACTCTGCAAGCTTATTCTTCGAAACCTTTGCAGTCTCTTCATAATTTTTAAAATAGGCAATGTACGATTGGCCAGCCGCTTCAATTTTCGTTAAATATTGCAAATTGATAATATAAGAACGATGGGAGGCAACAAATCGCGAATCAAGAATTTCTTCAAGGTCGGTTAACGCTTCATTTAACTCAAATTTTTGATTAACCATATGAATGACGGACTTTCGGTCAGCTCTTTCAATAAAAATAATCTCGTCTAACGGAATAAAAGAATACTGGTTACGCTGTTTGATCATTAAATCCTTTTTGACTGGAGCAGAAGGCGGAACCGTGACGGTTTGCTTCGAAAAGGCTGCTGCCCGCTCTAAAGCGGAATAAAGCCTGCCCCGCTCAATCGGTTTCACAATATAATCGATCGCATTCACCCCAAAGGCTTCAAGCGCGTATTCATCATGGCCTGTAATAAAAATAACCTGCAAGGTTGGCAGAATTTTTTTACACGATTTAACCGCTTCCATTCCGTTCAATAAAGGCATGTTAATATCAACTAACACGATGTCAGGCTTTTCCATCATTACTTTGTTGATTAAATCCTCACCATTTACTGCTTCTCCGACAATTTGATAGTTCGGAACAGATTTAATCAAATGCTTTAACAATTTTCTAGATGGTGCATTGTCCTCTGCAATCAAAACTTTCATAAATCATCCCTCATGTAATTAAGTTTGGTTTATACTATATCACATAACGTATTAACTAGATAATATGTGAAAAAATGAAATAAATGGCTTCTTAGTTTTTAGTTAGTAGGCAATCTAACTGCTTACAGTATAAGACAGTACATCTGGCTTAGGAAGTTTTTAGAATCGAAAGGGAATGGTGGAGAAAAAATGGAAGGAACCAATAAGGAAAACTTATATAAGGAAGTCCTTCGGACCATGTCCGAATGTGTAATGATTCTTGAAAAGTCGGGGAAAATGGTTGCCCTAAATGAAAATGCAGAAAAAATACTGGGGATTAAATCAGAGTCCTTAACTCAATCCAGCTCGATGCAACTAGAATATGTAAATGAAGACGGAACACCATTAACCTATTCTCAGTTACCAGGAATAATCACACTTAAGGATGGTATTCCTTTCCATGATTTCATATTGGGTATTAAAGACGGGAATAAGGACCTAAAATGGATCTCAGTCAATTCAACGCCTCTTAAAATTTGTGATAATAAAGAACAGGCTGCCCTTGTTACCATTTCTGATATCACCGAACGAAAAAACATGGAAAATGCCTTAATTCAAGCTAAAGAAGAGGCAGAAAAAGCAAATAAGGCCAAATCCGACTTTCTTTCTAAAATGAGTCATGAACTCCGTACACCATTAAATGGAATCCTTGGTTTTGCACAGCTATTAGAAATTGAAGAAACCTTAAATGATGATCAGCGTGATTTTGTCCAAGAGATTTTAAGTGGAGGGAGACATTTATTAAGTTTAATTAATGATATTTTAGATTTATCAAGAATAGAATCGGGCCAGATAAAAGTGTCGATCGAAGAGATTGATCTTCCGACGATTATCAATGAATGTATCAATATCGTGCAGCCGCAAGCCAACAAGAAGAGAATCAGTATACATAACCAATTGGATCAATGGCAAAACATATTTGTTCTTGCCGATCCCATTCGTCTTAAACAAATCTTTCTTAATCTTCTCGATAATGCTATCAAATATAATCGGGAAGACGGCAAAGTTATGATTTTCTCTTATTTGAAAGGAAATGAGCAGATCATTCATGTTGCTGATACAGGGATCGGACTTTCAGTTGAAGAATATCAAAAGGTATTTGTTCCCTTTTACCGAATTGAAGGGACACAAGAAGAAGGTACAGGTATTGGATTGTCTTTAGTAAAACAGCTCGTCCAGCTAATGGGGGGCAAAATTAGTGTAACGAGCCAAAAAGGAATAGGTAGTGATTTTTTCTTTAGTCTGCCGCTTCCAAATGAATTAAAGGCGGTCATGAGATGGGGTGAAGAGGTTGAACTTACTGAGAAAAATATCCGTAAGGAAGATGACTATCGTTTGTTATATATTGAAGATAACGAGTCGAACTTGAACTTAGTAAGGAAAATCATGAAATCTCAGCCTTCTTATACACTTTTATCAGCCCGTACAGGAAAAGAAGGATTAGAAATGGCTGCGAATGAAAAAGTGGACTTGGTTCTGCTTGATCTAAACCTTCCCGATATCCATGGCTACGAAATATTTGATAGGTTAAAAACAATAAAACAAACTAAAGATATTGCAGTAATTGCTGTAAGTGCCAATGCGCTTCCGCAGGACATTCAATATACATTAGACAAGGGGTTTGATAATTATGTAACAAAACCCTTTAATGTAAGAGAGTTTTTGACCATCATAAGAGAAACGCTGAATAGTACGATTAACCAAAATATTCCCATTGATGAAATTTTAAGCACAGGGCCGCATGGAGAGGTAGCTGTTTCAGCCAAAACACTCCAGTTATCTTTAAAAGACCTGAAAAAGCTTAAGGAAAAGAATTATAAGGCAGCTATTGCGATGCATTATACAGAAAATGACTTTTCAACTGCGATCATCCGTGGTTTGAAAGATACTTTTGAAAAAATGGGTATTGAAGTCGTGGCTGTTACGGATGCACAATTTAAGCCTGAAAAACAAATTTCAGATATCGAAATTATCATGGCTAAAAAACCGGATGTTATCGTTAGTTTACCGGTTGATCCAGTGGCAATTGCTCCCACTTTTAAAAAGGCTGCAGAAGCAGGAATCAAACTAATTTTTATGGATAGCATGCCTGAAGGATTAGAATTTGGTAAAGATTATGTAAGCGTTGTTTCATCTGATAACTATGGAAATGGTATTTTTGCCGCCGAGATCATGGGTAAAGAACTTAGAGGGAAAGGTAAGATTGGTGTTATTTTCCACAATGTTGATTTCTTTGTAAATAATCAGCGTGTAGAAGCATTCGAAACTACGATTAAAGAAAAATATCCCAATATTAAAATTGTTGCACGTTCTGGAATAACCACCCCATACGATGCGGAAAAAGCAGCCTCTGGTATGTTAGCAAAAAATCCAGATTTAGATGGGATTTTTGCCATTTGGGATGAACCCGCGGAAAGAGCACTAGCTGCAGCACATAAAGCAGGGAAAACTGATATAGTCATTACTACAGTTGATTTGGGAAGTAATGCGGCATATCAAATTGCTTCTGGAGGAAATGTAAAAGGTCTTGGAGCCCAATTACCTTATGAAAATGGAGTTGCTCAAGCAATTATTGCGGGATATTCATTACTTGGTAAGGAAGTAGCACCTTTCTATGTTGTACCAGCGATGAAAGTAACAAAAGAAAATGTCTTAAAGGTTTGGAAACTGGCTTATCGTCAAGATGCTCCATTCGCCATTCAAAAGTACTTTTAATTAGCTTGATTATACCAGTAACAAGAGTATCAACCCCAATATTACCGTATAAAAAGGAGAGGCCGGATTCATTCAAGGGGTTGATATTATCCCCTTTAAGTAGACGGCTACCCATACATCCAGTCGGCTATGTATACTTTTATGTTGATATGAACTTCTTTCCTTTAAAGAATTGTGTACCGTCACATTTGAGCTGGTTTCCACCACCATTTTTCGACCACTAGCAGGATCTACCAAACAAATTTCTTCTTGAAAATTCGTGTTTAATAGAAATGGATGATCATATCCACCTCCAACAAGTTTGTTTTGCAAAAAGTCGGATTTTATTCCTTCGAGTACTTTTTTTCCTTCCCTAAGATCAAAAGGTGTGTTTTCAACATTGATGAACTTACCTGTTGGAAGTAAGGATTCATTAAGCTCTAAAAAACAGTCACTTTTAATCGTTAATTCGTGCTCTAGTATATTCCTCTTAAGATCGCCACTTAAATTAAAATAAGAATGGTTCGTTAAGTTAAGTAGTGTTTTTTTATCTGATATGCCTTGATACGTTATGACTAGTTCATTATTGTTATTTAGACTGTAAATCACAGTCACTACAAGTCTCCCTGGGTAGCCTTCTTGGCCATCAGGACTTATATGGGAAAATTTAATGGTTACCTCATCAGATTTCTCTTCAAAGTGAGAGTCCCAAATAACAGTATGAAAACCATTAAGTCCTCCGTGTAAATGATTTCCCCCTTCATTTTTAGGCAGGTGATACGTGATACCGTCTAAATCAAATTTTGACTGCTTAATTCTACCTGCTACTCTGCCAATAACAGATCCAAAGAAAGATGTAGTGTTTAAATACTCTTCTAACGTATCAAATCCCAAGACAACATTTTCTATCTTTCCTTTTTTATCTGGTACTTTAATCTGGGTAATAATACAGCCGTAATCAATCCAAGTAACTTCCATTCCATTATCGTTTCTGACCGTAAATGATTTTACTTTTTGAGCGTTTAGTTCACCAAAAATATTCTCCGTTACGTTCATTTTATTCTCCCTTTTTACTTTGTCTACTGATTATTATTTTTTCTGAATTTACTTAATCGCTCATTTAGTTCTTTTGTTTGTACATATACATTTTTGTATAAATGGTAAAGTTGTTTATACACTTCAACGTTTTCCAGAATAGGTGTATATGTTTTAGCCGAGGATATGAAAACATCTGCACACTCATCGATAGATTCGTACCATTCACAACCGTATGCGGCTAGTATCGCTGCTCCTACAGCAGGTCCTTGTTCACTTGATAATTTTACAATGAACGCGTTGAAAATATCTGCCTGAATTTGAAGCCATGTATCATTTTTCGCTCCACCGCCAATGGAAACGATTGTATCAATCGTCTTTCCATTCTCTCGGAATATTTCGATAGATTCGTTCAATGAAAACGTAATTCCTTCAATAACTGATCTTGCGAAATCACTTCTTTTATTTGAAGAATCGATTCCTATAAAACTTCCACGAATGTTGGAATCAGCATATGGGGTACGTTCTCCTACTAAATATGGCGTAAAGAGAAGACCATTTGATCCAATAGGAACTTCATTTAATAATTCTAGTAACGATTCAAACGTTTCCTTTTCCGCAAAAATATCTTTAAACCAGCTTAAACTATATCCTGCAGCTAATGTTACTCCCATTGTATAAAAAGCATTTTCTTTTCCATGATTGAAGTAATGGACTTTCCCCTGAAAATCCTGATCATTACGTTCCTCATAAGAAAGAACAACACCAGATTTCCAATACTACATAATGTTTTTCCTTCCGAAAGAATTCCTGATCCAATTGCACCACAGGCATTATCCGCACCACCTGCGAATACTTTTGTTGATGGAACTAAACCAGTTTTTTTGCTATTTCTTCCGTAATCGTTCCTACACACTCATGTGATTCTACTAAAGGCGGGCAAATTTTTATATCAATACCTACTAATTGACATAATTCTTCACTCCACTTTTTCTGACCTACGTCTAATAAGAGTGTACCGGCAGCATCTGAATAGTCAGTATGTATTAGACCAGTCATTTTAAAGCGCAAATAATCTTTTGGTAACATAAAAACGGATGTTTCTTCAAATAGCTCTGGCTCTCCATACTTTTTCCGTTAATTGTTTCTTCTGGGTTGTAATATTTAATACGCAAAATAATTGGTAGAATCTGGACCTTCATATTTTACTTTAACATTTTTAACCTGAATTATTCATACCTTCTCTCAGGTCATGCATTTAATCAAAAATTAATTACATTTCTAAGTTTTTAAAAG
>NZ_CANNCR010000058.1 GCF_947503125.1 uncultured Metabacillus sp.
GCGCCTTGATCAGCCTAGGGCAAATAAGACGCTCATGAATAGAAGGCGTTCTTTGCCTTCAATTCATGAGTGGCTAGGACCCTAGAGGGGCTAGGCGCTGGAGCTAGACACTAAAACTAAGTACAAAATTTTATACTTACCTTTTAAAAAAGGATCTTCCTGAGATCCTTTTTTAATTAATATTTTGAATACTTTTAGTCTATCTTCTTATTATCTTTACTCCGTTCTTTAATAAATATTTATTTTCGAAGAAAACCTAAGAGGGAGATAGAGTCCTGATTTCATGTTGATTTCAACATGAGCACCAGCCAAACTTTTAATAAAGCACTTAGCGGATTTTGTATCTCTCAATTCAGTAGCTAGAAGTCAATTCCAATCGATATCCTGTACTAGAACCCATCATTTTCCCTTTTACAAAGTATCGATTAAAGAAAGCATATAAAATCAAGACTGGCATTGTAAAAACTATGGATGCAGCCATGATATAGTTCCAGTAACTTATGTATTGCCCTTTAAACGTATTCAAACCTAATGGAAGCGTGAACATTTCTACATCTGACATCACAATGAGAGGCGTAATAAAAACGTTGTCAATACTTTTAGAACATACTAGAAAGCGTTTATTACAGAGCTTGTCGCGCACGCCCTTTTCTTGAATAATGCACTAATTGGAAAATATTGACAAATTTTGTTTTAAGAAGATATTGAATAACTTATAACTAGTTATTGTCAGGGTATGAGTGCTTACTATTAAGTAAGGATTGTAAATCACCTCTATAAAGAGTATCTTTTAACTCTTCGTATCTAAACGGGATTAATGGCGAAAGATAAGGAACCCCTGTAGACTTTAGATTTGTCATATACAAAATGAGGATTGTTGTGCCAGCAATTAAACCAGTGAATACTTTTCAAAACTGCTATTATTTATTTTTAATCTTTTCCAATAAAGATATAATCTTATCATTTTGCTCAATGATTGTTCGATTTTGATTTCTTAATTTTGTAAAATCAAACAAATATACTAATAAGATTATGACGATAAAGAAACCCATACCTTCACCCCTAACTACTTTCCTAAATTATACCATTTAACGGTTAAGTAACCTTTTATTTATTTGATTGTTATACTTAAACTTTTAAAAAAACGTCTTAAATCCATTACCGACAATGGTTTAAGACGTTTCATCCCTTTTATATTCAAGACTTACTATGCTTAATAAAACACTACAAGTTTCTCACCTTACATGAACATATCTAAGATTAAGACACCGGCAAGTCCAACTAAAGAAATAATGGTTACCATAACAGACCAAGTTTTAATTGTCTGCCCAATAGAAAGGTTAAAGTATTCTTTGTAAATCCAGAAGCCTGCATCATTTACGTGTGAGAAGGTAACGCTTCCAGCACCTGCAGCTAATACCATCAATTCCGGGCTAGCCCCAGTTGCAGCGACAAGAGGTGCGGCAATTCCTGCTGCGGTCATACCTGCTACTGTTGCAGAACCTACTGCTACCCTAAGAATCGCTGCAATTAGCCAAGTTAAAAGCAACGGAGAAAGAGTAGAGCCAGCCATCATATCAGAAATATATTTGTCAATGTGGCTGTCCACAAGTACTTGTTTGAATGCTCCGCCTGCAGCAATGATTAATAAGATCATCGCAATACCACTGACAGAATCAGTAAGAGATTGCATAATTTCCGGCATTTTTTTACCTAAGTTTAGACCAAATGTAAAGAAAGCAACAAGAACTGAAATGAATAGTGCAATATTCGCATTTCCGATAAAGTCCGTCACCGGTGCAATTGCTGAGTTTGGAGCAAAAATTTGTACACATGCTTGTAAAGCAATAAGAATAACAGGTAAAAGTGCTGTGAAAATACTAATCCCAAAACTAGGAAGTTCTTCTTCTTTAAATTCCTTAGGGTTAAATAATCCTTTTGGAATCTCGATTTCTAGTGATTCTTTCTTAAAGAATTTGACATAAACCGGACCTGCAAGAATAAAAGCAGGGATTGCAATGATTATTCCCAGAATTAACGTTAAGCCAATATTTGCCCCAAACACGTTTGCTATTGCAGTTGGTCCTGGGTGTGGAGGGACAAATCCATGCATTGTAATCAGTGCAGCAATAACCGGCATCCCAATATAAAGGACAGGCACTCCTGCTGCTGTTGCAATTGTAAACACTAACGGGATAAGAACAACAACCCCTGTTTCAAAGAATAAAGCGATTCCAACTACAGCCGCAGTTATGACAGCAGCAAGTTGAATTTTCTTTTCTCCGAATGCGTTAATCATGGTTGTCGCAATTCGTTGTGCACCACCTGAATCGGTCATTAACTTACCAAGGATACCCCCGAAGATAATAATCATCGTAAGGTGTCCAAGTGTTCCTCCTAATCCGGTTTCAATTGATTCTATTGCCTCTATCGGAGTCATTCCTTCCAGAACTCCTACAACTAGGGAAACAAGAAGTAATGCTACAAAAGCGTTTAATTTAAACGTCATCATTAATAGTAATAACAGAGCTACCCCTATCGTAACTGAAATAATCGGCATTTTTTATTCCTCCTATTTGAATAATAAAAGAGGTTCACCACTATAAGGAGTCTACATTAATCCTTTATTCTTGCTGTCCTAAATTTCTGTACTGAATGTGTAGACTCCTTACTTAAATCAACCTTTTTAGAAATATTGTCTCGTTTTCTAATCTAGCTCCCAGAGGCTTGGACACTAACACCTTGAGGATTGTCATACAAAGGTCTAAGTTTTCTTATTAGTTGCTTAACTGTTCAACAACTTCTCTTAAATCTGTCTTTGTCCCTACGTTTCCTGGGAAGATAACATAAGAAATCCCAGGGAACTTGCTTTCACTGCCTGTTGTCCAAACTGGAATTCCAGGTCTAATTTGTCCCGCTACCGTCGCTCTTTTGACTTCAAGACCTTTTGTTCCAATATCACTTGATGTGATACCGCCTTTAGCAATGATGAAGGAAGGTCTTGCTTCTAATCTTTTCACGATACTTGTTACAGCATCAGATATTTTTACAGATAGCTTTAATTCCTCTTCTTTTTTGCCCTCACCAAGATCAAGCCTTTCCCGTTTTGTATAAACGGCGACATTTTTCCCGTTCGAGATCAGCTTATTCGTTGATTCTACAACTCGATCAAGTTCTTTTTCAAATTTTTCAGGTTCTAACACAAGGTGAACATTGAATTCAATAAACTTAACTTTATCCGCTTTTTTCAGTTCTTCAAACTGTTCTGTTGTTTTTTTGACATGTGAACCAATAATAACGAGGCCGCCATTTGTTGTCTCATCACTCATCAATTCCTCGCGGGAAAGTAAAGGCTTGTCACTAACGCCTCCAATTACTTTCGTTAGTGCGGCTGCACTTCTAAACATGAAGTTTTTTCCTTTATTGATTGCTCGAATTAAAGCAATAGTAAAGATTTTCACATCAGCATAATCCACTGCATTGACAATGACCTTATTAAAATCTTCAACATTCAACAGTTGCTGTTCAATCGTTTCAATATCAAGAGAACGCAGACTTTCAAGGGAAATATACGTCATATGCTCAGCTTTGTATTCACCTTGAGATTTTTCTTCTGCCCATTCACCCAGGTGTGATTTTGTATAACCAAACGTACGGTCTTTTGCAAATTCCGTTTCTCCTGCAGGGACTAGTTGATCATCATATTGAACATAGTGGATATTATCAATTGTGAAACGTCCTCCTTCTTTAAAAAATGGCAGGATGACTTCACCGTCAAACTTACTATCAGAATTTGCTTCAACCGTTTCCTTTAATACCTTAGTTTCTAACGGATAATGGCCTCTTAATGTAGAGTCGCCGCGGCTAATAATGATAAATTCACGATTGAACTTCTTTGCTGCTTGGACAATATTAGCTGCTATTTCTTGATGTACTTGATCTGTTTCTGCAGCTGTAAATCCGCGTGAGTTAGTTAAAACAAAGAACATGGCATTTTCTTCTCTAAATCCTTCTTCGATGCTGTTCAACGTCCAATCTGTAAAAACGGAAATCCCATGAACGGTTTGAACTCCAGTTGGATCATCATCAAGAACGATAATTTTTTTATTTAAGTTTTTAAGTTCCTTCTGTATCATTTCATTCACGGTGGCTGTATCAACAGCTGGTATTCTGTTAAACACTTCTTCTACTAATCTTTTATTTGTACTCATTGATTAGAACCACCCCTTACTTCTACGTTTGCAAGCTTTTCATAATACTGAACGATACCGCCGTGGTCATCCATTAGCTTGCCATCAACCTTTAAGGCATGAAAAATTTCTAATAGATGGCTTGATAATGGAAGAGGTACACCAATTTCATGAGCGGTATCCATTACATTTGTCATATCCTTCATATTGATGGCAATCGTACCGCCTGGTTCAAAATTTCTTTCCATAATTAATGGAACCTTTGCATCGAGTACCGCACTGCCTGCTAATCCGCCTCTAATCGCTTGATACATTTTTTCAATATCAATTCCAGCTTTAGCTGCTAATACTAGTGCTTCAGACATCGCAGCAATGTTAAGGTTTACAATGATTTGGTTAGCCAGCTTTGCCGTAACCCCGCATCCGCTGTCTCCAACTAATGTCACATCTTTTCCCATGTCCATTAGAACAGGTTTGGCAGCTTCAAATATTTCTTCCTTCCCGCCAACCATGATGGCTAATGTCCCGTCAATTGCTTTTGGTTCACCTCCGCTTACTGGTGCATCTAAAAAGCCAACGCCTCTTTTTGCAGCTTCTGCCGCAAGTTCCTTTGAAACATCAGGTGTAATGGAACTCATATCAATAATAATCGAGCCTTCCTTCGTTCCTGCTAAAATTCCATTGTCTCCTAATACAACAGCTTTTACATGTTTAGACGCTGGAAGCATGGTGATAATGATTTCACTTTTTTCTGCAGCTTCCCTCGCTGAACCAGCTGCAGTTGCACCCGCTTTCAATAATATTTGTACTGCATCTTGATTAAGATCATGAACTGTTAACGAATGTCCTGCCTTAATCAGGTTTAAAGCCATAGGTTTTCCCATTATGCCTAATCCGATAAAGCCTATTTTTTGTGTCATACTGAATTCCTCCTATTAAATGATGGTTTATACCGAATTAATCACTCGGTCATATTGTAAAGTAAAATAAATTGTTCAATAGCAATCGCTTACATCAATGTTTATGTTTTTATTGTATACTATAAAATTATTTTTGTATACATTTTATTGTTTTTTCGTATACACTTTAATTTAAACAGTATACTTTTTGCTGTTATGTCTGTTTAATCCAGTATGATTTTTAAAAATAATTTGGTACTATGGATATTAATAGGAAATAAATACTGGGGTGAAAAATTAGTGCTTGAAAGTAATAGCTCACGGCCTGCTTATCATCAGTGTTATGAAATCCTCCGTGATAAAATCTTGAATGGTGAGATTTCAGGTGGTACCAAAATAGTGGAAGAAAAAATCGCTGCTGAACTTGGTTTTAGCAGAACACCTGTAAGAGAATCAATACGAAAATTAGAAAATGAAGGACTTATTGTTAAAAAGAGAGTGGTTAAACCTACGGAGAAGGATTTACGAAATATGTTCAGTGTCCGAATCCTGTTAGAGGGATACTCTGCTAGATGTGCTGCAAATTTTCTAAAAGATAACGAAATTGAAAAACTGTACGAATATGTTGAGATTGGCAGAAAAGGAAGTAAGGAAGAAATCATGGCGGCCAATGAAAGCTTTCATAATGATATTGTGAAGGCGAGCAATAATCCGGTTATGATTGATATTATCGATCGGATGCAGGCGATTATTTACCTATTTCGAAAAACAGTTGTGATTTATAATCGACCACATCTCATTGATGAACATGAGGAAATTTATGAAGCCATAAAGTCTAGAGACGGGGAAAAGGCTGAAATTCTAATGAAAAAACACTTGGAAAATGACTTAAGCTTTTATCTGCATCTTATGAGCAATGGGTAGGGATTTCCTAAACCGAATGGAAAATTGAACTCATTTTATTGCGGATATGCTCTCTTTTCTAAAGTACGAGAAACTTGTATACTCCTTTGATTCCAATGGCTTTTAGATATGGTAAAAAGACAGACAGTTCCTTTATTAGAACTTGCCTGTCTTTTGTCTATCCTTTAATTGTGCAAAAGTTCCCCATTGGGTGCTAGGCAATAACCTCAAAGCCCGCTTTGTTCACCCAAAATTCCTTTGCTTTTTGTTGATCTTCAACATATACTGCCACAGTTCCTATCTTCGTAATCATCAGATGGTCCTCCTTCAAAATATTTTCGATTTTTATCGTAGCAAAACCGTTTTTATTCATCTTGAAAAAAACGACATTCTTTTGCTCATTTAGCACCTGCTTGTTTAATAACGTTTTTTGATAACATTCATTAATAATAGCATCATAAAAGAGATGATTAAAATGACAACTACCCAAGACCAAGCTAAAGTCATATTTCCCGAGTCCATAGCTACATAGATAGCAGTCGGTATCGTTTGTGTTACCCCAGGTATATTTCCTGCAAACATGAGAGTAGCTCCAAATTCGCCAAGTCCCCGTGCGAAGCTTAAAATAGTTCCAGTTATAATGGCTTTTGAAGCTAACGGAAGAGAAATAAACATAAAAACCTTCATCTCGTTAGCCCCATCAACTCTTGAAGCATCTTCAATTTCTCTATCGATCGTTTCAAATCCAGTTATTGCTGACTGATACATTAGTGGAAAAGCAACAACAACCGCAGAGATAACAGCAGCCCAAAATGTAAAGATAAGAGGCTGATTAAATAGAGTTTCAATCAATTGACCTAAAAATGATTGCTTACCAAATATCACAATTAAGAAAAATCCTACCACTGATGGAGGCAAAACTAATGGTAAAAGCAGAACGGTATCGATAATCGATTTTCCTTTAAAGGTTTTATTAGCCATTATTCTTGCAGTTAGTACACCAACTATTAATACAATTAAGAGTGAGAAAGAAGCAATTTCTAAAGAAAGTTGAATTGGAGACCAAAAGATATCATGAAATGTCATTTTAAGAGATTGGAAAATCCGTATTCCTCTAGAATAGTTAAAGCTTTATCAGATTGCATATAGTCAAAGAAAGCTTTTGCTTCTTCTAGGTTTTTACTCTCATTAATTATGCCTAATGGATAAATAATTGGTGTGTGTGTACCTTCTTCTGCTGTTGCTAAAACATTTATTTTAGAAGAAATGAGTGCATCGGTATTATACACAATACCAGCATCTACATTTCCTGTTTCTACATATGTCAAAACTTGTCTTACATCTTTAGCATAGACCATCTTGTTTTTAACACCTTCCCACTCACCTATGTTTTCCAGCATTTCTTTTGCATATTTTCCAGCTGGTACCGTTTCCGGGGTCCCGATCGCTATTTTTTGCGCTTTATCATTTAAATCACTAAATGATTCAATACCGTTCTTACTTTCTTTAGGAGTTACCAGCACAATTTTATTTCCAACTAAATCAACCCCATTTTTTTGGTCAATGTAACCTTTATTCACTAGTTCATCAAACTTATCCTTTGCAGCTGAGAAAAAAAGATCTGCTGGTGCTCCCTGTATAATCTGTTGTTGCAGTGTTCCAGAGCTCCCAAAGTTATAGGTAACTTCAATGTTTGGATGCTCCTCTTCAAAAGTTGTTTTAATTTCATTTAAAGCATCGGTTAAACTCGCTGCTGCTGATACCGTTATTTCTGCGTGCTCATGACTATTTTCTTGTGTTTCTTCTGTTACTTGTCCTGCAGCGTTACAGCCGGTTACATATAGCAGCAAGATTAATATAGGTAATAATCTTTTCATTAAAATCCCTCTCTATAATATAATTAGATATAACTAAATATAATCAATTGTAACTAATTATAATATATTATTGTCAGATTTTTTCACATACTTTTAATCCTTGTTTTCTTATCAAGTGGTTATCGTTACAATAAATCAAAAGGAGGTTTAATATGACCAATGAAATTTCATATACCGTTGAAGAAGTAGCTAATTTATTAAAAGTATCTAAATTAACTGTTTATGACCTGATAAAAAAAGGGAAAATTCCTTCATTTAAAGTCGGCAGACAAATGAGAGTCAATGCAAAAGATTTAGATTCATTTATAAGCGGAAAACAAGCAGAGCATACTACCGGACTTCACCCTTCTTCTACTAATAATAAACAAAAACAGCAAAAAGAAAACAAACAACATGTATTAATAAGCGGCCAAGATATGATATTAGACATACTCGGGAAACATATAGAAAAGAAAGGAAATTTTAAGGCCTTAAGGACTTATGAGGGAAGTTTAAACAGTCTCCTTGCGATGTATAGAGGAGAGTGTGATATTGTTAGTTTACATATGTTTGATGGTGATACAGGAGAGTATAATGTTCCTTTTGTTAGAAAGATATTAATTGGTTTTCAATATACTATTATAAATTTAGTGTCGCGAAAAGCAGGCTTCATGGTACAAAGAGGAAATCCGCAAAATCTAACTACGTGGAATGATTTAAAAAAGAAGAAGATTCGCTTAGTGAACCGTGAAATAGGTTCAGGAGCAAGAATATTACTTGAAGAACAATTAAGAATCAATAACATATCCCTTTCGGAAATTTCAGGGTATGAAAATGTAGAAACAAGTCATTTAAGTGTAGCGTCTTCTATCGTTTCTGGAAAAGCAGATGTAGGAATTGGAATTGAAAAGGTTGCAAAAATGGTAGGTCTTGATTTTATCCCTTTAATTACCGAAAGATATGACTTAGTGATGATCCATAATCAACAAAATCAGGAAATCATTGAAATCGTAGAAGGTATATTACGTACTGCTTCTATAAAGGAAGAAATTCAATCTTTAGGAGATTATGATGTTTCACAAACAGGACAAGTAGTATATAAGACAAGCTAAGGTCTGTATAGTACTCCCCCTTAGCTTGTCTCCCTCTAAGAAAAAGCTCTCTTTATTTAAAAAAGATGGTTGTCAAAATATATCCTTGTTTTCCCGAGGACTAACTCAAAGATGTCTAACAATTCATCTCTACCAAGGACTTAAACATTAAAAAGTGCTTTCAGTAAATCTGATGGTCCTTTTTACTAACTAAGAAGTGAGATCTTGAATGATTTCTGCCAGTCTAATCAGCACATTTTCTATTTGTTGGAGGGAAGCATATGAATAAGATAGGCGGAGATGTTGTTGATCATTTCGATCATAAACATTTCCCGGGTTAAGCAAAATGCCTGCTTTTAATGCTTTTTCAAACAATCCTCGCATTGAAATTTGTTTGTTTATCGAAAGCCATATATAAAAACCACCATCTGGTTTATTCCAGGTTGCTATGTCTTTAAAGTATTTATGTAAGATAGCGACAGTAAAGTCTCTTCGAAATTTTAATTCTCCTCTTATCTTTTTAAGATGTTGATCGTATAAACCAGATGATAGATATTCCGCAACAGCATACAGAGATAGAGAACTAGCCCCATAGTCTGTTTGCATTTTTATATCGGATAATCGATCAATGACAGGTTCAGGACCAATTACCCACCCAATTCTAAGCCCAGGACCAAGGGTTTTAGACATGCTTCCTACATATAATACAAGACCTTGGTTATCCATTGCTTTTAATGGAATTGGCGGTGACCCTTCAAACCATAAATCACCGTAAACATCATCCTCAATTATCGGCAACCTTTCTATTTGACAAACATTTAATAACTCCGTTCGTCTTTGTGAAGACATTAATATCCCTGTTGGGTTGTGAAAAGCTGGGATGGTGTATAGTAAAGCTCCGTTATGCTGTTTTTTTAACCTTCCAATTGTATCCGTCACGATGCCTTCATTATCCATAGGAATACCAAATAAATTCATTCCTGCTGATTGAAAGACATGAATTCAAATAGGAAGGAGATTCAAGGAAAATGGTTGATCCACGGTGCAATAAACCTAAAGAGATCAATTGTAATGCCTGGAGAGCCCCTGAAACAATCAAGATTGAAGAAGGCGAAACATCAATTCCTTTAGATTTTATATATTCACTTATAATTTCCCTTAAGTAAAGGTTCCCTTTCGGTTCTGAATATCCTAAAGTGAACATCTTTGAAGAATTGTTTTGGAAGATTTGTTTCATTTTCTCAAAAGGCAATAGTTCGGGAGAAAGCTCACCTGTACCAAGGCGTATGATGTTGGGATTTGATTCAGCTCTATTGATTTCTTGTATGATTTGTATGTTGGATTGATAAGAACCTGCCTTCACATAGCTGTTCCAATCAGGCGGAGAAGTAGAAGCGAGTAAACTCCAAGTATTATTGACAACAATCGTACCTTTTCCAACTTTTGATTCAATGAATCCGTCCGCTGCCAGCTCTCCCATCGCATAAACAATTGTACTGCGATTAACTTGAAATTTTTTTGCTAGATCCCGTTGTGAAGGGATTCTGGTTCCGACAGACCATTCACCGTTCATTATTTTCCTTTTCATATATTCCGATATTTGTTGATGCAATGGTATAGAAGATGACTTGTTTAACATCCATTCTTTTGGCACAAAGAAAACCCCTGACTTTTTCTTTCAATTATATCCGATTGGTTGGATAAAGTCTCAACCAATTGGTTGGAGACCTACCTCCCTTTTTCCTATAAAATATAGGTAGTAATTAAACTGGAGGCGTAAAAATGTTAGAAGCTATACTTCATGGTTTTATCTTAGCACTCGGGTTAATCCTACCTTTAGGGGTGCAAAATGTGTTCGTGTTTAATCAAGGTGCTACACAATCTCAATTTTCGAGAGCATTACCAGTCATCATTACTGCATCCATTTGTGATACGTTACTAATTTCCTTAGCTGTTTTAGGGGTTTCTATGGTTGTTCTTGAATATGAGTGGTTAAAAACAGCCCTCCTCTCTTCAGGTATTTGTTTTTTACTATATATGGGGTTTGTTACATGGAGAAGTAAACCTATGATGGATCAACAGGATGATAAAGGTTCATTTTCAGCCAAAAGGCAGATTGTCTTTGCTATGTCTGTATCTTTATTAAATCCTCATGCTATTTTAGATACAGTTGGTGTCATCGGAACAAGCTCCTTAACCTATTTAGGAGTCGAAAAGATAGCATTTGCTGTTTCTTGCATACTTGTTTCATGGGTATGGTTTGGAGGACTGGGGATTGTCGGGAGAATGTCAGGAAAACTGGATAAATCAGGGCGTTTTTTATTCATTTTAAATAGGATTTCAGCAATCGTCATGTGGGGAACAGCAGGGTTTATCGGATTTAAACTTATTTGACAAAAGTTCAAATGGCCAAAAATCGATTTATTCTTTTTGATTTTGTCTCAAAGAATGCCTCGATTGCACTAATCTCGATTTATTCATTTTGGTAATGTCCCATAGAATGCTTCTATTGGACAAATCTTGATTTATTTATTTTAGAAAATGTCTAATGAATTGGCTTTATTGGACAAAACTCCAGTTTAAACCCTAGGTTAATTCTCCCCTCAAAAACCTGTCAATCAACAAAAAATGCAGTCCAACTCATAGGTGAATTGGACTGCTAATTAGTGTGTGATTTAATGTAATGTGCTCAAAAACTTTCTCATCATAACTATTCTTTTGAAACATGTCGCTTCTCTAACACCTTCAACACTTCATCTAGCGGAAGCTTTTGCTCTCTTAATAGGACCATCAAGTGGAACAGTAAATCGGCAACCTCCCATTTTAGTTCCTCATGGTCTCTATTTTTAGAAGCGATGATCACTTCGGCTGCTTCTTCTCCTACCTTTTTTAGAATCTTATCGACACCTTCAGTAAATAGATAGGTAGTATAAGAACCTTCAGGAAGCTCGTTTTCACGTTCTGCAATGAGTTTTTCAAGGGTGTTTAAAATTTGGAAACGATCTTGTTTTACATCAACGACTTCCTGTTTATCAATCGTTTCGCTAAAGCATGTATATGCTCCAGTGTGGCAGGCAGGGCCTGCTGGCTGTACGAGAACCAAGATGGCATCCTGATCGCAATCGTATCTCATTTCCACGACCTTTTGGATGTTTCCTGATGTGCCGCCTTTATGCCACAGCTCTTGTCGGGAACGGCTGTAAAACCATGTTTCCTTTGTTTCCAATGTCTTTTTTAACGATTCCTCATTCATATAAGCTAATGTCAGTACTTCTTTACTTGCCGCATCTTGTACGATTGCTGGAACTAGTCCGTTCTGGTCAAATTTAATCGTTTCGATCATCGTACATTCACCCCCTGGTTTTCTAAATACGCTTTAACTTCCTTTACAGATGTTTCTTTATAATGGAAAATCGACGCTGCTAACGCTGCATCTGCTTTTCCTTCTTGGAATGCATGCAAAAAGTGTTCAGCATTCCCTGCGCCGCCTGAGGCAATAACCGGAACAGATACTGCTTCACTTACCGCTTTGTTTAGCTCAAGATTAAAGCCGTTTTTCTCACCGTCGCTGTCCATGCTTGTTAACAGGATTTCACCGGCACCGCGCTTTACTGCCTCCTGTGCCCACTGAACAACCTCCCATTCCGTTGCATTTCGGCCGCCATGTGTATACACGCGCCAGCTGCCTAATTGCTCATCATATTTTGCGTCAATCGCCACAACAATGCATTGGGAACCGAAAAAGTTGGCTCCTTCTGTTATCAGATCCGGATTCAGCAAAGCAGCTGTATTTAACGATACCTTATCTGCCCCTGCGCGAAGAATTCGTTTCATGTCCTCAAGTGAATTGATCCCGCCGCCGACAGTAAATGGGATGGCAAGCTGGGCAGCAACCTGCTCAACAACATCTACCATTGTTTTCCGTCCTTCATGGGAAGCAGAGATATCAAGGAACACAAGCTCATCTGCGCCCTCTTCATCATAAAATTTCGCCAATTCGACCGGATCACCGGCATCCCTTAATCCTAGGAATTGAATCCCTTTTACCACTCGTCCTTCTTTTACATCTAAGCATGGAATAATGCGCTTTGTAATCATGATTGGTTTCCTACCTTCAATGCCTCAGTCAGACTAAATTGATTTGTATAAAGGGCCTTGCCGACAATCGCACCTGATACGCCTGTCGATTCGTATTCAGAAAGGGTTTCTAAATCCTTTAAAGAGCTCACACCGCCAGATGCGATTACTTGCTTATTCGTTGCCTTTGCCATTTCAACGATTTCCTCGACATTCGGCCCTGACAGCATGCCATCTGTCGCAATATCTGTGAAAATAAATACTTCAGCACCAGCGTTCGCAAGCTCTTTGCCAAGATCTGTCGCTTTTACATTAGACGTATTTAACCAGCCCTCTGTTGATACATAACCATCCTTCGCATCAATGCCAATCGCAATCTTTTCCCCATATTTGCTGAGCATTTTTTTCACGAAATCCGGATTGGAGATAGCTGCACTTCCTAAAATAACGCGATCCACACCATTTGATAAATAGAATTCTACATCTTCCTCGGTGCGAATGCCGCCGCCGATTTGAATCTTTGCGAAAAGCTTCTGTGCCGCATCAATGACATGCTGGTGATTAACAAGCTTACCTACCTTTGCCCCGTCTAAATCAACCATATGGATCCAGCTGGCACCTTGGTCATCGAATTGCTTGGCCATGTCAAAAGGAGAATCGCCATAGACCGTCTCTTTGTTATAATCGCCTTGAAGCAGGCGTACGCATTTGCCGCCCCGCATATCGATTGCAGGATAAATGATAAATTGGCTCATCTTCCTTCTCCCTCCACGAGCTTAATATAATTTTTCAGAATGGCCAGCCCTAGCTCACTGCTTTTTTCAGGGTGAAATTGGGTGCCAAATACATTGCCCTTTCCAACAACTGCGGGAACATCAACGCCATAGTCTGCCGTTGCCAACAGCGTATCCTTCTCTTCTGTGTTAACATAATACGAGTGAACAAAATAAGCATGGCCGCCTGATAATCCTTTAAGCAGCGGGCTGTCATTTTGTATCTGTAATTCATTCCAGCCCATATGCGGCACCTTAAGCGTTGTTCCCCCAACCGTTTCTGGGATCTTGACCACCTTACCTGGTAATAGGGCTAACCCCTTTGAAAGCCCATTTTCTTCACTTTCTTCAAAAAGAAGCTGCATACCAAGACAGATGCCTAAAAGCGGCTTGCCCTCGGCAACAATTTTTTGAATAAAATCCGTCAAGCCTGTCTCATTTAAAATCGACATTGCATCTTTAAACGCACCAACACCCGGAAGAATGTAGCCATCTGCTTTTTCAAGCTCAGCTTGATCGGGTGAAAGAATATAGTCCACATTCATCCGTTCAAGCGCTTTTGAGACACTATATAAATTTCCCATTCCATAATCGATAATGGCAATCATTTTATAACATTCCTTTCGTTGAAGGAAGAACCCCCTCAATACGTGGATCAATCATGGTCGCTTCATCTAAAGCTCTTGCTAATGCTTTAAAAATCCCCTCGATCATATGATGTGTGTTTTGTCCATAGTGAATGATGACATGAAGGTTGATGCGTGCTTCAAGGGCGAACTTCCATAAAAACTCATGAACATTTTCCGTATCAAATGTTCCGACTCTCTTACTTGGAAAATCTCCTTTTAATTCAAAATGCGGACGGTTGCTTAAATCAACAACAACCTGGGCAAGCGCCTCATCCATTGGTACAAACGCATTGCCGTAGCGTTTAATACCGCGCTTATCACCTAATGCTTCACGAAGGGCCTGACCTAAACAAATGCCAATGTCCTCTGTTGTATGGTGGTCATCTATTTCAATATCTCCGTTCGCTTCTACTGTTAAATCAAATTGGCCGTGCTTTGTAAAAAGATCCAGCATATGATCCATGAACGGGACAGATGTTTTCAGTGAAGACTGCCCTGTGCCGTCTACATTAAAGGCTAAGGAAATTTGCGTTTCTTTCGTATTTCGTTCAATTGATGCCGTTCTTGTCATCGTGATTCCCCCTTATTTTAATCGTGCCTCGAGCGCGCGGGCGTGGGCTTCTAATCCCTCTAGTCTCGCTAGCTTCGCGATTTTTGCATAATTGTTATAAAACGCTTTTTCACTGTATGAAATAATACTTGATTTTTTCACGAAATCATCAACATTTAACGGACTTGAAAAGCGTGCTGTTCCATTTGTCGGCAGTACATGGTTAGGGCCTGCGAAATAATCGCCGACAGGCTCAGAGCTATAGCGGCCAAGGAAAGTCGCCCCTGCATGCTTCAAGTCATTCAAGATCGCTAACGGATTTTCGGTTAGCACTTCAAGATGCTCTGGTGCCAGTTCATTAACCACCGCAATCGCTGTTTCCAGATTTTCTGCAACATAAATATGTCCGAACGTTTCAATGGATGCCTCGGCAATTTCCTTACGCGGCAAGGCAGCTGCCTGTTTTTCTACCTCAGCTTTCACTGCCTCTGCTTGTTCCATTGAGGTTGTGACAAGAATGCTTGATGAGTTTTTATCATGCTCTGCTTGAGATAATAAATCTGCGGCAATTTCATTTGCCCGTGCTGTCTCATCACTTAACACAACAATTTCACTAGGTCCGGCAATCATGTCAATATCAACGATGCCGAATACCTCGCGTTTCGCCAACGCCACATAGATGTTCCCTGGGCCCATGATTTTATCAACCGCTGCAATCGTTTCTGTTCCATAAGCAAGGGCTGCAATGGCTTGCGCACCGCCTACTTTATAAAGCTCAGTGATGCCCAACTCCTTTGCCGCAACTAGTACACCTGCAGGCAGTGTGCCTTGTTGGTTTGGCGGTGATACTAGGACAATCCGCTTTACTCCTGCAACTTGTGCCGGGATCACGTTCATGAGCACGGATGAAGGGTAGGCAGCGGTTCCGCCCGGTACATAAACACCAACCGCATCCAATGGCGTAATTTTTTGCCCAAGCATTGTCCCTTCATCGTTGTAGCTGAACCATGACTCCCGCTTTTGTTTTTCATGGAAGGAGCGAATGTTTGCCGCTGCTTCACGGATAATCTCGACTAATTCTTCATCAAGCTCACTGTAAGCTTTAGCAAATTCATCTTCTGTTACCTTTAGGCTTGATAAAGCTACTTTATCGAAGGTTTCCGTATAAGAAAAAAGCGCCTTGTCTCCTTGTTCGCGAACAGCAGAAATAATTGATTGCACAACCTTACGCTGTTCTTCTGTCCCAGTATCAATCGTCCGTCTTAACGATACTTTTTCATCCGTAATCCGAGTAATTTTCATCCCTTTACCCCCCAATTACTTTCGATAACCGTTCAACAAGCTCATCGATTTGCTCATCCTTCATTCGGTAGCTGACAGGATTGACAATGAGGCGGGATGTAATATCACAAATCCGCTCAAGCTCGACTAACCCGTTTTCCTTTAATGTTCTGCCTGTAGAAACAATATCGACAATACGGTCCGCTAAACCAATTAATGGAGCGAGCTCAATCGAACCATTTAACTTAATGATTTCAACTTGCTCCCCCTGTTCACGGAAATAGCTTGACGCCACCTTTGGATATTTTGTGGCCACTTTAGGTGCAACATCATCAAGCTTTGCATTTGGCAGTCCGGCAACAGCTAAATAGCATTCACTAATGTTTAAATCCAGAACCTCATAGACATCGCCTTCTTCTTCAAGCATGACATCCTTGCCGGCGATTCCGACATCAGCCACGCCATGCTCAACATAGGTCACGACATCCATTGGCTTTGCTAAAATAAACCGAATGTTTTCGTTTGGCACATCGATAATCAGTTTTCTTGATTCGTCAAATTCAGGCGGGAGCTGGTATTCGGCTTTGCGAAGCATTTCGACTGCTTCTTCAAAAATTCTCCCTTTTGGCATCGCAATGGTTAATACATTTGTCACCTACAGCTCCTCCTTTCTTGAACCGATAAAATAGTCAACCTCTATAAACTGCTTTGTAAAGGCATCTACATCTTTAATTCCGCTAATATCCTGCATCACGACCCGCTTCTTGCTCTCGCGGAGCTCTGCTGCATAGGCAATCGCTTCTGCACGGCGTTCCTGACTATAGATCACACATTGCAGCTTTTGCTCTTCCGTTGTTTTTAGCGCTTCGATTAATCGATCAAGTCTTAAGCCAAAGCCTGTTGCAGGTGCGGCCCGATTGAATTTTTCAAAGAGATGATCATATCTGCCGCCATTTCCAATTGGGAAGCCAACATTATCTGCATACACCTCAAATAAAATGCCAGTATAGTAGCTCATATGACTGACAATATTTAAATCAAGCTTTAAATAATCCGTGACATTGAACGCTTCAAGAGTGGACCAAAGCTGACTGATTTCCTCAAGCGCATCACTTGCCTCTTCAGATGAAATAAGATCCTTTGCTTCACTTACTTTATCGATGCCGCCGCGAAGTGTTAGCAAGGTGAATAAGCGCTGTTTATCAATCGATGAAAGCGGCAATCCCTTCACATGCTCTTTATAGCCGACATAATTTTTTTCATATAAGAAGCGTCTTAGCACATCAGCGCGTTCCTGATTGCCTAATACTTCTTTAAACAAAGCATTCGCATAGCCAATATGTCCGATTGCAATTTTAAAATTCTCAAGTCCGGCTTCTTTCAGAGAAGCAACCATTAAAGCAATCACTTCTGCATCTGCGCTTGTTGTTCCGTCCCCGATTAATTCCACGCCGACCTGCTCAAACTCCGCAGGGCGTCCTCCTTCACGCTGCTGGGCGCGAAAGACATTTGCCGAGTATGCCAGACGTAATGGATAAAGATTATTATATAATTTAGAGGCAGCTACACGGGCAATCGGTGCTGTCATATCCGGTCTTAGCACCAATGTATGTCCTTGCTGATCTAATAATTTAAAAAGCTGCTGATCGAGAATCGCTGATTGAACGCCAACGGTTTCATAGTATTCAAGTGTCGGTGTTTCAATAAACTGGAATCCCCATTGTTCAATAACATTTGTCATTGCTTGCCGAGTCTTCTTTTTTATTTCATATAAAGCTGGTAATGTATCAACCATACCAAGCGGTTTTTCAAACATAAACATGTGTCTTTACCCCCGTCATTGAATTCGATTTATAAAGTGAGACTTCATCCAGTGGAGGTTCTTCCTACTGAATGGTAGCAAAACTTACCGGATCTTAACGGAAAGCAATAATTGGCAGGGTTATTCCTGTCCGTTAAGATGGGGAATTTTCAGAATGCTTTACTTCGCTAATATGCTAATATATTACCAAAGTGAAGAAATTATTTCAAGATTAAGTTCAGTTTTAGGCCTAAATCGTGTTTTGTTAAATTGTTTGTTTATTCAGTCTTTTTGAAATATGGCTAAACAAACGTTTAATTAAGCTTAGATTTTGTCTCATTCTAACAGAAAAGGCTACTAGTGCTTACTAGCAGCCTCTTGACCTTCCCTTTTTGCCAATTCTTCTTTTGTGTAAATAACCGTCATTGGATTTCCGCCGACAAACGCTCCAGCTGGAACATCTTTATGAACAAGGGTTCCGGCTGATACGATCGCACCGTCGCCGATGATGACCCCAGGGAGAATCGTGGAATTGGCGCCAATTAAGACCTCATCACCAATCACGACATCACCTAGCCGATATTCCCTGATCAAATACTCATGGGCCAGAATGGTTGTATTGTAGCCAATGACCGAGTTGTTGCCAACGGTAATTTTTTCTGGAAACATAATATCTGGCATGACCATTAAGGCAAAGGATGTTTGCTTGCCGATTTTCATGTGAAGAAACGTACGGTATAGCCAATTTTTCATCGCTAACCATGGCGTATATCTTGCAAGCTGAATGACGATAAAGTTTCGAACAACCTTCCAAAATGGCACGGTTTTATAAATATGCCATAAGGAATTCGCACCTGAGACCGGATATCTCGTCGTTCTTCTCACATCATTCCACTCCGACGATCGGCAATAAATCACTCATTTTTTCTAATAAATAATCAGGGTTATAGCTCGAGATATAGTCTCTCCCTTTAATGCTCCACGCTACTCCCGCTGTCTTTGTTCCGGCATTTTTGCCTGCCCCCACATCATGATGGTTATCACCAACCATGATCGCTTCCTCAGGAGATGAGCCAAGCTGAGCCAATGCCTTTAAGACTGGCTCAGGATGCGGCTTCGCATTTTCTACATCATCAAGTGTAACCACAACATCAAAAAATTGATCAAGCTTTGTAAGCTTTAGCCCCATATTAACGGTATCTCGTATTTTTGTCGTCACTATACCTAGCTTAAATCCGTTTTCCTTTAAGGTTTTGATTGTTTCAAAGACCGTATCATATTCAGTTACGAGTAAATCATGCTGCTCATGATTAAATTTCCGGTATGCTTTGACCATTTCCTCCATCCGATCCGGATCGATGCTTCCAAACGTATCATAAAGCGTCGGACCAATGAACGGAAGGACATTCTCACGTTTATATTGTCCAGGATAGTAGGAATTTAATGTGTGAAGAAATGATTCAATGATCAGCTCATTTGTGTTGATCAATGTTCCATCTAAGTCAAATAGTAATGTGTTAATTTTCATAAGTCGCTTCCTTTCTGCTCGGTGCTGCTTCAGCTTTCCGCCAAATGGCACCGATCGTGATTGTTAGTAAGATGGCAACAGATAACCGGATGATAAGCAATGGTAAAACAGGGATGCCCAGCGGGATAAAGATCAGCGTATCCTCAACTACTGCGTGACAGGCAACGAGGAAAATAAACGCTAACGTTAAATCTCTGTGGCTGACATTATCTTCCTTTACCGCTTGAATCATCACGCCGGCACCGTAGGCTAAGCCAATCGTCAGCCCTGCTACTAATGTCATCGAGGTATTTTCCTTCATTCCTAACATTCTTGTCACTGGTGCCATCCATTTTGTAAATACATTTAGCATTCCTAAATCCTTTAAAAATTGGATCGCAATCATCAATGGAATGACAATTAAGGCAAGCTGGATTACACCTAAACCTGCCTTTTGGATCGCTAAAAGAATGATCTCAAGCCAGCCATTTGGTTCTGCTTGAGTATTGTTAACAAACCCGTATTGGGCCGTTTCACCCCCGCCATGCCACACAAGATTCACAACAATCGCTGAAATTAAGGCAAGACCAATCCTTACAGCTAAAATAACCCATATTTTTATGCCAACCTTTGCGGCAACAGAGGACTCAATAAGTAAATTATGTGAAAATGACAGCATGACCGCTAAAATAAAAACCTCTTTAACGGTTAATTCCAGAGATAAAATCGCCCCGATCCCTGCATAAAGATTTAGGAAATTCCCAATAACCAACGGGATCGCCGCCTCTCCTGACAAGCCGAAAACGCCCATGAGCGGGGCAATAAGTACGGCCAGCCAGTCGAGCACAGGCGTATATTGCAGCACACTAACAAGTAATGTGATTGGAAAAATAACCTTCCCTAATGTCCAGGTTGTCTGGAATCCAGCCTGAAATCCTTTTTTTAAGCTATTCCCCACAGCCAACCCTCCTTGATGTATTTTTAAATCTGTCTTATTGACCAGAGTCTAGGTATCTCGCTTTTGAATAGCCCTTCATACGGCGGAAGATCATGATGCCTACCGCTACCGCAATTAAGACAATCGAAATAACCTGTGCAATTCTTAGCGTATCTGTCAGCATCAAGCTGTCTGTACGCATGCCTTCGATAAAGTACCGGCCAACTGAATACCAAATGACATAGGTTAAAAACAGCTCTCCGCGCCTGAAATTCGCTTTTCTTAACAGCATTAATCCAATAAATCCAATAAAATTCCATAATGATTCATATAAAAAGGTGGGATGATGATACTCTCCATTAATATACATTTGGTTGATGATAAAATCAGGCAGCATCAACCCTTCTAAAAATTCCCTTGAAACCGGCCCGCCATACGCCTCTTGGTTCATAAAATTTCCCCAGCGTCCAATCGCCTGTCCGAGGATAATACTTGGCGCCGCGATATCAGCAAGCTTCCAAAATGAAAGCTTTTTAACCTTCGCAAACACAATCCCTGTAAGAACCGCAGCAATGAGGCCGCCGTGAATCGCAAGGCCGCCGTTCCATATTTTAATAATATCCCCAGGATTTTGAGAATAATAGCCCCATTGGAAAATGACATAATAGGCTCTTGCCCCTAAGATCGCAATTGGAATCGCAAATAAAACCAGGTCAACAAATGTATCCTTATGAAGCCCTCTTCTCTCACTTTCTCGCACCGCTATCAAGAGTCCAAGCAAGGCACCAACACCAATAATCAATCCATACCAATGAATTTGAATCGGACCTAATTCAAGAAAAATGGGATCAAGAGGCTGTAAATTTTCTTCCATTTCTTCAACTCCCTGCTATCCTATTTTTTAAACCAGCATTATATGTATGTCAGGGTGACCCGCAGCTTTTTTCCTTGGGGTCTGACCCTTTAATGTGGAAATCTTATTCTTCCTCATGATCTCCTTCTTCAATCACACCAGCAAGCTTATTGGTAAATTGCTCTGCAGCATTTACCCCCATCCGTTTTAGACGGTAATTCATCGCCGCTACCTCAATAATAACCGATAAGTTTCGTCCAGGTCGAACCGGAATTGTCAGCTTAGTTACATCAGTATCAATAATCCGCATTTTTTCCTCTTCAAGACCAAGGCGATCATACTGCTTATTTTGATCCCAAAGCTCAAGATTAACGACAAGCGTAATTCGTTTAAAGCTGCGAACAGCACCTGCACCGAATAAAGTCATCACATTGATGATGCCCAGCCCGCGTATTTCTAGAAGATGCTCGATTAGTTCAGGAGCACTTCCTACTAAAGTATCCTGATCCTCTTGACGGATTTCAACACAATCATCTGCGACTAAACGATGCCCGCGCTTAACAAGCTCAAGAGCCGTTTCACTTTTACCAACACCGCTTTTCCCAATAATTAATACACCGACACCATAAATATCGACCAATACGCCATGAACCGCCGTTGTTGGCGCAAGCTTTGTTTCAAGGAAATTGGTCAAATGACTTGATAACCGCGTTGTTTTCATTGGTGAACGTAACACTGGAACACCCTCGCGATTAGAAGCCTCGATCAATTCATGCGGAGCATCCATCTCCCTTGTCACAATAATCGCTGGCGTCACATCTGTACAAAGCTCGTCCATCCGATGCTTCCGCTCCTGATCTGACAACTGAAGAAAAAACGAAAGCTCCGTTTTCCCAAGCAGCTGAACCCGTTCCTTTGGATAATATGTAAAAAATCCAGCCATCTCGATCCCAGGACGAGACAAATCACTCGTCACAATCGGCCGATTAATCCCTTCCTCACCGCTAATCACTTCAAAATTAAATTTATCAATAAGATCCTTTGTGCGAACTTTAGGCACGGCTTATCCTCCTTTATGATGAGAGCTAACTAAAACCTTTGTCATCCTTTTAATGTAAGAAAGACTCTTTTATTATTTTAGCATTAGTATTGGACATTCCAAAATAGAATTTTATTTTTGGGGATTGGAGAAAACTGGGGATGCGGTGAATTTTGGGTGGTGGGCCGAATTGGGGATGTGGATCCATAGATGGGAATTGAATCACCTATTCTATTTTTTGAACCATCCAGCTAGAGAATTGCTTCTCTTTTGGAATTTATTGAACCACTAAATTAATTTAATGAACCATTTGCTTTTTTTCAGACCGGGATTGAACCACTTATTATACTATTTGAACCACGCAGCCCCAGAATTGCGTCCCTTTTCCTTTTTTTCGAACCACTTAGTGGTTTTATTGAATCACCTCCATTTTATTAACTTTTTTCCGCCCACCCGCTACTTTTTACCAATAAACCCCTATATTACATATGAAGAATCGTTTAAAAAGGAGGACAAGTCTATGAAAATCATGATTGATGCAGGGCATGGGTATGAAACGCCGGGGAAAAGAACTGTTGATGGGATGCAGGAGTATGAATTTAATCGTACTGTTGCTAAAGAAATGAGAAAGCTATTAACCGCGTATGATGGGGTAACCGTGCTTTTTTCGCATTCTGATAATCGCGATGTACCGCTTAGCGAAAGAACAGCGAAGGCAAACCGAGAAAATGTTAACTTGTTTGTTTCAATTCATGCGAACGCACATGGTAACGGGAGAGAATGGACATCAGCAGCCGGGATCGAAACCTATGTCTATTCATCAAAGCCTATGGCCGCTTATCAATTAGCCAAAAATGTACAAGCAAGTCTTGTGAAGCACACTTCTCTCAAAGACCGTGGTGTAAAAACTGCCAATTTCCATGTGCTGAAGGAAACGAATATGACTGCGATCCTGGTTGAATGCGGGTTTATGACTAACAAAAACGAAGCAAGCCTTCTGCGTTCAGCCGCCTACCGGTTAACCTGTGCCCGAGCCATTGTAGCTGGGATAGTTACAACCTACAATCTAAAGAAAAAGACAAAAAAAGCTTCTGAAAAGGTCTTGTACAAGGTTCAAACAGGAGCCTTTGCTGAAAAAGAAAATGCACTTAGGCTGGCAAATGAGTTAAAACAGAAGGGGTATGACGCGATTATTGTGTCATCAAAAAGCAGCTAGTCAAAAAAGCAAATTCACTACGATCCATCTAAAATGCTCAGAGCTCTTCGTCTCTGAGTGTTACTGACGCTCTATAATGACAAGAAATTGATGAAATACTTTGTCCATAATCTGACGGAATTATTGGCCGGAA
>NZ_CANNCR010000059.1 GCF_947503125.1 uncultured Metabacillus sp.
ACTTAAAACCCATTAAAAAGTATGCCTCACACCTTAAATGGATTAATACCCCAAGATTTTTTATTTTCACAGAAAAAGCGCAAGCGCCTTGATCAGCCTAGGGCAAATAAGCCACTCATGAATAGAAGGTGATCTTTGCCTTCAATTCATGAGTGGCTAGACCCTAGAGGGCTAGGCGCTGGAGCTAGACACAAAAACCAGGCAACACATTAAACAAACGTTTAATTAAGCATAGTGTCTATTGCGAAATCAAGATCTAATACTTTTGTTCTTAAAAATATCCTCTATCTGCTCTAATGATAATCCTCTTGTTTCTGGTAAGTTTTTTGCTACAAAGATGACCCCAATAATCGCAAAGAAAGCGAATAAGAAAAATGTCCCTGAAATTCCGATCCCATCCATAAGAACAGGGAAGAATAATCCTACTAAAAAATTGCAAAGCCATAAAAACAAAACGGCCATTCCCATCCCAATACCTTTTAAACGAACAGGGAAGATTTCAGCAAGGATGAGCCATACCATCGGACCAATCGCACCTTGGAAAAAGGCTAAATATAGGACAGTCATTGATAAGACGACATATGGCAATATTGGAGATCCTGCAAGCATCATTGCAGACGTACCAATTGAAATCAACGCAATTGTTACACCTACTAAGCCTGTAAGCAGCATTGTCCTTCTATTCACTTTATTTAAAAGAGACATCCCGACAATTACGGCAATTACGGCAATTAATCCGTTTGCTACGTTTGCGATTAATGCTGTTTTTGTTCCAAATCCAGAAGTTTCAAGAATTTGTGTACCATAGTACATAATTGAGTTTATTCCTACCAATTGCGATATAGACCCAATGACAATACCAAGAATGACTATACGTCGAATCCAAGGTATCCCTAAGTCTCTAAATCTCATTTTTTCTATTTTCTGCTCTTCTGAAATATGTGATTTTATTTCCTTCAATTCTTGTTGTGCAATACTTTCACTGCGAATCTGTTGCAGGATGTTCAATGCTTCAGCCATTTTTCCTTTTGATGCTAACCATCTAGGGCTTTCAGGTAAAATGAGGACACCAATCCAAAGCGCTACAGCTGGAAGTGTCGCAATGACTAACATGTAACGCCATACATGTCCTGCATCTCCAAAAACATTTCCAATAACCGCATTGAATATATAAGCAAGGAACTGCCCAGTAACAATCATCAATTCATTTTGCGTAACCAATACACCACGCCTGTCTGAAGGAGCTATTTCAGCTAAATACGATGGAATGACGACAGAGGAACCGCCAACCGCCAGGCCCAATAGAAAACGGAAAATAACCATAATCGTTGTATTAGGAGCAATAACGCAGCCAGCTGCAGAAAAGAAAAATAACATCGCAAGATACAAAATAACCTTCCTGCGTCCTTTTGTATCCGATAACCGTCCGCCAAAGATGGAACCAAAAGCAGCACCTAATACTAAAGAACTTGCTACTAACCCCTCTGTGAAAGGAGTTAAGTTTAATTGGTCAGGTTGAGCCATAAATGGAAGTGCACCATTAATTACCCCTGTATCATATCCGAATAATAGTCCCCCAAAAGTTGATACAATTGTTACTAATTTCAAAAATTTTTGCGGGTTCTTTTTCTTGGCATGTTCTGGTTCAACTGGATTTTCAGAAACCTTTATATTTTCCATGTTCAATTTCCCCCTTTACAAATGGTGTTTCTCAAATTTCTTGGACTTGTTGACTTAGAAGTATTGGCCGTAAAGTTTCTTTTCCTAATAAAGATTGACGGAGAAGTGGTTTTTCACCACATTTAAAGCGCTATCATTTTTGCTTTTTTGATTTTTTCCGGAAATTACAGCTAAAACATTTAAACAATTTGGTGGCTTTAATAGGAGTTAAGAGTCTTTTATAATTCCTAATTGTATTTGTATAAAACGTTTCACTCTGGATGTAATGACTTTTTAGAGGTAAAAACCGGGGATCAGTCTCAGCTAACTGCTCCCACGGTGTTTTATATAAAGTTTGTTATAGTTATTGTTTTGAACTATTAAAGCTGTATCCCCATACTATATGGCTACTATTTATCCATTCTGCAACTTTACAGATTAACCGCAAGTTTTTTATGATGATCAAACTCTACCCAAATAGCTCCATTTTCAGCAGAACGAACACAATTTTCAATCCAGCGAATGCCATCAATGCCTGCATCAATGTCGGGATAAACAAGATTCTTTAATGTTTCCTCATCGTTTCGATTCTTCGCATCGATTGCAACGGCAAATTTAAGATAAATATTTGCCCATGACTCTGACAACCCTTCTTGATGTAATGCTCCTAAGCGCTCATCGGCATTGCAGGATTCGTCTAAGTAAGGCATTGCACGAATAAGCGTTTGAATCGGCTCTCCCTGAACTTCAAACCTAAGTTCATTTGGCTTGCTATCCCACCATTCTAAGCTTGCTTTAGATCCTACAATGCGGATTCGATGTCCGTCCATGCAGCCTGCATTAATCGAGGAAGTCCAAAGTCTTCCTACCGCTCCGTTTTCATATTTCATAAGAACAAAAGCATTGTCCTCTAAAGGGGCACGGCTTCCAACAAAGCTCTGCCGGTCACATAACAATTCTTTAATTTTCATATGCGGCATAATCAGCTGGGACATATAATACGTATGGGTGGACAGATCTCCTAAAACATAGCTTGGTCCCGCAACCTTAGGATCAACACGCCACTTTTGGGCATCACTTGTTTTATCTCCTTGATCAGTTGCATTAAAGCCATGAGTATACTGCAGTTCAACCACACGAATTTCACCGATTTTTCCTTGTTCAATCATGGCGCGCATTTGAAGGAGCATCTGATTTCCGGAGAAACCATACGTCACCCCAACAATTTTCCCTTTTTTCTCTGCAAGAGCTTTTATTTCTTCACCCTCCTCAGAGGTAAAAAACAATGGTTTTTCACAGATAACATGCAAACCGGCTTCTAATGCGGCCTTACATATTTCATAATGAGTCCCGTTAGGAGTGGCAATCGAGACAACCTCAACCCCATCCTCCCTTAACGCTTCTTCTGCAAACATCGTTTTATAATCAGGATAGCAGCGATTTTCAGCTACCCCAATATTCATTCCAAAATCCTTTCCTCTTTCAGGATCGATATCAAATGCTCCTGCTACTAATTGAAAAGCCGTATTATCTCTTAGCGCACCTGTACGGTGTTTATATCCAACCTGTCCAAGCCGGCCGCCTCCGACCATAGCCCAATGTAGTGGTCTTGCAATAATTTTTTCACCATTTAACATGTTCATCGCCTCTTTCTCGAATTATATTCTGAATTTTCAGATACTTAAGAGCAGAAATAGTCAACTTTGCTTATCAGATTAAAAACTAAGTGTTTGTTGTAAAGCATCAATAGAAGTTCTTATTCCTGCCTCTACTGACATCGTCAAATCTTCCATTTCCAACGAAACTTCTTCATCATATCCCATCATCTTCACGACAGAGAAGAACTCTTTCCACCATTGCAAATCTTGTCCGCAGCCTACTGCTACATAATTCCAGGCTCTATTCACTACATCTGTCACTTCTTTTGTTTCCAACACACCATTCACAGCGGATAGATGTCTCTCAAGTCGAACATCTTTACCATGAACATGATGGATCGCTCCTCCTAATTCCCTTGCAGCTAAAATTGGATCAGCTCCCATCCAAATCAGGTGGCTTGGATCCAAGTTTAAGCCAACGATTGGTCCAACCGCATTGCGTAATCTAAAAAGCGTTTCTGGATTATAAACTAATTGGGAGCTGAAATTTTCAAGGGCAATCTTTTCCACTCCACATGCTTCAGCTTTCTTCACTAAGTCTTTCCAATATGGGATTGCTACCTCATTCCACTGGTAATCTAATATTTCTTTCAGAACCGGCGGCCAACTAACCGTATAAGTAATCCAGTTAGGTATTTTATCTTCAGGGCTTCCTGCTGGCAGCCCGCTCATCATAATGACTTTTTTTACCCCTAACAATTTAGCTAACTCCATTGTTTTATCTGTAACTTCCCGATGCTGTTTACCAAGCTCACCTGGGTCTAAAGGATTTCCTGAACAATTTAATGCACATAGTTTTATATGGCGCTTTTCCAAACTAGTTAAAAAATCAATTCTTTTCTGCTCACTTTCTAATAGTTCATCTAATTTTAAATGAGGCGCAGAAGACCAGCCCCCTGTGGTCATTTCAATAGTATCGATACCTAAATCCGCTACGAAATCCAACATCTCTTCAAATGGCAAGTGGCCTAAGCTATCTGTTACATAAGATAGTTTCATCGATTGTTCCTCCTTGTCTTGGCAGTAACATTTTAACTTTTGATTTTACATTTAGAGACATCCTAAAATTTTCACATTTATCAAAGAATGCGCTTCCAATTATAAGTGACGATTCCCCCTAAATGAAATCACCTTTTTGTTACTGTCATTTCCTTGTTTACGTAGTTAATTATATAAAACCCTTTCATAATAGTAATTAAATTTTGAAGACATGTTTTTATACTTTAAGGACATCTTTAAACGTAAAAAAAGCGCAAGGCGCCTGCCTATCGGCGACAAGCATAAGGCGAACAGGAATAGAAGGTGTACTTTACCTTCAATTCCTGTTTGACTTATGACCTCGAGCCGATGGCGCCTGGAGCTAGATTCAGAAACGCAAGCTATGTTAAGAAAATATATAAATTCTGATATTATAAAAAAGATCAGGCTCCTTGAACACAATAGTGTTGATTAGGGTTTCCTGATCCTTATCTCAGCTATCAGAATATGTCGTTGTATTTTTGTCTACATACATAGAGCGAAACCGCCCAGGTGATGATTGCATCATCGAAGTAAAAACACGGGTAAAATATTGAACATTCATAAAACCTGTTTCCTCAGCAATTTCTTTTATCGATAAATTCGTTTTTTTGAGCAATTTTATTGCCTTTTTGATCCGTTCGTCTTGCACATAATTAGAGAAACTTACTCCTAATTCAGATACAAAAATCCGCGACAAATGCCTGCCGGATATATGCAAGTGCCTTGCGACTTCTGTTAGTTTTAACGAATTTGATAAATTGTCATTTATATACAATTGCGCTTGAGTCAGAAGTGCAGAAAACTGTTCAGGAACATGTTTTTGATGACTCTTATTCAAGGCAGGGACAAAATCTTGAAGGATTGAAAGAATAAGGGAATAGGCAATAGTCGAAAGCATATCTTCAAAAAACTCATTTTTAGGCTTTGTTGCTTGGATAAGAAGCGATTTCCATAATAATGCTGTTTCCATGTCATGCGTATCATGTAAGATGATTTCATTGCATTGCTTTGCATTCTCCATAATTCTAATCCAGTTCTCACTTGACTCTGATTCGATTAGTTGAAAGGCAACATATAATAGAGATAACCCTTCCTCGCTTTTTATTTGATGGATAACCTCTGGTCTTGATAAAAAGAGTGTGTTTTTCTTAAGCATGTAGGAACAATCACCATCTATATAAGTCCCTTCTCCCTCAACTACATAACATACTTCAAAAAAGGAATGTTTATGTAATAGATTGTCATAATGCTTTGGCATGACTCCCCAATAATGAACTTGAAACGAAGCGCCATTTTGATTGATACGATGTACATAATCATTCAAAGAAGTTCTTCCAGATAGATATTTCGTTAAATCTAACAAAATCACTCCCTTTCTACCACGTGCATCGCACTCGTTTTCTCTTTCAGTCTTCAATCCGCTGCAAAAAGCTTAAGAGCTTTTCCATCCAACGAATATTCTCGTCTGATTGGCTAAAGGCATGTTCACTAATAAATTGTACGGCTTTCTGCTGTTTTTCATCCAGTAATTCAAGTTGTCTTTTGAATTCTTCTTTATTTTTAGCCTCTCTATATTTCGCCCATCGTTTCTTTTCTTGTTTTACCGCATCCTCCAGGAAAAAAACTGCTTTAACTGGATCAATATATTTCAACAGATAGATCGATATATAAAGATCTTCTATCTTTGAAGCCTTTTTGAAATTGTTGTAGACCTCTTGTTCAAGAAATTGTCTTCCAGCCTGAGTAATCGCGTACATCGTTTTGTTTGGGCGATTCTCTTTCTGAATGGTTTCGACAGGCTCAATAAGACCTTTTTTCTGTAATGCTTCAAAATTATAGTAAAATTTTCCTTCACTCATTTTGTCTATAGGAAGTGAATCTAATAATCGTTTCTTTAATTTATAAGGGTGGCTATTTTCTTCAGCTAAACTCCCGAGTATAAATAACGAAAGAGACAAGAGGACTTCTCCTTTCTATTAATCAGTTATTTAAACCCTTAAATTTTATCATATTAAGTCTCACAACATGACATCGATCTCTGCAAATGTAAACAAAATCTCTTTTATATGTAGGCTTCATGTCCTATACCACTATGTTGGTTTTAGACTTAGACTAAAAAATCTATATTACTTTTTACTCTTTATAAATTACTCTGATTAGAGTAAGGTGAAACTGAAGGTTAGAATACGAAGGAGGAATATGCAGAATCATGATTAAAGAAGTCATTCCTGTTAACGAAATCACTAATTTCCAATCACGTTCAGAAGAATTTTTCCCTATTGAATGGTATAAAGAAATGCTACATCATCACCCTGTTTATTATCATGAAAAAACAGATACTTGGAATGTGTTTAAATATGAGGATGTTAAACAGGTGTTAAGCAATTATGAAGTCTTTTCAAGTGAAGGGTCTAGAACAACGATTTTTGTTGGCGCTAATCACAAACAAGAAGGACATTCTCCTATAAACCTTACAAATTTGGACCCTCCCCAACATAGGAAAAGTCGCTCTTTGTTAGCAGCAGCTTTCACTCCCCGCAGTTTAAAAAACTGGGAACCACGTATTCAACAAATTGCATTCGAACTTGTAGAAGACATCCAGGAAAACTCTACCGTAAATATTGTAGAAGCCTTGGCAGCTCCTTTGCCTAGTCTAGTGATCGCTGATTTATTTGGAGTACCAATACAAGACAGGGATCAGTTCAAAAAATGGGTGGATATCCTTTTCCAACCTTATGACAAAGAAAGACTGGAGGACATAGAACGTCAAAAACAGCTTGCTGCAAAGGAATATTTCCAATATCTCTACCCTATTGTGCTTCAAAAACGTTTAAATCTATCTGATGATATTATTTCCGACTTAATCAGAGCTGAGGTAGATGGTGAACGATTTACAGATGATGAGATTGTGCAGGTGACAATGCTGCTTTTAGGCGCAGGTGTCGAAACAACGAGCCATGCAATCGCCAATACATTCTATTCATTGCTTTATGATGATGAGTCTATATACGGAGAACTAAGAAATAATCTGGAACTCGTGCCAAACGCAGTCGAAGAAATGCTCCGATATCGTTTCCATATTTCAAGAAGAGATCGTACGGTTAAACAAGACAATGATTTATTAGGCATTGAGTTGAAAAAGGGAGAT
The DNA here is from genome assembly GCF_947503125.1 of uncultured Metabacillus sp. GTDB lineage: Bacteria > Bacillota > Bacilli > Bacillales > Bacillaceae > Metabacillus. Next base: position 7,486 of record NZ_CANNCR010000059.1, read on the forward strand.
GTCGTCATTGCGTGGATGAGTGCATGTAATATGGATGGAACGATGTTTGATGATCCTTTCTCTTTAGACATCCATCGTTCAAACAATAAAAAGCATCTGACATTCGGAAATGGTCCGCATTTCTGTTTAGGTGCACCACTTGCACGATTAGAAATGAACGTTGCACTGGAAGCATTCTTAAAAAGGTTTTCCCGCATCGAACCAGTTGAAGGTTTTGAATTAGAAAACCATTTAACTGCTTCAGCTACTGGACAGTCTTTAACTGACCTGCCGATGAAGGTTTATAAATAAGATGAATAGAGAAGGACAAAATGGTCACAACGATATGCCGTGACCATTTTGTCCTTTATTTAAAGTCTAAGACAGTCTAAAGCCTATTCTATTGTTTTACAATCATGACCCCATAAGCTTCTAATGAAGTTGCCCCGTTTAATTCTTTGCCTGTTAACAGGTCTGTTCCTTCACTGATCTCAACTTCTACTGTTGATGCATTGTGGTTCATGACAAACAAGTAAGAGAAGCCATCCTTTCTTCTCTCTGTCACTTCCACCCCTTTTGGAACATCAAGTACCGGTTTAATTTTCTTTTCCTCACAAACCGTTTTGACAAAGTCTGTTAAAAACGCTGTGTCAGGGCAGGTTCCTACGTAATACGCTTTTCCTTTCCCATAGGAATTACATGTAATCACCGGGGTACCGGCATAAAAATCAGAGCCATATTCAGCCAGCACTTCTGCACCCTCGGAATGGATAATATCAAACAACAATCTGCACTCATAGCTGCCGGTTAGATTGCCTGTTTCTTTTTTGACAACAATTTGATTCTTTTCTTCAGGCGGCAGAGCATCGATTTCCTCAACCCAAATACCAAGAAGATCCCGCAATTCTCCTGGATAACCGCCAACGGTGACAAGATCATGCTCATTCACGATTCCGCTAAAGAACGTTGTCACAAACGTTCCTCCATTTTGCACAAATTCTTTAATCCTTTTGGCATACCCTGATTTCACCATATATAACACTGGGGCAAACACGATATCATACTTGCATAAATCCTCATCAACACCAATCATGTCAACCGCGATATTATCTCCAAATAAGGCGGCGTAGTATTTGTGAACTTCATTGACATAATCCAATGCCTTTGATGGACCGCTTGATAATTCCGTTGCCCAGCGGTTTTCCCAGTCAAACACGATCGCTACTTTAGCTTGTACCCGTGAATCAAGCAAAGTATCGGAAAGGTTCGCCAGCTCCTTGCCGAGTGCGGCTGTTTCCCTAAACACTCTTGTATGCTCATGGCCAACATGTTCGATCACGGCTCCATGGTATTTTTCACAGGCACCTACTGATCTTCTTAATTGGAAAAACATGACCGTATCCGCACCACGAGCCACTGCTTGATAGCTCCATAAGCGCATCACACCGGGGCGTTTCAACGAATTATATGGCTGCCAATTTTGCTGGCTCGGCGTCTGCTCCATTAGCATAAAGGGCTGGCCGCTTTTCAAGCCCCTCATAAGATCATGCCTCATCGCCGTAAAGCTCTCTGGCGTGTCATACGCAGGATAGTTATCCCATGAAACAACATCCATTTCTTTGCCCCATTTAAAATAATCGAGCTCTTTATAAGTACCCATTAAATTCGTTGTTATTGGGATATCAGGCGTATGCTTTTTCAAGACATCCCGCTCAAGCTTAAAGCACTCTAGTAAGCTATCAGACTGAAAAATTCGATAATCTAACGAGATTCCTTGAAAACTAGTCGAATCCCCATTCCACTCTTCACTTAATGCATTTGGAGGAACAATTTCATCCCACTCATAAAACGTATGGCCCCAAAAGCGCGTGTTCCATGCTTTATTCAAGCTCTCTAAGCTTCCATATTTCTCTTGAAGCCATTTTCTAAAACTCTCAGCACAGTTCTCACAATAACAGTATCCGCCATATTCATTGGACACATGCCAAATTAATACTCCTGGATGATCCTTATACCTTTCACCTAACCGGTCTGCCATCCGTTCCGCATACTTTCGATAAGTTGGGCTGTTCGGACAGGAATTATGTCTCCCGCCAAACTTACGCTTTCTGCCTTGGTAATCAACTCTCAGTACGTCTGGATATTTTTTGGCCATCCAAGCGGGATGTGCTGCAGTGCTAGTTGCCAGACAAGTATAAATTCCATTTTGATATAACCGGTCAATTTGCTCATCCAGCCATGTAAAATCGTATGTTTCTTCATCAGGCTGATTTAATGCCCAAGAAAAAACATTTAATGTTGCCACATCAATCCCTGCAAGTTTAAACATTCGGACATCCTCATCCCAGTCCTCTTTTTCCCACTGCTCTGGATTATAATCTCCGCCATACCAAATTTTTGGAAGTTTTTCGTTAATCATATCCCATCACCTTTTTCCTTTATATCATTATAATCCCATTGTATACGATTACAAAGTGTGATTATATATAATATAATGGAAACCGATATAAAAAAAAGGAACTCTTTGAACGAAGATTCCTGGAAGGAAGCGAATCAATGAAAAAACATTTTCTTATCCCGTTAAATGAAAGCAAACTGCCGCTTTTAGCTGAAACAATCGGTTTCAATCCTGCCCAAGAAAATATCACACGCCCAACTGGTTATCCTTATTATCATTGGATTCAAACTGTGAGCGGACAAGGTTCTATCATGTTTCAAAATAAACAGATCAACCTCACGGCCAATAACGGAGTCCTCCTCCTGCCGCACATGGCACATTCATATAAAAATGAACAAAGTGATTCCATTCCATGGAAAACTCTCTATCTAACATTTGGCGGGCTGATGGTAAAAGAGATGTTAATTACACTTGGTTTCTATCAATCGGCTGTTTTTCACTGGGAACAGGAAGCACCGATTTCCACCTTCATTACGAACGTGTTAAAACAAAATGGCGAGGCAACAGATAGCTTTAGTATAAGTGCCTCCTCTAATGTCTATGAATTTCTTCTGCTTTTCAACTTTCCAATCCAGATATCGGTCTTGATGAAATGGCCCTGTTTATCCATACATCAAAGCGCCATTTGAATTCATTGTTTCAAAAAAATTTCCATATAACTCCCTATGCCTATTTTGTGAATTTACGAATCCAGCAAGCTAAAAAACTCCTTTTAGAAAACAATTCCGTAACGATCGGCGAAATTGCTCTGCAAGTAGGCTTTCGTTCCACAAGCCATTTTGTCGCGACTTTCAGAAAAATGGTCGGGATTCCTCCTGAAAAGTACCGCCACCTGAATGGCGTATTTTAATAGGAAATGCTTGCACAATTTACAAGTATATAAACGGTTGTTATATTGACTATTATCATTTCAAGCAAAATGTGTCGTTGACTATGAATATTGTCCATTCTATCAATTGCTCTCTTGAATATAGTGATAGTAAAAAGCAAGGGGGTGAACAGGATGTTTTTTTTGAAAAAAAACAACTCAGAAAATGAAAATGCGAATGCAAAAGCAGATAGCAAGACAAATGTCGAGAATGATTTAGATAATGAATTAGATAACGATAATGATATTGACGTAAAGGATAAAAACGTTAATAATGCAAAAATCATAAAAAGCGGTAATTCGAAATTGGATCTTAACATTAAAGTAGATAGTGACTCACGTGCAAGAGTAAAAGCCAAAGCAGATTCGGATCAGGAACAGGACCAAGATCAGGAGCAGGATCAGGAGCAGAATCAGGGAAATCAGGGGATCTTAGGAAATCAGGGAGAGAATTTAGGCCAGCAAAATCAGGGCCGAAACCGTGGTCAAAATCGTGGTCAGAAACATGGCAAAGGTAAATTTCGCTGGTTTTAAAAGATAAATAAACTAAGGAATTAAAACTTCTTTTGTTATAAAGGATATTAGCTTTTTCGCTAATAACCTTTAAATTAAAATCACTTCATATGGATAAGAAAAGCGCAAGTCTCGTAGCATTCGGCGACAAGCATAAGGCGAATAGGAATAGAAGGTGTTCTTTACCTTCAATTCCTATTTGACTAGACCCTAGAGCCGATGGCGCCTGGAGCTAGACACTAAAACTAAGTACAAAATTTTATGCTTTCTTAAACTTTGAAAAAACGACAAACCAAGTTTATTTACATTTAACAAAAAAAGGAATAATATCTTTCTCTAATCTCTCATAACGCGGCTTGATGCCTTGTCAACTTTTTATTTTATGAACATGTTACATATTCCCGTTACACTTAAGTTACTTAATACCTGTAAAACAATTATGTTAAAATAAAGGAATGACTAAAAGTTAAAGAAATATATTATTAGTCTCGTAAAAATGCCATCCAAGTAGTTTAGGAGTGTAATAAATCATGAACAAAAAAGATATTGCACAAATTCGAAAACAATTCAAAATAAATAATGATTTACTCAAAATCACTGACATTTTTAATGTCTATATTATGAAAGAATCTAGTGAGATTTATCATCACCAAAGCCAGCCTTTTGAAATGCTTGACCAGGATCAACAAGAATTATTTATGAATAACTTCAAAAAATTACTTGCCGGCCAATTGGATGAGAAGCTTTTTGAATTAAAGTTTCAACGCGATGTTGCAGGTAGCAGCCAGCTTATTTTGCATCAGGGATTACTTAGCAGTGATGTGGAAGGCTGGAAAGAGCAAATGCTTCAAATCGTAGGTAAAATGCTTAAAGACCGACAATATGAGATGGATATTGTTGTCACATTCATTCGCGGAGAGTATTTAAAGCCAACGAAACGCAAAAATGACGAGGCTGAGGAAAGTGAACGAGATACTGTTTACTCCCATCCCTATATTTTATGTAGTATTAATAATACACAAGAGCCAAAAAAAGAACTGCTTTTTGACTATGTTGAGAAAGAGTTCAAGTATAATTTTGTTGTTGACCCTATCATTAACCTCAATGCTCCAATCGCGGGGTTTCTATTTCCTTGTTTTACGGACAATGCAGCAGATGTTAACCACATTCTCTATTCAGCAGGTAAGGTGCATGAGCCTGATCATCAATTTATAGAGGAAGTGTTAAATGGCGAAGAAACGATGACCGCAAAAGATGATAAAATCGTTTTTGAAGAAATTATTAAAGATGTAACAGGAGATCAATTAAATACATCTACTCTCTCCAATGTGTATGAAGAAATTAATCGTATTATCGAAGAAAATGAAGAGGAGGAACAACCAACATTAGACTCCAAGGACGTTGAACGTGTTTTAAAGGTGAGCGGCCTTGAAGATATAAGTACAGAAAAGATAGAATCAGCCTTCCAAAAAATAATTGATGATGACAAATACGAAATAAAAGCAAGCAGCGTCTTACCAAAATTCACATCAAAATCGATTAAAATTAACACGAAAATAGCAAACATTTCGATTAGTCCACAGGATTTAAGGTACGTTAAACAAGTTCAATTAAGCGGTAAACGTTACCTAATGATTGAAGTGGAAGAAGATACTGTCATCGAAGGTTTTACGATGATTCCAGAAGCTTTTGGTGTGAACAGAGAGGAATAATTTAAGAAATTTGTTCCTCCTTTAATGTTTGGATTAACGTTATATAAATATCTTTTAAATATCCTACAAATGAAGAAACACTTATCTTTGGCGGAATACTTACTAACATATGTACGTGATCTTTACATGCTGTTGCTTCATTTACCTCAATACCTTTTCTTTTACATAAGGTTCGGAGTATTTCTCCGATATCTTTTTTGATTTTTCCATATATGACTTTTCTTCTGTACTTTGGGGCAAATACGATGTGATCCTTACAATTCCAAGTTATGTGTGCTAAACTATTAGTATCTTTATTAGACATAAGAACTCCTCCGTATGCTGATATGTTGGTTGGCGAACCAAAAATATTTTAGCACCACGGGGGAGTTTTTTAATAGCACACTGTAAGCTTTTTGGAACCCTAGGCCAAGCCTAGGTTTTCTTGTTTATAATAAAACGAGCTTCATAACTTGTTAGTATGCTCTGCCTATTACAATGTAGAGAAAGAAAATTCGATATAAAAACTTTACTCTTACTTTTTAAAAAACCAATTGGACCATTATCATGTAGACAATCGTTCCCCATGTTGTTGAAAGGAGCATGTTTTTATCCTTATTTTACTCCTTGAACCTTTATTTTTTGACACACATATTAGAAATTGCTAATATGATAATAACAAAACATATTAGTACTTTCTAATATGTAAGGAGGAAATTTATGAGAAATGCTGATATTGATATGAAAGTTAAACTGATTCATGGGTTTTCTAATAAAACAAGGATTCAAATTCTCGAAAGCATTAAAGAGAAAGAAAAAACTGTTTCCCAAATTGTTGAAGAAATCAATGGGAATCAATCAAATATCTCTCAACACCTTGCATGCTTAAAGGGGTGTGGAATTATTGTGGGAAGAAATGAAGGTAAATACTGCTATTACAGTTTACGAAATCAAAATATACGGGATTTATTAGCAATGTTTGATGCCGTTCTTGAAGATGTTCAAAATGAAATAGATTGTTGTGAACGTCACATCGATTAGGAGTTGAGGTCAATGGCAGACAAATGCAGTAGTTCAAAAGAAAAAGAACAAATTCCTGTTCAAGATCATAAAAGCTGTTGTAGTAGGAAGGAAGGAAAAACGGAATGGAAAGATGTTAAAGAAACTGAAGGTTGTTGCAGTACTAAATCTTCAATGGTTCCATTAGATAATAAGTCTACGATATCCTCTTGTTGTAGTAGCAAAAGTGAAGAAAATAATACAAGTACGGATAAATCAAGCTGCTGTAGTAGTGAAGTTGAAACAATACCACTGAAAAATATCCCTTCTCCTATAGGAGAAAAGGCAGAATATCGAATCCAAGGAATGGATTGTCCTTCTTGTGCTTTAACTATTGAAAAAGGCTTGAATGGATTAACAGGTATTCAAGATGTAAAAGTAAATTACAATACCGCCAAACTTCAAGTAGTAGGTAAGGATATTTCTTCATTAGACCAAATAGAGAGGGTCGTTCAAAACCTTGGTTATGAAATTGAACCACTTAAACAAAATAAACATATAAAAACATACACGATCGAAGGAATGGACTGTGGAAGTTGTGCTAAAAGCATTGAAAATCATCTTAGTTCCCATCCATCAGTTAAAAACATTAGTGTTAATTTTTCTACTGGAAAAATGAAAATCGAACATTCCAATAGTGTTGAAGATATTATATCTGAAGTTTCTAAAATCGGTTATAAAGCTTCATTACATTCAAAAAAACAGTCGATACAGTCTCACAAAAGTAAAAACGAAAATGGCTTAATTATTGTTTCGGGTGTGTTAATTGCATTTGGCTTTATCGGTTCTTTTACTGGAATTTCTCCCTTTATGTCCACTTTACTATATGCGATAACAATGGTGATAAGTGGTTATAAGCCTGTAAAAAGTGCTTACTATGCAATCAAAAGTCGTTCACTAGATATGAATGTTTTAATGTCTGCTGCAGCTATTGGTGCCGCATTAATAGGTGAATGGCTTGAAGGAGCTACCGTGGTTTGGTTATTTGCCTTGGGTAATTTATTACAAAATAAGTCCATTGAGAAAACAAGGGATTCTATTCGTAATCTAATGGATTTAGCACCTCAAGAAGCTTGGGTAAAAGTTGATTCGGGGATTATTAAGAGACCAGTTGAGGAAATTTCTGTTGGTGATACCATCATTATTAAAGCAGGAGATAAAATACCATTAGACGGTGAAATCACTCAAGGAAAATCAAGCGTCAATCAAGCACCTATTACTGGAGAATCCATACCTGTGGATAAGGAAATCGGTGATACAGTTTATGCTGGTACAATAAATGAAAGTGGTTCGCTTGAGATAAGGGTTACGAAATTAGTTCAAAATACAACATTATCCAAAATCATTCACTTAGTTGAAGAAGCACAAGAACAAAAAGCACCAACAGAAGCATTCGTTGATAAGTTTGCTAGTATTTATACACCTATTGTATTTATTTTAGCCTTGATACTAATGATTCTGCCTCCCTTAATTGGGTTTGGTACTTGGGGAGAGTGGTTTTATAAAGGTCTAGAACTACTTGTAGTAGCTTGTCCCTGTGCTTTAGTTATTTCGACTCCAGTTGCAATAGTATCTGCCATAGGAAATGCTGCGAAAAATGGTGTTTTAATTAAAGGTGGAACGTTCTTAGAAACAGCAGGTGCCATTACTGCCTTAGCATTCGATAAAACAGGTACTTTGACTGAAGGAAAGCCAAAGGTATCAGAAATCACCCCATTAAATGTAACAGAAGAAGAATTACTTTCGATAGCATTAACGTTAGAAAATTACTCAACACATCCTATTGCCAAATCAATTGTTGGATACGCTAACGAAAAAGGAATTCTACCTAAAAATGGTGAGTTATTTAAAAGTATTATAGGAAAAGGTGTTCAAGCAACAATTCAAGGAGATATTTTTTACGCAGGTAATCTTAAGTTATTCGAAGATATGAATGTCTCTTTAGTGGAAGTGAAAAACCATGTTCAAGAATTACAGAAGAAGGGTAAAACAGTAGTTATAATCGGGACACACAATCAAATTTACGGCATTATTGCTGTTTCGGATACAATACGGGTAAATTCAGCATCAGCTTTAAAAGCCTTAAAGCAAAGTGGAGTTAGTCAAACTATCATGTTGACCGGAGATAATGAAGGTACAGCCAAAATGATTGCTTCAGAAGCAAATGTTAATCGTTATTACGCAGAGCTATTGCCAGAGGATAAAGTAGATTCCATAAAGAAATTGCAAAATGAAGGTCATAAGGTGGCAATGGTTGGAGACGGTATCAATGATGCTCCTGCACTGGCAACAGCAGATTTAGGAATTGCTATGGGTGGTGTTGGAACAGACACTGCAATGGAGACAGCAGATATTGTTTTAATGGCTGATAATCTTGATAAACTGCCTTATACAATGAAATTAAGCAGAAAAGCATTAACAATTATTAAACAAAATATTTGGTTTTCGATTATCATAAAAATCATTGCACTAGCCTTAATCTTCCCTAACTGGCTTACACTTTGGATGGCTGTACTAAGTGATACAGGTGCAGCATTAATTGTTATCTTAAATGCCATTAGGTTATTAAAGTTTAAAGAATAGTTACCGATAAATGGAAGGAGGTAAGCAAGGGTATTGGCTTACCTCCTTGTTGTCACATCATTATTAAAATCACCGTTTTATTCATAAAATTGATGCTCATCAATTTTCTTCTTCATTAATACCTCTTCCCCTTTGATTTATTCATACATTAGCATTGTGAATGTAATTAAAAAACCAATTGCACTAAAATCATGTAGACAATCGTTCCCCCTGCTATAGAGAGAAGCATGTTTTTCTTCCAAAAATGAAGCAATACAACTATCGCCACTGCAATAAATTCAGGTATACCATGACTTCCAGATAGTAAACTCACATCCTTAAAACAATAAATGACCAAAAGTCCAATCACCGCTGATGGCAGTACTTTACCGAGATACTGGACATAATTCGGTGTGGGTTTACCTGATGGGAAAATCATGAATGGAAGAAACCTTGTAAGCATTGTGCCTAATACAACCATAGCAATCGTAATAATTTGCTGCGTTATATTCATTGTCATATGGCGCTAACCTCAACTTTCTCCAATGGTTTTCTTAATAAGGTTAGTAACCCCAAAATTGCGATCATAGCAGGGATAATGAAATTGTTTCCGCCAAAAATCATAAGACTGACAATAGAAAGTCCGAGACCTGCAAGAGCACTATGATGCTTTTTCTCTTTCATCCACTGTTCAATAAAAATAACAACAAAGAGCGCAGTCATAACAAAATCAAGCCCTTCTGTGTTGAACTTAACAAGGGAGCCAAAAATCCCGCCAATTGCTGATCCAATGACCCAATAGGAATGATTAAGCAGTGTCACAAAGAACATAAACCAGCCCTTATCCACATTCTGCGGAATATTAACGGTACAGTTGATGGAAAAAGACTCATCGCAAAGTCCAAATATCAGATACAACTTTTTCTTCCCAACCCCCTTATACTTATCCAGCATAGATATACCGTAAAACAAATGCCGTGCATTCACCATTAAAGTTAGAAATAGAGCGTTTATCGGATTAAAAGCAACAAGCAATAAATTGGCTGCCACAAACTCCATTGATCCTGCAAATATTAATAGACTCATCAGTATTGGGTAAATTGCACCAAAACCTAAGGAATTCATAAAGATCCCATAAGCAATTCCCAAGAAGACAAATCCTGCTAAAATCGGCATTGTATATGGAAAGGCCGAACGAAATGCAATCCATATTTGATTTTTGTTTTTCATATGATTCACATCCTGATGTTTTACTTTATATTATTTTTAACACACAAAATCCATACAATAAACAATATAATTGTATGGATTACAATTATTTCTTTTTAATAAAATACCCCCACAATGTTGAAATGGGGCTTATTGATGTGTTTTTTTCTTTAATAACACGGACTTTTTTAAATATATTCTTTCAAATCATACAATTTTCGATTAGAATACATACAATAAGGGACATGATTTTATGGTATACAAGATTTGAGGTGAAGTATGCCAGTAAATTCATTTGATCATTATCCAATGTCATGGAAACCTGACAAGAAAGCATTAAAACGTCCTTTTTATCAATCTCTTGCCTCATTACTTGAAAAGGATATAATAAATGGATTTTTAGCCCCTAGAACAAAGTTACCTCCGCAAAGAGAATTAGCGGATTTTCTAGACTTAAATTTTACTACTATTACCCGTGCCTACAAAATATGTGAGGTAAAGGGATTAATTTATGCGATTACGGGAAGTGGAACCTTTGTATCTCCAAATGCCGCCCGTTCTATCACCATTTCCACGGATAAAACGGCAAACCTCATTGAACTTGGATTTGCGGCATCTTTTGAGCAAACCAATACACTTGTAAAAGATAGTATTCAAAAGGTTGTGGACAAACGATATTTGGAACAGCTGCTAAATTACAATGATCCGACTGGTATTCCGCATCAAAAAACAGCTGCTCTTAACTGGATGGAATCTTTCGGGATTCACACAGACCAAGAGCATTTAGCCATTGTTTCTGGTGCCCAAAATGCGTTGGCTATTGCCATGGCTGCTTTGTTTGAGCCTGGTAATAGAATTGCAACTGATTTATACACATATTCAAATTTTATTGAGTTGGCAAAAACGTTCCATATTCAGTTAGTCCCCATTCTCGGAGATCAGTATGGGATGTTGCCGGACGAACTTGAAAAGCAGTGTTGTCAAATAAATATTCACGGCATTTTCCTAATGCCCTCTTGTAACAATCCAACCACAGTTATGATTTCAGATTTTCGAAAGCAAGAATTAGCTTAGGTTATTCGTAAGCATCGTTTAATTTTGATTGAGGATGATATACATGCATTCCTAACAGCAGGTATGATCTCTGATTACAAGCAGCCAATGTTCAATTTACTTCCAGAACAGAGCGTTTATATTTGTGGCACCTCTAAATCAATATGTTCTGGATTAAGAGTTGCCTATATGGTCTATGGAGATACATTACGTGAGAAAATTTTGCAGGCTATTTTTAACATCAATGTAAAAACCTCTTCTTTTGATGCAGAGGTGATCACTGAGCTTATCTTATCAGGGAAGGCTCATGAAATTGTTTCTAAAAAGAAACAGCTTGCACAATCTGCAAATGATATTTTTTCAGATTTTTTCCCTTTAAGCAAGAATGTTGGACATCCTCTTAGTTTTTATCGTTGGCTTCCAATACAAGGGATGATCGATTCATTACAGTTAGAAACGGATTTGAAAAGGCAAGGTGTTCGGGTTTTTCATTCCGATCGTTTTCTAAGCGGACAGACTACCCCTGATAAATATTTGCGTATTGCACTTGCTTCTACAAACTCAATAGATGAGTTAAAAATAGGATTAAATATATTAAGACATTATCTTAGCTATTGATAAAAACACCAGGTAGAGAACTAAAAGAAGCTGTCAAAAAGGTAACCAATCAAAAAAACGCTAGGAAGCCTTTTTGCTTTTAGTCATGTTCTTGAAACATCTGTCATCCTTAATACGCAAATCTTAGCAAAACAAAAACCACTCCCATTTTTTATAGGAAGTAGTTTTTGCTATCGATATAAGTTTTTCACATGACGACTTCACAACTCAAGTGAAATTTTGGGGGAATACTAAGGCTGTAGTGGATTTCTTGAAATCTCTACAGACTTTTTCTCTTTACAAAGTATATTGCCTAAGAAACTAGAAGAATCTTAAATTACTTAACGATCTTTTTAAATGTCTCTACAATATTTTCTACTGTAAATCCATATTCTTGCAGTAATTTGTTTGTTGGGGCAGATGCGCCAAAATGATCAATGGTAATCGTTTTTCCATTATGTCCGACATATTCTCTCCAGCCAAATGTAGAGCCTAATTCGATCGCAACACGTGCTGTTACATGACTAGGAATCACGCTTTCCTTATATTCTACTGATTGTTGTTCGAAAAGATCCCAGCTTGGCATACTGACAACAGAAACATATACGCCTTCATTTTCCAGCACTTGCTGTGCTTCAAGAGCAAGTGATACTTCTGAACCAGTCGCAAGTAAAAGACCCGCTACTTCTCCTTTTGCTTGTGACACGACATAAGCACCCTTCTTTACACCTTCATACACTTGTTCTTGATCAACCTTAAGAGTTGGAAGATCTTGACGAGTTAATACTAAAGCAGTAGGGTGATCTTGACTTTCAAGTGCTAAACGCCATGCCGCAGCTGTTTCCTTCGCCTCTGCCGGTCTAATGACTGAAACACCAGGCATTGCACGTAATGCCACTAAATGCTCGATTGGCTGGTGAGTTGGTCCATCTTCCCCAACAGCAATACTGTCATGTGTAAATACATAAGTGACCGGTAACTTCATTAGTGCGGCTAGACGAATCGCTGGGCGTAAGTAATCAGAGAAAACAAAGAAGGTTGCCCCAAATACTTTCACACCATCGTGAAGAGCCATCCCGTTTAATGCTGCACCCATCGCAAATTCACGAACACCAAACCAAATATTGCGTGCTGCATAACCATCTAACGCAAAGTTCTTTTCCGATGAAATCAAAGTTTTATTAGACCCTGCAAGGTCAGCAGAACCGCCGATCATTTGAGGAATCACATTTGCTGCTGCATTTAATACTTTTCCTGAAGATGCTCTCGTTGCTATTTTTGAACCTGATTCAAAAACAGGCAGCGCTTCTTGCCAATTTACAGGAAGTTCACCTTTTACAGCACACTCAAATTGCGCTGCAAGTTCAGGATAGGCTGTTTTGTATTCTTCAAATAGTTTATTCCAAGCTTGTTCTGTAGCTTTTCCTTTTTCTACGATACTTGCAAAATGCTTTTCTACTTCTTCTGGTACAAAGAATGGTTCCTCTGCTTCCCATTGATAGGCCGCTTTTGTTCGTTTAACTTCCTCTTCTCCAAGAGGTGCACCATGACTCGCTGCAGAACCTGACTTATTAGGAGAACCGAAGCCAATTGTTGTTTTAACTTCAATTAAAGTAGGGCGTTCTGTATCTGCCTTTGCTTCTTGAATCGCTTTTTGTATGGCTTCAACATCATTGCCGTCTTCTACACGCAGGACTTGCCATCCGTATGCTTTGAATCGATCTGCTACACTTTCAGAGAAAGATAGATTTAGGTCACCATCTAGTGAAATGTCATTTGAATCATATAATACAACTAAACGACCTAAATTTAAGTGACCTGCTAGTGAAGCTGCTTCAGCAGATACGCCTTCCATTAAATCACCATCACCACAAAGGCTGTATGTATAATGGTTTATCACATTGAATTTTTCTTTGTTGTAAGTTTCAGCAAGGTGACATTCTGCCATAGCCATACCAACTGCCATCGCGATACCTTGACCGAGTGGGCCTGTTGTTGCATCTACACCTGCTGTATGTCCGAATTCAGGATGTCCAGGTGTTTTACTTCCCCATTGACGGAAATTTTTCAAATCATCAATCGTTAAGCCATATCCGAATAAATGAAGCATACTATATAAAAGGGCTGATCCGTGACCAGCTGACAAGATAAATCGATCACGGTTAATCCATTCTGGATTTGTAGGATTTATATTCATTTCCTTTGCCCACAACGTATAAGCCATTGGAGCAGCCCCCATCGTAATTCCTGGGTGACCAGAGTTTGCTTTTTCAATTGCGTCAATGGATAATGTTCTAATAGTATTGATAGCTAATTGGTCAATAGTTTGTTTCGTTTGTAATGTTGTCAATCTATTACGCTCCTTTATTATTTTCTTTAAAGTGAATTTAACGGCGTTCGCTTCAATTTTTGTACCATCAATAAAACTGGCTAGATGTCTTTTTTTATGAAAAATTATGAAAGAGCTGGGTTTTGCCCCAGCCCCTTTAAATTTTTATGATATTACTTTCCCAGTCATGTCCTCATAATCTTTACACATGATTTCCCATGATTTTTCGATATCTTCATCTAATCCAAATAAACCGCTACGACCTACGATATAAATATCAGGACCGGCTGCATCAATTCTTTTAAATGTTTTCCTACTAGATGATCCATCCATTTCAATGACATATTGGTATCCTTTTTCTTCTCGTAATCCTCTTAATGCTACAATTTTATCTAGGGTGCTTTCGATAAAACGTTGCCCAGCAAACCCTGGATCCACTGTCATAATTGTAATTTTATCTACTAATTCAATATAAGGAAAAATCGTTTCAATAGGCGTTTCTGGATTTAATACTACACCTGCTTTTAATCCAGCATCATGTATTTGATCAATTAATCGAAAAGCCAACCCATCAAGTACTTCTGCATGCATGCAAATCCATTCGCACTTTATATCAACTAATTGTTGAACCCAGAAACTTGGATTCGTTACCATAAGATGTGCGGACAGAGGTAAATCACTTATTTTTCGCACTTCTTGGATAAACCATGGGGATAATGTAATATTGGGAACATAATGCCCATCCATAATATCAATATGATAAGAATCTACATGATTGTTTAAAAAAGTGATTTGTTCTTTAAACTTATCTAAGTCCATTGTCATCAATGATGGTGAAAATTCTACTTTTTTCATACTCTATAAATCCTCCACTAAATCTCGATTTTCTTTAGAAATAATGGTAGGGTTTGTCTTCACCCCATCCACTAGCCCTAAAGTATCTATACGTTTAACACTTTCAACATTTGCTATCTCTTAATAAACCTCATTTAATGCACTAACATTTTTATTAAAAAATTTGAATATCATCTAAATCAATATTGGTATGTCAACACTAAACTAGACACTTTTTTTAAGGTGAATATTTTTATATTCAATGGGACTTAGATAGTCAAGC
>NZ_CANNCR010000060.1 GCF_947503125.1 uncultured Metabacillus sp.
GGCAAGTTTTTTGCATTTAAAGCCCTTTAAATCAAGGAATTATTAACTTTTTAATATATAAGTTTTGACAATACGTAGAAGTTCTAGGGGGGACAAGTATGAAGAAATGGATAGTTGCACTCATTATTGGAATGTTGCTGTTTCACATAAAACCAGCATTTTCTGAAGAACAATATGATTGGGAAGCACTAAATAAAATTTCTGACACAGCATTACAGTTGGCTAAGCAAGAAAGATTTAGCGAATCTGCCCAATTACTTGAATATTTTGCTGTAAAATTTGATGAAATACAGATTGATCGAAAGTATATATCTCTTGAACATCTTCGAACGATAACGAGTACGCATAAAAACGCGCTAAACATTGTTGAGGATGAAAAAGTAAGCACTGAAGAAAAGGTTCGTTCTTTAACTAAGTTTCGTCTTGTCGTGGATGCAATGGTGTCTGAGCATCAGCCATTATGGGGGTCAATGGAGTCCTCCATAATGGAGACTTTTTCGCAAATGAAAACGGATGTGGAGGAAGGAGATACCCAGTCCTTTCAACATGATTGGAATGAATTTATAGCTTTATATGAAGTAATCTACCCTAGTATTCAGGTTGATTTCGATAGCCAGCGGGTAAAAGAAATGGATGCCCATATTTCAGTTGTTGAGGATCGCCTCTTTCAAGAAATCCCTGAATCGAGCCGTGTTAAGCAATTGACTGTTATGGAAGAAGAATTAAAATCTCTGTTTGAGAGAGTAAAAGAGGATGAAGCAGATCCCTCTTTATTATGGGTAATGATTTCAACAGGAAGTGTTATTTTATTATCATTATCATATGCAGGCTGGAGAAAATACCGCGGAGAAAGGGAAAAAGCGGCAAGAAGGGAGAAAAATAATCAGCAATAAAAATAGCACCGGTAGGGCTGATCTGCAGGTAGCCACTTAAGAATGAACCTCTGTTATCATCTTTAATTCCTAAGTGGCTAAGGATTTGGTCAAATACAAAAAGTAATCCTTAAATTATGTATTAACACAGACTAAAATTAACGCTGCAACGGTTTTTTATTTTCATCTAATGTGAAGCCTTCACCTAAAACATCATGGACATCACTTACAGCAACAAACGCGTGAGGGTCGACTGCTGTAATCACAGATTTTAACCTTACAATTTCATTTTTTCCAACAACACAATACAAAACATCGCGATCTTGTTTTGAAAACGAGCCCTGTCCTTTTAAAATGGTAACTCCCCGTTCCATCTCTTCCATAATTCTTTTTGAAATTTCTTCAGAGTGGCTGGAGATAATTGTCGCACCCTTTGCAGCATAGGCTCCTTCCTGCATAAAATCAATAACGCGTGCTCCGACAAATACAGCAACAAGCGTATACATTGCTTCTTTATAGGATAAATAAGTAATTAAAGATAACGTAATAACACATAAGTCAAATAAAAACATTGTTTTTCCCATGCTCCAACCGAAGGAACGATGGGCCAGCCTTGCAATAATATCTACTCCACCAGTTGTTCCACCGTAACGGAAAATCGTCCCCAAGCCAATTCCAAGGAATACCCCCGCAAACAGAGCTGCAAGAGTCAAATCATCATTAAGCGGCATATCAATTTGATAACGTTGAAAAATCCATAAAAAGAATGACAAACCAATGGTTCCGATCATTGTGTAGAAAAAAGAAGTTCTTCCTAAAACGCGCCATCCGATTAAAAACAATGGTATATTTAATAGTAAGTTTGATATGGATGGATCGAAGTTAAAGAGAAAAAAAAGCATAAGGGTTATGCCGGTGAAGCCTCCCTCGGCTAAATTATTTTGCATATTAAAATGCACAAGACCGAATGCAAAAATTGCGGATCCAATTAATATAAATAAGATGTTTTTTAAGCGTATTTCTCCTAGCATAAGATACCTCCCCAAATTACGATCATGGCAAAGCTATTATAGTTGATCGTGAGTCAAGGTGCAAATTTTGAAAAAATGATGACGAAATAATTGTAAATCTTACAAGTATTAGCTAACATTGAAGAGAAAAGCAGATGAGGTGATATAGTTGGAGCAAAAGACAGTGAAAGACCTACAAAATGAGGTTGACCAATACATAAGTGGTTTCAAGGAAGGTTATTTCTCTCCATTAGCTATGATGGCTCGAATTACCGAAGAAGTCGGAGAATTAGCAAGAGAAATTAATCATTACTATGGTGAGAAACCGAAAAAAGCAACAGAAAAAGAAAAGGAAATTGAAGAAGAGCTTGGAGATGTATTATTTGTTCTCATATGTCTTGCGAACTCTTTAAATATAAACTTAGAAAAAGCACATGACCTTGTCATGAATAAATTTAAAACAAGAGACAAGGACCGCTGGACGAAAAAAGATTAAAACAATGTAAGAAAAAAAGCTTATTTCTAATAATAAAAGGAGTTTTGATTGATGGAAAACATTAAAATTGTTATTGCAGGTGCCCGCGGAAGGATGGGAAGTGAAGCTGTTAAGCTTGTTGAAGAAACAAGCCACTTTGAATTAGTAGCAGTAGTTGATCATAAGCATGATGGAAAAAGCTTGAAAGATATTGATGGGTTTGACGTTGATGTACCGATCTATACAGATATCGATAAATGCTTTTTCGAAACGTCCCCAGATGTGCTTATCGATTTAACGACACCTGAAATTGGTAAAATCCATACGAAAAAAGCACTTTTGAATGGTGTAAGACCTGTAGTCGGAACAACCGGTTTTTCTGATGAGGATTTAAAGGAGCTTCAGGAATTAACAGTTGAGAAAGGAATCGGTGCAATTATTGCCCCCAACTTTGCAATTGGTGCAATATTAATGATGAAATTTTCTCAAATGGCTGCTAAGTATTTTCAGGATGTGGAAATCATTGAACAACATCATGACCAAAAGCTTGATGCTCCTTCTGGTACAGGTTTAAAAACAGCTGAAATGATTTCAGCCGTTCGCGAAGAAAAGCAACAAGGGCATCCAAATGAAAAAGAAATTCTTTCAGGTGCACGCGGTGCAAATTATCAAGGTATTCGTCTACATAGTGTTCGTCTTCCAGGACTAATTGCACACCAAGAAGTCCTGTTTGGAGGAGATGGTCAAACGTTAAAGATTCGTCACGACTCTTATAATCGCGCTTCATTTATGTCAGGAGTAAAAGTAGCGGTTGAAAATGTGATGAAAGTAGATTTACTCGTATATGGGTTGGAAAACATTATCGAATAAAGGGGAAAATTAAAATGAAGATTGCATTGATTGCTCATGATAAGAAAAAAACAGATCTTGTTCAGTTTGTAATGGCATATAAACCTATTTTTAAAGATCATCAATTATTTGCTACTGGTACAACAGGTTTACGTATTCAGGAAGCAAGCGGTTTATCTATTCATCGTTTTCAATCTGGTCCGCTTGGGGGAGACCAAGAAATTGGTGCACTGATTGCTAAAAACGATATGGATATGGTTATTTTCTTTAGAGATCCGTTAACCGCACAGCCGCATGAGCCTGATATTTCAGCACTAATTCGTCTTTGTGACGTTTATTCCATTCCGCTTGCGACAAATATGGGAACAGCAGAGATTTTAATTCGCGGTCTTGAACGCGGTGATCTACAGTGGAGAGATGTCATTCATTCCAAAGAAAATAAATAAGTTGTTTGTTTTGATAAAATGTATGATTGCTTTCATGCTATTATCTGCTACAGGGAGTGGAAAACTTCTCTAAATGATGAAATCACTGCCTTAAC
The DNA here is from genome assembly GCF_947503125.1 of uncultured Metabacillus sp. GTDB lineage: Bacteria > Bacillota > Bacilli > Bacillales > Bacillaceae > Metabacillus. The sequence continues at coordinate 3,748 of NZ_CANNCR010000060.1, forward strand.
CTTTATATAAACGAAGGAGAAGCACATGAGTCAGAAATTAGATATTCTTGCAATTGGAGCACATCCTGATGATGTAGAAATAGGGATGGGCGGAACGATTGCAAAATATACAAATAAAGGCTATAAAATTGGTATATGTGATTTAACAAAAGCAGAGCTTTCCTCAAATGGGACGATTACAATCCGTCAAGAAGAAGCAAAAAATGCAGGTGAAATTTTAGGTATTACTAAAAGAATCCAACTATCATTACCAGATCGTGGTCTATACATAACAGAAGCTGCTATTCACTCAATTGTTACGGTGATAAGAGAATGTCAGCCTACTATTGTTTTTGCACCATATTTTGAAGATCGTCATCCGGATCATGGTCACTGTGCAAAACTAGTTGAGGAAGCAGTTTTCTCTGCAGGTATACGCAACTATAAGGATGCTCTTGGCTATCCTTCACATCGTGTTCAAGCCCTTCATTTTTATATGATTAACGGATTTCACAGGCCGGATTTCGTGATTGATATAACCGATTCAATCGACAAAAAGATGGCAAGCCTGAGAGCATATAAGAGCCAATTTGAAAAGGTTGCAGGCTCAGCTGATACTCCATTAACAAACGGTTATATTGAAACGGTTGAGAGCCGGGAAAGATTATTTGGTAAAGAGGCTGGGGTGTTGTATGCAGAAGGATTTAAAACGAAAAAACCAATCTTGCTTTCAGCAGATTTGATAGGTGAAGGAAAATGAAAAAAAAATTAAAAATCGGCATTACCTGTTACCCTTCTGTTGGCGGGTCAGGAGTTGTCGCAACAGAACTGGGAAAGCTTCTTGCTGAACGCGGACATGAAATCCATTTTATCACCTCAAGCTTGCCGTTTCGTTTGAATAAGGTTTATTGCAATATTACCTTTCATGAAGTAGAAGTGAATCAATATTCAGTATTTAAATATCCGCCATATGATTTAGCATTGGCAAGTAAAATGGCTGAAGTAGCAAAAAGAGAGAAATTGGATTTATTGCATGTTCATTATGCGATCCCTCATGCCATCTGCGCTTACTTAGCGAAACAAATGGTTGCTGATAACCTGAAAATTGTGACAACACTGCATGGAACAGATATTACAGTTTTAGGCTATGATCAATCCCTTTCCGATTTAATCCGCTTTGGGATTGAAGCATCAGATAAGGTTACCGCTGTTTCTAATGCATTAGTAAATCAGACATATGACTTAATACAGCCGAATAAAGAGATTGAAACCGTCTATAATTTCATCGATGACCGTGTTTACCATAAAAAAGATGCAGCACATCTTAAGAGAGAATACGGAATTGGTGATGATGAAAAGGTTATTATCCATGTTTCTAATTTTAGAAAAGTTAAACGGGTTCAGGATGTTATCTATTCCTTTCAATTAATACAACGAAAGATAAAGGCAAAGCTATTATTAGTAGGCGATGGACCTGAGATGACGTACGTAAGCAGACTTGTTCGGGAATTAGGTCTTATTGATAATGTTCTTTTTTTAGGGAAGAAGGATAACTTAGAGGAATTATATTCATTGAGTGATCTCATGTTGCTGCTTTCTGAGAAAGAGAGCTTTGGCTTAGTGTTATTAGAAGCAATGGCCTGTGGTGTTCCATGTATCGGTGCAAATACGGGAGGTATACCTGAGGTTATTAATGAAGGTGAAACGGGCTACATATGTGAGGTTGGCGATATTGAAACAGTCTCACACAGGGCAATACAGCTTTTAACAGATGAAAAGTTATACCAGAAGATATCAGACCATGCGATCGTAACAGCAAGAAGTCTTTTTAACTCAGATAAAATTGTTTCCCAATATGAATCAATTTATTATGACCTGCTGGGACATTAAATATGAAATTTAGACATTCTATTTTCCCTTATCAATAAGGAGTTAAAAAAATGAACAGCCCTTTTGTTGAAGCAAGAACAATTTTGGATACATTACATCAAGCGGGGTATGAGGCTTATTATGTCGGCGGAGCAGTGCGCGACTTCCTCTTAAATCGTCAAATTGGTGATATTGATATTGCAACATCTGCAAAACCGGTGGATGTGCAACACCTATTTAAGCATACAATTGATGTCGGGGCAGAACATGGCACGATCATCGTGCTGCATAACGGCTCCCCATATGAAGTGACCACCTTTCGTGCAGAAGGTGAATACGTAGATAACCGCCGCCCTAGTCATGTAGTATATATTTCTTCGTTAATAGAGGATTTAAGAAGAAGAGACTTTACCATTAATGCGATGGCAATGGATATAAACGGTAAGATCGTCGATTATTTTAATGGCAAAGCCCACCTATCAGAGAAGCTTATTCAAACTGTTGGCTCTCCTGAAGAAAGATTTAATGAGGATGCGTTGCGAATGCTTCGAGCAGTTCGCTTTGTTAGTCAATTGCAATTTACACTCTGTCCAAAAACGAAAAAGGCTATAAGTGATCATGCTCATCTTTTAAAGGAGATTTCCGTTGAGAGGAAAACAGTTGAAATTGAAAAACTGTTAATGGGAGTCAATCAAAAACAGGCATTGGCGATGATTGTAGACACAAACATGCATTCTTATTTGCCTGGTTTAGAAAGGAAAAAGGACGAATTAATTCGGCTTTCTACTTATGACATGAGGGTTTTGAAAACGAACATAGAGCACTGGTCATTATTTACCAATTGTATTCAGCCAAGATCGGTTGAAGAGTTTTTAAGAAAGTGGAAACTGCCTAATAAATTAATAAAGGCAGTTAAGAAAAATATAGATTATTTAACTATCGTAAAAGAAAAGCAATGGTCAGACTTTTTATTATATGAAGCAGGGGTTGAAACAGCTGTTAGTGTAGAAAGGCTTTGTACGTTAATGATAGACCCTAAGCAGGTAGAGGGTAATGTAAAAAGAATTATTGATAGATTTCAACAATTGCCAATTCAAAGCAAAAGTCAGCTTAATGTAACTGGACATGATATTATCGATTTTCTTAAAAAAAAACCAGGTCCATGGGTTTCAAAAGTGATTTTTGAAATTGAAAAAGCAATTGTAGCCAAGAAACTAGAAAATAATAAGTCTGCAATAAAGGAGTGGCTAATGACATGCAATCTGGACTTCGATCAAAACTATTAGAAGCCTTCTCAAAAGCAGATGGAGAATTTTTATCAGGTCAAAAAATTAGTGAAGTTATCGGCTGCTCAAGAACTGCGGTTTGGAAGCATATCGAGGAGCTTAGAAAAGAAGGATATGAACTTGAAGCGGTGCGAAGATTAGGGTACCGGATAACAAAAAAGCCCGATAAAATAAGTAGTAATGAAATTCAACTAGGACTGAAAACCGAGCTAATGGGGCGTAATATTCATTTTGAGGAAACAGTTACCTCCACACAAAAAATCGCGCAAAGCCTAGCAAATGAAGGAGCACCGGAGGGGACAATTGTCGTTGCTGATCAACAAACAAGCGGAAGAGGAAGAATGTCCAGAGTTTGGTATTCCCCAAGTGGTACAGGAATTTGGATGAGTATGATAATTCGTCCGAAAATACCGATTAACCGAACCCCGCAGCTCACCCTTTTAACCGCTGTTGCGATTGTCCAAGCCATTGAAGAGCTTACCCCGCTCAAGCCGGATATTAAATGGCCAAATGATATATTGCTGAACGGAAAAAAAATCGTCGGAATTTTGACAGAGCTCCAAGCTGAAGCAGATCAAGTTCATTCAGTTATCATTGGAACAGGAATAAATGTTAACCAAACAAAAGAAGACTTTCCAGAAGAATTACAAAATGTGGCGACCTCGATCAAGGTCGAAACAGGTTCTGATTGGGAAAGAGCGCAATTTATTCAAACCATCTTATTGAAATTTGAGGGGCTTTATTCTTTATTTTTATCTCAAGGATTTAAGCCGATTAAGCTTCTATGGGAGAGCTATGCAATTAGTCTACAAAAAACCATCATTGCAAGAACCCTCAAGGGGACGATTGAGGGAAAAGCAATTGGTATTGATGATGATGGTGTTCTGCTAATTGAAAAGAATGATCAATCGATAGAGCGAATTTATTCTGCAGATATCGAAATGAAGTAATTTGTTTTACATGATAGCAATGAAGTGAATTTTCTGCTATACTTTCAAATGGGTAGTATCTTTTCGAACTACACCTTAGCAGTGAACATTGATTCATGAACCATTCTGTTTTGTAAATAGTAAAAGCAGAATCAATTAATACGTATGTTGACTTTATATTCTGCCTTGATCCAAAAAGGACTAGGACAGAGGGATGAAAACCGATTTATTTAGTATGCTCTCAAATCCTTCTTTCTTTGTCGAAAGAAGGATTTTTTACTTTAATGGAAAATGAATTCGGTGATTTCCTCCCCTTTCCTAACACAATTTTTTCTGCAAACTAGTAGGATGTAGCTTATGATACTATCCGTTTAAAAGTGGCAGTTACATCTTATAGCACTTTTTAGGAGGGGAAATATGAAAACGAGATTAGATTTTATGAAAATGAAGCAAAATGAGGAACCAATTACGATGCTGACAGCCTATGACTATCCTAGTGCACAGGATGCTGAGAAAGCCGGCGTAGATATGATTCTTGTCGGTGATTCTTTAGGAATGGTTGTTCTTGGATATGATTCAACCATTTCTGTTACGGTTGATGATATGGTACATCATACAAAAGCTGTCAAGCGTGGTGCTAAAGATACCTTTATTGTAACAGATATGCCTTTTATGTCTTATCATCTTTCAAAGGATGAATCGATGAAAAATGCTGCGCGCCTAATGCAGGAGGGTGGGGCAAATGCTGTTAAACTTGAAGGAGCAGACGGTGTTACTGAAATTATTTCAGCACTAACTTTTAGCGGCATTCCTGTTGTTTCTCATCTCGGCTTAACTCCACAAACTGTAAATGTTTTAGGTGGTTATAAGGTTCAAGGAAAGAGTGCCGAGGCTGCAAAAAAGCTAATTGAAGATGCGAAGAGGTGTGAAGATGCAGGTGCAATTGCTCTTGTATTAGAATGTGTTCCTCAACAATTAGCAAAGGAAATTACAATGCAACTAACGATTCCAACGATTGGGATCGGTGCCGGCAATCAAACAGATGGCCAAGTATTGGTCTATCATGATTTAATTGGCTACGGCTCAAGCCGTGTACCAAAGTTTGTTAAGCAATATGTAAATATAGCTGAACCGATTGAAACAGCTATTAGCAGCTATATTTCAGAAGTAAAAAACAGAACGTTCCCTGAAGCAAAACATTCATTTAAAATGAAGGAAGAAGAGCTATTAAGCTTATACGGAGGAGTAATAAAATGAATGTTGTCACAACAAAGAAGGAATTAATCAAGCAGATACATGAATATAAGACAAAGCAGAAATCAATCGGATTTGTACCAACAATGGGTTATTTGCATGAAGGACATATCAAGCTTTTAGAAGAAGCAAGAAAAGTAAATGATATTGTTGTTCTAAGCATTTTTGTAAACCCATTGCAATTTGGACCTAATGAGGATTTTGATTCATATCCAAGAAACCCTAAAAGGGATGAGGAGCTTGCCAGACAGGCAGGAGCAGATCTTCTATTTTTGCCAAGTGTAACGGAAATGTATCCTGAAAAACCTTCATATACAGTTACAGTACTGTCAAGGGTGAATGTATTATGCGGCAAGTCAAGAGAAGGTCATTTTGATGGGGTGGCAACAGTCCTTACAAAGCTTTTTAACCTTATCAAACCTGATCGGGCTTATTTTGGTATGAAGGATGCGCAACAAGTTGCCGTTGTGGATGGATTAATTCAAGAATTTCATTTTCCGATTGAATTAGTGCCAGTAGCAACAGTTAGAGAAGAGGACGGGCTGGCAAAAAGTTCGCGAAATGTGTATTTGACAGAATTGGAACGGAAGCAAGCGCCAGCGATTTATAGAAGTTTATTGGCAGCGAAGGAAAAAATAGCTCATGGGGAACGGGATAAAGAAAAAATAAAAACAACGATTTCATTAACGATCTCCAAAGAAACAGATGGAATGATCGATTATGTAGAAATATTGTCCTACCCTGGCATGGAGGAAATAAACAGCATTTGCGGTAAGATCATCATTGCTGTTGCTGTCAAGTTTACAAAAGCAAGGCTAATTGATAATATAACGATTGAAGTTTAGAGAGTTGAAATCATAGACAGTATTATTTGTTTGGAGGAGAGAAAATGTATCGTACAATGTTAAACGGCAAAATTCATCGTGCTCGTGTAACAGAAGCAAATCTTAATTATGTCGGGAGCATTACAATCGATGAAGATATAATCGATGCGGTAGGAATGGTTCCAAACGAAAAGGTTCAAATTGTCAATAATAATAATGGGGCAAGATTTGAGACATATATTATTCCAGGTGAAAGAGGAAGCGGTGTTGTTTGTTTAAATGGTGCAGCTGCACGATTGGTCCAAGAAGGAGATATCGTCATTATTTTAACTTATACGCTAATCCCTGAAGATAAGGTTCAATCGCACAAGCCTAAGATTGCCATCATGGATGAAAATAATAAAATCGTGGAGATATTAGGTCAGGAACCAGCCGCAACAATATTATAAGGATGCATTTATAAATACAGTATTTATTAATGATGATCATAAGGTCTGACTCTTAACTAATTGAATTCATCTTATAGGGGTGAATTCAGTCTTTTGTCATGAGTCAGTCCTTTTTTTATGTTGAATTATGGTATAGTAAAGGTATCGTTTAAAAAAGTAATACAATAGTATACATCTAAAAAGAAGCTGAATTTAAGTCTAGCTTTTCGATTTATTTCAAACACTAACAGAAACAAGCTTGCGTTTTTTATAGTAGAGGTGTAACAGATGAAAGAGCAACGATATGTTGTAATTGACCTAGAAACAACGGGAAATGCTCCTAAAAAAGGAGATAAGATCATTCAAATTGCCGCTGTTGTCATAGAGAACGGGCAAATTGTTGATAGATATATGAGCTTTGTAAATCCATTACAAGAAATTCCGTTATTCATTGAGCAATTAACAGGAATTACAAACGAAATGGTACAGGATGCACCTTCTTTTGAGGACATTGCTGAAGAGTTAATATCGTTGCTAAATGATGCTTATTTTGTTGCACATAATGTTTACTTCGATTTATCTTTCTTACAAGAAGAGCTCAAAAGCTGCGGATTCCAGTTTACTGGCCCTATTCTTGATACGGTTGAATTGGCAAGAGTCACATTTCCAACAGAAAAAAGCTATAAGTTAACAGATTTAAGTGAAGAATTTAATATGCTTCACGAATCTCCGCATCGAGCTGACAGTGATGCAGAGGTTACGGCTTTACTCTTATTGCAAATCCTTGAAAAATTCGAGGCTTTGCCTGTCATAACGCTGCAGCAGCTTTCAAAACTTTCGAGATCCTTTATTAGTGATATTGAGGATATCCTAGAGGAGATTATCGCAAATAAATTAGTAAATTTAAAGCAGCAAACAAAGAATGACCTACAGATCATTCGAACATTAGCTATAAAGAAGCTGCAATTAAATGATGATAAGCAAACAGATCGATCCATAGAAAAGAACGTGAAAGAAGAAGAGATACTTGAACTTTTTGAAGATAAAAATGGTAGGGTAAAGAGTATTTTCCCAACCTATCAGAACCGTAAAGAACAATTAACCATGATGAAGGAAATAGGTAAAGCATTACAAACTCATCAACATGGATTATTTGAAGCAGCGACCGGAAGCGGAAAAACCATTGCATACCTTGTACCAGCAATCATTTATTCAAAAAACGAGCAAAGACCAATAATTATTAGTACATATACAACAACTCTGCAAACACAAATAATCGAGCGTACGATTCCTTTTCTTGAAAGGATCTTACCTTTCAACTTTGAAACAGCTATTTTAAAAGGACAGCGTCACTATTTATGCTTGCAAAAATTTGAACAATCTTTAAAAGATCAAGAAGATAACTATGATTTTGTGTTAACAAAAGCACAGCTTCTTCTCTGGTTGACGGAAACAGATACCGGGGATGTCGATGAGCTTAATATTCCTTCTGGTGGGAAGGTTTTATGGAAGCAGCTTCAAGTTGATGCCTCGTCTTTTAAAAGCAACCCATTCTTTTCATTTTGCTATTATCAGCGGGCAAAGCAGAAGGCTTTAAATGCAAATCTTATTATTACAAATCACGCTTTACTATTATCAGATTTAAAACGTGAAGCAAAGATCTTGCCAAAATATCATGAGGTGATTATTGATGAAGCACATCATTTTCAAAGGGTTGCTACAGAACAGCTAGGAATTAGATTTTCGTATTTGGATGTCCACAGTGTCATCTCCCGCTTAGGTTTATTTCCTACAAAAGGGCTTATTAGGAGCTTTACGGATGTATTAAAAGATGCTGGTAATCAAACACATCAAGAATTACAGGAAATGGATCCATGTCTTTTACATTTACAAGAGGAATGCCACCAGTTTTTTTCTGCGATACATTCCTATGTGTTAACACGCAAAAAAGATTCTCAATTAAATCGAGCCTCATACAAATATGATGTGGGAAAAGAAAATAATCGAAAATGGGCTTCCATTGTAGAGCTTGCAAACCGAGTGAAGTTTTTGATGAATGATTTAATTAACTTGATGGAAAAATCCTTAAAGGTTTTGGATAAAGTATATGAAGATAAGCTTTCAATAAAAAATAAAATCGTTATTGAAGAGTTTAAACAAGTGATATCATTATTTAAAGAATATAAGGAATATCTTGGTTTTTTGTTTTTTTCCCAAAATGAAGCATTTGTTACCTGGTTTGAAATTGATTCAAAAGGTGCAAAAAATGCTGTTTCCATATATGCACAGCCGCTTGATGTATCAGAGTTTTTGGCAGATGAATTTTTTGCCAATAAGCAAAGTGCTATTTTAACTTCTGCAACCTTATCAGTAAACAAATCCTTTTCTTACGTGATGGAAGCTGTCGGATTAACAGATTTTTATCCGAAACAATTGCAGCTAAATGCACCTTTCCGTTACAAGGATCAGGTAAAGCTGTTTGTTCCGAGTGATATGCCATTTGTAAATGATGTTTCTGTTGAGGAGTATGCAGAGGCGTTAGCAGCGAACATAGGCAGTGTTGCTCAAATAACTGACGGAAAAATTCTTGTCTTATTCACCTCATATGAAATGTTGAAAAAAACGTATCAATTGTTAAAAGAAGATGAAACACTAGATGATTTTATCATTTTAGGGCAGGGAACGGGAAGCGGTAGTCGTTTAAGGTTAACAAAGAATTTCCGGCAATTTGAAAAAGCGATTTTGTTAGGGACAAACAGTTTTTGGGAAGGTGTTGATTTTCCTGGTGAAGAACTAACAGCCCTTATGATTGTTCGTTTACCATTTGCATCTCCTGACGAACCAATTGTTGCAGCTAAATGTCTGAAATATGAGGGAGAAGGCAAAAATTCCTTTTATCATTATTCTCTTCCAGAGGCGATTTTACGATTTAAACAAGGCTTTGGCCGTCTTATTCGAAATGAAGGAGACCGCGGGATATTGTTTGTCTTAGATAACAGGATCGTCTCAACTAATTATGGCAAAGATTTTCTAAAATCATTGCCAGAGCTGGAAGTAGAAGTAAAACCAATGCATTTACTAACACATTCAATTGAAAAATGGATAAAGTGAGACTTCCTACAGTGTGGATGTATTTTATCTGCACTGTAGGTTAGCGAAACTTATCGGATCTTTACAGACAGTTAACTCCCCTACACTTTTTAGTTAAAACATAAGAAAGTGGTTTTTATTGGCCTGTTAAGATGGGATAAAGTGAAAAATAGACTGATTTCATGCTTTTTTAGCATAAAATCAGTCCAAATTGGTGTGAGTTAGGAGAAAATTTATTATCAGCTAATTGGTATACATTGTTATAACGAATCGGTACAACAAGTTAAAGGTTGTTGTAAGCTTATTTTGTCCAGAGGAATGGGACATATAAGTTACAATATTTGTTTTACTAAGGAGGAAAATGACATGGAAAGTAAAATAGAAATTTTATCTACTGTGACAGTAAATCATTCGGATGACTTGTATAAAATAGTCGACTTGTTAAATCGGACGCTAAAACGAGAAGATTTAATGTTCGGTTTAGCACTTGAGCAGGAAGATAAAAATAAGTGTGTTTTTACAATTTATCGTACATAAGGAAGATGCAATAGATGAAGAAAAAAACAATCACGACGTTAATCATAACAGTCAGTATCTTGTTTATTATAGGGATTTTGGTTTTTTCAACAACATATAATACGGCAAGGGAACAATATGCCAGCGGTCATGAACAATCAAAAGCACTTGCATTAGAGAAAGGAAAGCTGTCTTCAGTCGGAACAATCGAAACCTATTATGGACAGCAAAAATTCCATGTTATGACAGGGGAAAATAGCAACGGTGATAAAGTTTATGCTTGGGTTATGCAATCTGAAAAAGATCAGCAGGTTATTGTTAAAAAGCAATCAAGTGGAATCACGAAAAAACAAGCAATTACAACCGTGCAAAAAGAGTATAACCCCGTTAAAATTATTGATGTGAAATTAGGTATGGATGAAGGCATACCGATATGGGAAGTTAAATACGTAGATGAGTCAAATCGATATACTTTTGATTTGGTAAACTTTTATGATGGTGAGATTGTAAAGCATATGGCAATTAAGAATACCGCCCAATCATAATGTTCGAACCGTTGCTACTCCAAATAAAAATAAGTATAATAAGTGTTGTTAATACATAAAGTGAGATTTCTGGGTTTTTACCCTGAAGATTGGAATAAATGATAAGTCATCGGAGCTTTTTTGGAGGGAATTTTCGTGAAAACAACAATAGCTGAAGTAGGAAAATATGTTGGAAAAGAAGTGACAATTGGCGCTTGGCTTGCAAATAAACGCTCAAGTGGAAAAATTGCATTTTTACAATTACGTGATGGTACGGGATTTATTCAAGGTGTTGTTGTCAAAGCAGAGGTAGCTGAAGACATGTTCAAGCTGGCTAAATCCATTACACAAGAAACATCAATTTATGTGACAGGTATTGTCAGAGAGGATGAACGTTCACCTTTTGGCTATGAACTTGGTGTAACAAACATTCAGGTAATTGCTGAATCTGTTGATTATCCAATCACTCCGAAAGAGCATGGAACCGAATTTTTAATGGATCATCGTCATTTATGGCTACGTTCCAAACGTCAGCATGCCGTAATGAAGATAAGAAATGAAATCATCAGGGCAACCTATGAGTTCTTTAATAAAGAGGGCTTTGTAAAAGTTGATCCGCCTATCTTAACCGGAAGTGCTCCTGAAGGGACATCAGAGCTATTTCATACGAAATATTTTGATGAAGATGCCTATTTATCACAAAGCGGACAGCTTTATATGGAAGCAGCAGCAATGGCGTTAGGAAAGGTTTTTTCGTTTGGACCTACCTTTAGAGCAGAAAAATCAAAAACACGACGTCATTTAATTGAATTCTGGATGATTGAGCCTGAAATGGCTTTTTATGAGTTTGAGGATAATTTAAAGGTTCAAGAAGATTATGTATCCTATATTGTCCAAAACGTCCTAAAAAACTGTTCCCTGGAACTTAATACACTAGGAAGAGATACCTCTAAACTAGAAAAAATTACGGCTCCTTTTCCGAGAATTACTTATGATGAAGCGCTTGAATTTCTTCATAAAAAAGGATTTTCAGACATTACATGGGGCGATGATTTTGGTGCACCGCATGAAACGGCGATTGCAGAGGCTTATGAAAAGCCGGTATTTATTACACATTATCCAACAAGCTTAAAACCGTTTTATATGCAGCCGGATCCAAATCGTGAAGATGTTGTATTATGTGCTGATTTAATTGCACCTGAAGGTTATGGGGAAATCATAGGTGGCTCAGAACGTATTCATGATACCGCATTGTTAAAGCAACGTTTAGATGAGCATAAATTGGATCCTGAAGCCTATAAATGGTATGTTGAACTGCGTCAGTATGGATCTGTTCCACACTCCGGCTTTGGACTAGGCCTTGAACGAACGGTAGCATGGATCAGCGGTGTCGAACATGTTAGGGAGACAATTCCATTCCCACGTTTATTAAACCGACTTTATCCGTAAAGATAGACAAATAAGCAGACAGTAAAAAACAGACTCTTAATCGCTTATAAAAGCTTTTCAAGAGTCGTTTTTTATTATTTATCCATCATTTAATGATTGGCAAAATCAACCGAGTATGAATGTATACAATGTTTGTAACGGGCATGTTATACTTGAGATGAGGTGTGTTTGATGAACAAGGAGCAGTTTATATCTCTACAAGAAACAGGGAGTGTATCAATACCCGTTATTTTATTTGATTATTATGCAAAATTAGGATTAAATGAAGAAGAATTAATGATGATCTTACAGGTAAAGAAATTTAAACAAAATGGCAATCATTTTCCAACCCCGACAGAGCTTTCCAGTCATATGTCAATCCCTACTTCAGCTTGTACTTCCATATTAAGAAGCTTAATTCAGAGAGGTTTTTTAACGATAGAGGAATGTGAAGAGAATACAATCCTTTTTGAGAATTACTCCTTAAAACCGCTATGGGATAAATTGTATACGTATATGGAACAGGAAAAAAGTAAACAGGAGCAGGAACTTACCCAGCAAGAGGATCAAAGTCTTTATACCATTTTTGAGAATGAGTTTGGACGACCATTATCACCATTTGAATGTGAAACATTAGCGATCTGGATTGATCAAGATGATTACGATCCGGTGATTATAAAAGCAGCTTTGCGCGAAGCTGTTATGTCCGGTAAATTGAATTTTCGGTATATTGATCGGATCTTATTTGAATGGAAAAAGAATGGAATACGGACGATTGATCAAGCGCGGAACCATGCGAAAAAATTCCGTCAACATCAAGGAAATAGTGCAAATAAACAAATAAGCAATGAAGATTACCAACGAAAAGTTCCATTTTATAATTGGTTGGAGAGCTAGCCATTCGCTATAGAAATCGGAAATTAACAGGCAAATATAAAATTATAGTCGTAATTGATGTAAAAGAAGGTGTAAGAAATGTTAACAAAAGCCCAAATTCGCGAATGCTTAAATACATTTCAAGCAATGTTCCCGGATGCACATTGTGAACTGGTACATGAAAACCCTTTTGAGCTTGTAATTGCGGTTGCGTTATCAGCACAGTGTACAGATGCATTAGTGAATAAAGTAACGAAAAATCTTTTTGAAAAATATAAAAAGCCAGAGGATTATTTAGCTGTTTCCTTAGAGGAATTACAAGAAGACATTAAATCGATTGGATTGTACCGAAATAAGGCAAAAAATATTCGAAGACTTTGTGAAACACTAATTGAAAAATACAATGGGGAAGTTCCTCGTGAACATGAGGAATTAACAAAGCTTGCTGGTGTTGGCCGAAAAACAGCTAATGTAGTTGTATCAGTTGCCTTCGGTGTCCCAGCGATAGCAGTAGATACCCATGTGGAAAGAGTAAGCAAGCGTCTAGGTATTTGCCGGTGGAAGGATTCTGTTCTTGAGGTAGAAAAAACCTTAATGCGAAAGATCCCTAGGGAAGAATGGTCAGATACGCATCATCGCATGATTTTTTTTGGTCGCTACCATTGCAAGGCACAATCGCCTAAATGTGAAGTCTGTCCGCTTTTACATCTATGCCGTGAAGGACAAAAACGGATGAAAAAAGGAAAGGCTTTACATGCAAAAGAACAATAGAAATGAATATTTGGTTCCGAAATCATTTCTTTGCTCACCGTTTTTTAAAGAGGACGGTCTGTTTTCTAACTATAATGGGATAGATTTTGAGGAGATCTTGAAAAAAGAACCCTTCTATTTTGATATGCTGCATGTATTAGGGGAAGAATTAAATGAAAAGCCATGGATGAATCCTGAACGCACAATCCCAACTGTAATAGAGCAATGGACGAAAATAATGACCTCTCTTCATAAAGCTTTTACTAACCGAGAGAAAGGGTTACAGAAAGAGGAAAATATGATTCACTCCATTTCATTATTTGTCATTAGTCTATATTGGGCAAATCAAAAGCCTGTGTCTAGTTTATTGCCTGCTGAGATGATGATCTCACAGCTGCCGTTAAAACCTGCAAATTGTGAGGAGCGTTTATCCTTTATTATCAATAAACCTTCTGGGTATCATTCGTTTATCCAGCTTCAGCAATTATTTAGTGAATTTGAAAAAATGTTCTCTAAATCATTAGCCATAAAACGTTTTAATCATTCAAAAAGGATCCCTCCAATAGAGTGATCCTTTTTGTGTTTATTATTTAATTTTCTTGTTCTTCTTCCTCGTTTGTTCCGTTAATGTCCAAGGGAATCTCTACATCTACAGGCGGTTGTGTTTCAGTACCACCATTATTTTGGCCATCCTCAGTTTGAGTGCCGTCATTATTTTCGGTATTTCCGTTGTCGTCATTACCATTCCCGTTGCCATTTCCGTTGTTATTACCGTTCTCTTCGTTATTCCCGTTGCTAGAACCATTTTCGTTTTCATTGCTGTTCCCGTTGCCATTCTCGTTCTCATTTTCGCTGCCCTCATCAGATTGATTTTCTTCTTCATCAGGAAGCACTGGAACGTCAATTTCTGCTTTAGGGACTTGAATTTTCGTTGAAGCCGTGCCACTGCGATTACTATTGTCTTCATCACTTACTGCTACAACCCTAAAGGAATAAGTAGCTCCAGGTGTAACATCAGCTATGGCATAACCCATATTTTTTGAAGTACTAACAACTTGGTATTGCCCGCCATCCACTGATTGGCTTACCTCAAATGAAACATTCTCTAATGCACCCTCATCATAGCCCCAGTTTAGGCTAATCGAATTTGTTACTTGATCATAGTTAACTGATAAGCTTGATGGTTTATCAGGTTTTACTTTTACATATTTCTTTGATTCCTTTTTAGGTGCAGTCCCTTTTACAAAGTATTCCTCTGTAACCATATTATCTGGAGTAAACTCACTAGCTAAAACGGGTTCTTTCGATCCTTTTTCAATATATTTTTTCACGACACTGTCTGGCTGTTCGAAGTCTGAAGTATCGCCACTTGCAATTTCGGAGAATACCCCTTTAAACATCGCTCTTGCTAGTTTCTGATCTTCCGATGTTAAATAAACCTTATCACTATCCTGTGAAATATTGTATCCGGTCCAAACGGCTGCGGTATAGTTTGGGTTGTAGCCGACAAACCAGGCATCCTTTGCTGCACCAGAAGGAACATCATATTTTTCTTTATCCTCCGCAGAAAAGTTTGTTGTTCCCGTTTTTCCTGCGATATTAACACCAGAAATCTGAACCGATTTACCAGTCCCATACTCAATAACTGATTTCATCATATCCGTAATCATGAAAGCAGTATAATCGCTCATAGCTTCTTCCGGTTCTGGTGCCAGATCAATTTCGGTCCCATCACTTAAAACAATTTTCTTAACCGCATGTGGCTCAATGAAAATCCCATTATTACCAAAGGCGCTAAAAGCTCCAGCCATTTGGAGAGGGGATACCCCATGTGAAAATCCGCCGATCGCATAAGGCTCGTAGATTTCCGGTAGAGGAATGCCTAATCCCTGGGCAAACTCTTGCGCTTTCTCTAAACCAACCTCTTGCAATGCTTTTAAAGCAGGAATGTTTCTGGAATAGGCTAATGCATCACGAATCGACATTTGGCCCATATAATCCCTATCCCAGTTATTGATCGGTGTTCCGTCACTATACGTATATGGTTGGTCATCAAGTTGTTTATATGTTGACCATTTCAAGTGTTCAATAGCAGGAGCGTAATCTAGGACCGGCTTAATTGTTGAGCCTGGCTGGCGTCTAGTATCTGTTGCATAATTGTATCCGCCAACCGGCTGATTGCGTCCGCCGCCAATCGCACGGATTTCACCTGTTTTTGTATCAAGTAAGGTAATGCCGGCCTGCATCTTATCATCCGGAAAATCGATGCTGTCGCCGTTTAAGACATCTTCGACAGTTTCTTGTGCTATAGGATCTAAGGTTGTATAAATTTTTAACCCCGCTGACCCGGCATCAATGTCTGTTTTTTCTTTAACTTCTTCAATGACTTCTTCAACAAAAGCATGGTATGAGTTTGCTTTTTCAGTTGGTTCAATAACTGTTGATTGAACCGGGATTTTTTTGGCTTCATCAGCTTCCGCCTCTGTAATGAATCCATGCTGAGCCATTAAACTTAAAACAATATTGCGTCTTTTTTCAGCGTTTTCCGGATTCGTTCTTGGGTTATAATTATTTGGACTTTGCGGCATTCCCGCAATCATCGCAGCCTCATGAAGCTCAAGCTCACTTAGCTCTTTTCCATAGAAGGATTCTGCAGCTTGTGCCACTCCATAAACGTTTCCAGGAAAATAAATTTTGTTTAAATACATTTCTAAAATTTCTTGTTTAGAATATTTTTGTTCCAATTGAAAGGCTAACCATATTTCCTGTACCTTCCGTGAAATGGTTTTATCGGTTGTTAATAATGAGTTTTTAATGACCTGCTGGGTAATTGTACTAGCACCTTCAGCACCGAAACCTTCTTGAACATTAGCGACAAGAGCACCACCTAAACGAATGATATCGATTCCGTTATGCTCATAAAAACGGGCATCCTCTGTTGCAAGTACTGCCTCTTTAAGGACTTTCGGTATATCATCATACGGAACGTACGTCCGTTTCACCTGACCGAATTCTGTTATTTCATTTCCATTCATATCGTATATTATGGATGAAAATGAATCCTTTAGCTTTTTGTCATCTAATTTAGGTGCACCAGCAACGATGGCTGCAAATGTAATCCCGCCAGCTACCATTCCGACAATACCAATGGCAAGCAAGCTTAATAAGATTTTTTTCCAAAGCGGTGCAGATTTATGAATTTTATTCTTTTTTTTCTTTGCCGTTTTTTGAGTCTGTAGTTTTCTACGTTCTTCACGACTCTTATATTGTTCTGACATTTTACTACCAACCTTTCATAATAGGCTTTCATGAAAAAGCGTTATTATAAGTCTGCATTTATGAGCTAGTTTGCTAATTGCCTAGCCATGGGCACAAGCTTGCAACGATACAGTCAAGTGCGATGTATCTTAACTGCAAGCGCCAAGCACCATAAGGGTTAAGGCGCTCATGAATAAAAAGTATCCATACCTTTTATTCATGAACGTCTTATCTCTTTGGGTGCTTGCATTTTTGATACTACCTTAAAAGTATAGTTTATCGATAATCTTAAGATAGTCAATCCTAGGTTGGTATCCTAATGTGATTTTATGGCCATATTCATTAAGTTCATTTAAGGAAATAGACTTCCTGCCACCGGATTCCTGACGATTCCAAAAGGTAAAAAGATGTCGTGCCTCAAGATAATAACATGTATCGAATGCTGATAAAATAACAAAGCTTATTCCACCTTGATCCACAACATTTTTCATATGATCAATTTGATGGGCATGAAAATTTTGCAAAGGAAATGAAGTTTTGTTTTTTGTTTCCTTTGCTTCAAAATCAATATATTTTCCCCTGTAAACTCCATTGTAATCAGTTGTTGAACTTTGTTTAAAATAAGCCTCTTTAATAACGGCTGCACTTCTTCTTGGGTAATCTACATGAACAATCTGAACCGGTGTCGGCTTTTTATGTATGACAGCTAATTTATTTTCAAGATAATAAGTATTTGTCTCATTTAAATCCTCTTCAAGCGTCATTCCTCGATTGCTATAGGTGATGTCTTGCTGCTTTTTCGGTTTAATTTGTTCCTTTGGTTCATAAGGCTTTCCGTTTGGATAACGAAAAATCATAGTTAACCTCCTAAAATAAACTACTACTTATCATACCAAAAATCTCAAGAAAGGAATGATAAAAAAGTTTCAATTTTGTTAAGTGTACATACCAATTATTTAGGAGACGATAATTGGTATGGGGTGGATACAATGATTAAAAACAAAGCGAATGAACAAAAGCTTTTATGTAAACAAGAAATCATTACATCTATAGATCATACGACAAGAATCAAAAATTACGACAATATCTCCCGAACAAAAGCATATGAAGATTTTTATCGGCATCATCCTGAAATTAAATGGGCATTTCTCGCAAGTTTGGTTTCAAGAAATGCTGGCTGGAGTATGACAGATCTACAAGGGAAATGGTTCAGAAAAGCTTTAAGCATGGAACAGAGATCCTTACTTTTTATGACATATGAATGTGCTAATTGGACTATTTTTCAAGATGCATTTCCACAGCTTCTTTTATATCAGTGGTCGAAAAGGGTAAAAGAGCCATTATTTGATTTACTTGAACATTTCGATGTGTCGCAATTTATGGTTCATGAATGGAAAGAGTTTTGGTTGAACCGCAATACTGAACGATTAATGGTTGCTCTTATTATTAATGAGCAGAATGTCATCCAGTCTCCAGTGATAAACAATGCTCTATATAAGCGTCTAGTGTTTAAAACTATACCTTATCGGATCCAAAATTTTCTACATTTTAGTACAGTTGTTTTTCCGACCTTGAATGGCAAGCTGTTTGGTTTTTCTGTTACAAATTTTGACCAATTAACAAATCGGATTGAGCTTGGGAAGCGTTTGGCATGGCTTCTTTTCGATGCTGGTTTGTATCATTCCTTTTTAGCTTTTTCAAAATCTGTTCCACATACAGGCTCAAGGTTTGATTATGAACAATTCTTTCCCGAAAAAAGGAAAAGAGAAACTCCCTTATTACGAACAGCTTATCCAGAGGTTTCACATACTATAGACGTTTCAAAGCAGGATTGGTTTCATGGACAATCAACAAAAAAGTGGTTTAAAGTGAGAAAGATACCAAAAAATTATGAATTAACGGAGTGGTTTAAACATAAACAAGGTCAACTGCATTTATTATCCTTGTTACAAGAATATGGATAGGTTACACTTAGCTGGACAAAAAAATTAAGGGCTAGCAGACTGATAGAGAAATAAGTATATCAACCCTT
>NZ_CANNCR010000061.1 GCF_947503125.1 uncultured Metabacillus sp.
TGAAGCCCCCCTCAAGATGAGATTTCCCTGTTACTTTGTAACGTAAGATCCCTGAAAGATGATCAGGTTGATAGGTCAGAGGTGGAAGCGCGGTGACGTGTGGAGCTGACTGATACTAATCGATCGAGGACTTAACCTATTAGAAAAGCGGAAGAAGTCCGCTAAAATCCATTGGGAACCCGCGCGACGCGCGACCCTCGCAGAAGTCGTACTTTGACTTCGCCCGAGAGAGTGAAATTACCGTAGGATTTGGCTTCTGTAGCTGGACAACGTAGAAAAGCGTAAGCTCAGTAATTGAATTGTAAAATCGTTATCTAGTTTTGAAGGAATATAAAGTTTTTATAAAAAACACTTGAAATATTCTTCTGAAATAGTATAATAATTCTTGTCGCTAATGTCTGGTGATGATGGCGAAGAGGTCACACCCGTTCCCATGCCGAACACGGAAGTTAAGCTCTTCAGCGCCGATGGTAGTTGGGGGTTTCCCCCTGTGAGAGTAGGACATCGCCAGGCAGTAACAAGATATTAAAACGCATACACTTTTGTATGTTTGATTTGGAGGATTAGCTCAGCTGGGAGAGCACCTGCCTTACAAGCAGGGGGTCGGCGGTTCGATCCCGTCATCCTCCACCATTTTGCCGGTGTAGCTCAATTGGTAGAGACGATCGAACAAGCTTCGAAGCTGTGCTTCAGCACACAAATCGAGCTGCTTCTTGATTAATCTTCCTGAGATTTGGGTGACTGTTAGGTAAGAATGACTATATATTACACAATACTAAATACGCCGGTGTAGCTCAATTGGTAGAGCAACTGACTTGTAATCAGTAGGTTGGGGGTTCAAGTCCTCTCGCCGGCACCACTTATTGTTTCAAAAAAATAAGAGCCATTAGCTCAGTTGGTAGAGCACGAATGAATAAGCTGCGAAGCATTAACATCAGCGCACAAATTGAGCCGCTTCTTGAATAAGCTTTCTGAAATTTGGGCGTCAAACCTATGAGTGTTTTGAAACAAGAGCCATTAGCTCAGTTGGTAGAGCATCTGACTTTTAATCAGAGGGTCGAAGGTTCGAGTCCTTCATGGCTCACCATTTTACACACCGTGCGGGTGTGGCGGAATTGGCAGACGCGCTAGACTTAGGATCTAGTGTCCTTGTGACGTGGGGGTTCAAGTCCCTTCACCCGCACCAGTTAAATAATGCGGAAGTAGTTCAGTGGTAGAACACCACCTTGCCAAGGTGGGGGTCGCGGGTTCGAATCCCGTCTTCCGCTCTTTATAAGTGCCGGGGTGGCGGAACTGGCAGACGCACAGGACTTAAAATCCTGCGGTAGGTGACTACCGTACCGGTTCGATTCCGGTCCTCGGCACCAGTTAGACTTGCGCCCGTAGCTCAATTGGATAGAGCGTTTGACTACGGATCAAAAGGTTAGGGGTTCGACTCCTCTCGGGCGCGCCATTTCTAGAAGTGAGAAATCGGAAGTCAGAAGTTAGATTAAAGGCTTTGCTTCGAAGCAGTACTTAAAGATCTCTGACCTCTCACATCATACCTCTGATATCTAGTACGGGAAGTAGCTCAGCTTGGTAGAGCACTTGGTTTGGGACCAAGGGGTCGCAGGTTCGAATCCTGTCTTCCCGACCATCTCTTATAATTGTTTTTGGGGCCTTAGCTCAGCTGGGAGAGCGCCTGCTTTGCACGCAGGAGGTCAGCGGTTCGATCCCGCTAGGCTCCACCATAAATTCAACTTAAACTTCTATTTTGGCGGTGTAGCTCAGCTGGCTAGAGCGTACGGTTCATACCCGTGAGGTCGTGGGTTCGATTCCCTCCGCCGCTACCATTTTGGACCTTTAGCTCAGTTGGTTAGAGCAGACGGCTCATAACCGTCCGGTCGTAGGTTCGAGTCCTACAAGGTCCACCATTTTAAAAAAAGTATTACGGAGGAATACCCAAGTCCGGCTGAAGGGATCGGTCTTGAAAACCGACAGGGGTGTCAAAGCCCGCGGGGGTTCGAATCCCCCTTCCTCCTCCATATTATATTTAATATTATCGTCGCGGGGTGGAGCACGAACGAATATGCTTCACTGAATAATCATCAGCGTACCGATTGAGCTGCTTCTTGAATCAGCATCCTGAAATCGGGACGGTCTCTATTAGGCAATATCTAAGAGCATAGATAAACTTTAATTTATATTATCGTCGCGGGGTGGAGCAGTCTGGTAGCTCGTCGGGCTCATAACCCGAAGGTCGCAGGTTCAAATCCTGCCTCCGCAACCAAAATGGTCCGGTAGTTCAGTTGGTTAGAATGCCTGCCTGTCACGCAGGAGGTCGCGGGTTCGAGTCCCGTCCGGACCGCCATAATTTTAGAGAAAATTATTTGTATTTCACTTCTCAAGGAAAAGGGTTTCGATAAGCGAAAAGGTCGAGGAAGCGATCGAATGAACACCGGAGCGTATGTCAATACGTGAGGATGTGAATGAGTGAGCTGACGAAGAGATTTGAAGCTTAGCGGAAGCCGAAAACTATTTGGCTCGGTAGCTCAGTTGGTAGAGCACGACCGAATAAGCTTCCTTGAAATAACATCAGCGTACTCATCGAGCTGCTCCTTGAATCAGCTTCCTGAGATGAGGACGATTTACAAAGTATAGAAGTGAAAATGCTATAAAAGTAAGGATTAAACCCTTTGTTCGTGAATTTAAAAATTGATTTATAACTAAAAATAATCACAATATTAAGGCTCGGTAGCTCAGTTGGTAGAGCAATGGACTGAAAATCCATGTGTCGGCGGTTCGATTCCGTCCCGAGCCACCTTTTAAAAAGTTGATATATTTTATGTGGCGGCTGTGGCGAAGTGGTTAACGCATCGGATTGTGGTTCCGACATTCGTGGGTTCGATTCCCATCAGCCGCCCCATTTTACTTGCGGGTGTAGTTTAGTGGTAAAACCTCAGCCTTCCAAGCTGATGATGAGGGTTCGATTCCCTTCACCCGCTCCAGAAAGTGGGCCTATAGCTCAGCTGGTTAGAGCGCACGCCTGATAAGCGTGAGGTCGATGGTTCAAGTCCATTTAGGCCCACCATACATTTTATTCCGCAGTAGCTCAGTGGTAGAGCTATCGGCTGTTAACCGATCGGTCGCAGGTTCGAATCCTGCCTGCGGAGCCATATGGGGAAGTACTCAAGTGGCTGAAGAGGCGCCCCTGCTAAGGGTGTAGGTCGCGTAAGCGGCGCGAGGGTTCAAATCCCTCCTTCTCCGCCATATAACAAACATAATGGCCCGTTGGTCAAGCGGTTAAGACACCGCCCTTTCACGGCGGTAACACGGGTTCGAATCCCGTACGGGTCATCAAAAAAACACTGCAGGAATGCAGTGTTTTTTTTCTATACATATTGATTTTGATCTTAACAAGTAGTAAAGCCACCATTAATGGAACCCTCACATTATTTAGGCAATGCTTATTTGTTGACGTTTGTCCTTAAAAAGGCTTATAGTTATTTTAATAAAAATAAATGAATTCCTTTTACTATGTTTTTGACATTTTCACTTCAGCTTTGTTTATTTATTCAACCAGCAAAGATCATCCTTCAATAGGATATTCATGAATCAATTTCCTTCTTTTTTTTCTTCAAAAGAACTTTCAACAAATTCCTACAAAAAGTCGAATTTAATGTTTTATTACTATAATAAATAGTGGTTTGACTTGTCCATAATCCTAGTTATTTAAACGCTTTCATTAAATCAAATTATATTATTTCAATTTCAAAAACATCTTTTTAATTCTTAAGTATTTCTACGGTTTTAGGGCAGTTCCTTTCCTTTTTTCTTTCTTTTTCTTATATTTTAAAAGTATAACATTCACCCTCAACTTCAAAGGTTTTGTTGGATTATGTCGTAAAAAAGTAGCGGTTACATTGCAGGTATCTACTAGTAAGTCTTGAATGTTTAGCATAGAGATATTAAGAGAAAGGGTGACATATGTGACTCTCACTTGTCCAACAGACTATGATATTCATTTATTTCATGAGGGACAGTCATTTGAAAGCTATGGTTTTTTAGGTGCACATACACAAGAACTGAATGGGGTTATAGGTACAAATTTCTGTGTTTGGGCACCACATGCAAGACAGGTAAATGTTGTTGGTGATTTTAACGAGTGGAATGGTCAAAATCATCAAATGGAAAGGATTAATGAGGAGGGGATATGGGGCTTATTTATTCCGCAATTAGAAGCAGGGGAAATATATAAGTATGAAATTGTGACAGCTAATGGAGAGACTTTGTTAAAAGCAGATCCATACGCTTTTTTTTCAGAAGTAAGACCAAATACGGCATCTGTTGTTTATGATTTATCTGGATATGTTTGGAAGGATCAAAAATGGAAGAAAAAGAAGCGACTTAAGCAGCCATATGATCGACCAATGGCGATTTACGAAGTTCATTTAGGTACATGGAAAGTAAAAGAAGATGGAGAGTTGTACAGCTACAAAGAATTAATAGAGGAACTAATACCATATGTAATAGATCATGGGTTTACTCATATTGAGTTGCTGCCAGTTATCGAACATCCATATGATCGTTCTTGGGGCTATCAGGGAACGGGCTATTTCTCTGCAACAAGTAGATTTGGGACACCTCACGAGCTAATGGAATTTATTGATGCATGCCATCAAGAAAATATCGGTGTCATTATTGATTGGGTGCCGGGACATTTTTGTAAGGACTCCCATGGACTTTATATGTTTGATGGTGAGCCTACATATGAATACAAAACTGAAAAAGATCGAGAAAATTGGGATTGGGGAACAGCAAACTTTGATCTTGGCAAACCAGAGGTTCAAAGCTTTTTGATTTCAAATGCGATATTTTGGATGGAACATTTTCACGTAGATGGTTTCAGAGTTGATGCAGTTGCAAATATGCTTTACTGGCCAAATTCACATGAATTAGTGGAGAATCCTTACGCAGTTAGCTTTTTAAGAAAATTAAATGAAGCTGTTTTTGCAAAAGATCCTGATATTTTAATGATTGCTGAAGATTCAACTGATTGGCCGATGGTAACCGCTCCTACCTCGTCAGGTGGTCTAGGCTTTAACTACAAATGGAATATGGGCTGGATGAATGACATTCTTACCTATATGGAGACTTCTCCAGAACATAGGAATGAACTCCACCATAAAGTAACATTCTCCCTTTTATATGCTTTTTCGGAAAATTTCATTTTACCATTCTCTCATGATGAGGTTGTTCATGGGAAGAAATCCTTACTAAATAAAATGCCAGGTGACTACTGGCAAAAGTTTGCCCAATTGAGGCTGCTTTTTGGATATATGATGGCACACCCTGGAAAGAAGCTGCTTTTCATGGGTGGAGAATTTGGTCAATTTGATGAATGGAAGGACTTGGAACAGCTCGATTGGATGCTTGAAGATTATGAAATGCATAACAAAATGCGCGTATATTTTAAATATTTGATGAACATTTATCAAAAACAAAAGCCATTATATGAATTAGATCATTCAGAAGAGGGCTTTGAGTGGATTGATGTTGATAATAAAGATCAAAGCATTTTTTCGTTTATTCGAAAGAGTCAAAAAGAAAATGACTTCCTTGTTATTATTTGTAATTTTAAGCCTGACGTTTACCATGATTATAAGGTTGGAGTACCGGTTGATACGGAATATGTTGAAATTTTAAATAGTGATGCAGCTGAATTTGGCGGTTCAGATCAAATAAATCGAAAAAATCTCAAGGCAATTGAAGGCGAATACCATGGAAGACCATACCATGTTTCGATGACGATTCCACCATATGGTGCAGTTATTTTACGAGCAGTAAAAAAAAGAGGGGAGAATATAAATGGGAAGAAAAAAGTGCGTCGCAATGTTATTAGCAGGAGGTAAAGGAAGTAGATTAAGCTCCCTTACAAAAAATTTAGCGAAACCAGCAGTACCATTTGGGGGGAAATACCGAATAATAGATTTCACCTTAAGCAATTGTACAAATTCTAGCATTGACACAGTAGGAGTTCTTACACAATATCAGCCGCTTGTGTTAAATTCATATATCGGCATAGGCAGTGTTTGGGATTTGGATCGTAAAAATGGGGGGGTAACTGTTCTGCCTCCTTATACAGAATCCTCTGAGATGAAATGGTATAAAGGAACAGCAAGTGCCATCTATCAAAATATTAATTATATAAAGCAATATGATCCAGAATATGTCCTTATCTTATCTGGAGATCATATTTACAAAATGGATTATTCAGAAATGCTAGACTACCATATTAAAAAGAATGCAGATGCTTCTATATCTGTTATTGAAGTACCGTGGGATGAAGCAAGTCGTTTTGGCATCATGAATACCAATGAAAAAATGCAGGTTGTTGAATTTGAAGAAAAACCTGCTAAGCCGAAAAATAACCTGGCCTCAATGGGCATCTACATCTTTAAATGGTCTGTTTTAAAGGAATATCTAGAAATGGATGAACGGAACGAACATTCAAGTCATGATTTCGGAAAAGATATTATTCCTTTATTACTAGATGAGAATTTAAATGTTGTTGCTTATCCATTTAAGGGTTATTGGAAAGATGTAGGTACAGTAAAAAGCCTTTGGGAAGCGAATATGGATCTCTTAAATGAAGACTCCAAATTAAATTTATTTGATCGAGATTGGAAAATTTACACGGTTAATTCAAACCATCCACCTCAATTTATTGCAGATAATGCGGTTGTAAAGGATTCCTTTGTCAATGATGGCTGTGTGATTATGGGCAATGTAGACCATTCCGTTTTATTTCAGGGTGTATCAGTAGGTAAGAATAGTGAAATCAAAAATTCCGTGTTAATGCCAGATGCAATAATTGGTGAAAATGTTTATATCGAAAATGCGATCGTCCCTAGTGGAATCGAAATTCCTAATGGTACAATTATTTGCCCTGATTCTGGAGAAATTCTACTTGTTACGGAAGAAATTATTACAGAACTTTCCACAATTGTTGATAGCAAAATAATCTAATAGAAAAAAATAAGAGAAAACACTTCAAGAATGGAAATATTACTATCACAGTTTGGAACTGGGACGGTGGAGACGCACTTGTTGTCTACCCTTATAGGTACTTAAATGATTTACAATCTAAATCGTTAGACATCATCGTTATCCATCAGTCCTTGTCCACAAAAGGGGAGATTGGAAATGAATCAAAAGATGCTAGGTATTATTGATGCGACAACTTATAAACCGGAAATTGAAGATTTAACATTACATCGTTCATTGGCTGCGGTCCCATTCGCTAGTCGTTATCGCTTAATCGATTTTGTCCTATCAAATATGGTGAATTCTGAGATTGAAAGTGTAGCGATTTTTCCAAAGTATCAATATCGGTCATTAATGGATCATCTTGGTTCGGGGAAACAATGGGACTTAAACCGTAAAAAAGATGGTTTATTCTTTTTCCCGTCTCCTCATTTACATAATGAGTATGATGAGTTTGGATCATTTCGTCAGTTTTCCGATCATATTGATTTCTTTTTAAGAAGCACACAGGAATATGCCGTTATTACGAATAGTTATACGGTGTGCAATATTGATTTTAAAAAGGTATTAGCCTACCATCTGGACAATGGCTGTGATATGACAGAAGTAAGAAAAGACGGCCATTCATTACAAATGTTTATCATGTCTACGAAGCTCCTTTTAGATCTTATTCATAATAAAGAACAAACTGGATTTAAGACGCTTGCTGATGTTATTAATAAAAACGAGAATCAGTTGACCATTTGTCATTATGAATTTTATGGTTATGCAGCTGTGATTGATTCGATCAGCAGTTATTATAAACATAGCATGGATATGCTTAAGCCAGAAGTTTGGAATGAAATATTCCTTAAAAACCGTCCAATATTAACAAAGGCAAAAGATGAGCCGCCTACGAAATATGGAAAAGATGCAGTTGTAAAGAATTCATTAATCGCAAATGGCTGTAAAATTGAGGGCTATGTTGAAAATAGTATTATTTTTAGAGCGGTTCATATTGGTAAAGATACAGTAGTTAAAAATAGTGTGATTATGCAAAAATCACAAATTGGTGAAGCGTGTTTATTAGACCGTGTCATTGCAGATAAAGATGTAAAAGTAGAATCAGAGACAACAATAAAAGGTTCCGTCCTACTACCGTATATATTAAGAAAAAAAACAATTCAAGGAGCGCTGATGAACTCGTGAACGTATTATTTGCTGTTTCAGAATGTGTACCATTTGTTAAATCCGGCGGTTTGGCGGATGTAGCAGGGGCCTTGCCAAAAGAATTAAAAAAACTGGGAAATGATGTTCGTGTCATTCTTCCGAAATACAGTTTAATACCTGAAAGATTTAGAGATAAGATGGAAAAAATGAAAGAAATCACAGTGCCTGTTGGTTGGAGAAATCAATATTGCGGCATTGAAATGCTTGAGTATGAAGGAATCACGTATTACTTTCTTGACAATGAATATTATTTTTATCGCGACTCTTTATACGGTCACTACGATGATGGAGAACGATTCTCCTTCTTTTGCAGAGGCGTATTAGATGCTTTAAAAGCAATTGACTTTCAGCCTGATGTTATTCATTCACATGATTGGCATACGGGGATGATAAGTTTCTTACTGAAAGAGGAATATCAGCAACAATCTTTTTATAAACATATCAAGACTGTATTTACCATTCATAATCTGCAATTCCAAGGGATCTTCCCATTTGGTATTTTAAAGGATCTTCTTAATACGGAGGAAGAAAAGTGCGCCATGGTGGAATTCTACGGCCATGTGAACTTTATGAAAGGGGCAATTGTTGCTTCTGATATCATTACAACCGTTAGTCCAACATACATGGAAGAGATTCAAACCGCCTATTATGGAGAAAGATTAGATGGATTATTACGCTCAAAGGCTTCCTCACTGGTAGGGATCCTAAATGGAATAGATGATGAAGTCTATAATCCTGAAACAGATCCTGTCATTGATGAACAATACACAGTTGAATCGTT
Source organism: uncultured Metabacillus sp. (assembly GCF_947503125.1). GTDB lineage: Bacteria > Bacillota > Bacilli > Bacillales > Bacillaceae > Metabacillus. Next base: position 9,017 of record NZ_CANNCR010000061.1, read on the forward strand.
GGGCTTGAAAGGAAAAAATAAAGCTGCATTGCAAGCTTCCTTTGGGCTTCCAGTTGATGAAGATATTCCTTTGATTTCAATGGTGACAAGATTGACAAAGCAAAAAGGACTTGACTTAGTAAAGCGTGTACTCCATGAACTATTAGATCATGATATCCAAATGATCGTACTTGGAACAGGAGATACAGAGTTTGAAGATTTCTTTCGACATATGGAGTGGGCTCATCCGAATAAATTCAAAGCATACATAGGATTTGATGAAAAATTGGCACATCGCATCTATGCAGGCTCTGATCTTTTTCTTATGCCTTCTAAGTTTGAACCATGTGGATTAGGGCAGCTCATCGCATTACGATATGGGACACTCCCAATTGTTAGAGAAACAGGCGGCCTCAATGATACAGTAACCTCTTTCCGTGAGGATACAGAGGAGGGGAACGGGTTTTCATTCAGAAATTTCAATGCTCATGACATGCTGCATACCATTTATCGCGCTCTAGATTTTTATCATCAGAAGGATGTATGGCAGGTGATTGTTAAGAATGCGATGAAACAGGATTATAGTTGGACGCAATCTGCATTGAAATATAACCAGCTGTACGCTGATTTGATTATTAGGAGTGAAGAGCATGTTCTCCAACAAGGATCAGTTTAAGGAATGTTTTCTAATGAAATTAGAAAGTATGTGCGGCAAAGGCTTTGAAGAATCCACAAAGCGTGATCAATACCATACCCTTGGGAATATGGTTAGAGAATATATTAGTTCCAAATGGATTGAAACAAATGAGCTATACAGGTTTGAAAATAAAAAACAAGTGTATTATTTATCAATTGAATTTTTATTAGGACGTCTGCTTGGTCAAAATCTGTTGAATCTTGGAATAAAAGAAATTGTTGAGGAAGGATTGCGTGAGCTTAATATTCATTTAAGTGAAATTGAAGAATGTGAGCCGGATCCTGCATTAGGGAATGGCGGGCTTGGACGTCTTGCAGCATGCTTTTTAGATTCCTTGGCAACCTTAAATCTTCCTGGACATGGTTATGGAATTCGCTATAAGCACGGGTTGTTCGACCAAAAAATCGTTGATGGATATCAGGTTGAGCTTCCTGAGCAATGGTTGAGACATGGAAATGTTTGGGAGGTTCGGAAACCGGATGAAGCAGTAGAAATTTCCTTTTGGGGAAGAGTCGAAACAAGCTGTGAAAATAATGTTCTCGCCTTTCATCATGTGGGGGCTCAGAAGGTGCTTGCGGTTCCTTATGATATGCCTGTCGTCGGGTATCATGTTGATACCGTGAACACGCTAAGGCTTTGGAATGCTGAACCAGCATCCTATGGACCGAATCAGGATATCTTGTCTTATAAGCGGGAAACAGAGGCGATTACGGACTTTTTATACCCGGATGATACCCATGATGAGGGAAAAATTTTACGACTAAAGCAGCAGTATTTTTTAGTATCTTCGAGCATTCAAAGCATCATTGCTTCATATAAAAAGGAAAATCAAGATATTAGAAAGATGCATCAATCGGTTGCAATCCATATTAATGACACACACCCTGCATTAGCTGTACCTGAATTAATGAGGATCCTAGTCGATGTGGAAGGATGTACATGGGAGGAGGCTTGGGAAGTTACGTGCAATACAGTCTCATACACGAACCATACGATCCTTTCTGAAGCGATGGAAAAATGGCCGATTCATTTATTTAAACCACTATTACCGAGAATATATATGATTATCGAGGAAATCAATGAGCGATTCTGTGCAGAGCTCTGGGATCGTTATCCTGGTGATTGGCAGCGAATTGAGCACATGGCGATTATTGCTCACGGTTTAGTTAAAATGGCACATCTAGCAATTGTAGGAAGCTCCAGTATAAATGGGGTGGCAAAAATCCACTCTGATATCTTAAAAAATCGTGAAATGAAATCATTTTATGAGCTCTACCCTTGGAAGTTTAATAACAAAACAAATGGTATCACACACCGGCGCTGGTTATTAAAAGCAAATCCAGAGCTTACCTCATTAATTAAAGATGTCATAGGTGATGAATGGGTAAAGCACCCCGAAAAATTATTAGATTTAAAGAGACATATTTATCATCCTGAACTAAAAGAGCGTTTTGCGGCTGTTAAACGGAAAAGAAAAGAGATTCTTGCTAAAAAAATCGCGGAGAAAAATGGCATCATTGTTGATATTGACTCTATTTTTGATGTGCAGGTTAAGAGATTGCATGCTTATAAACGGCAATTATTAAATGTTTTACACATTCTGTATTTATATAATCGTATAAAAGAGGATGCCAATTACATTATTCAGCCTCGGACATTTATCTTTGGCGCCAAAGCATCACCAACATATTATTATGCAAAAAAAATCATTAAATTGATTCACTCTTTAGCAGATAAGGTGAATAATGACCCGCAAGTATCAAAGGTTATAAAAGTTGTTTTTATGGAAAATTACCGTGTTTCACTTGCCGAGGATATTTTCCCTGCGGCAGATGTTAGTGAACAAATTTCGACTGCAAGTAAAGAAGCGTCAGGTACAGGAAATATGAAGTTTATGATGAATGGAGCATTGACGGTTGGAACGTTAGATGGAGCAAATATTGAGATGATGGAGGAGATTGGCAGCGATAATATCTTTACTTTTGGATTAACAGCCCAAGAGGTTCTAAAATATGAAGAAAATGGCCGCTATCGCTCAATGGAATACTATCACCATGATTTAAGAGTCCGTCAAGTCGTCGATCAATTAACAAATGGCTTCTTTGCCGAAGATGAAGGAGAATTTGAATCAATTGCTGATTCTCTTCTTGTGCAAAATGATCAATACTTTGTACTGCGTGATTTTGCTTCTTATATTGATATTCAAGAAAAAGTTGGTGTTGCATATCAAAACACCGATAAATGGCTAGAGAAAGCATTAATAAATGTATCACATTCAGGTTTCTTTTCAAGTGATCGGACCATTATGCAATATGCGGACGACATTTGGAAAATTGGCCCTGTTGCTTTAAAAATGTAAAAAATGGTGCTGACCCAATTGGGTTAGCACCATTTTTTTATAAAAGAAAACTTATTTTTCCTAATGGATCAATCTCCATCCAGTAATCTCCCTAATCCGCCAAGTAAGCTGCCTTCGCCGCGAGCTTCTCCGCCAGCAGCAGGCGCATTCGCCATCACTCGATCGGCCAATCGGCTAAACGGCAGTGTTTGAATCCAAACGGTTCCAGGTCCTTGCACTGTAGCAAAAAATAAGCCTTCGCCACCAAAGAATGCTGTCTTTACTTTTCCGACAAATTCAATATTGTAATCAACATTTTTTGTCAAAGCAACAAGACACCCTGTATCAATACGAAGCTTTTCTCCTGGCTGCAGATCTCTTCTAATAATCGTTCCACCTGCATGTAAAAATGCTAAGCCATCGCCTTCAAGCTTTTGCATGATAAAGCCTTCACCGCCAAAAAATCCTGTTCCAAGCTTGCGTTGGAAATCAATGCCCACTGAAACACCTTTTGCTGCACAAAGGAATGAATCTTTTTGACAGATTACTTTACCGCCAAGCTCACTTAAATCGACAGGAATGATTTTACCCGGATATGGAGCCGCAAAAGAAACTTTTTTCTTACCCGATCCTTTGTTAGTGAAAACGGTCATGAATAAACTTTCACCTGTCAGCACACGTTTCCCGGCACCAACAAGCTTGCCTAGAAAGCCCTTCTGGTTACTATCGCCATCACCAAAGATGGTTTCCATATCAATCCCATCTTCCATCATCATCATGCCGCCGGCTTCGGCAACAACACTTTCATTTGGATCTAATTCGATTTCTACACACTGCATATCATCTCCATGCAGTTCAAAATCAATTTCATGTGCGTTCAACACAATCCCCCCAATTATGTAGATAACAGTCTTTCTATCGACAACTGCATCAGTATATATTTTACAGGTTTTTAGGAGGTAATAGAAGCATGATTCGTTTGCTTTAGCGAATGTTTTTTGTACTTGAGCGAACAGTGTAATTACAGGGCTCTTTTCAAAAAAATAGGTTGGATTCAAACAAAATAAAAAACTCCCAGCAAGGGAGTTTGGATTATCTTTCATCCTCTGTATAAGGATCTTTTTCATAACCTGGCAAATCACCAAACGCTGTCATAATGCCTTCTTCATCAAGCTCATCTTCATAACGTTGATGCTGGCTGGATGGATAAACTGTAATTTCTTTGCCTTCAATATCTGTGCCAATGAAATTTTCAAAATCTTCTACATAGCCATCAGGATCATTTGATTCCATTCTAACATCATTATAGTGATCCTGAGGATCAGCAAAATCAGAAGGTGTTTCAGAGGATCCATAGCTGTTGACAATTTGATAGGCATCCTCGGCATCAAAGGCGACATTTTCATCTTTTTCATCATAATCAAATTTTCCGAATGGAGGCATTAGAACGCCTTCTTCTATAGGTCGATTATGTGACACAACTTGTTCTGGCGCATGTTCTACACAGGTTGTAGCAGTAGGCATTGCATCAAGTCGTTCGAGGGGAATTTCTGCTCCGCAAACTTCACATTTCCCGTAGGTTCCGTTTTCAACTGCTTTTAGGGCACGGTCAATATCCAGTAGTTCTTCTTCTGTATGTTCATTTAACGCGATGTCTTTTTCCCGCTCATATAATTCTGTTGCATCATCAGCAGGATGATTATCATAGCTAGAGAGCTCGCCCATAGATTCATGGGAGTGCCCTTCCTCTAAACCAAAATGACCATTCATCTTAAAGCGCTGTTCAATTTCATTTTTCATCTGCAAAAGCTGTGAACGGAAGGTCTCTACTTGTTGTGAACTTAGCATGCCATTCACGCTCCTTCCTTAAATAGATTTCTACTATCTATTATGAGCAGTTCTTAGTAAATTCATGATTGTAAAAAATGGACATAAAAGGTGGGGGAAAATGTTCAGACTCAACAGGTTAATGTGTTGTGTCAATCATTTGCACCAATTTAGCTTATTATTACCATATATGCCTAAAAAATGATGATGGTTTTAGGCACCTTTTCATTTTAATCCTGAACAACAAGATATATAATAAGGATATAATACGTTGTTAAATACAGTCATCAGTTTCAATCTATTGACACACCTTTTTTTCAGGTGTATCTTTATATAAGCGATTTTTCGGTTTCGGGGGGATAAGTTTGATAACAACTTTGGATCATACAATTAAAGAATCGATACAACATGCATTGGAAGAGGCAAAGCAAACGAATCAATCGGTGATCGTTAGCCGAGTACAAGAAGTGGATGCAATTGACCCCCTCCATTTCTTTGCTTCCGGAGAAAATTTATATTTAGGAGAACGTTTCTTTTGGTCGACGCCAACTGCAGATATGACGATGGTTGGACTAGGAAATGAACTCGTGATTGAAAACGAAAATCAAACATTTGAACGGTTTCAGAAAATTGAAAAAGAATGGAAACGCTTTAATAAACGGGTCGTTACTGAGAGTCAAAAACAAATTGGGACAGGCCCTTTACTTTTTGGCGGTTTTTCTTTTGATCCGAAAAAGGAAAAAGGTCTGCTTTGGGAAGAATTTTCTGAAGCGAAATTTGTGCTGCCAACCATTTTGCTAACGAAATTTCAAAACAAAGCCTATTTGACAATAAATAAAGTGATCACTCCTTTAGATCAATTAGATACATGTATCAAGCATTTCGAACAGTCTTTAGAAAATGAACCACCTTTTATTTATCAAAAAGATTGTGAAAAAGGTAACGAATTCGCTTCGATTGAATTAAAAACAGCTGAGTGGGTAGAAGCGATTGAAAAGGCAACAGCTGATATACGGGCAAATGAACTTGATAAGGTGGTGCTGGCGAGAGAAGTTCACCTTGAATTTATGAAAAAGGTTAATCCTTATCAAGTAGTTGGAAATCTTCAAAAAGAACAGCCAACGAGTTTTATTTTTGAGTTTGAAAATGGGCTGCATCATTTTATTGGGGCAACTCCGGAAAGATTGGTTAAAAAGCATGAAAACGAAGTTCTTTCAACATGTCTTGCCGGTTCGATAAAAAGGGGAAAAACAAGTGATGATGATGAAATGCTTGGCCGCCAATTACTGCAAGATGAAAAGAACTTAGTTGAGCATGCTATTGTTGTTAAAATGATTAAAGATGCATTTGAAGAGTATTGTTATGAGGTAAAGGCACCTAATGAGCCAGCATTATTGAAAACAAAAAATATTCAACATCTATATACACCGGTAAAAGGGTTAGCTAAGCAAGGTCATTCTTTGATCTCAATGGTTGAAAAATTACATCCGACTCCAGCATTAGGCGGTTACCCTAAAGAAAAAGCGATCGAAAAAATAAGAGAGCTTGAACCAATGCATAGAGGATGGTATGCCGCACCGATTGGCTGGTTTGATCATGAGGATAATGGTGAATTTGTGGTTGCGATTCGTTCCGGGTTAATTAAAGGGAATCGTGCCGCATTATTTGCTGGTTGTGGAATTGTTGAGGAGTCAAAACCAGAGTCCGAGTACTATGAAACAAAGATTAAATTAAAGCCGATGCTGTCAGCGTTAGGGGGCGCAGATCATGAATGCAATTGACACATTTACACGTTATGTTGCAAGTTTTGTTGATGAAATGGTCAGTTCTGGAGTTGAAATAGCTGTTATCAGCCCAGGATCCCGCTCAACTCCATTAGCGATTTTAATGGCAGAGCATCCGAAGCTCACTTGTTATATAAATATCGACGAAAGATCAGCAGGCTTTTTTGCACTTGGGATTGCCAAGTCTCAAAAAAAGCCTGTTGCCTTGTTATGTACATCAGGAACAGCTGCAGCCAATTACTACCCTGCGATCGTGGAGGCTCATTATGCGAGAGTCCCGCTTCTTGTATTAACGGCAGACAGGCCCCATGAATTAAGAGATGTAGGGGCTCCGCAGGCTATTGATCAGCTGCATATGTATGGCAATTATCCAAAGTGGTTTGTTGATCTTGCCTTACCAGAAGAAAAGCCTGGCATGTTTCGGTATGCTCGAACAGTTGCAGCAAGGGCTGTGGGCATAGCGGTAACAAGTCCTGCTGGAGTGGTCCATTTAAATTTTCCTTTTAGAGAGCCCCTGGTACCTAATATCAGCCTGCCCGACCTATGGAGTCAGCTGGATAATCGAGAAACATATTTACATATCCCTCACACAAGCTCTTATTTAGGTGAAAAAGAGATCGGCACCATTGCTTCAATTATCCAAGGTTCAACAGATGGATTAATTATTTGTGGTGAACATCATGATGACGCAATCATTAAGGAAATTGAAAGGCTGTCCGATCATTTGAAATTTCCTGTTTTGGCAGATCCGCTGTCGCATTTACGTGGTCGGTGCAAGAAGGCTCAGGGGATCATTAGCAGTTATGACTCTCTTTTAAAAGATCCAGTATTGGGAGGGAAGCTTAAACCAAAGGTTGTCATTCGCTTTGGAGCAATGCCTGTTTCTAAACCGCTAATGTTAATGCTTAAAAACAATCCGGAGATTATTCAAATTGTAGTTGATCAAGCAGGAATATACAGGGATCCTACTTTAAATGCTTCCTATTTAGCAGCCTGCAATGAAACATTCTTTTGTGAAACCATTTTGAACATGGTTAACGAAAAGCCGGAATCCAGATTCTATCAGGCATGGATCAAAAGTGATAAAGTTTATTGGGACATGATAGACCATTCCATGGAGCAAACTCAAGAGATATTTGAAGGGAAAATTGTATGGGAGCTTCAAAAGCTTTTATCAGAGGGAAGTACACTATTTGTTGGGAATAGCATGCCAATTCGAGATGTCGATACCTTTTTTAAACAGGATCAAAAGGATATTACAATCCTAGCAAACCGCGGAGCAAGTGGAATTGATGGAATTGTGTCAACTGCACTTGGGGTAAGTGCAGGCATAAATCGGCAAACCTATTTACTAATCGGTGATTTATCGTTTTATCATGATTTAAATGGATTACTTGCCGCAACACGTAATCAGCTCGATTTAACGATTTTTCTGATTAATAATGATGGCGGCGGGATATTTTCATTTTTACCGCAATCAAATGAGGAAAAGCATTTTGAAACGCTGTATGGAACAGCTACTGGTTTAGATTTCTCACATGCAGTAAAGATGTATAATGGAATATATCAAAAGATTGAAAACTGGGATGAATTGCATACGGCTTTTCATGCTATTCAAAAAAATAATGGTCTGAAGGTCATTGAAATTCCGACTGATCGTAAAACCCGTGTCAAATTTCACCGGGATTTGTTAGATCATGTTTCCCAGGAAATAAGAAAAGTGTTGATCCAATGAAAATTAGAGGGATCGAGTACAACGTCGAGGTAAAATCTAAAGGGCAACCGCTTGTGCTGCTGCATGGGTTTACAGGCTCTTCTAGTAATTGGACTTCCATTTTAAATGAAATAAGTGATACAAAATTTATTCTCATTGACATTATTGGTCACGGTCGAACCGAAAGCCCTGAAGATCCAGCAAGGTACAGGACTGAGGAAGCTGTTGAGGATCTCATATCAATTTTAAACAAATTAAATATTGAAAAGGCAAATTTTCTGGGATATTCAATGGGTGGAAGGTTGGCATTATCATTTACGGCAACCTATCCTAATCGTGTAAACAAATTGATTTTAGAGAGCAGTTCACCAGGAATAAAGGATATGGATGAACGAATAAAACGAAAAATATCGGATGAAAAGCTTGCTAGGAGTATAATCAAAAATGGCATGGTTTCCTTTGTCGATTATTGGGAGGACATTCCTCTCTTTTCAACGCAAAAGCGATTACCTAAAGAGCAAAGAAAGCAAATCCGAGAAAAAAGACTGGAAAATTCCTCTCTCGGGCTGGCCAATAGCTTGATCGGGATGGGGACTGGTGTACAGCCTTCATGGTGGAAAATGCTGCCCTCAATAAAAAATCCAATTCTCCTTGTATGTGGTGAATTAGATCAAAAGTTTTGTGAAATAGCTAATAAGATGAATCAGATGTTCCCCAATTCGACCTTAAACGAAATAAAAGACGCTGGTCATGCAATTCATGTGGAACAACCGCGAATTTTTGGTAAAATAGTAAATGAGTTTTTACATTCAGCTCGATAAAGATAACAGGAGGTTTACAATATGGCAATTGAATGGATTACAGAACGTCAGTATGATGAGATTATTTATCAAACATATAATGGTATTGCAAAAATCTCAATTAATCGTCCGCATGTACATAATGCATTTACACCTAAAACAGTCATGGAATTAATTGATGCTTTTGCCTATGCACGTGATGATGAAAACATTGGGGTTATTATCCTAACTGGAGAAGGCGGAAAAGCCTTTTGCTCAGGCGGAGACCAAAAGGTTAGAGGACATGGCGGTTATGTTGGAGAAGACCAGATTCCGCGTTTAAATGTTCTTGATTTGCAACGTTTAATCCGTGTTATTCCTAAGCCGGTTATTGCAATGGTTGCGGGATATGCGATTGGCGGCGGTCATGTTTTACATGTTGTTTGTGATTTAACAATTGCTGCTGATAATGCAGTATTTGGACAAACCGGCCCTAAAGTCGGAAGCTTTGATGCAGGTTATGGCTCAGGTTATCTGGCAAGAATAGTCGGTCATAAAAAAGCGCGTGAAATTTGGTATCTATGCCGTCAATATAATGCTCAGGAAGCATTGGATATGGGGTTAGTTAATACGGTTGTTCCTCTTGACCAGTTAGAAGCAGAGACTGTGAAATGGTGTGAGGAAATCCTTGAGAAGAGCCCTACAGCGATTCGTTTCCTAAAAGCAGCCTTTAATGCGGATACGGATGGACTTGCAGGAATTCAACAATTTGCTGGAGATGCAACCTTGCTTTATTATACAACTGATGAAGCTAAAGAAGGCCGTGATGCATTTAAAGAGAAACGCTCTCCAGACTTTAAGCAATTCCCACGTTTCCCTTAATAACAACAATATGGTTAACAGCTTGATGATACCCTTTCATCAGGCTGTTTTTATTAAATAGAGGTGAAAAAATGGAACAATACATGCCGAATTGGTTAAAACAGCGTGCTGAATTAACACCAGATCGACTAGCTATAAAAACAGGGAAAGAATTACTTACATTTAAACAAATACATGAAAGAGTTACCCTTCGCGCGCGGCAATTGTCATACATCGGTATGAAAAAGAATCAACATATCGGGATTTTAATGAAGAACAGTATAGATATGGTAGAAACAATCTATGCCGTTATGTCCATTGGTGCGGTTGCTGTTATGTTAAATACGCGACTTACGGAACAAGAATTAGCCTGGCAGGTGGATGATGTAGAGGCATCTTACCTAATTTGCGATCGTGATTTATATGACAAAGTTAGCGCAATCCATCATATGAAAATCCTCATTAATGAAGATCTTAAACAAGTAAATCCACAGGGACAAACTTTTGTTTCTTTTGATGAAGACTTTGCAACAAATCAAGTTGCCACCATTATGTATACCTCTGGGACAACCGGGAATCCAAAGGGGGTCATGCAAACGTATGGTAATCACTGGTCTAGTGCGATTGGCTCTGCATTAAATTTAGGATTGCATGCTGAAGATCGCTGGCTGTTAGCAGTCCCGCTTTTTCACATAAGCGGCTTATCGATTTTAATGCGCAGTGTGATATATGGAATGGGGATAGTGTTACTGGAGCGTTTTGATGCCAAAAATATGAATGATGCTATTATGCATGAGCATGTAACAATCGTTTCGGTTGTTACAACGATGCTTCAACAGATGCTGGAAAAACTGGACAAGCAGCAATATCCGCCATCATTTAGGTGTATGCTCGCTGGAGGGGGTCCGGTACCGAAAATCATTCTTGAGGAATGTCAAACCCGCAGAATTCCTGTATATCAAACATATGGAATGACTGAGACAGCTTCACAGATTGTTACATTATCACCAGAGTACAGTATGAAAAAACTTGGCTCAGCCGGAAAACCATTGTTTTCTTGCCAAATTAAAATCGTCAAGGACGGTAAAGAATGTGAAACAAATGAAGAAGGAGAAATCGTTGTAAAAGGCCCCAATATTACAAGAGGCTATTGGAAAAGAAAGGATGCAACGATAAAAGCGATTAAGGATGGCTGGCTGCATACAGGTGATCAAGGGTATATGGATGATGAGGGCTTTTTGTATGTACTAGATCGCCGATCAGACCTTATCATTTCAGGTGGTGAAAATATCTATCCCGCTGAGATTGAAGCGATTCTGCTGTCACACCCAAAGGTAAAGGATGCAGGGGTTATTGGTGTTGAAAATCAAAAATGGGGGCAAACTCCATATGGCTTTGTTGCTTCATATGATGAAGCGCTCTCGATACAAGAGCTGCTTGATTTCTGTAAAAGCCGCTTAGCACCATATAAAGTACCAACAGGTATCACCATTTTAAAAGAGCTTCCAAGAAATGCTTCAAATAAGCTGCTCCGTCGTAAATTAAAAGAACAAATAAACCAACAAGGAATAAAGCAATGATAATCATACAAACGGTGAAGCTGCACCATATTACGCAAAAGTTAAAATCCCCCTTTACCTCAAGCATTGGCTATGTAACCGATCGGGAAAGCATTCTACTGGAAGTAATTGATCCAGACGGAATAAGCGGGTGGGGAGAGGTCGTAGCTTTTTCAACGCCTTGGTATACGGAAGAAACGATTAACACTGCTTTTCATTTATTAAAAGATATTTTAATTCCCTTAATCCTAAAACAACCACTCTCACATCCTGAACAGCTTCAAGCTGTCTTTAACAAGGTGAAACGAAACTATATGGCAAAGGCTTCACTTGAAGGAGCAATATGGGATTTATTTGCAAAAAAACAAGGGATTTCTTTAGCAACTGCATTGGGTGGTGAACGGGAAGAAATTGAATGCGGCGTTGTAATCGGTATATCCTCCATCTCTGCAATGACGGAGCAGATTAGTCAATATGTTGAAGAAGGTTATAAGCGTTTTAAAGTGAAAATATCGCCTAAACAGGATATTAAGCTGATTGAAGACATTCGCAAGCAATTTCCAGAATTACCATTAATGGCAGATGCAAATTCTGCTTATTCACTAGCGGATATTGATCGACTGAAAGAGCTGGACCAATTTGGCTTAATGATGATTGAACAACCGCTGGCAGCAGATGATATTATCGATCATGCCAAGCTTCAACAGAAGCTAGCAACGCCAATATGTTTAGACGAAAGCATTGTCACTAGCGAAGATGCGAGAAAAGCAATTGAACTTGGCAGCTGCAGGGTGATCAATATAAAACCAGGTCGAGTCGGCGGTTTGACGGAATCGAAAAAAATACATGATCTTTGTCAATCACACAAAATTCCGGTATGGTGTGGCGGTATGCTTGAAACAAGTATTTCACGAGCCCATAATATCGCACTTGCCTCTCTTGCTAATTTTTCAATTCCAGGTGATATCTCATCCTCTTCAAGGTATTGGGAAGAAGACATGGTGAACCCGGAAATTAAGGCTGTTCATGGCAAGATTGCAGTGCCTAAGGGGAATGGTATTGGTTTTCAGGTAAGCAAGGAAATCATAAAAAAATACCGACATTCAAAAACGGTAATAAATAGCTCTTTTTGAGATCAAAAAATATAATTCTCTCTTAGTAAAAGTTAAAGTATTTCGTATATGTAAGTATAGAAATTCATTTTTTCATGTTGGAGTATTTTTTATCTGATCAGTATAATTTTGTTGAAAGAAATCTTTTAAATAATGAATGAAAAGGTTTCCTTTCTGCTCACTCTTCAAATCCAGTCGTTTGGCTGGATTTTTTTGTTGATAAAAGATGATTGACAATTATGGATATGTACATTATTTTTGTATTAAGGAAACTTTTTTAACCCGATAAATAAAAAGTGCAATAATCTAAAAGAGTGTCATATACTAAAATATTATTAGCGTTAAAAAATTTTTATTTGAAAGTTGCCCTAAGGAAACATTTTTAAGGTTAATTGGAGGAGATAAGTCTGAAATGAATACTCTGGGCACCCAGTTAAAAAATGGGCATAGCAAAACAAGCCATCGATGATGACTCAAC
>NZ_CANNCR010000062.1 GCF_947503125.1 uncultured Metabacillus sp.
GCGGACACCTCGTACTATACCAAGAGGGCTCTTTTTGTTTCAATCCTCAAATTTCTTCATTACAGGAATGGCTCCTATTTATTAAATTTTGATCCAATTTATTAAATAGCCTTTGAAAATATCTTCACTTTATACCTATTTAGAATATTTTTTTAAAAGGGATGGTTTGATAAATCAACTTACACCCAGGAGAAAAAAAATGCTCGAATCATAGTATGTAAGGTGGTTTACAAGAATATAATTATGTAAACTGAACTAAGAATATCCTAAAAGTTTTCAAAAAGGAAAACAATTCATAACTATGGTACCCTTAAGATATTAAGAGTAAGGAGTGATAGATGATGAGTATGACAATTCCTGAAGTAACCCTCAATGATGGTATAACAATTCCGGTTATAGGCCTGGGTACATATACTCTTAAAGGTAGTCAGGGCGCCAATGCGATTCAATATGCAATTGATGAGATAGGCTACCGGTTAATCGATTCGGCTTATAATTATGAAAACGAAGGAACGGTAGGGGAAGCTGTTAGACGCAGTTCTGTACCAAGAGAAGAGTTGCGAATTACATCCAAATTACCAGGTCGCTATCAGGCTTATGATCTTGCGGTAACGACGATTCAAGAATCCTTGTACCGTGCAAATCTAGATTATTATGATTTATACCTCATTCATTGGCCAAATCCTAAACAAGGTAAATATGTGGAAGCGTGGCAAGCATTAATTGACGCTAAAAAGCAGGGACTTATCCGTTCGATTGGTGTTTGCAATTTCCTACCTGAACATCTTGAACGTTTGGAAATGGAAACAGGTGTTAAGCCAAGCATCAACCAAATTGAATTACATCCATTTTTTAATCAAGCCGAGCAAAGAAATTGGCATGAGGAGAATGAAATTACTACTCAATCCTGGAGTCCATTAGCACGTGCGAAAGAAGTTTTACATTATGACACGCTTCAAACAATTGCACATCATCATAACAAGTCGGTTTCACAAGTGATCTTACGCTGGCATTATCAGCTCGGAGCTGTTTCAATTCCAAAATCTTCATCACCTGAACGACAACGAGAAAATATCTCAATTTTTGATTTTTCTCTTGATGAAACAGAAATGAACATGATTTCAAAGTTAACCAGACCTGATGGAAGACTGAAAAATCAGGATCCTGCTGTTTATGAAGAATTTTAATGATTAATATATATTTTTAAAGCAAATCGTCCTCCAAATTAGGAGGGCGATTGTCTTATTTTTGTTGACATAATTTTGTATTGGCACACAACCACCATTACATTTATTTTGTTAGAGTAGTAGATTCATGCATTGATCTTTTGGTTGAATTTCTCCCTCATGCGCTTAATATCTTCTCTTGGCGGAAGACCAAACATACGGGAATATTCACGACTAAATTGTGATGGACTTTCGTACCCTACACGAAATGCGACATCAGCAGCATCTGTTGATTCCGACAATAATAGACGTCTAGCTTCCTGTAGTCTCAGTTGTTTTTGGAACTGAATCGGGCTCATCGCGGTGATTTCTTTAAAGTGTCTATGTAACGAAGCAGCACTCATATTTGCTAGTTCAGAAAGCTCCTCAATAAGAAAAGACCTGTCAAAGTTATTTATTATATATTCGACAACGTCCCTAATTCGATAGGTATAACTTCCTTCTATCACTATTTGTTTTAAGGTATTTCCATGGGGACCCTGAAGAACCCGATAAAGAATTTCTTTTGTGAACAAAGGAGCAAGTACCGGGATATCTTTTGGATTGTCCAGCAAACGAGCTAACCTGACAACAGGATCAATCAGAGAAGGTTCGATTTTGCTGACAAAAAGTGCCCGTTTTAGTCTATTTTTTGGTTCAACTTCTATTTCAGAATCGCTTAAAACCTCCAAGATTTGATTCGGTGTAAATTCAAGTTTGAGTGCCAAATACGGAACGTCAGGAGAAGCATTTATAACTTGTCCAGTGACCGGCAAGTTAACGGATGCAACAAGGTAATCAGCAGGACCATATGTAAAGCGCTCTTTTGAGAGCAATATCTCCTTCTCACCTTGAATAACCATGCAAAATGATGGCTTGTAAACTCCATAAAGTGGTTCGGTAACAATTGATTCACGAATAAAAAATAATGACGGAACAGCGGTTTTATGAACACCGTCCTGTCCTGAATAACGTTCGATAAGTTTTGCGAGTTCATTCTGATTGTCAATTCGCTCAGACATAAATGACTCTCCCTATTTCTTTCGTCTTTGATAGTTTCATTCTATAGCAAATTCGATAATTATGTAAGTGGTTATGAGAGGATTAGGCAAACATTTGATACGAATGTGATAACGGTTGCTTTTTCCTTTGTAGGATAATTAAAGTACATAAGATAAAAAAACATCTTTAGAAATGTAAATGCTAATAAAGGAAGGTGTATGAAAATGCAATATATGAAACTTGGAAATACAGGCTTGGATGTATCCCGGCTTTGTCTTGGTTGTATGAGCTTTGGTGTAGCAGAGCGGTGGATTCATCCATGGGTGCTTGATGAAGAGAGCAGCCGCCCTATTATTAAAAAAGCTCTTGAGTTAGGAATTAATTTTTTCGATACGGCGAATGTCTATTCAGACGGAACAAGTGAGGAAATCGTAGGAAGGGCTTTAAAGGATTATGCAAATCGGGATGAAGTTGTTTTAGCTACAAAGGTTTATTTTCCAATGCATGAAGGTCCAAATGGTTCCGGGCTTTCCCGAAAGACAATCATGAGTGAAATTGATAATAGTCTTAAAAGACTGGGAACCGATTATGTCGATCTATATATTGTCCACCGCTGGGATTACGATACACCTATAGAAGAAACGATGGAAGCACTCCATGATGTTGTGAAGTCTGGTAAGGCAAGATATATTGGTGCTTCTGCTATGCATGCATGGCAGTTCCAAAAGGCATTGCATGTAGCAGAGAAAAATGGCTTGACACGGTTTGTCTCAATGCAGAATCATTTAAACCTCATATACCGTGAAGAGGAAAGGGAGATGCTGCCGCTTTGTAAGGAAGAAAAAATCGCGGTGACACCATATAGTCCGCTTGCATCAGGGAGATTGACACGTGATTGGTCGGAAACAACGAATCGTTCGAAAACCGATCAAATTCAAAGATCCAAATATGATGCGACTGCTGGTGCTGATCGATTGGTCGTGGAGCGGGTTGCAGAAATTGCAGAAAAACACGGCGTTCCCCGTATTCATATCGCACTTGCTTGGTTGTTGCAGAAAGAAACAGTAACAGCTCCTATAATCGGTGCTACGAAAATCTCTCATCTTGAGGATGCAGTAGGTGCTCTATCGGTTACGTTAACACCTGAAGATATTAAAAGACTAGAGGAACCATATGTACCCCACCAAATAGTTGGGTATAAATAAGATGAATCTTTATAAATTCTCCGATTCCACTGAAAGATTTTTATTAATAATATAAATGATCATGTTAGTCTTTTTTGGGTAGTGAAAGCCCTGATTTCCTTAAACATTGAAGGAAATTGGGGTATCTATGTGTAGTGATACAGCAAAAGACAGTATAGTTTGTAGGGAGGTATGCAACGTGGAGCGATTATGGACAAAGTCATTTATTTTTATGATCTTAGGGATGTTTTTCCTATTCACTGCTTTTTATATGCTTTACCCAACGCTGCCGCTTTTTATAAATCAAATAGGCGGCAATGATACACAGGTCGGTCTTGCGATGGGTGCTTTTATGTTATCTGCCGTTATATTCCGACCTATTGTAGGGGGACTTTTGGATCGGTTCGGCAGACTCCCTTTTATCATCGGTGGTTTAATTCTTTTCGCTTTATCGATGTACATATATAACTGGATTACCGGTATCGTTGTTTTGATGGGACTTAGAATATTTCACGGGATGAGCTGGGCTATATCTACAACTTCAATCCTTACGGCAATTACAGATATGATTCCACCGACCCGTCGTGGAGAAGGGTTGGGGTGGTCTGGTTTGGCCACGACCTTTGCAATGGCAATCGGTCCAATGTTCGGTATATGGGTTGCCCAGAACCTATCGTACCATGCTCTGTTTTTAATTACAGTCGGCTTCTCAGTTGTAGCGTTACTCCTTATAATAAGAACAAAAATTCCTTTTCAGCCGCAATCTGACTCAAGAAAAATCGAGTTTTTCGATAAATCGGTTCTGCCTGTCACGGTAACAGTCTTTTTTCTATTTATTGCTTATGGTGGTATTACTACCTTTGTTCCGTTGTTTGCTGATTCGATCAAGGTTAATTCCGGCACTTTTTTTCTGATCTATGCCGCCACGCTTGTCCTGATTCGTCCCATTTCCGGTAAACTTTCTGACCGGTATGGAGAATCGAAGGTCATTGGACCAGCACTTATTGTAACGATTTTAGCTTTGATAGTCTTGGGATTCTCGACAGGATTCTTCGGTGTGCTTATTTCGGCGGTGCTATATGGCATTGGCTTTGGATCCGCACAACCTGCCCTTCAAGCCTCAACGATCCGTCTCGTTAGTCCAGACCGAACAGGTGTTGCCAATGCCTCTTTTTCGACTGCAACGGACCTAGGTATCGGGCTTGGTGCAATGATGCTAGGCTTGGTCTCACAGCAAACAAGCTATCAAGTGTTGTTCACGGTCAGTGCCTTGTCTGTTGCTTTTTCACTACTTGTGTTCACTTTTTCAGTGAAACGTTTATTACAAAACAAAGGGCTTAGCTCCCCGAACACTAGTTCTCTACCTTCCAAAACAGGTTGATACACCTCATTTTGTCAATCATTTATTTTAATCTGAATAAAGAATGAGAGAAGATTCTCTTAAATGTCCCCAGCATAAAAAATAAATCGAGGCTTTATCAAAAAGGGACTGACCCTTTTGATAAAGCCTCGATTCATTAAATTCAGAAAGTTACTTTAGCAATCACTTATGCTTGTAATACACTTGGTTGTAAACCCTATAAACTTATTATAGTGATGATCAAAATCATTTAGCACTCCGTTTTCCTCTTGACCATTATTCCAATGCCTATTAAAATAGCAATTATTCTAATATTTCAAACATCTTCAACCATACTTTAAATCAATGAAAATTAGTAAATGTAAATTTTCCCCTCTCAAAGTGTAGCCTATTATGCTTTTTACGTTTATTATTAAGAGGAATGAGTTTGTTTTGAACCGCAAACAAAGACAATAAAAAGATAAGGTTAGATATCATTTCGATTTATGTTTTCTATTATAATGAAACTATTTAATCGAAATCTTTTCATAATAAAATGATGAGCATTGAAAGGGGATACATGTTTTGGACAAAAAACACCTAGATTTACTGGCCAAAATCTATGATAGTGAAGAAAAAGTGGTAACTGAAATTATTAATCTTGAAGCCATTCTTAATCTACCAAAGGGAACAGAACATTTTGTCAGTGATTTGCACGGGGAGTATCAAGCCTTTCAACATGTGTTAAGAAATGGGTCAGGGAAGGTAAAAGAGAAAATTGAAGACATTTATAAAAAGGTGCTAACTGAAAAAGAAATTAAAGAATTTGCCACATTAGTGTATTATCCTGAAGAAAAAATTCAATTAATTAAAAATAATTTTGACAACGAGCAAGAATTACACCAATGGTACACAGTCATCATTGAGCGGATGATAAAGCTGATTTCTTATGCCTCATCCAAATATACACGTTCGAAATTACGAAAAGCATTGCCTGCTCAATTTGTTTATATTATTGAAGAACTGTTATACAAAACAGATGAATTCACGAATTTTAAGGAGCCTTATTATTCAAAAATCGTTCAGCAAATCATTTCCCTCGGACAAGCCGATAAGCTCATTATAGGTCTTGCCTATACGACGCAGAGATTGGTTGTTGATCATCTTCATGTCGTGGGGGATATTTATGATCGTGGTCCTGAGCCTGATAAAATTATGGAGGCTCTTATCAATTATCATTCTGTCGATATTCAATGGGGAAATCATGATGTTCTATGGATCGGTGCTTTTGCTGGTTCAAAGGTGTGTCTCGCGAATATTATTCGCATCTGTGCACGCTACAACAATTTGGATATTATTGAAGATGTGTATGGCATCAATCTTAGACCTCTCCTTAATTTAGCTGAGAAATACTATGGAGACAATCCAGCATTTAGACCGAAAATTCAAGCAGAGGATAAAGTTACTGAGGAAGAAAAGATACAAATTACAAAAATTCACCAAGCGATCGCAATGATTCAGTTCAAGCTTGAAAGTCCTATTATAAAAAGACGCCCGAACTTTAATATGTCAGAAAGGCTTTTACTAGAAAAAGTGGATTATGACAAAAATGAAATCACAATTCAGGGGAAAACATACCCTCTAGAAAATACTTGCTTTGCAACGGTTAATCCTGAGCAGCCTGATCAATTGCTGGAGGAAGAAGAGCAAGTGATGGACAAGCTGTTATTTTCCGTTCAGCATTCCGAAAAGCTTGCTAGACATATGAATTTCCTCATAAAAAAAGGCAGTCTTTACTTAAAATATAACGGAAACCTATTAATCCATGGCTGTATTCCTTTAGATGAAGAAGGAAATATGGAAAAAATGGTCATAGAAGGCAAAACCTATGCAGGTCGTGAATTACTTGATGTGTTTGAACATTATTTACGTTACTCTTTTGCACATCCTGAAAAGACTGATGATCTTGCTACAGATATGGTCTGGTATTTATGGACAGGGGAATATTCATCACTCTTTGGGAAAAGAGCAATGACCACGTTTGAAAGGTATTTCATTAAGGATAAGACAACCCATAAAGAGAAAAAGAATCCATATTACTATTTGCGTGAAAATGAGGAAACATGCCGTAAAATCCTCGCAGAGTTTGAACTTGATCCTGAGCAGGGTCATATCATCAATGGGCATACACCTGTGAAGGAAATTGAAGGAGAAAATCCAATCAAAGCAAATGGAAAAATGATTGTCATTGATGGAGGCTTCTCAAAGGCTTATCAAAAAACAACCGGGATTGCTGGGTACACATTATTATACAATTCCTTCGGTATGCAGCTTGTCGCCCATCAGCATTTTACGTCAAAGGAAGATGTTCTATTAAATGGAACAGATGTATTATCCGTGAAAAGAATCGTTGATAAAGAACTTGAAAGAAAAAAGGTTCTAGAAACAAATGTTGGAGAGGAATTATTACAGGAAGTATCGATTTTGAATAGTTTGATGGAATATCGCTATATGAACTAAAATGGCCTTCTTATCATACGGTAACAAGCAGGATTCATGAGTCCTGCTTGGTTTATTTTTGTCCTTAAAAATGTAGAAAGCTTTTGTACTCGGTACAAAAGCTTAAGTTTATCATTAAATTTTCATATTACATATAGTCATAGCAAGAATCTACAAAATAGAGCCAATGGTAATATTCAATCTGTGAATCTGTCATTTTAGCAATTTCTTTTTCATTGAATTTTTGTTTTTCTAATAATTGCTTGACTTTGCTATCTCTTGCTAGTTGGCTCATCATAAATCCCCCTTATAGTATAAGAAGTAGTGAAGTAACTACATTCTGTAAACGCCTTCTTAATGATTTCTTATTAGTATTATATATCTCAAACTGAGATAAAACCAATATCACTTTGAGATATATTTGTTGGAACTAATATAGAAAAGTTATTTATTGCTTCTTTTGTCTAGATTCAGCTGTAAAAAGAGGCAAACATGACAACTCTTTTGAAGGTTACCGTGTTTTTAGTTAAAAACTAATGGCGTTAAAAGTCTAGCAGTTAATGAAATCAACCGACAAAATCTATGTAAAGTAGGTATCTAAACATCCTCCTTTCAAGAAATCTTCATATATATAAATGAAGGAAGGAGATGTGGGAAGAATGTCAGCGCGGAAACGAAAGCCGGGGTTTTGTATATTTCCAGGTTATAGATGGTGCGGTCCTGGCTGCAGCGGATCAGGTGCTCCGATTAATGATGTTGATGCTTGTTGTCTAATGCACGATAAATGTTTAAGCAGGGGGCGGTCCATATGTCAATGTGATCGCGAATTTATAAATTGTTTGCGCTCAAAAATTAACCATCGTACAGAAAAGGGAAGAAAAGCAGCGATCATGTATGAATACATGAAAATCCAAAGCCTATTTACTTGCGGCTTTGATAAAAAGTAATGGAACGAGGATAATATTTAGGATCGGAGTTGCTAAAGGCAGCTCTTTTCTAATTTAATCCATCTTTTTGTTTATGTACAGTCAAACCAGTTTTGTTAGTATTTAAGGTTTTCTTTTTACATAAAAGGAAATAATTTCAGAAAAAGTAAAAATAGTCTTGCACATTTTAACGAGTTATTGGATAATTTATATATGAACATATACTCATATACGGAGGGAGTATAAATGGGACACTCACATAGCCATAGCCATGGTCATCATGGACACCATCATCATTCAAGTAATAATAAGGTTGCATTAAAATGGTCTTTTATCATCATTGCTACGTATATGATAATCGAAGTGATCGGTGGCATTCTGACTAACAGCTTAGCGCTTTTATCAGATGCTGGTCATATGTTAAGTGATGCTGCTGCATTAGGCTTAAGTTATTTAGCACTTACATTTGGTGAAAAAAGTGCTTCTCTTTCCAAAACATTTGGTTATAAACGCTTTGAAATACTCGCAGCATTCATCAATGGAATAACGCTTGTCTTGATATCACTTTATATTTTCTGGGAGGCATACCAAAGGATTCTAAATCCTCCAGATGTTGTTAGCGGCGGCATGTTAACGATCTCGATTATAGGCCTTGTTGTTAACATTCTGGCAGCATTTATCTTAATGAAAGGAGACAAGGACGAAAATCTCAATGTAAGAAGTGCTTTCTTGCATGTATTAGGTGATATGTTAGGGTCTATGGGAGCAATAGTTGCGGCATTACTCATCATGTTGTTTGGGTGGAATATAACAGATCCTATTGCAAGTATAATTGTTGCACTATTAATTATTGTAAGCGGCTGGAGAGTGACGAAAGACTCTTTCCATATATTGATGGAAGGTGTCCCATTAAATATTGACGTGGAAAAGATAAAAGAAGAGTTATTAACCATTAAAGAAGTGAAAGATGTTCATGATTTACACGTTTGGTCGATCACATCCGATTTTCCATCATTAAGTTGTCATCTTGTCGCAGAGCAGAATGTAGTTCATCAAGATTTACTTGCAAAGGCTAAGATGATATTACATGACAAGTTTCATCTTCATCATACAACGATTCAAATTGATGTTGAAGGTTATACATGTTCAACAGGAGATCATTGTAATTAATTATACAAACTTATTCAAGAGATCGTATAAGACTTTAGATAAACCCCATTTCAAAACAAAATTTTGGAATGGGGTTTATGTTTTACATAAAAATCTTGTATACTGTAGTTGACAGGTAGGAATAATAGGATTTATAATGTGAAATAAGATAAATGCCGATCGCACAAACGAAGGCCTAACCTTTTTAAGGTTAGGCCTTTTTGTTCTTTAGATGGGCAACTCAACTAGATGGAAAAACGAGAGACAACTACTGATCAAATAATAATGGGGAGGTCAAAAATGACAAGTACATTGTTAATATCAGAGTATCCTATTCATACACAAGAAATTAAATTAATCATTCAAGATAGTAAGAGTCAGGGAATTGAAACGGAATTGATCTCACCAAAAAGCTTTCACTTAGATGTTCTGTTTGATCATCAATATGGGCATCCAAAAGTAAGACTATTTAAAAAACAAGTAGAAGCTTCGAATCAAATATATGTCGTCTTTCAAGCTTGGAATAAACCACTATTATGGTTGATAAGCGCTATGTTCAAATTTATATCGATAGAAGAATTGAAAAAGAAAAACATCGTGCCCGTCGTTATCACGGAAGCAAAGACATGTAAAAATGAGGTTTATAATAATTTCTCTGCTATTTTCAAAGATTATTTTAATACAGCCTATTCAAAATGGATTTTTATCCAAAAAGAATTAATCAATATATAAAGTGTATATAAGAGTTAATTTCCAAGAGAATCCGCACTGTAGTAGAGGCCGCCCTAGTTTTTGACTGCCTCTAGGGTCTAGTCAAATAGGAATTGAAGGTAAAGAACACCTTCTATTCCTATTCGCCTTATGCTAGTCGCCGAATGCTAAGCACCTTGCGCTTTTCTTAAGAATTTGTGTCAGGTTCCCAACCTTTCGATAAGCAGGCAACTAAGCCAAAACTTATGTTGTGATCTTCTAACCATTTCTCTACTGATATATCCTGCTAATCAAATAGGTATTTAAGTATATAATCGCTAATATGTTGACCAGTCTACTGGAAACACCTCATGTTCTTTAAAGGAGGTGAATTTGCAGTACGGTTTTTATTTATATGTTGATAGCAGCTTATAAATGAGGAGGAAAAGAAATGAGTTTATTAAGAGAATCTTCTAAACATGTAAAAAACATTGAAATTCAACCGATTGCTGGTCGTATTGGTGCTGAAGTGAAAGGTATCCATTTATCGGGAAGTTTAGACACTGAATCGATCCATTTTATTAAAGAAGCTCTATTAAAATACAAGGTGATCTTTTTTAGAGGGCAAAATCATCTTACTGATCAAGAGCAAGAAGCCTTTGCAAAGCTTTTTGGCGAACCGATCTCACATCCTACCGTTCCAGTAAAAGAAAATACAAATTATTTATTAGAACTAGACTCTAATAAAGGGGGAAGAGCAGATTCCTGGCATACGGATGTTACGTTTACACAAGCCTATCCGAAAGCCTCCATTTTACGAGCTGTAAAAGTGCCTGCTGCAGGCGGAGACACAGTCTGGGCGAATACAACATCAGCTTATAATCGACTTCCAAAGGAATTAAAGGATTTAGCAAATTCACTTTGGGCATTACATACAAATGACTATGATTATGCCTCCAGACGCCCAAATGTTTCAGAAGAAGATCTTGATCGACATAAAAATATTTTTGTTTCAACATTATATGAAACAGAACATCCAGTCGTACGAGTACACCCTGAGACAGGAGAAAAAACATTGGTCTTAGGCCATTTTGTTAAAAGAATTTTAGGTTTATCTTCATCCGCATCCCATCATATTTTTTCTTTATTACAGGATTATGTAACAGAGCTTGAAAACACTGTTCGCTGGCATTGGCAGGAAGGCGATGTGGCATTTTGGGATAATCGGGCAACACAGCATTATGCAATCAACGATTACGGCGAAAGCCATCGAGTAATGAGACGGGTAACTTTAAAGGGAGAAATTCCAGTTAGTATTGATGGAAAGAAAAGTGTCCAAAAATAAGCGGGAGCATTTTGTTATTTACAATCTCAAAGTTAAATTTGCTGATCGGTCAACCGAAGGCTCTTCCATATTTGGAGGGGCCTTTATTTATATAAAAATGTAGAGGAGAGTGTAAAAGATGAGTAAGTCAAAACGTCAAATGAAACTGGGAGCATTTTTCATGATTCCTGGTCATCATGTGGCAGCCTGGAGACATCCGGAAAGTGCTGCAGAAGATGTGCAACAATTCAAGCTGTATAAACGCCTTGCTGAAACAGCGGAAAAAGGAAAATTTGATATGATCTTTTTTGCCGATGGTTATGCCATTAATGATCAGTTAGAGTCAGCTATTGAACATACGGTAACCGTTCGACCAGAGCCGCTTACACTTCTGTCAGCTATATCTGCGGTAACAACGAAAATCGGACTTACTGCCACTGTTTCTACAACTTACAATGAACCCTTTCACGTTGCCAGAAAATTTGCTTCACTTGATCATATAAGCGGAGGGCGTGCAGCATGGAATGTCGTGACCTCCTCACAAAATGCTGAAGCGTTAAATTTTAATAAGAATGAACACCTTAAACATGCTTCTCGTTATGAACGAGCAGAAGAATTTGTTGATGTAGTGAAAAAGCTATGGGACAGCTGGGAGGACGATGCCCTGCTTATCGATAGAGAATCGGGCAGTTTTGCCGATCCTGTGAAAGTACATGAGATCAATCATCAAGGAAAGTGGTTTTCTGTAAAAGGACCATTAAATGTATCGAGACCTGTTCAAGGGCATCCGGTCATTATTCAGGCTGGATCATCTGAAGCGGGAAAAGAATTAGCAGCGAAAACCGCTGAAGTTATTTTCACTGCATGGCAAACGTTAGAGGAGGCTCAGGCATTTTACAAAAGTGTGAAAGGAAGATTAGCGAAATATGGGAGATCCCACGATGAGTTGAAAATTATGCCTGGTGTGTTCCCGATTGTGGGACGCACAGAGGAAGAAGCAAATGAAAAACAGGCATTATTGAGAGATTTAATTCCGGAAAAGGCGGGAGTCGGATTATTATCAGCACTAATAAGCTATGATCTATCTTCCTATCCAGTCGATGGACCGCTTCCGGATTTGCCTAATATTTCAGAAATTAATGGCGGAAAAAGCCGGTTCCAGCTTCTAAAAGATATAGCTGACCGGGAACAGTTAACGATTCGGCAATTATATCAGCACATTGCAGGTGCAAGGGGACACAGAGAAATTAAAGGAACTCCTGTCCAAATCGCAGATCAATTGCAGGAATGGTTTGAAAATGAAGCAGCTGATGGTTTTAACATTATGCCGCCATATTTGCCTGGAGGCTTAGAGGATTTTGTTGAATTGGTGATTCCTGAATTACAAAAACGCGGGTTGTTCCGTACAGAATATACTGGAAATACGTTGAGAGAGCATCTCGGACTAAAGCGTCCGCATTCATTTTTTCATATCAATACTGTCTATGAAAAGAGTATTCATTCATAAGTTTAATCCGACTATTCACATAGGTTAAAAAAGTTGCGATTTTTGAAATTGAGAGGAGATAAGCTTGTGAATTCATTGATGAAAGTTACAAGGTTAAGTATATATACACTCTTATTAATACTTGTTTTATTCGGCTGCAGTGCTGAATCAAGCAGCACAGCAGCCGAAAATGATAAAGGTTCAGATGAAAATAAGCTTGTGGTCGATACATTACGTTATTCAGGTTCAGCTGGGCAAGTTACTTTTTGGGAATTAGCAGAGGATTTAGGCTATTTAGATCCCTTAAAACTTGAATGGACGGGCAACTCGACAAGCGGTCCGGAGAATATTCAAGCAACCGTTAGCAATAGCATTGATTTCGGAGGGGCATTTAATGGCGCGATTATCAAGTTAAAAGAAGCAGGCGCCCCCATTACTTCCGTCATTGGCTATTATGGGTCTGATGAACAAACCTTTAATGGATACTATGTATTAGAAGACAGTCCAATTAAGGAAGCAAAAGACCTAATTGGAAAAAAGATCGGTGTGAATACGCTAGGTGCACATCATGAGTTTGCCATTATTGAGTATTTACGCAGAGAAGGATTAACAGAAAAGGAGATTGATGAGGTATCCTTAGTTGTGATTCCCCCTGCCAGCGGTGAACAGGCATTACGTTCAGGACAACTAGATGCGACAACTCTTGGAGGAGTGCTTCAAGATAAAGCCTTGGAGCGGGGAGGGATCCGTCCATTATTTAAGGATACTGATTTATTTGGATCCTTTACAGCCGGAAGTCTTGTTTTCAGGGATGACTTTATTAAGAAAAATCCAAATACTGTTGCTAAGTTTGTGGAAGGAACAGCAAAAGCGATTGAATGGGCTCGAAATACACCTGTTTTCCCGCCATTATCAACTGTTTTAATCGGCTGGTGGGAATTGGCTGCAACAGGTCAATTGATCGAGCATATTACAGCTAGTTTCATCCGGTCTATCATCGGTTTTGGCATTGCGGTCATTGTTGCCATTCCACTTGGGTTAACGATTGGATGGTATAAACGCTTTTCAGATATTGCAAATCCTTTACTTGAAGCTTTCAGGAATACTGCTGCGTTGGCGATCCTGCCTGTTTTTATCTTATTGCTGGGAATTGGAGAAGCATCCAAAATAGCGGTTGTTATTTATGCATGTTCTTTCCCAATTCTTCTAAGCACGATAAGCGCTGTTCGTAATGTAGACCCTTTATTTATCAAGTCAGCGAAATCGATGGCATTAAGTCCAGTGAAACTATTTCTTAAAGTGATCTTGCCAGCGGCTGTTCCGACTATCTTTGTTGGTATTCGGCTTGCGGCATCGTCCTCCATTTTAGTATTAGTGGCAGCTGAAATGATTGGTGCAAAAGCTGGATTAGGATATTTAATTATTAGCTCACAGCAAAACTTTCAGATAGCCTATATGTATTCAGGAATCTTAACGATATCTGCTTTGGGGATGCTTGTGAATACGCTGCTCCTTCAACTTGAAGGAAGATTATCGAGGTGGAAGGTTCATCAGTGAGTCGACTTGAAAAAACAATTGTTTTCACTGTAATAAAATGAATTTCAGAAAATAAGAAATTTTTTCTATTAAAACTGTTGACAAATTATAGGAAGTCACGTTACTATTTATTCATAGTTAACCAATCGGAATAATAAAGGTTCGATCAGACGACTGAAGGCCTTGTAACGTTCAATAAAATGTTTGAACGTTGCAAGGCCTTTTTGTCTTAAATCTCTATTTTTCTTGATTGGTTGGACCATAGGATATGTGACCAATAGATTGAATATCAAAAAGGAGTGAAGGTTCTTGGCGCATAAATTTTTAGTGCACCATAATGGGGACTCAGTAGGTGTGGCTATTGAAGATATTCAAGCTGAGCAGGAAATACAGGGTGTTATTTTAGAGGATGATTCGATCATCACGATTGTATCGAAGGATTTTATCCCTTTAGGGCATAAAATTTCCCTGATTGATATCTTAAAAGATGATTATGTAATTGAATACAGAGAAAAAATTGGCATCGCAACATTACTAGTAGATGGAGATCATGGATTGGGTCAGGTTGCTGCCTATAAAGGGCTGAAAGAAGGAATAAAGACTGCAAAAGAAACAGGAATTGCAGCTGTCGCCATACGAAATAGCAATCATTTTGGGTGTGCATCTTATTATTGTCAAATAGCTTGTGAGGAAGGTCTTGCCTCCATCGTCATGACAAACTCTCCGCCAGGAATCTCGCCATGGGGAGGGAAAAAGGCTTTTTTCGGCACGAATCCAGTCGGGTTTGGGTTTCCTGTAAAGGAATTGCCAAATGTCATTATTGATATGTCTGCAAGTATAGTAGCGAGAGGAAAAATCATTGAGGCAGCAAAGGAAGGGAAAAGCATACCAATGGGATGGGCAATCGATCAAAACGGCTTTGATACAGAAGATCCAACTGCAGCAATCAATGGGGCCATTCTTCCTTCTGGTGGTGTTAAGGGGTATGGCTGGGCACTAGCGATAGAAATCCTAACAGGTATTTTAACCGGAGCTGCATATGGTCCGCATGTCCAAAACATATATCATGATCATCACCAACAATCAAACGTCGGACATTTCTTTATTCTCATTGATATTGAAAAATTCATGCCATATGAATATTTTACAAGTCTTGTTAAAAATATGCTCATCGAATTAAAAGAAGTTCCTAAAAAAGACGGTACAGATACCATCTTCTATCCAGGTGAAAGAAGGGAAAAATCCTATCAAAAACATTTATCTTCGGGGTTAAGCTTATCTCTTGAAGTTGTAAAGGACCTTAGTCTTTTAGCAAAACGTTTCAATATCGAAAATCCCTTTGAAAAAGGGAAATGCGATGTTTGAACATTTAAAGTTTGATCG
Source organism: uncultured Metabacillus sp. (assembly GCF_947503125.1). Taxonomy (GTDB): domain Bacteria; phylum Bacillota; class Bacilli; order Bacillales; family Bacillaceae; genus Metabacillus. The sequence continues at coordinate 15,724 of NZ_CANNCR010000062.1, forward strand.
ATCAACCGTACCTAATAGAATTGTAGAAGAAATAAAGGCACTTATTCAAGAACAAAAGCTAAGGCCAGGGGAAAAGCTCCCCTCAGAGAGGGATCTCTCCCTAACATTTAATGTGAGTCGAAATACCATTCGAGAATCCTATAAAATTCTTTCAACACTTGGTTTTATTGAAATAAAGCATGGACACGGAGCTTTTGTTGCAGATGAAGGTAAGAATTTAGCAAATTTAACTGATCAATATTTCATTAGAAGTGATCAATTGGCTGATTTATTTGAAATAAGAAGATTAATTGAAACGAGTGCTGTCATCTGGTCTGTTGAGCGGGCTTCAGATAACCAAATGGATGAGCTTTATCAGTTTGTAAAAGAAACTGTCCTTTTATTAAACGAAAAAAAAGTGAATGATCGTATATTGTCCGAAAGAGATCACACGTTTCATACAAAGATTGCAGAACTATCACATAATGCCATTGCATTCCGAATTATGAACAGTCTAACAGGCCTTTTTAATAAAGTAAGGCAGGAGACATCTAAAATTCCAGATCGAATACACGATTCTTGGCAGGAGCATATTCAAATCGTTGAAATGATGAAGAAACGTGATTCGGTCAAAGCAAAGGAATATATGGAGAAACATTTGCAAAGTGTCGAGCAGACTTTAAAGGAGGAATTAAAAGGAGGTAAGCTATGACTAGTAAGGTATTGAACGAACAAAATATTGGCGGATTTCTTTCTATATTCTTAGGTTTATTATCGCTATATGAAGCTAGCAAATTGAATTCATATGGTCAGGATCTTTTAATTGGTGATCATGTTTTCCCAGGATTAATTGGTATTCTGCTAGTGGTGTTTGGCATAAGTTTAGTTTTTGAAAGAAAAACAGATCGTAAAAAGGCTGATTTAGTAAATCGAAAAACGCGAAAAGTCTTAATTGCCTCTATTTTCATCCTATTACTCTACAGTTTTCTAATTGTAGCAGCAGGTTATGTAATCAGCACTTTGCTAGTATCTGTCAGCTTAATCAGACTAATTAGAAACTATAGTTGGCTGATTGCTATCCTGATTGGAGGAGTGATGACAGCTGTCTTTTATTTATGATTTATCATTTTGCTAAAAACTCCGTTTCCAATCGGTATGTTTACACTATAAGGAGGGAGTTATGTGGAATCAATTGTTTATCTATTAAATGGTCTTAGTGAAGTGCTAACTCCGTCCAATTTGCTGATTGTCTTAATTGGTTCATTGCTCGGGACACTTGTAGGCGTTCTTCCTGGGTTAGGTCCAACTTCAGCCATAGCCGTCCTATTACCGGTAACAACGATGCTGGATCCTGCGCAAGGACTCATGATGATGGCCGGGATTTATTATGGCTCCATGTATGGCGGATCAACAACAGCTATTTTAATGAATATTCCTGGTGAGTCTTCATCCGTACCTGCTACGTTGGATGGATATCCGCTTGCTAAAGAAGGGAGAGCTGGTGCTGCTCTTGGAATAGCTGCTATAGGGTCTTTTGTCGCTGGAATTATCGGATTGATCGGACTTGTTCTTTTCGCTCCGATTTTAGCCGATCAAGCTTTAAAGTTTGGTCCTCCTGAATATTTTACCTTAATGCTCATTGCATTGCTTGTCCTGTTTAATCTAACAGGCTACTCATTTAAAAAATCGTTTATTATGTATGGGGTTATTTGGATTTCTATGTTCTTTAGTTGGAATTGGCGTCACAACTGGTATGCCCAGATTCGATTATGGATTTAGCTTTCTAACAGGCGGTTTTGAAATGATTAGTATGATTATTGGTCTCTTTGCCATCTCTGAAGTATTAAAAGGACTAGAAGAAAAACGCAGTACAAAGAAACATGTAAAGATTAAAGGGGTTTTTCCGACGAAGAAAGACATTAGTGTGAGCAAATATCCGATTATAAGGGGAAGTTTACTTGTTTTTTTCCTTGGCGTTTTACCAGGAATTTCTGCTACGATTACATCGTTTTTATCCTATGATCTAGAAAAGAAAGTCTCAAAGCATCCTGAAAAATTTGGGAAAGGAGCAATTGAAGGAATAGCAGGACCGGAATCAGCTAATAATGCAACAAGCTCAGGCGGGTTTATTCCCCTTTTATCATTAGGAATACCTGCATCACCGCCATTAGCGGTACTATTAGCAGCTCTAATGATTTATGGACTGACGCCTGGACCCATCCTGTTTGAACAGAATAGTGAAATGGTGTGGCTAGTTATTGCCAGTATGTTTATCGGGAATGTCATTTTATTAGTATTGAATCTGCCATTGGTCGGGCTATGGGCAAAGCTGACAGAGGTTCCTTTTGGTATATTAGCTCCTATTATTCTATTAATTAGCATCCTTGGTGCATATTCTGTGAGAAATAGTATGTTTGATGTAGTTGTTGCCATTATTTTTGGCGTTTTGGGTTATGTATTCAATAAATACCAATGGCCCATCATTCCATTTGTTTTATGCTCTGTCCTTGGACCGAAAATAGAGAGCTCCTTTTTACAATCAATGGAAATGTCTTCAGGAAATCTACTTATCTTTATACAAAGACCAATCTCATTAACGATTCTATTAGTTGCTGTGGTATTTTTAATTTTTTCAGTCTTTTTAATGAAAAGAACGAAAAATAGAATTTTGCAAGAAACAGGGGAACAAATGGAATTCTCTTAAGAATAAAGCTATAAATGGGAGGTATTTATCATGAAAAAATTACAATCGATCTTTACAGGTTTCCTTTTAACGGCAGTATTTCTATCAGGATGCGGGGCAAATTCAACAACAATTGCTGATAAATCCAGTGATAGTATCGACTACCCTACTAGGCAAATCGAGCTCGTTGTTCCTTTTGCAGCTGGTGGCGGTGTTGATTTAGCAGCACGTGCTGTTGCTGATTATATAAGCAAAGAATGGGATCAGCCGGTTGTTGTGACAAATAAACCTGGCGGCGGTGGAATCATCGGTGCACAATATGCGTTAAAAGAGGCTAAGGCAGATGGATATACAGTATTAGTTAACAACAATTCCTCGACAACGATGTATGAAGCAGGAAATACCAATCCTACAATCACAAGCAAGGATAACAAATTTGCAGCCAGAATTGCTGAAGGTACACTTGCCTATGCTGTAAAGGCTGATGCAGAATGGGAAAATTTCAAGGAGTTTTCAGAATGGGTAAAGGCTAATCCCGCTGAGTTAACATGGGCCAGTGTTGGTCCAGCTGGTTTTTCCTCTTTTGGGGCAGCGGAGTGGCTTAAGACATTAGGTGTAGATTTTAAGAAAACATCTATGGTTTCTTCTGAGGGGGCATCAGACTCTGCGGCAAAGGTGGCAGGTGGACATGTCATTCTTGCGGTCCATACAGTTGGGGAATTGGCTCCGCTTGTAGAAGCAGGTAAAATTAAACTGCTTGCTGTTCAGTCGGATGAGAGAAGTCCTCTATTTCCAGAAGTGCCGACTGTGAAAGAAGAAGGCTTTGAAGGTTTAACAGTCAAATGGTGGACGGGTTTGTCGTTTCCAGCTAATACGCCAGATGAAATCGTAGAAAAGTGGGATCAAACCGTTCAAAAAATGGAAAATGACCAGCAGTTTATCAAGCAATTGGAAAAAATAAAGCTGTCACCTTCCTATTTAAATTCTGATGAGTTTACAAAAGATGTAAAGAAGGAAACAGAGCGATATATAAAAATTGCGGAAGAAACAGGGATCAGGAAATAATTTTTTCTAAATCGATGGCGTGTGAATTGACACACGCTATTTTTCTATTTAAAAGGAAAAATACCATTTTTAATTGTTGGTTGTCATAAATGAAATATGTTGTCCATTTCCTTCACTTAAAAAGACATTTTAACGAACTATGATGAAATTTGTTAAGTAATTAGGTATAGTAAATGTGGAAATCATTTAAAAATGAGGGAATAGGATGTCACCAAAAACAAAAGAATCAAAAAAAATTGCTAGATATTCATTAATGATTATGGGAGTAGGTTATATAGCAACCATCCCATTTGATGGGTCACTTTGGATTGATTTATTACATGGAGGTTTTGAAGCGGGGCTTGTTGGCGGTTTAGCTGATTGGTTTGCTGTTACTGCTCTGTTTCGCCATCCGCTTGGATTACCAATCCCCCATACCGCTTTACTGCCAAAGAATCGTAAAAGAATGTCAAATGCACTTGTTTCAATATTGAAAAATGACTGGCTTTCTAAGGAAAGCATCCAGGAAAAAGTAAAACACATTCCTTTTACAAAAAAGCTCATAGCCGTGATCGAAAAACAGCTGCAAAATGATCCTTTTAGAAAAGCTCTTATTAAACTGCTCAAGAAAATGATCGGGTACATAGAGGTTGAAAAGCTAACACCATCTATTAAAAAGCATATCATAGAGACACTTTCAAATATGGAAATGGGAAATGTCCTTCAAGTCATAAGTTCACAGCTACTTAAAGAAGAGATAGATAAGAAAGCTTTGGATCACATGTTAAAAAAAGCAGATCATTGGTTACGACAAAAACAAACGAGTCAGCGACTAGGTACCGTTTCCATGAATGTCATCAACAAAATTGAAGCAGATGGAATGCTTCAGTTTGCGCTAAAATCGATTCAAAGTCTACTTAGCGAGGAAAAACTCGGTCAAATCGTGCAAAACCTATTACTAAGTGTCGTAAAGAGTTTGCAAAACGAGGGAGAGCCAAATCGAGAAGCTTTACTTTTATATTTTAGAAAAGAGATTCAAGGTTTGAATGATAATAGGGAGTTAGTAGAGGGAGCTGAGAAATGGAAAAGTCAGTTTCTAGCGAAATGGCAGCCTGATCAAACGATTACGAAAAGTTTGCGGCAAATACAACAAAAGGTATTAGATTTCGTTGATAACGAAGATTTTATAGATATCTTTCTTATTCCATTGAAGAATCGTTTACTATCCATTATTCAGGAAAATAACAAGGATATTGATCACTGGATCCAAAACCAAATTACAGTTTTCATTGAAAATAATCATTCACAAATCGGTAATCTAGTACAGGAGAATTTGGATAAATTAGACACCGAAACACTGATCGATATGATGGAAAATCATATAGGAAAGGATCTTCAATGGATTCGTGTTAATGGGGCAGTTTGTGGTTTTATCATAGGGATTTTCCTTACAGGAGTGCAAGCTTTGTTTAGTTTAGTATCATAGGTTTACTCGTATTTAAGAGTATAGTTCCATACTCTGTCCTTTTGTTTTTAATGAAAATAAATTTAAGTTTAGTTTATAAAAGAAAAAAATGGCATGTATAACTTTTACCAGTTTACACGCCATTTTTAATTTTACTGAACTGTATTCCACCTGAAAAATCAAAATCATTAAGTACCTAAGAATAATTCGACCATGATGAAGACTGAATCCACCGAATTTGGCGTCCTACTATCAGACGCTGTCTTTTGAGTTTTCGTAATTTGCCATCTAAGTAAAGATGGCAAGAGGGATGTTTGTTTTGATGATAAATAAAAAGAATTTCTTCATTTAATTCCTTATTGTTACTGACGCTCTATAATGACAAGAAATTGATGAAATACTTTGTCCATAATCTGACGGAATTATTGGCCGGAA
>NZ_CANNCR010000063.1 GCF_947503125.1 uncultured Metabacillus sp.
TATATGGACATTATAATCGTCTAATTCTGGACAGGCAATACCGTCAACTTTTGGTCATTTTGGGATGGCAATAACAAAAGATATGAAAATTGGAATTGATAACTTCTGTAATTTTTTTATTAAAGACAGAACACAAACTTTTTTTGCTATATAGCAAGTAATGCAGAGTGGCTGATTTCTCTCCATGTTTCACTTTAATCTCTCGGTTCGAAAATCCTCGGTCGGCTCCGTGCACTTGCTGAGTTTGCACTTCATACCTTTTACTAAACCAAAATAAAAAGCCCACTTTACGTGAGCTAAACGAAACTATGCCTTTCCAGCATCAATATTCTTTAATATGTAACCAACCAATAAACTATATGCAACAACGGTACAACCGACAAATAACATTGTCATATTCTCCGCAGACCTCCATGTTTGAAAATGAGAATCCTTTTCATCCAAAAATTATTGTATCACTAATGATTTTTCAACACAGTTTTTTCATTTTTCTAATAATGTGCTCATTATTTTTTTGGAATAAATCTTGTTTTTAATTGGAAGGCTTTTTCATAATTTGTGTTCTTCTCTAATGCTTTTTCCTCTGTCGGGATGCGCACGGACATTATAGCCAGATTTAATAAGCTAAATAAGATTGCGGTCATATATGCTTGAAAAAGCAAAGGGATAAAAAGAATTTCGACTGCTACCACAACATAGTTCGGATGCTTCAAATACTTATAAGGTCCTTTTAAAACAACATGCACATTTGGGAGTATAATAATTTTCGTATTCCAAAAGCTTCCTAAAGAATAGATCGCCCAATAGCGAATAATTTGTGTGAAAGCGATAATTGGAACAAGGATATACCATATACTTGTTACTTCCTTTTCAAAAATGGTTACTTCAAGAAATAACGAAATGAAGAATAGGATATGGAGAGCAATAATATATGGATAATGTTCGCTTCCATGTTCGATGCCTCCCTGCTTTAACATCCATTTTTCATTTCGTTTTGCAATAACCATTTCGACAACTCTTTGTAATAGTAGTAGTGAAAATAAAATGATAAACATCATGTTATACACTCTCCCACTGGACTAGCAGCAATTCAGAGCTAAAGCCTGGCCCCAGTGCTCCTATTAAACCATATTCACCTTCTCGTCCGAGCTCCTTCTCTAAATAGTCCTGGATAACATACATAACCGTTACAGATGACATATTACCATGGTGAATAAGGATATCTTTGGATATATGCAAGTGCTGGTCCGACATTCCAAGCCCTTCTTGATACGCTTCAAGAACCTTTTTCCCGCCTGGGTGTGCTGCAAAATGACTAATCCCATCCAAAGTTAAGTCATGTTCTTGTAAAAATGTGATGACTTGAGGCCGCAGCCATTTACGAATAATCGTTGGGATATCCCGGGAAAATACAACATAAAAACCATTATTTTTAATCTCCCACCCCATTACATCTTCTGAATCTTTCATAAAGGTGGATCTTGTACCTTGGATATGTGGAAGTGCCTTTAATTTAGAAGTAGACTTCCAGTTAAATGAGGCACCAGCAACACAAACACAGGCAACTCCATCTGCAAATAAGGATGTTCCAATTAAATTACTTTTTGTTAGGTCATCATGCTGAAACGTTAAACTGCATAGCTCAACTGAAACAACTAATACAAGTGATTCAGGAAAGGCTAGACAGTATTCAAAAGCACGTGAAAGGCCGGCAGCACCGCCTGCACAGCCTAATCCCCAAATTGGAATGCGCTTTGTTGTTTCTTTAAAAGACAATTGATTCATAATTTTTGCATCAATACTTGGTGTAGATATACCCGTACTACTAATAAAAATAATCGCATCAATTTCCTCATAATCAATTGATTGACATAATAGCCGTTCGTTATGTAAACAATTGTTGATTGCAGTGACACTTAGCTGAACAGCCTTCTCTATATATGTATCGTTTTTTTCTTCAAATGTATGGGTCTCTTTATACCAATCAAGCTTCTCTGCAAACTGCCTGGATTGGATCTCTCCATTTTTAAATACAGTTAATAATCGTTCAATATCTTTAAAGGAATCTTGAAACATTTCCTTTGCAAATTCGATTGTTGTATCTTGACTTAATTCATTTTCCGGAATTGCTTTGCCGACTGATAATAGATAAGCCAATTTACCATTCACCTCAACTTTATTAAGGATACTATTTCCAATTGGCTATAAATTTATCCATGAATGTGCTTCTAAGCAATAAAAAAAGCCTTTCCCATATGGGGAAAAGCTAGACGTTTTAAAGGAGTTGTTGTTGTGCACCTTCATTATAACGCAATTATTCCTTTTCATCATTAATAATTTTTGGTAATCGATGATTCCGTGTAAAAATAAGCCATATAGATTTCATCATGGAACTTCCCATTTAATTTTATTTGCTCCTTTTGAATACCTTCTTCAATAAAACCATTCTTTCATATAGCTTCTGTGCTAAACCATTTGAAGCAAATATTAAACATAATCATTCAATCATTTATGAGGACATTAGTGAAGTTGTTCCTCAGAGGAGTTCCAATCAGAAAATTGACCTGTGCCATTACATCCCGGACAATCAAAAATACTGTCATATGTTGGTGTGTGTATACTAGTTAAGGTCATGATAAAGCCTTTCCCCGTACAATCAGGACACTTACCTAAAGCTTTCATATCAGCATATATTCGTTGGTTCCTTTTTTCATTCCATTGCGAAAATGATCTAATAAGATTCAAAAACATCACCTCTTTTTCTTAATATGTATCAAGTGAGGAAATTTTAAACAATTACTCCTAAAGAATGGTAATAGCAAATTAATGAATAAATGACATTTTTGCTATTAAAATTTATAATAGTTTTAATTAAAAATTTGATTTATCCATGTTTTTTCATTTCTTGACCTTAATTTTTTCATTATTTTTATGTAAAATAATAATAGTTTCATATACTCGGAATATAAGAAAAGGAGCTTATTAATGGCTGAGTTAGCATTTAAAGAATATAGTTTCAAAAAAGGCAGTAAAACGACCGTATATTTATATCAAAGCAGCATTGAAATCATTCATCATGGATTTTTAGGAAAATTTAATAAAGTCAAGCTCATTCAATATAAAAATATCACTGAGGTGACGTTAAAGAATCCTGGCTTTGCATCAAATGGAAGCATTTTATTAGATTGCGGAAATAATAAAAATAAAAATGAAAAACATGAAAATACAATTGAATTTGCAAAAGTTGAAAAAGAGCTTGCAATTGAGTTAAAGGAAATGATTGAAACGAAAATTGAAGAAATTAAAGGACAACGAGCGGATTCAGCAATTGACAATTTTGATAAGCTGAAAAAATTAAAAGAGCTTGCAGATCTTGACATTTTATCTGAGGAAGAATATCAAGAACAAAAGGAAAGAATTTTAGAAAGCTAAACATAAGAAAAGGGTCAACTTCCCAAAACAAAATGTTTTTGGAACTGACCCTTTGTCTTTCTTGCTATATAAAATGCGATGATCTGTAGACATTACAGCAACAACTTACTAAATTCTTTGATCGCTTCTTCTTCATCTTCTCCCTTTGTCATGATTGTAACATCTGTTTCATGTCTCAGTGTTGCCAAAAGCCCCATTAAGCTTTTTGCATCTACTTTAAAATTTTTTCCGACAATATGAATATCAGATTCAAATTTATTTGCCGTTTCAGCTATTTTAATCAATTTTTCGACAGTTAAAAATTGTGTAATTTTCATATCCTTGACTCTCATTTTTGTTTTCTCCTATAGTAAGAATAATAAATTCTATCTTATTATATACATATGCTATGACAAACATTTTGTTTCTTTTTAAAGAACTCATAAGAAGATGAGTGGTCCAACTACAACTTTTTAATGAACAAATATGGATGTATATAGAAAAAAGTTATACGAAAAAATGAAGAAATACAAGGAAAAAATAACGTCTTTTAAGAAATTGATAAAAACGCTGCCTTAAAACCAAGAAAGTAGGCAACGTTTTTACATTTTTAACCATACTATTTAAGATGCTTGCTTTTGAACAATAGAGCGATTGTTGTTCCCTTTCCTTTTTGCAATTGGAATAACATTGAAGATAATATTTAATAAAATTGCCGTTACACTCCCTGCAACAATTCCGCTATTTGTTAATATTTTTACTGATTCAGGTAAACCTGCAAATATATCAGGTACAACTGTCACTCCAAGTCCGAGGCCGACAGAGCATGCAACAATTAATAGATTTTCCTGTGAAGAAAAGTCTACTTGACTAAGCATTTTCACACCGTAAGCAACAACCATACCAAACATAGCAATCATCGCTCCGCCTAATACGGATGATGGAATCACTGTTGCAAGTGCCGCAATTTTTGGTACCAAGCCTAGACCCATCAGCATAAGGGCAGCTGTATAAATGACTCGGTTTGTTTTAATACCGGACATTTGAATAAGACCAACATTTTGCGAAAATGTTGTATAAGGAAAAGCGTTAAATATTGCGCCAAGCATATATGCTAAACCTTCGGCACGATATCCTCTTGCTAAATCCTTATCATTTAATTTTTTGTTACAAATATCTGCTAAAGCAAAATAGACTCCTGTTGATTCTACCATACTTACAATCGCCACGATCGTCATCGTTAAGATTGGTGCTAGTTCAAAGCTTGGTGTACCAAAATAGAAAGGCTTGCCGATATTAAACCAAGATGCTTCATATACAGGCTGGAGATTTACCTTCCCCATGAAACCCGCGATCACGGTCCCTGCAATAATCCCAATCAATATTGAAATAGCTCGGACAAACCCGGTAAAAAATCGATTAATTAGTATAATTAAAAAAAGGACACTAAATGCTAATATGAGATTTTCTTTTGATCCAAAATCAGGACTGCCTTCACCGCCTGCCATATTATTCATCGCAACAGGAATCAAGGTGATCCCGATAATTGTGACAACAGATCCTGTGACAACAGGAGGAAAGAATTTTACTAATTTTCCAAAGATAGAAGAAATAAGAATGACGATCAATCCTGATATAAGCACAGCACCATAAATCGAAGACACACCATATTCATTGCCGATTGCAATCATTGGTCCAACTGCGGTGAACGTACATCCTAACACGATTGGTAACCCGATTCCAAAAAAGCGATTTTTCCATACTTGTAAAAACGTTGCAACTCCACACATAAAAATATCAATCGCAACTAAATAAGTTAATTGTGCACCAGTTAAACCAATTCCACTGCCAACAATCAAAGGAACAACAACAGCCCCTGCATACATAGCTAATACATGCTGTATTCCTAATGATAAATTCTTTAATGATCCCTTCACGCTTTAACCACCTCAAGCTCTTCGACAAAGGTTACCTTGCCTTCTTTTAACGAATGAATTCTCGCTAAGGATTCTAACTTGTAGCCTGATTCCTTTAAATACTCTGCACCCTTTTGGAACGATTTTTCAATCACGATCCCAATCCCAGCTACATAGGCACCAGATTTTTCAACAATCTCGATTAGTCCTTTTGCAGCCTCACCATTAGCTAAAAAGTCATCTATAATTAAAACCTTGTCTGTTTCATTTAGAAATTGCGAGGATACAGCAATCGTATTTTCTTCTTGTTTAGTGAATGAATAAACAGATGATACGAGCAATTGATCTGTTAGGGTTAACGATTTTCTTTTCCTTGCAAAAATCACCTTCACACCAAGCTCAAGACCGGTCATTACCGCTGGAGCAATACCAGATGATTCAATGGTCACAATTTTTGTAATCCCTGCATCTTTAAAACGATTGGCAAATTCTAAGCCTATTTCTTTCATAAGTGCTGGATCAATTTGATGATTTAAGAATGAGTCAACCTTCAGCACACCATCAGAAAGAACGATGCCTTCATCCTCTATTTTTTTTCTAAGCAGCTTCATTTATCTTCCCCCTCATGAATGAACATATTGTAGCAAATAAAAAGCGGCATTGCTTCCTATATAAGTGAAGCAATGCCGCAATAAACATCAAAATGGAAAAAACATTTTTTCATTTGCTACATATAAACTCCACCCATAGTCGAGTAATTTACGGTTACTCGGTAGAAACTTGTGGGCCATATTCCCACGATTATATGAGTGCTTATCCAATTAAGAAAAATTATATCAGTAAATGGGTTTTTTGCAAATGTTTTTTATAAAAAACACGAACTTTATCTATTGAACACATTAAGAATATTCGCAAAATTAAAAAGAAGCAATTTTCACCGCTTCTTTTTTTGTATATATCTATCTTTAGAGACGATAAATGGCTCGATACTTTTCTTCAAGATAATCAACCAAATATTGGGCATTCAGGCCTTCACCGGTAACATCCTTAATGATTTCTAAAGGTTGTTTTGTTTTTCCATATTGGTGAATCTTCTCTGTTAACCATGTTTTAATTTTTATAAATTGGCCTGTTTCTACTAGTTGATCAAAATCCGGTATATCTTCAAGCATGGCATGTTTAATTTGTGCAGCATACATATATCCTAATGCATAAGATGGAAAATAACCAAAGCTTCCTCCAGCCCAATGTACATCCTGAAGTACACCTACACCATCATTCGGAGGGGTAATTCCTAAATACTCTTGATACTTTTCATTCCAAATCGTTGGAAGCTGCTCTACCGTAATTTCATCATTAAAGAGCGCTTTTTCTATTTCATAACGAATCATGACATGCAGCGAATATGTTAATTCATCTGCCTCAATTCTAATAAGAGAAGGCTTTGACTCATTAATCGCCTCATAAAATTCTTCAAGGCTGACACCTTCAAATTGTCCTGAAGAATATTCCTTCAATCGCTGATAATATCGCTGCCAAAAGCCTTTATTTCTGCCAATAAAATTTTCATAAAACAAAGATTGGGACTCGTGGATCCCCATTGAAGTACCACTACATAAAAACGTTCCTTCCAGCTTTTCTGATATGTTTTGTTCATAAATGGCATGCCCGCATTCATGAATGGTTCCGAAAATAGCTGTTCTAAAATCACCTTCATCATACTTCGTTGTGACCCTGACATCATTTCGGTTGAGAGTAATTTCAAATGGATGAACAGTTTCATCAAGACGTCCAGCCTCAAAATCATAGCCTATTTCTTTCAATAGAAATTCACTCAACTCTTTTTGGTTACCTTTTGGAAAATGCTTATATAAAAAATCAGTATTTGGCTTAAAGCTTGATTGTGAAATTTCTTTAACAAGTGGGACAATTTTTTCACGTACTTGTGCAAAAACTTTATCTAATAGATCGACAGTTACCCCTGGCTCATATTCATTCAATAATGTATTGTATTTATTACCTTTATAACCCCAATATGTAATCAGTTTTTTATTATAATCAACAAGCTTTTGTAAATAAGGGGCAAATAGGCTATAATCCGATTTTGCCTTGGCATCCTCCCAGACCGCTTCCGCTTTAGAGCAAAGAATCACATATTCTTGGTATTCTTTTGGAGGAATCACCTTATTTTTCTTATATTCCTTTTTCATCAGCTCAACAGCCTTTTGCGTAATTGGATTCAGCGTTGCAAAAACGTCTTGCTTTGATAATGCTGTTAAGTAATCATTCATTTGCTCTGATACAAGCATTTGAAATGCTTCTGTAGAGAGCATGCCGATAACCTCTGAACGCTGTTCAATTCCTTTTTTAGGTGCGCCAGTGCGCATATCCCAATACATCACATTAATTGCCTCTTCATAAGCTTGCATCTTTTTTAGATACTTAATGAAATCCTGTTCAATTTTACTCATTCTCTACACTCCCCTACTCACTTCATCCAACTTAAAGCACGACATAGCTGGTATTCTATTAAAGCGTAAATAGCAGAAGATAAATTGTCAATCAATGATATCCAGTTTTTATCATTAATTGACAATCTTAAAGCATATGTCAGCTTATTGCATAATTGGTTCAACAGGTAAGACCGCAATTATATTATCCGCAATGGAACGATCATTTTCATGAAGGAAAATGGTGATCGATCCTTTATCTTCATTAGTCCTGATTAATCTTCCTATCCCTTGTCTTAATCTCAATAGCATATATGGGAGCTCTACTTCATTAAACGGATCTTGCTTGTCTGACTTTTTCGCTTCAAATACCGGATCATCTGGCGGATATGGGAGCGACCACATAATAACATTTGATAATGATGGACCTGGAATATCAAGCCCTTCCCATAAGTGAACAGCACAAAGCACCGATTCCTCCTTTTGCTGAAACTCCTTTACAATTGAACTAATTTCTTGATCACCTTCAAATAAAATTGGAAACTCCATGCTCTCAGTTGCAATCATTTCTTTAAAAAACTTTAGATCTTGCTGGGAAGAAAATAAAACAAGACCTCTTCCGCCGGATCGTTCTAATTCTTTAAGTGTAGTTTGGAATTTTCTTTGTTGATGATCTTCCACCATAAGTTTTACTTCCATTTGCTCCTCATAGTCAAAAGGAGATTCTACTGAGAGTGATAGATAATCACTGATTCCTAAGCTATTTGCAATAAAATCAAAAGACTTATGATCTGAAAGTGTCGCAGAGGAGAAAATAAATGGTATTTTTTTAGAGAAAACTTTTTCGCGTAAAACTTCTTCTACTTTTCGCGGCATTATAACAAGGCTATAATCATTATCCTTTTCTTCTACCCAGCTGACAGCATTATTTTTTTGATTAAATAGTGACAAAGAATATTCCATTTGGTCAATATACTCTTCAACAATTTTTAATTCATACTCATCTATTGTAAAGAGCTCCCCCTCAAAAACAAGCGCTTCACTAATTTCAGCTAACTTTTGTTGTAATTTTTTAGCTGTTGATTGAAGCTGATCCTTTTGATTAATTTTCAAGCGATTGGATCCTTCAATAACCGTTGTACATGCTTGCAAATCATCAAAAAATGCATCATTGATGGCCAGTCCGTCCTCAACCAAAAAGGCAAGCTCTTCGCGAATCTCATTTTGCAGCAGCCTTTCTAAAAAGATCTGCAATGAACTTTGTTTCACACGATATGTTAACGCCTTTTGTGCTGCATACTCTAATAAATGACCTTCATCAAATACAACACTGCTATATTCGGGAAGAAGCGGCATTTGTCCTTCACGCTTTCTCGATTCATAGGTCCATACATGTTCCATAAAATAATCATGTGAACAAACAATAAGATCAGATGCTCTTCGATAATGATCACGTGACAGCGTTAAACCGCAGCGATGGCGTTGTTCACAAGTAAAGCAATCCTGAAACGAGTCCCATCCAATCTTGTCCCATTCTTCATCAGATAGATGGCTGAATTCCTTCCGGTCACCATAAGGAGAAAATTGTTGCATACCAGCCTTTTCATGGACAAAATCCGGGAGAGATTGATAAACATCTAGATATTTCTCACTTCCGGTTTTTTGAATCACATCATCCAGCTTGTTTAGACATAGATATTGGCTGTGGGTTTTACTTAGCCGTACATCCATTTGTAAATGTAATGATGCGGATAGCTTGGCAATGTCGCCTTCTTGCTTTACTAGCTGTTCAATTAAAGTTTCATCCGCACATGCGATGATAGCTGGTTTTCCTGTATATCTCGCATAGGCTAATGCATAAAGCAAATAAACAATTGTTTTTCCTGTGCCTACCCCTGCTTCAGCAAAGATAACCTTTTTTTCTTGAAAGGCTCTTTCAAGTTGAAAGGCCATGAAAATTTGTTCATCTCTTAACTCAAAGCCCTTTTCAGGAAGGAGATCGTAAAAAACATCTCCGATCCAATTATTTAAGGCTTGATAAAAACTCTCATCCTTTGAAATGGAAAAAGGCAAACGCGACGTTACCATGTACGCTCCTCCAATATACTTGAAATCCTATTTATTCACAAAACATTATTATCTTATTTCAAAATGGAGTTGTCAACTTTTATGCAGAAACGGTTCACTAAAGAAAGAGGAGTTAAAAATGGTTTAAAGGAGCCAGCGGGGAATGCTACTCCTTTTTTCCAGAATTAATTATCGAATAACGTTTCGATAATTAACTGATGATCAATAGATGTCGCGTGTGCCAAGGCTTTCATCATATCTTCTCTCGCAGTGCCGAGCTGAAGAACAGCAGGAGAATTTAAACCAGTTTGTTCCTCTAATGATTTTTTAGTCGAATAAAGCGCCTTTGAAATTAGCTGGAATTGCTGATCTTCATACATACCTTTTACCACCCTTCTTTTCTTTAAAAAATCAACCGAAAAAGGAAACAGATAATAAATACATCTAATAATTCATCATATGTTCTGATGCTTACAATTTATTCCTTCTATATCGTTGTTTTTTAAGATAATCAGACTGGTTTTATAATGAACAGAAAACGGTAATTTTATTCTAAGTGCATTCATTTCTAATGAAAGCTTTTTAAACTTGTCTACTGATTTCCAATCCAGACTCTAGCTATAAATCATAAAAAAAGCGCAAGCGCCTTGATCAGCCTAGGGCAAATAAGACGCTCGTGAATAGAAGGCGTTCTTTGCCTTCAATTCATGAGTGGCTAGGCGCTGGAGCTAGACACAAAAACTAGGTTAAAATTTTATCTTTCTTACCTTTTTAAAAAAAGAAAAACGAAGAGATATTTACTCTTCGCCTTCCACCTTTTTATATCCTAGTTGAAAAAGTTCTTCTGTTACCACATCAGGTGTAACAATATAGTATGTATTTCCCTCGTCATTTGTAATAATGACCTCAGTTGGGCTTGCATCGACACGAGCTGCATCTAAAGAAAAATACTTTGGGCCAAGCTGGTCAAGTATTGAAGACATACGATACCTCCTTTACCGTTCATTATAACAGGTTTAGCTTGGTGTACATACCCATTAAAAAAAACAGACGGACGATTCTATTTATTCTGAATCTGTCTTTTTTCTAAGCGGACGAACAGTGGACCAATATTGATAAAAATCTGTTTTAATAAAACCATTAAATAACTTTCGCTTTTTCGTTGCTGGTTTTCCGTAAAAATCTTCAAAGCCTTCATGTGATGTAAGCATATAAATGCTCCAAGTGTCTAAAGGTGCAAACGCATGTCCCATTTCCCGATACATTTGCTCAACAGCTTTTTTCTCGCCAAGACGCTCACCATATGGCGGGTTCCCAACAATAACACCAAATTCCTTTGTAGTTGTAAAATCCTTTACTTGCATTTGTTTAAAGGTAATTAGCTCACGCAGACCTGCTTCATCAGCATTTGCTTCAGCAATTCGAACCATTCGATGATCAATATCAGATGCTTGAATATCAAGGGGTTGATCATAATTCGCCTTGTCTTCAACCTCCTGACGGGCAAGATTCCACTTATCCTCCCCGATCCAATGCCAATCCTCTGAAACAAATTCGCGATTAAAGCCAGGTGCGATATTTTGTCCGATAAGTGCCGCCTCAATTGGAATCGTACCAGAACCGCAAAACGGATCAACGAATGGTCTGTCAGGTGTCCAATTTGTTAGTAACACTAATGCAGCAGCAAGTGTTTCTTTTATAGGTGCTCCACCCTGGTCTACACGGAAACCACGCTTATGAAGGCCTGCTCCGCTTGCATCAATTGTTATAGTTGCTACGTCTTTTAAAAGTGCAATTTCAATACGGTAAAGCGGGCCATCATCCGTCAGCCAACCTGTAGTTTTATAATGAGATTTTAGTTTTTCTACTACAGCTTTTTTAACAATCGCCTGGCAATCCGGAACACTTGCTAAGGTGGATTTTACTGATTTTCCTATCACAGGGAATTGAGCATTCACTGGTAAAAATTCTCCCCAATTCAAAGCCTTTGTCCCCTCAAAAAGCTCATCAAATGTTTTCGCCTTAAATTCTCCTACCTTAATCTTGATCCGGTCTGCTGTTCGTAGCCAAAGATTCGCCCGGCAAATAGCTAATTCATCTGCTTCAAAGGTTATCTTTCCATTTTCAACTTTACATTCATAACCTAAATCCTTTACTTCTTTCCCGACAATTGCCTCCAGCCCCATTGCAGAAGTTGCAATCAGTGATAATTTCTTCATTTTTCCACCCTACCTTGGCTTCTTTTTCAACAACAATTATTTCTAACATTATCATTGTCTAATTTATCATAAAAAACATAATCATATGTAAACGAAAAGGGGCTGAATAAATCAGCCCCCTAATAGCTTTTGTTTTCATACTGATTAATAACGTTCGATAAGCCATGTTTTGTTCCATCGTACTACAAACGGCATTGCCTCGTACTCAGGTGGTAATCATCTATCTACAAAAGCATGATGCTCCTGTCCTTCTCTTCGTTCATTTCCTTCAAGAAGGTGCCCCTACCATTATTTGGGTTTCTCGCTCGTGGGGTTTACCCCGTTCCACTCTTACAATTTCTTGTAAGACTTCGTCACTGTGGCACTTTCAAGGTAGTCAAGCCATATCCATAGGACTTAGGCTTTTTCCCTGCCGTCAGCTCAGAGAAGTTCCAAGCTGCCCTAGCTTATGAATTCGCTAGGCACGATCACTACGGGCATCTCAGCACCGTGCGAGCATGGACTTTCCTCTACAATCCTAAAGACTGCAGCGATTACCTGAACGTTATTAATGAAACAGCAACAACTATTATACATAATTTTGCTGTATAAAACAAGTGCAAAATTCACGATGTTAAAGCGAATCACATCACAGAAGGTTTTCGTATTCCGCCTGTTAAATGGAATCAATCATAAAGCTTGCTGCCAAAAACATGCTTTTCTAAGTTCGATAACCGCTTCAAAATATCAAAATTTGTTGTGTTTGATTGCACAGGAGGCTGTTTTTTATATGTATCATCTAATTGTTTTTTTAACCTGAGATTTTCCTGTTGAAGGTCCTCAATTTCCTGATGGAAGGTTTCATAGTCTTTAATGATTAGATCTAGAAACTTATCAACTTCCTCTTGTTTATAGCCTCTAACACCCGTTTTAAATTCTCTTTCTAGAATTTCTTTAGCCGTTAATTTTATTTTATCTGAAAGCATATCTTTCACCTCTTATAGCGAAGTCATCAACCTATATTTTTTCAGAAAACTTGGTAATTGTCAATTTCAATTAATATGCATATTTCTTAATCATTTTACACCAATTACCAATTACCAATTATCAACATTTTTCATCATTTCTTCTTCTACAATCATTTGCAAGTCATAAAATGTGATCAGTCCAATAAAAAATTTAGTCGACTCTTCTTTTTTTCTTGCTGTCTCCAATAAATATTTGGGGGAACCTTGCTTTTCTTCATCATAAACGAGTAATAGCCCTTCACTTTTCCTAATAAGAAACTCATTTTTTAGTTTAAGCTGTGTCGGACTGTCATACTCTCTTTTTGTAATGCTATCTACTAGTTCAGCCTGTGACAAAATAAATTCATAGTATTCTCGATTTGCTTCACTCCAGCCGCTTTCTTGATTGAGAAAAGGAGTAAGAACCGCAAGCTTTACGTCAGGGTATTCTAACTGTAAATCTAATACCACTTCTGCAGCCCATAACTCAACACCTAGTTGTCCACTAATAATCACCCATTCAAGCCCTTCTTCAAAAAGTCCAATTAACGATTTTTCAATCGCTTTTTTTATATATTGAACTGCTTGATCATCATTTTTAAAGATTCCTAATTCAAACGATTTATATCCAGAAATCGTTAATACTTTCACAAATTATCACCTTATTAAGACTTAGACCTTCATCTATTATGCTTATATAAAAGATTGAAGGAGCTGTATCATCAGCTCCTAACAATCTGCCATTTATCGACCAAACGGACCAGGACCGAAGCCAGGACCAAAACCTGGGCGTGGACGAGGACCCCCGAAACCAAAACCTGGAGTCGGACCATATACATTAAAGTGTTGGTGTGTTGCTACGTTCTCAACAGATTGAGTTTGCGGGAAATAATGTTGATGTTTATAAAAATCATGGTTTACAATAGTTGTATGTTGTGGGTGGATATGTGGTACGATTGTTTCAGAAAAATTGTTTTGCACACAGCATTTAGTTGGGTGTACAATTGGTGCTAATACTTTAGGTCTGCAATGCATTTTCCATTCTCCTTTCACTCATTTGTCTTACACTTCTAGCCTATGATGAAAGGAGTATACATGTACTAATGCAAGTACCTATTTTTATAGAAACGCATAGAAGCTATCTTTAAAGTTTGTAAAAATAAAAATCGTTAAAACGACAACAATGAAAAACAAGTATAAAATGCTTTTGTACATGTAATCTTCTCCCTTTAGTAGTCTGTACAGTCCCTTATTTTACATCGTTCAACAGAAATCTACAATCGTTTATTTTCGATTAGAAATAAATTCATCAATTCGTCATCTTTTTGACGAAATCACTCACTTTTTGCGCTTCCCCGGGCAATATTTTCGGAATATTTCCTCTTCAATCTCATCTTTCTCTTTTGAAGTTCATCCAATTCTGAAGTAAGTGATGGTTGCTCTTGAATAAGTTTTTTTATTGTCTTTTCAGCATGCTCACTATAGTAGAGAGCTTTCTCGATATTTTTTTCTTTGTGCTCATAATATTTAGCCAACTCTATAGATGCTTTTTTTACAATTCCCTGATTAATTGATGTTGAAACAATATCTAACCACTTTTCCTTTGCCTTCTCCCAATCTTGTTGTCTTTTATAATGTAAGGCAAGATTAAAGGTCGCTTCATCCCTATGATCTTCCCCTTTGTAAGCCAGTGATTGGAAAGCAGAAAACGCAGAGGTTTTATCACCAACATAATCTAACCACTTTGCAATTTCATAGTGTTCTACTGAACTAGCTGCTTGCTCTGTGTTTAGAAGCTTAATAGATAAATGGGTATATAATGTTATGAGGGATAAAACATCTATCTCATTATGCTTAAGTACCCCCATTATGATGTCCGGGTGCTGCTCTTTTACAAATTGGAAATACAGCATGGGAGCTAGAAAGCCTGGTATATCATTTTCCCTAATGATTTGTAGAATCTTTTCTTCTACATTAGCTAGTCTTACTGAATCAAGTTCATTTTTCCAAAGCCTTCTTGCTGCATGAAACAGGTCAAAATGACCAAAAGCAGGCAGACTTGGAACAGACTCACGTATTAACGTATGTCTTGTTTTCACCTGGGGCCAATCAAACGCCTTACCATTGTAAGTGACAAGTGTCTTGCTATTGATACCTGTAAGAAAGCTTTGGTATAAAGCAACTTCATTACCCGGTTTAGGTAATAAATGCTGCTTAATTACAACACGATCAGCCATAACCTGTGCCTGACCCAACAGAAAGATCGTGTTTCCTGCTCCCCCGCCGAGACCTGTTGTTTCTGTATCAAAGAAAAACAAATCACTCGCCTGGTGGCCTTTACATGACAACGGATGTGCAGATTCACTTTCATTCCACATGGATACGATGTTGTGAAACTCTCCAAGCTGATAAAGTCCATGCCGATAATCTAAAGGATAGGTCACTTCCCTTATTAAACAAGATTGGCCATCATAGGTAAATATCTCAGTTTGGTGCTCTTTCCATCGTTCAGCAACAGGATTAGCTTCTTCCTGTTTTGTATCTGGGGAATCTTCGTTTCTAATAACATGCTTTTTCATGCGATTTAACTTATTTTTTAACGACATTTTCCTCATCCTTTAATATCGTAAGAAGCTTGTGTGTATCTTGTTTGATTGAATGTGAAATGCTATCAGTTCCAATACATGAAGGACAGCCATCATGACATGGACATGTTTCAAGTAGGTGGATCGCTTCTGAAAGAACTGCATTCATTGTTTCATAAAGCTTCTTAGCCAAACCGACCCCGCCTGGATAGCGGTCATACAAAAAAATAGTTGGTTTATCATTGTGAATGGCTTTTATTTGTGCTACTACGTGAAGATCAGACGGATCGCACATCACCTTTAATGGGGCAACATGCTGAAGAACATGTGCTGCAGCTATTAATGATTCTTCTAGTCGCTTCTCAGATATACCTTCTTTCACTTCTGAATGTAAGCTCAACCATGCAGCATTTGTATGAAGCTCTTCCTCAGGAAGGTGAATCGGACCTGAACCAATATTTTCATGTGTATCAAACTTGATCTTCTTAAAAATTGTTGCCATCGCCTGTACAGTAACATCTCCAAACCCAAGCTCTACTTTTTCTTTTGACTGAAGTAAATCTTCTTCCAGGACTTTAAGCTGAACAGCTAAGTTTGCATCTGTAAAATAATCCACATCTACTTCCCTTACAAAGGCTTTTTTCTCTTCCCAATCAAGCTTTTCAACCTGAAATTGAACACCCTGATGTAAATAGATTGCTTCATCATGTAACAATGTCATCGCACTAAAACGGTCCATTTCACCGATCACCTTGACATTTGCGATATCAGATTGATCAATAATAATAACATTTTCCTGGGAGGCAGATCGCAGGCTGATGTTATGTGCAGGAAAGGAATCATTCATCCAGTGATAGGTGTTTTCATTATAGTATAACACCCGTTCCTCTGCTAAAAATTGTAAAATATCATCCAATTCTAGTCCGTCAAAGGTATCGCCATCTTTAAAAGGAAGCTCAAAGGCTGCACATTTCAAGTGATCAACAAGAACAACGAGATTATCTGGATTAATAATGGCTGTTTCAGGGTTTTGCTCAAAGAAATAGCTTGGATTTTGAATAATATATTGATCCAGCGGACTTGAGCTTGCCACCATAATGATGACAGCCTCGCCTTGCCTTCTTCCAGCCCTTCCCGCCTGCTGCCATGCACTAGCAATAGTTCCAGGATAACCGGTCATAATACATACCTGCAATTGTCCGATATCAACGCCAAGCTCAAGTGCATTTGTGCTCACGACACCTAGCACTTCCCCATTTCTAAGCCCCTTTTCAATCTCTCTTCTTTGTTTTGGCAAATATCCTCCACGATAACCGCGAATCGTTTTTTGCTTAATTTCATTTTTAAATAGCTCTTGTAGGTAAGTTAAAATAATTTCAACCCGTACACGACTCCGTGCAAACACAATCGTCTGGATCTTATTTTTTAGAAAATGGCCGGCAAGTTTTCTTACCTCTAACGTAGCACTTTTCCTAATATTTAATGGTTTATTGACAATTGGGGGATTATAGAAAATAAAATGCTTTTTACTTGATGGTGCCCCGCTTTTTGAAATTAACTGCATTGAAGCACCAGTTAATGTCTCTGCCAATTCTTTAGGGTTCGCAATCGTGGCTGATGTACAAATGAATTGCGGATTACTTCCATAAAATCGGCAAATTCGTTTTAGCCTTCTTATGACATTCGCAACATGACTGCCAAATATTCCCCGATATGTATGAAGTTCATCAATTACGATATATTTAATATTTTCAAAAAGCGATACCCATTTTGTGTGATGGGGTAAAATAGCAGAATGTAGCATATCAGGATTTGTAATTACAATATGCCCTGCTTTTCGTACCTTTTGACGAATGGCAGGCGAAGTATCTCCATCATATGTATAAGAATTTACCTCAACGCCCATTTCTTGAATGATTTCATTCAGTTCTGATTTTTGATCCTGTGCCAGCGCTTTTGTCGGAAACAGATATAATGCCCGACTTGTTTCATCCTTTAAAATTTCCTGTAAAACCGGCAAATTATAACATAACGTTTTACCCGATGCTGTCGGCGTAACTGCAACAACATTTAAGCCGTTTAAGGTATATTGATAGGCCTCTTGTTGATGTGTGTATAATTCTAAAATGCCTCTTTTCTCTAAAGCATTTTTCAGCCGAATATCTAAACCCTCAGGCAAGTGCACGGTTTCTGCCGCCTTAGGAGGAATTGTATGCCAATGAACAATTTGTTCGCTGAATTCTCTCTCATTCTTTAAATTTTGCAGGAGAGCTGATAATGATTTCCGAAAATCCATGTTTTCACCTCAAAACACTTTCCACAACTGTGGTCTAATACATTCATTTTATCGAATAAACGTTCGTAAATAAATAAAAAGCAGAAAAATTTTCTGCTTTTTTAAAGAAACGAGAATTTATTTAACTTTAACATCAAGGATATTTGATGTACCTTTTGAAACATTACCAGTTGAAGCTTTTGTTAAATTTTCGATAATATCAGAATTTGTAATTATGATTGGGGTGATCGTACTTGCTGCCTTTTCTCTGATTAATTCTAAATCAGCGGTAATTAACGGATCTCCCACCTTTACTTTCTGGCCTTCTTTTACATGAACTTCAAAGCCTTCTCCATTCATACTAACTGTTTCAAGTCCGATATGTATAAGCAGCTCCATCCCTGTTTGTGAACGAAGACCGATTGCATGCTTTGTGTGGAAAACTTGGATAACTTGTCCTTCAATCGGTGCAACAACAATACCTTCTGTTGGTTCAATCGCCATTCCTTCACCCATTAATTTCTGAGAAAAAACAGGATCTGGTACCTCTTCAATATTAATTAATTTTCCGGTTAATGGTGCAAATATCGTTTCTTTTGTTTGTTTTTCTTTTTTTCCAAATAATGATTTTAACATAATCATGCTCCTTTTCTTTAATAAATTCTTTAACAGCATGTACCTCTTATTTACATAAACCATTTTTTCAGGTTCTTCATATAATATTCTGAAAAACCGTGTAAGGAGGGGCACAATGAGCAAAAAAGATGATTTGGTTCCTAAAAACAATGAACAACCAAACAATCAGCTTGATTTCTTCCAAATTGTCGAGCAATTTTTTCGATCTGAACCAATTAAGCAATTTATGAATGAATTCGATACATTATTAACTGATTCATTTCCCTTTCACCATATCAATATAAACACCTATGAAACAGACGAAGCCTATGTAGTTGATTTACAAATACCGCCTGTAAAAAAAGAACAGGTAAATCTTGAACTTTTTGATCAATATTTAACTATAACGATCACAAACCGTGAAGAAATCAACGAATTTAACGAAAATTCATCTACATTTAGATCTTATACTTCTCAAGGAAGCATATCAAGGACAATCCTGCTGCCATACCCAGTTAAAGAAAATGAAATTAAAACATCCTTTAAAGAGGGTTCCTTAAAAGTTTCCATTCCAAAGAAGTCCAAAAAGATTTTAATTGATGATGAATTCTAAAAAAATAATATATCATAACAATTGATATATGAAAAGTGGCTGTCTCAAAAGGATTTGGCTCCTCCAACAAACACAAATATATATGATTATTGATCCTATATATTTTGTTCGAGGAGTCTGACCTTTTGTTTGAGACAGCCACTTAACTATTTTTATGGGATTTTCTTCCATACTTTGGGTTTTCTTCTGGTGTCGGATCTTTGACTAAATCCTTTGCTGATAATGTTGCTTTGTTGTTTTGATTTTTCCGTCGTTCCATCTTGCCCATATTATCACCTCTTCTTTATCATTTCTCCGCTAAAGAAATCTATTACCGAAAAAAAATCCAAATTTTGTCGCGAGAAAAATAATTCATGCATCAAACAATAAACATGGAGGTGAAATTTTATGGACTATCCAAAAACTAACTTACCTGATTTTAAAGAATTAAATGACCGAATAATTGCTGAACCGTCGCCTTCCCCATCTCTTGCTATTAAAACAAATCTTGACAGTGATGATATTACAAAAGAAAATCCTTATTCAACAGACAGCCGTTCTTCATCCGAATTTAAAAACTTTTTTAAGGAATGATTTCTATGGATTATACTTTAGGTTATCTCAGAGAATCGATATCAAATTATGACGAAAGCTCTGTAGCCAAGAGAATTAGCGAAAAGTTAGAAAAGGGAAATTTCAAAACAGAGAGAGATTTTGTCTTGACACTTAATGAAGATGAAATCCAATTTTTAAATGATGTGTTACCAGATGAAATTAAATATGCGTTTAACGAGCAAGACTTTATTAGAGGCAATCAATTAAATGAGGTTTATGAGTTATTACTTTAAAGACTACCTAGGAGTTGGAGATCATGAATCGAAACAGTAATCACTATATCAATATTAAGTTCCAGACAGGTGCCATTGAAAAATATAGAAAAGAGCGGAAGTGAGTCCTTCTCATTTTGCTCTTTTCTTTGTAATCAACTTTATGATTTAAACATTGAAGTAACGCCTTTGAATAGTCCGCCCACCTGATTTACGGCACTCATCATTTGCCCTGCAGTATCCATCATTTTATTAATATCTAATTGACCATCAGATTTTTTAAATTGAGATATGACGGTTTGAAATCCTGAAGGCTGCTTTATATAAGGTGCTGGCTTAGGATATGGAGTTGGATATGGCGAATTCATAAACTGTCCATTTATTGTATTTGTATGATTCCCCCCATACATTGGTGGAAAAGGATTTTGATATGATTGCGGGTATTGTTGAAAATAATGTTGTTGATACGGATCATGAAATTGTTGTTGAAGCATGGCTGTGTTCATATGTTGATTACTTTGAAAATCAGCTGCTTGTTGCTCAAAAAAAGCCGGAAATGGTTGAAAATAACCTGATTGTCTTTTTTGAAACCTTCTTCCTTGATAAGGATAATACTGATACATGTAACTTCCTCCTCCGCATATCGAATCATAGTTGTTATTACTATATGAAGAAAATGCCCAGAAGGTGAAGCAAAAAACCCATACATGATTATTGGGATATTTGCTCATATTAGAAGGGAAACACAAGGTAGTGTCAAAAGTTCTATGAAAAAACAACGTTTTAGTTTTAATTAACACCGAAGTGAACTTGTTGACCGCCGC
>NZ_CANNCR010000064.1 GCF_947503125.1 uncultured Metabacillus sp.
TCCGGTAGTTCAGTTGGTTAGAATGCCTGCCTGTCACGCAGGAGGTCGCGGGTTCGAGTCCCGTCCGGACCGCCATATTTTGATTTTTAACGAAACGTTGATGTTTCGTTTTTTTTATGTCTTTTTTACTTTCTATTAAAACGACAAGCAATTACTCGTCAAAAATTTATAATGCCAATATAAAGCTAATTATGATACGATAGAATGTGTAAAACTTGGATAAACTACTACTATTCGCTAAATGAAAATATGATGCTTCCTTAGGAGACGATTCCTAAGGTTTTTTCATAATCTACGCTATAAACAATTGAACTGGAGACAGAAATGGATGAATTTGATTTTATAAATAAATTGAAGCCAAAACAACTCTTTCAAAAACATGTAAAAGTGGGAATTGGTGATGATGCGGCTGTTTATGAACCATCTGTCAATATGAATCAAGTTGTATGTGTTGACACCATGGTAGAAGGGGTTCACTTCTTAAAGTCTTTATCCACACCAACTGAAATTGGTTATAAAGCTTTAGCTGTTAATCTTAGTGACCTTGCTGCAATGGGCGCTATTCCTCGCTATTACCTCGTTTCGATTTCTATACCCTCAAGTTGGCGGGAAGAGGAGCTATTAGGCATTTTTAAGGGAATGGAAGAGCTTGCTGAAGCCTATCAAATGGATTTGCTCGGTGGTGATACGGTTTCCACTCATGACAAGCTGGTGATCACCGTCACCGTCATTGGGGAAGCAGAATCTCATGTCCAGACTCTTCGGAAACAGGCAAGAGATGGGGACATTGTTTTTGTTACAGGTACGATTGGTGACTCTGCAGCAGGTTTGGCCGTTTTGTTAAACCAACTAACATTGGAAAATGAGATGTTTGAAAAATACTTAATTCATCGACATAAAAGACCAACTCCGCAAATTCGTGCTGGCAGACTCATTTCAACATTACATAGAGCATCTTTAAATGATATAAGTGATGGATTAGCGAGTGAGCTTCATGAAATCGCCGAGGCAAGCCAAGTCGGGATCATGATAAATGAAGTTGATTTACCTATTAGTGAAGAATTGCTTTTTGTGAAAAAAACCACTGACATCAATAACTGGGTTTTATTCGGCGGCGAGGATTTCGAGTTAGTTGGTACAACCTCACAAGAGTCATGGGATGAGTTAAAAAGAGCCTGTAATCTGGAAGGGATCAAAATGACGAAAATTGGCGTGGTTTCAGCAAAACATTCTGACGTTTTATTAAAAAAGGAAAATGATTATATAATGAAACTTGAGAAGTCGGGATATAACCACTTCAAAAATAAGTAAGGTGAGTGAACGTGGAAGAATTCGAATTTATGACTTATAGTGCAGATGAGACGTCAATCCTTGCAAAAAGGCTATCGAAAAAGTTGAATAAACGGGATGTCATCACACTTGAGGGTGATTTAGGGGCAGGGAAAACGACATTTACAAAGGCATTAGCAGCAGGATTAGGAATAAAGCGAAATGTAAACAGTCCTACGTTTACGATTATTAAAGAGTATTCGGATGGAAGATTGCCTTTATATCATATGGATGTGTACCGTTTAGAGGATGCTGATGAGGATTTAGGCTTTGACGAGTATTTTCATGGTGAAGGCGTTACGGTGGTAGAATGGGCACATTTAATTGAAGACCAACTGCCTAATGAGCGGCTCGATATCAAAATCAATTATATAAATGATACAACAAGAAAAATCATCATGACACCGTTCGGTTCTCATTATGTTAATCTATGTAAGGAGTTACGTGATGAAAGCATTAGCCATTGATACGACGAATAACGTGCTTGGAATAGCATTAATTGAAGAAGATAAAGTAATCGGAGAGTATATTACGAACTTAAAAAAGAATCATTCTGTTCGTGCCATGCCTGCAATTGAACGTTTATTAAGTGACTGTGATGTACGTCCAAAAGAGCTAGATAAACTGGTTGTTGCTACTGGTCCAGGATCATATACTGGTGTTCGTATCGGTGTATCTATTGGTAAAACGATGGCATGGTCTCTCAAAATTCCAATAGCAGGGGTTTCCAGTCTTGAGGTGTTAGCTGCAAATGGGAGATTTTTTAATGGGTTCATTTCTCCTTTATTTGATGCAAGAAGAGGACAGGTTTACACCGGATTGTATCAATATACTCAACAGGGGTTAGCAACAATAGAAAGTGACCAAAATCTATTATTGGTTGATTGGTTAAACATGCTGAAAAGTAAAAATGAACAAGTATTATTTTTAGGAAATGACGTAGCTTTTCATAAAGAGACCATTGTAGATATGCTTGGTGAACGTGGCCAATTGGGACAAGTGTTAATCAACAACCCCAGACCAAGCGAGCTGGGGTTTATTGGCTTAAGGAAGGAAGCAACAGATGTTCATTCCCTTGTTCCAAATTATATTCGATTAGCTGAAGCTGAGGCAAAATGGTTAGAACAGCAAAAGTAAGATGGTGGACAATGTGGATAATAGGTTTGCGATTAGAAGGATGCAAATAGAAGATATTGAACAGGTTTATCAAATCGAGCTGAATTCATTTTCCGCACCGTGGTCTAAGGAATCTTTATATTATGAGCTCGAGCAAAATTTATTTGCGAAATATTTAGTTGTGGAATATGAAGGCCAAGTAGTTGGATACTGCGGCTTATGGGTGATTATGGATGATGCACAAATTACCAATATAGCCGTTCACCCTGATTATCGCGGCAAAAAAATTGGTGAAGCCCTCATAAAATTTGCGATTCAGCTTAGCAAAGAAATGAATGCAAAACGTTTGTCACTAGAGGTACGGGTATCGAATCATATCGCACAAGCCTTATATAAAAAGGTCGGTTTTGAATCAGGTGGTATAAGAAAAAGGTATTATACAGATAATCAAGAAGATGCTTTAGTAATGTGGGTGAATTTAGAATGAATCAAACAGATCAGTATATTTTAGGGATCGAAACGAGCTGTGATGAAACAGCAGCTGCCATTGTTAAAAACGGCCGTGAAATTGTAGCGAACGTCGTTGCTTCCCAAATCGAAAGCCATAAGCGTTTTGGTGGAGTCGTTCCAGAAATTGCCTCAAGGCATCATGTTGAGCAATTAACGATTGTTTTTGAGGAGGCTATGAATCAAGCAAAGCTTGGCTTTGAGGATCTTTCTGCTATTGCGGTAACCGAAGGACCTGGGCTTGTTGGGGCATTATTAACTGGAGTCAATGCTGCAAAAGCGTTGGCGTTTGCTCATGACCTCCCATTGATCGGTGTTCATCATATTGCAGGTCACATTTATGCGAACCGCCTCATTGCTGAGCTTGAATTTCCGTTGCTTGCTTTAGTTGTATCTGGAGGTCATACCGAGCTGGTGTATATGAAAGAGCATGGCAGTTTTGAAGTGATCGGTGAAACATTAGATGACGCTGCTGGTGAAGCGTATGACAAGGTAGCCAGAACATTAGGACTTCCATACCCTGGAGGCCCCCATATTGATCGTTTAGCACATGAGGGAGAGCCAACTATTGATTTACCAAGAGCATGGTTGGAGGAAGGTTCGTTTGACTTTAGCTTCAGCGGTCTCAAGTCAGCAGTGATTAATACGCTTCATAATGCGAAGCAGAAGGGAATTCAGTTAGAGGCTAAAGATATCGCTGCAAGTTTTCAAGCAAGTGTCATTGATGTATTAGTAACCAAAACATCCCAAGCTGTGGATAGGTATAAAGTGAAGCAGCTGCTCCTAGCTGGAGGTGTTGCTGCAAATAAAGGACTGCGAACTGCCTTAGAAAAGGAGTTTTCCACAAGAGAAGGGCTGCAATTAATCATCCCGCCTTTATCCTTATGCACAGATAATGCCGCAATGATCGCCGCTGCAGGCAGCATTTTATATGAAAAAGGAAAAAGAAGCGACTTTGCATTAAATGCTAATCCCGGACTTGAATTAACCTCTTATTAAGCTCTCAATACGAGAGCTTTTATTTTTATTATATATATTATTTTGATAATTTTATAAACATGATTATCCACAGGATATACACGATAATTGTAGAATTGTGTAAAATAGTAAAAAATCCTGTCAAATCAAGCCTTTGTAGGGTGTGGATAACTAGGGTAAATAAGTTTAAAAATGTGGATAATGTGCATAAGTCTGTTGATATGTTGGAAATAAAGGAATTATTATGTGGATAAAAAACAAAAAAACTTTAAAGAACACTGTGGATTGTCGAATGGTGGAAGTAAATTTGTAGAATAAATTAAAAACAGCAAGACTAATCTTGCTGTTTTAATGTAAATTTTCCCACTCATTCATTAAATTTTCTAATTTCGCTTGGAGGAGTTCATTTTCCGAATTAATTTTTTGTACTTCTTCATGATCTTGATAAATCTCTGGGTCACAAAGTAGTGCTTCATTATTTTCAATCTGTTCTTCTAATATACTGATTTCTTCCTCAATCTCTTCAATTCTTCGCTGCTTCTGTCTTTCCTGCTTTTTTAGCTCTTTCTCTTGTTGATAGGTTAATTTCCCCTCATTATGAGGTTTAGCGCCACTTTGCACGGCAGGTTTATCGTTTTGCGTTTGTTCCAAGCGCTCCAGCTCTAGCTGCTCCTCTTTCTTAGTTAGGAAATAGTCATAATCCCCTAAATATTCCTTTAAATGATCACTTGAAAGTTCAAATATTTTGGTAGCGATTCTGTTAATAAAATAGCGATCATGTGAAACAAAGAGAATGGTACCTGGATAATCAATTAAAGCATTTTCAAGAATTTCTTTGCTATCTAGATCAAGATGGTTTGTCGGTTCATCAAGGATGAGGAAATTTGCATTTTGCAGCATAAGCTTGGAAAGTGCGAGTCGAGCTTTTTCCCCACCGCTTAGAGTTGAAACCGGCTTTAAGACATCATCACCTGAAAAGAGGAAGTTTCCTAGAACGGTGCGGATTTCCTTCTCTGTCTTCTGTGGATAATCATCCCAAAGCTCGTCCAAAACACGCTTGTTTGAGGTTAAATCAGCCTGCTGCTGGTCATAATAACCAATTTGTACATGGGAGCCAAGCGTAAATGACCCAGTTACCGGATTTAATTTCTCGACAATGGACTTTAAAAGAGTAGATTTGCCAATTCCGTTAGGTCCGACTAAAGCAATGCTGTCACCACGAGAAATCGAGAAGGAAATGTCTGAGATAACTGGATGAACCGAATCATAGGACACAGAAATATTCGATGCTTTTAAAACATCATTTCCACTTTGCCTGTCGATATCAAATTGAAAGTTGGCAGACTTTTCGTTCCCAAGTGGGCGATCCATCAAGTTCATTTTGACCAATTTTTTCCGTCTGCTTTGTGCAAGCTTTGTTGTCGAAGCCCGTGCAATGTTTCGTTGAATAAAGTCTTTTAGCTTTGCAACTTCCTCTTGTTGCCTTTCATAGGTTTTAAGGTCTTTTTCATAGTTTTCGGCCATTTGCTTTAAATAATTGCTATAATTACCAATATATTTCGTACTTGTATGACGACTGATCTCATAAACCTGTGATACAATTTTGTCTAAAAAATACCGATCATGGGAAACGATTAAAATGGCGCCTGGATAGTTTTGTAAATATTGTTCAAGCCATGTTAAGGTTTCGATGTCCAAATGGTTTGTTGGTTCGTCCAAAATTAAAAGATCAGGGCTGGTTAATAATAATTTCCCTAGTGCTAACCGGGTTTTTTGACCTCCGCTCAATGAAGATATTTTGGTGGCAGGATCAAACCCGCTAAATCCGAGACCGTGCAGAACGGCGCGAATATCTGCTTCATATTGATAACCACCATTCTCTTTAAATTTTACCTGTAAGCTGTCATATTCTTTTAATAGCTGTTCAAACCTTTGCGAATCTGTCTGAGGATCAACAGTAGCCATCCTTTGCTCAACTGTTCTCATTTCTTTTTCCATATCTTGAAGCTCTTTAAAGACAAGATTCATTTCATCCCATATGGATAATTGAGATTCTAATCCGGTATCTTGAGCAAGGTAACCGATTGTGACATCCTTCGGTTTGATGATATCTCCTGTATCATGAGACAATTTTCCAGCGATTATTTTTAAAAGAGTTGATTTTCCAGCACCATTACGGCCGACAATTGCAATCTTATCTCTCGTTTGTACCTCAAGTTTAATATTCGATAAAATAGGATCTGCGCCAAAATATTTACTAAGTTGATTTATTTGTAACAATATCATTGTTTTCACCTCTGCTAATGCTTTAAGTGTAGCTTAAATAAGGGCTTCTGGGCAACAAAGATGTCATATTGGATAAAACTCGCCGATCTGAAGAAAAAATCCTTCCCGGATTATGTTTATAGAAGGCAACTCATGTTAAAATGACAGAGGCATTGGTGCTAATTGTCACAAATACAAAACAGACAGATTAGTAAAAATAGTGTATAGTCTAGATATAAGGGGATAAAGTATATGTCAGAATTTACCCATTTTAATGAACAAGGCAGAGCCAGAATGGTTGATATCTCTGCAAAGGAAACAACAGTCAGAACTGCACAAGCTAAGACGAGCATAAAATTGACTGAAGAAATTTATCAAAAGATTACGAATCATGAAATCGGAAAAGGTGATGTTCTTTCCGTTGCACAAGTAGCAGGTATTATGGCTGCTAAGCAAACGTCATCTATAATCCCTATGTGCCACCCGATTCCAATAAAAGGTGTAGACATTGCATTTCAATGGAATGTTAATGAACATACCTATGAATTGATGATTACATCCACCGTTAAAACAAAAGGGAGCACAGGTGTTGAGATGGAAGCGTTAACCTCTGCCAGCATTACAGCACTTACTGTTTACGATATGTGTAAAGCTGTGGATAAAGGCATGGTTATCGGTCCAACCTATTTAGTAGAAAAAACAGGCGGCAAAACCGGAGATTTTTTCAGAAAAGAGATTTGATCATAGGTCAATAAAATAATTGGTTATGTACAGTTTCTGTTAAAAGAAAATTTATAGTATAAGGCTAGTTTCAATCATCATGTTTTGAGCTTGCTGGTTTCACCCCTAATAAGATCGCGTTTATAGGTAAACGGCATTTTTCCTTCATTTTTTTGATGGTGACGCATTTGTGCGTCATAGGGGTTTTTTATGAATGTGAGGGATAAAGAGTGAATATCGAACAATCTAAAATTCCGCAGGCAACTGCTAAGCGTTTGCCTTTATACTATCGTTTTTTAAAGAATTTACACTCATCAGGCAAGCAGCGTGTTTCATCTGCTGAGCTGAGTGATGCTGTAAAGGTTGATTCTGCCACGATTCGAAGGGATTTTTCCTATTTCGGGGCATTAGGAAAAAAAGGGTATGGTTATAATGTAAATTATTTGTTATCCTTTTTTAGAAAAACATTGGACCAAGATGAAATGACAAAGGTTTGTCTCATAGGTGTTGGAAACTTAGGCACAGCCTTTTTACATTACAATTTTACAAAAAATAATAATACCGTTATTTCTCTTGCATTTGATGTGGATGATGAGAAAATTGGGACGGAAATTGGCGGTGTTCCTGTTTATCATTTAGACAGTCTTGAAGAAAATTTGCCTGAGGATGTCACTGTTGCGATTTTAACCGTACCAGCAACCGTTGCCCAGTCCATTACAGATAGGCTGATTGTCAAAGGGATTAAAGGAATCTTAAATTTTACCCCTGCTAGATTAAATGTTCCGGATACCATTCGCATTCATCATATTGATTTAGCAGTTGAGCTTCAGTCGCTTGTTTATTTTTTAAAACATTATCCAAATGAAGATAAATAATCATAACAAGGAGGTAGAGATCGATGCTAACAGTTGGATTCGTTAACTCCATTGGAATTGGAAGCCTATTGCTAATTGCATTTTTTGCATTACTTATTTTTGGACCGAAAAAATTACCTGATCTCGGTAAAGCGGTCGGCAGTTCATTACGTGAATTTAAAAATGCAACAAAGGGCTTGGCAGATGATGAGGAAGATGATGTAAAGAAGAAAGAAAAAACGGACGAAGTTAAGTAAGATGGGATGAAACCGATATGAAACAAAATGAAATGTCGGTCATTGAACATATTACAGAGCTTAGAAAACGGCTTGTTATTGTTGTCGTTTTCTTTTTCATAGCGATTGTTGGGGGATTTTTTCTTTCAAGACCGATTATTGTTTACTTACAGCATACAGATGAAGCAAAGAATTTAACTTTGAATTCTTTTAATTTAACAGACCCTTTGATGGTCTATATGAAATTTGCGTTTATTATAGCGTTTGTGCTTACGTCACCGGTTATCTTGTATCAGCTTTGGTCGTTTATTAGCCCGGGATTATATGAGAAGGAGAGACGTGTCACATTAAGCTATATTCCGATGTCACTTGGATTATTTTTAGCGGGAATTTCTTTTTCCTATTTTGTTTTGTTTCCGTTTGTCGTCGATTTTATGGAAGGAATCTCGCAGGATTTAGAAATTAATCAGGTGATCGGAATTCATGAGTATTTCACCTTTTTATTACAGCTAACGATTCCGTTTGGACTTTTGTTTCAATTGCCTGTTGTTATTATGTTTTTAACAAGATTGGGAATTGTCACGCCGATGTTTTTATCGAAATTTCGAAAATATGCTTACTTTGTTCTGCTTGTCATTGCCGCACTTATCACACCGCCGGAGCTTATGTCTCATTTAATGGTTTCCATACCGCTGTTTATTTTGTATGAAATCAGTATTTGGATTTCCCGAATTACGTATAGAAAAGTGCAAATGGTCAGGTTTGAAGAGGAGAACGCAAAAAATGAGACTGAATAATTCGTCTCATTTTTTTTTGCTCATTTTTTTCATTTTACTAGTAAAGATAAACATTCTAATCGCAACACCAATATCAAAGGTTGCGATTAGCATTAATAGGATCGTAGGGAAGGAAAAAATTCCGTTTTCTGCGCTACTTATTGCTAAATACGTAAACAGCAGTCCCATGGTTAAATAAAAGATCCCCATAGAAATCGGGTTTGTTCTCATGTTAAAAAGCCTCCAATAATAGCTTGAACGTTCTGAAGTTCCTCCATTTGCTTCATCATGTTCTCTATATCCTCACGGAATACAGTTTGAACAATGACAACCATCGTATTCATGGCAACATGGGCAAAAATAGGGACAATGATCCGTTTTGTTTTTACATATAAGAAAGCAAAGGTAAAGCCCATTGACGCATATAAAAGCAAGTGCTCCGGTTCGCCATGTAAGAGGGAGAAAATAATGGAGCTAATCAAAGCTGCAATAATAAAATTTGTCTGTTTATATAACACGCCAAAGATAATCTTCCTAAAAATGATTTCCTCTAAAATTGGGCCTATAATGGATGTAATAAGGATGACAAAAGGTGCTGACTCAATGACACGAACAATCATTTGTGTGTTTTCCGACCCAGGATCAACATCAAATAGATTTATTTCGATATTTGCTGCAATACTTTGTGCAATGATCGCTAAAAAGAAGCCTCCGATCGCCCAGCCTACTGAAGCTGCTACAGAGGATGGTTCCCCGCGAAGCAAGTTCTCATCTTTTCGTTCTTTTCTTAATAAAAGCAGAATAATGATAAATGCAGCCGTAAAGCTGAAAATGGTCCAATAAGCAAACCGTTCAATTTGTGTATCACCTATATGTAAGAGTTGTAAGATGCCGATCCCAATAGCACCTGAAAGCTGCATGAGCATATATGTTAATAAAATAAACCAATAATGCTTTTTCATAGAAGCCTCCTTTATTATGTCTTAAAATAGATCAAACTTATCCTGATCTTAATGGGCAGTAAACCACCACTATAAGAATAGGAAAAGCTAAGAAGAGTAGTAAGGATATTTAACCGGTAAGATCCGACTTTGACATAAAGTCATAGCGGTTTAAACGTTATTAAGTCCCATTATATTGTAACATACCTTCTTGCGATCATATGTATGATAACTATGCTGAATGAACGAAAAGATGTATGAACATTTCGTTTTATGGTCAAATTTAATAGGTGAGTTTTTTAAAAAAAAATTTTAACTTCATACTTGAAATTAAAAGAAATCTTATATAATATATAAATTGTGTTAGCACTCACGAATGCTGAGTGCTAATAAAAAGGAAAAATTATCATAATTCCAAGAAATTTGAGGAGGTTGTTTCACTTGTTAAAGCCATTAGGTGATCGCGTTATTATCGAGTTAGTTGAATCAGAAGAAAAAACTGCTAGTGGTATCGTTCTTCCAGATAGTGCAAAAGAAAAGCCACAAGAAGGAAAAGTAGTTGCTGTTGGTACAGGCCGTGTGTTAGATAACGGAGAAAAAGTAGCTCTTGAAGTAGCGGAAGGCGATCGTATTATCTTCTCAAAATATGCTGGTACTGAAGTGAAATATGAAGGTACTGAATACTTAATTTTACGTGAAAGCGACATTTTAGCTGTTATCGGTTGAGAAAGCAGCAAACATATCATAGAATACATTTTAAAAAATTTGAGGAGGTCTAGTTAAAATGGCAAAAGATATTAAATTTAGCGAAGAAGCTCGTCGTTCGATGTTACGTGGGGTAGACGCGTTAGCAGATGCTGTAAAAGTAACATTAGGACCAAAAGGACGTAATGTTGTATTAGAAAAGAAATTCGGTTCTCCATTAATTACAAATGATGGTGTAACAATTGCAAAAGAAATCGAATTAGAAGATGCATTTGAAAACATGGGTGCTAAGCTAGTTGCTGAAGTAGCAAGCAAAACAAATGATGTTGCTGGTGACGGTACTACAACTGCAACAGTTTTAGCTCAAGCAATGATCCGTGAAGGATTAAAGAACGTAACTGCTGGTGCTAACCCAATGGTCGTTCGTAAAGGGATTGAAAAAGCAGTTGCTGTTGCAATCGAAGAGCTTAAAGCAATTTCTAAACCTATTGAAGGTAAAGAGTCAATTGCTCAAGTAGCAGCAATCTCTGCAGCTGACGAAGAAGTAGGTAAATTAATTGCAGAAGCTATGGAACGTGTTGGTAACGACGGTGTCATCACAATCGAAGAATCTAAAGGCTTCTCAACTGAATTAGAAGTTGTAGAAGGTATGCAATTTGACCGTGGTTATGCATCACCATACATGGTAACTGATTCTGACAAAATGGAAGCAGTTCTTGAAAATCCATATGTATTAATCACTGATAAGAAAATCACAAATATCCAAGAAATCTTACCTGTATTAGAGCAAGTTGTTCAACAAGGTAAGCCACTATTATTAATTGCTGAAGATGTTGAAGGTGAAGCATTAGCTACACTTGTAGTAAACAAACTACGCGGAACATTCAATGCAGTAGCTGTTAAGGCTCCAGGATTTGGTGATCGTCGTAAAGCAATGCTAGAAGACATCGCAATCCTAACTGGTGGTGAAGTAATCACTGAAGATTTAGGTCTAGACCTTAAATCAGCTTCAATTGAACAATTAGGTCGCGCTTCTAAAATTGTTGTTACAAAAGAAAACACAACAATCGTTGAAGGTGCAGGAGATGCAAGCCAAATCTCTAGCCGTGTTGGTCAAATCCGTGCTCAAATCGAAGAAACAACTTCTGAATTTGACAGAGAAAAATTACAAGAGCGCTTAGCTAAATTAGCTGGCGGTGTAGCAGTAATCAAAGTTGGTGCTGCAACTGAAACAGAATTAAAAGAACGTAAACTACGCATCGAAGACGCTCTTAACTCTACTCGTGCTGCAGTAGAAGAAGGTATCGTTTCTGGTGGTGGTACAGCACTTGTGAACGTATATAACAAAGTTGCTGAAATCCAAGAAGAAGGCGACACTCAAACAGGTGTTAACATCATCCTACGTGCACTTGAAGAGCCAGTACGTCAAATCGCACACAACGCAGGTCTTGAAGGCTCTGTTATCGTTGAACGCTTGAAGAAAGAAGAAGTTGGCATCGGCTTCAACGCTGCTAACGGCGAGTGGGTAAACATGTTCGATTCAGGTATCGTTGACCCAACTAAAGTTACTCGTTCTGCACTTCAAAACGCAGCATCTGTAGCAGCTATGTTCTTAACAACTGAAGCTGTTATCGCTGACAAGCCAGAAGAAGGCGGCGCTGGCGGCGGAATGCCTGATATGGGCGGAATGGGTGGAATGGGCGGCATGATGTAATAACGCCCCTCAAACCCTTGATATATAAGGGCTTTATGTAAGATGAGAGTGGAATGTTAACAAATTATAGAGGCTTCTCATAAGTTGAGCCAACTTATGGGAAGCTTCTTTTTTATAATATCAGAATTTATATATTTTCTTAACATAGCTTGCGTTTCTGAATCTAGCTCCAGGCGCCATCGGCTCGAGGTCATAAGTCAAACAGGAATTGAAGGTAAAGTACACCTTCTATTCCTGTTCGCCTTATGCTTGTCGCCGATAGGCAGGCGCCTTGCGCTTTTTTTATATATGAAAGTTTAGTTGGAGGAATAAGAAAGTTCCTTTTAGATTAGTCGACCCCGTTTCAAGTGTTCATATTAAGCACATGTGTGATAAAATGAAAAAATAAATATGCGATGAAAAAGATGGCTAGTAAGGAGTTGCCGTGGCTTTTGATATTGTCAGAGGTGGACGCAATGTGAAAGGGGCAAAGTATGGAGGTAAATAAAAACAAGAATCAAAAGAATAAAATAATAGGAATAGCTTCATTAAAGGAAGCGCTATCCGCATTAAAAGTCGCAGATCTTCAAGACATCCGGAAAAAGCTGCAAATTAAAAATATAAGCTCGATGAAAAAGGCGGAGTTAATTCAATCTTTGGCAGAGGCAATCCCTGTTCTTTTCAGAAATATTATCAGTCAGTTCGATGAGCGACGATTATTTTTAATAAAAAATATCACTAGTGTTGCATAAATAATGTCCAATTTTCAGTCTAATCATCCTCCTTGTTTAGAGCCAAAAAGGTAAATACCTATTCAAAGGTGGCTCCATCAATTTGTATTTTTTTTACAATTAGACTTGTGCGACAACAACAATTTGCTTATTAAGGGATGGCTTTCCCTTCAATCTTTCGAAGCCAGATATGGGCTGGTTTCCACAATGCAGCCCTTAAATAACGGCTAATTTGTAAGGTTTTTCGCTTACTTCTTGTTTCAAGTTGTACGAGAACCTGTAGGCAAAAAACAATCAGTGCGATAAACACTTGGTTTTGAATCGCCCATTCACTTTGACCGTAGAACTTTTTGATGCTGAGATGCTGTTTGATCCATTTAAAGAACAACTCAATTGCCCACCGTGATTTATACATCTCTGAAATTTCTTCGGCACTCAAATCAAAACGATTGGTAATTAAATGCAGTTCATTTCCTTTTGAATGCATCACTTTTAGAAGACGAAAGTAATTTTCAGCACGGTTTTGAGTCGTACCAATCAACACCATTTGATCTGACAAAACAGCTGAATTCTCGGGTAGTTTAAAATTATAAACTTCCCGTATGACTGCGTTTTTCCGTAGCCTTGAAAGAAAAAAGTAACCATCATCTGTCATTCGGTCAAAGCGCTCGTAATCTAGGTAGCCACGGTCAAACACATACATGCATTCTTTATCATCAACCATGATTTCAAGCTGACCACGATCATGTTCTTTTGCCGTTGTTAAAACAGCCTTTTCAGGATAGGAACTCCCTTTTTCCATAAACACAAGTCTCAAATGCAACTTGACACCCGCTTTTGTTTTGCGGAACTTTGCCCATTTATGATTGGTCAAATTAAGTGGCAATGTGCTTGAATCAATGATTTTTAACGGCATAATAAGCTTTGTATAATGTGTTTTTGCATGAATTTGTGCGACTAAATCAAGGAAAAGCCTTTGAAATAAATCTGGATTTATACCGTTTAATCGGCGTGAGAGCTGAGAAATACTGATTGAATCAAGATCAATGCCTTTTTGTAGTTGGTCGTCGAAAAGACAATCGCTTAGCTCATGCAAACTTTCGACTTCTTGTAGCTGTACAAAAAGGAGTAATTTTAGAAATGAGTCTGTTTTTAGTTTTTTCGTATAGTAATGTAATTTCAACGTTTTCACGGTTTTTTCAAAAAGTTGAAGATTTATTGGTGAAAACCATTGTCCAAATGAAGTTTTTCGTGTAATCTTGTCCATAAGTTGGTCCTTTTTTAGTGGATTTGGACGGGTTACCACCTGACTTTATCAATTATAAAGGACTTTTTCTTTGCACAAAATAATAAAATTAAACATTTTGAGTATTTTTAATAGTGAAAATAAATTAATGCAACACTAGTGAAAAAATATCATTGCCAATAATGGAGTTATGAGCGCAAACAATCTAGAAATCGAGGAGATGGAGTATCTCATAAAACTGGTTTTATGTTTACTAGTTTTCAAAATGGTAATCCAATCTCATGATCCCTTTGGAATTATTGCCTTCTCTAGTGAAAATTATTCAAGACGAAACGATACTTACAGATGTTAAGCGGAATACGGAATGGATAAAGATTACCCGCGGATTACTCTATTATTTTGGAACGGTGCCGCATGACGAGTTAGTGCATTTAGTTGAGAAATACACGCCTATTCACCCAGATTACCTTGCCTTCAATCAGGTTATATTTCATGCGATGGAATACTATCAAGAAATATACATTAACAGGTATGGCTATTCTTACTGGGAAGTGCTAGACCCTTTAGTTATTTTAGAGGAGCAGGCATCTAGAAAGAATATTGATTACTATCCATTCTCGAAGAAACAGCTC
Source organism: uncultured Metabacillus sp. (assembly GCF_947503125.1). Classification (GTDB taxonomy): domain Bacteria; phylum Bacillota; class Bacilli; order Bacillales; family Bacillaceae; genus Metabacillus. Next base: position 14,730 of record NZ_CANNCR010000064.1, read on the forward strand.
CTTGAAGCAGGTGAAGCGGACTATGTGGAGTGTCCAAAAGGTTATTCTCAACTTTTATCTCTATTTACGAAAGAGTATCGGATGTCAAAACAAGAGGCGAAGGAGTTTGTTGAGGACTGTATTATGCATGCGAAATTAGGCAATCAACCTAGTCAGCTTCTTCAATATTTACAGACTCAACTGACATTCGAAAGCTTAGAAGCAGTGCAAAGACTGATGGATGCCGTTGTTCTTCTTATGAATAATACGAGGGAATGGTATTTAAAGGGATATACATCGGAAGAGCTATTTGCGCAGGAAAAGAAGGCATTACCGCCTTTGCCCAATAAAAAAGGAGAGGTCATTAGTCTCCAAACCCGTCAAAAGGTGGGGAGAAACGATCTTTGCCCATGTGGGAGCGGGAAGAAATTTAAGAAATGTTGTGGGAGTTGAAAATCTGAACAGATAAAAAATGTTAAAAGTTTAGTGGGTGGACAAAAGGATAATGAGTTATATTGCAGAATATCTTTCACAATTTATTGTCTAAAAAGAAGGATTTGGTGTTGGTGGCAAAAAGGAATTCACAAGCTTGGGCAGAGGCCAAAAAACGATGCAAATTGAATGAGACTGATCTACAAATGGCTAAGGAGTTGGGGATGACAGCTAAGAGCTTAATTAAAAATATCCCCACGCCTAATCAGCTATGGAAAGCACCTGTAAAAGTATGGATTCGTGAACTATATGAGGAGAAGTTCAATAGGGTCATTACATTTAAGCCTGCCCCCAGTGAAGAATTAAAAAGAAAGCCCAAAAAACAACAAAAACTGATTGTTTCTGATCACTGGGTTGATGAGGAGGACTTACCATTTTGATGAAATCTAAGTTTGATCGATTATCTGATGAAGAAATAAAAGTCATATTGAGAGCAGCTGATGAAATTATTGCTAAAGGTGGAAGAACACTTCTTGCCAAAATCTTAAAGGGCTCACGGGCGAAGAAAGTATTACAGCTGGAGTTGGATAAGTGTCCTGTCTATGGTTATTATAAATCAGAAAATCTTGGTGAAATTATGCAAAAAATTGACTGGATGATCAATTATGATTTTCTAGATATTGAGTATTATGGAAGACTACCAATGATTGTTTTTACAGAGCGGGGGTGGTACATAGAGTCCGATCAATGTGCGGATGAACTTTTAAATGAATGGAAGGAATGGGTCAAGCAGGGAAAGCAAAATCCCGATATGAGCTATCTAAAGGATCGGAATAGGAAAATGATTCTATTGCTGCTTGAGAAGATTAAAGAATTCGGAGATCAAGGACTTATCCCTTATCTAGAATTATGGGAGAAAGTTGATTATAAAAAGGTAAGAGATGAGATTCGAACAACTATAAATGTATTAAATAGAAAAGAGCCGTTTGATCATTCAGTTGTAAAGGAAAAAACAGAATCTATCAAAGAAGCATTAGAGGGTATTGAACCGCATGACCTACTTTTAAAATGCTGGGTATGTGGATAACGATTTACCTTTACAACGGGAGAGCAGCAATTTTATAAGAAAAAAGGTCTTTCATACCCGAAAAGATGTAAAAAGTGTCATAACGAAAAGGATAACGAATTCTCCTATTAATTAAGAAAATCTACTTTAAGAGCAGACTAATAGATTAGAGGTTGTGGAGTATGACTAAACCAAAAGAAAAGATAGAGGAAAAGAAGGCAGAATTACTGAAATTAACAATTGAGTTTAGTAAGCAATTTTTAAATGAAGAATATGAGGGAGTAATTGAAAAATTAATAAACAAAATGGCTAGAAAAAGAGACATTCCATTCCTGTCAGGCCGTATTGAAATATGGGCTGCGGCAGTAATCCATGCTTTGGGAACGATTAATTTTTTATTTGATAAATCTAGTCAACCATATGTGTCTGCTACAGAAATTTTTGAGTATTTTGGCACCAAGCAAAGTACGACTTCGCAAAAGTCGAAGAAAATTAGAGATATGTTTAATATGACCTATTTTGATAGTAATTTCTCGATAGAGTCAGTTGTTCAAGGTAGTCCTTTTAATAACCTTTCAATAGTAAATGGATTAATCGTTCCTCAAGATATTTTGAATGATCAGCAGATTGAAATCGAAGAATGGGAAATTCAAGCTGCCCAAATATTAGGAATAAGCGGTTTAGAGAGAGATAATAAATATAAAGCAAGTTATATGGACAAATTACTCAATGTAAAAGAGACAACTTTAATGAGTTTTTATGAATATCTATTACAACATATGATATTTCCTTTTACTGCGTTATATGAAGAGGAAGTTGGCCCTTTAGAAATCGCAGAATTTGAAGTCAGCTGTATTCATTTAGACCAAGAGATGAAAGTAGACGAAAATTATGGAATTCTTGTTGAAGGCAGGTTGGGTAGAAAAAAAGTAATACTGCCATTAGCTAGCATCAAATTGGATGAAGGACATAAGAATTTTAAATGGATAGATTTATATCAAGAATGGTTCTGGTCATACAGATAATGTTCAATAGTGGATCGTTCTTTGAATGCATTTTTTAATAGACTGAAAATAGGAATGATAAAAAAGTGGAAACTATGGGAAAATCTGATATTTTAAGTGGTAATACCTTTAGTTATTTTGATGTGTTTGAAGAGAAAAAAGGGCTTGTCTTAGGAACTGAAGTAAATGATATAAAATATATTATATATGATCAGTATTGTATGAATCCAAGTTGCAAATGTGATGATGTTATTCTTATCTTTACAGAAAGCGAAAATAATGATTCTGAGTTTGCTATAAGATTATCTTTGAAAAGGAAAAGGTATGAGATTCTTGATATCTATGGTATTTCTAAGAGACAAGTGGATGAGATTGTTAAGGGTTCATTAAAAGATAGTGCAGAAGCAATGGAGCTATTAAAAAAGCGATATAAGGAGATGAAGGAAGCGGGAAAGGCAGTTTTACAAGGAAGTCCGGAAATAAATAGCAATAAAATTGAATTGCCAGTGGAAAAGCCTAAAAGAAATGATCCTTGTCCTTGTGGGAGTGGGAAAAAATACAAAAAGTGCTGTGGTGTATAGTTATTTGTTATACTAAATTTAAATTAATATTCCTCCTTAGTCCAGCAGTGTTGGCTTTTGAAATATCCGAACCCATTAGTATTAAAAAATTAAATGATACAAAAGAAATTCTATTGTAGTGCAAACTTGTATGATTGTTCTAATAAAGAAATTTATAAAATAATGAATCGGAAGAGGGATGTTAATGAAATGGTCTGAAGTACGTCAGCATTTTCCAGAAAGGTGTGTCTTAGTAGAAGCATTAAAGTCTGAAGCAAAAGGAAAAGAAAGAATCATCGAAGAAATGTCGGTAATTGATGACTTTGAGAATGGCAATGCAGCATGGAAAGTGTATAAAAAGCTACACGGGGAAAATCAAAATCGTGAATTATATATCTTTCACACGAATAACGAAGAAATAAAGGTAATTGAGTAGCCATATATAGGAGTACGAAGAAGAGTATGAAATTTCAACTGGATGACCGCTTACCTCTAGTCTCTGTTGAAATTGAATATGCTGGACAGAAAAAGACATTTAGCAACGTACTCCTTGATACCGGCTGTTCTTCAACCATTTTAGATACAGACTTATGTGAAAAAATTGGTCTGATGCTCGATTTAGAAAATGCAATTACACGAAAGATGTACGGAATTGGCGGTACGGAAATCTGCATTGAACAAAAAGTAAGTGGTATGAATATTGATGAGTTTCGACTGAATAATTTCACTATACAGCTCGGCGATGTTAGAGAAATGCATGGATTTGACGGAATCATCGGGAGTGATTTTTTTCTTGCACATAAATTAATCATCAACTTCGAAAATATGGAAGTGCGCAAAAACTAGGTTAAGGTAAACACCACCTTCATATTAATACGCGATCACCTTCTGAGTATTTAATCAAAATGCTAACATTTTGCTAACGCAATCCCATAAAAACGGTAAATCCCCGTTAAAGATGGTACAGCCAACAATGTCCAATACGTTGATTTACCGCGCTTTTAGCACCTCTCGTTAACGATATTACACACTCTAAACTTACGGGCGGCATGATGTAATAATCGCCCCCCCAGCCCTTTAGGCACTAAGTTTTGTTTATTGCAAAATAAAAGTACAGAGTTCTGCAGCAAAAATGTGCAGAGCCTGACTGCATAAAAAAAAGGCTTGCCAGCTCCTAAAATAACCTCTACTGTTTTGATTGTCGAGATCTTAACAGGTGGAGGAATTGAAAGGATGCTAGCAATGCCAGAAGTTAATTATATCAAACATTTAAGAGAAAACGAAGATTTGTCAATTAACGAAATCGTTAGAAAGACCGGTAAGAATTGGAGGACAGTAAAAAAATATGCAGATGGTGAAGTACCCCTTGAGACACTTCCTTTTAACAAAGGTGGAATGATGTATGAGGATGGGTTTGGGGAAATTGTAGATTGCTGGCTTGAGGAGGATATGAAACTCAAAAAGAAAGAAAGAAGAACAAATAAGAAGATGTTCGAGCAACTTAGGGATGAATATAGTTTCAAAGGTTCTTATAGGACTGTTTGTGATTATGTTCAACATAGAAGGCCAAAGATCAAAGAAGAAAGAAGTACAAGATATGAGCGTTTAGAACACCCTCCAGGTGAAGCACAAGTGGACTTTGGAAATATGACTGTTGTTAAGGATGGAGCTTATAAAGACATCAAAATATTGATTTTGAGTTTCCCTTACAGCAATGCAGGATTTGCTTATCCTCTTCCTGCCGAAAACTCAGAGTGCTTTCTTGAAGGTTTGAAACAATTATTCAAACAGGCTAGAGGGGTCCCAACGCATTTGCGGATTGACAACCTAACAGCAGCGGTTTTAGCGATTGGTAAAGGAGAAAAGAGAACCTACACAGATTCCTTCCTTCGCTTTCAATCTCATTATGGTTTTGAAGTCCAGGCCTGTAATCCTGCAAGTGGGCATGAAAAAGGGAATGTGGAAAAGAAAGTGGGTTACACAAGGAACAACTTTTTTGTCACTGCCCCGGAAATGGAGGACTTTTCTCAACTGGCAAGCTGGATGCAGGTAAAGATGCGGGAGGATCGAAATCGTCCACATTATGAAAAAGGGATTGCAATTGAGCAGCTCTGGATAGAGGACGAAAAACAGCTAAAGGCATTACCAAT
>NZ_CANNCR010000065.1 GCF_947503125.1 uncultured Metabacillus sp.
AGGTTGATAGGTCAGAGGTGGAAGCGCGGTGACGTGTGGAGCTGACTGATACTAATCGATCGAGGACTTAACCTATTTAGAAAAGCGGAAGAAGCCCGCTTAAATCCATAGGGAATTGGAGCGATCGAGCAGAAGTCGTACTTTGACTTCGCCCGAGAGAGTGAAATTACCGTAGGATTTGGCTTCTGGAGCTGGACAGCGTAAAAGCGAAAACTCAGTAAGTGAATTGAATTATACATCGTTATCTAGTTTTGAAGGAACATGCCTTCAAACTTCATATTTATCTGGTGACGATGGCGAAGAGGTCACACCCGTTCCCATGCCGAACACGGAAGTTAAGCTCTTCAGCGCCGATGGTAGTTGGGGGTCTCCCCCTGTGAGAGTAGGACGTTGCCAGGTAAGAAGATGAAAAGATCAGTAGAGATACTGGTCTTTTTTGATATTTAGAGTAATAAAAACCGTAAGGTTTATTAGAAAAAGCAGAAACCAAAGTAACCCTTCTAGCCTGAGGCTTGGGAGAAGCAAGAAGGTCGAGGAAGTGCAGAGAGAGAAGACCGGAATGTGCGTTCTTCGGGCACATGAGGATCTGAACGAACAAGCTGACGAAGAGATTCGCCGCTTATCGTAAGCCGAATCCGAACACGTAAGTTAAGCTCTCGGCGCCGATGGTAGTTGGGGGTTTCCCCCTGTGAGAGTAGGACGTTGCCAGGTAAGAAGAGAAAAGATCAGTAGAGATACTGGTCTTTTTTGATAATAAAAACCGTAAAGTTTATTAGAAAAAGCAGAAATCAAAGTAACACTACAAGCCGAATCCGAACACGTAAGTTAAGCTCTCGGCGCCGATGGTAGAGTAATAAGGAACTTCTGCTAAGAGCGCCACGTCCTGTGGCAACGCAGAAGTCAGCACGTCCTGTGCTAGTCCTGTGAGAGTAGGACGGTTGCCAGGTGAGAGGAAAAAAGATCAGTAGAGATACTGGTCTTTTTTGTATTATTTAAAGTTCATTGTTGTTCTTGTCACTATGCTGAATGATCAAAAGGCTTGTGATTCCTGCGGGACAACAGGACAGGGGAAGTTTTACAAAGTCCATTTAAAAAGATGAAAATTATTCAGATATAGCTTTTTGATTTCCTTATATCTGAATAAACATTAGGAGACGATAACAATATCTATAAGGTAAAGAGCAGCTTATAAATGAATAACTTTTACCATTGTATCCGTAAAAAAATTTTAGTAAAATATAGCCTAATTTATTGTTTAACCTAAGGAGGAGTTGTGTTGCTTCACAACAGTATTACAATGGTAATCATCATTTTGCTCATTAATATTGTTTATGTCTCATTTTTTACGATCAGAATGATATTAACGTTAAAAGGACAACGTTATTTAGCTGCATTTATAAGTATGTTTGAGGTTATCATTTATGTAGTTGGTCTCGGGTTAGTACTCGATAATTTAAATGAAATTCAAAATTTAATTGCCTACGCGATGGGTTATGGACTTGGCGTCATAGTAGGGATGAAAATAGAAGAGAAGCTAGCGCTTGGGTATATTACGGTTAATGTTATTTCAACTGAACATGAAAAGGATTTGCCGAAGCAATTACGTGAGAAAGGTTTTGGGGTAACCAATTGGATGGCAAACGGATTAGAGGGAGATCGTTTGTCAATGCAAATTTTAACGCCAAGAAAATATGAGCTAAAGCTTTATCAAACCATTAAGGAACTTGATCCAAAGGCATTTATTATTGCCTATGAGCCGAAAACCATTCATGGCGGGTTCTGGGTTAAGGCTGTTCGGAAAGGGAGAATTAAGGTATGACATCGAAGCCGAAAAAGAAAAAATTTATTGTGGAAGAGCATGAATCCATTGATGATTGTCTCAATCGTATGCGTGAAGAAGGTTATTTCCCTGTTAGAAGAATGGAACAGCCTATTTTTAAAGAAGAAATCAGAGATCACATTGTTGAACATGTACCATGTGGGAGAGAAATTGTTTTTGAAGGAAAACTGCTGTAAAAACCGAACATTAACAAAGCAAAAAAATAAATCGTTCGATTTTACGTTGACATCGATTATCTTCATTGTTAATATAGACATGTAAATAAGTGATTAACGTTAAACCTCATATATAATTGGGAATATGGCCCAAAAGTTTCTACCCGTTGACCGTAAATCAACGGACTATGAGGGAAAGTGTACGTATAAACGATTCGGATGGAAAGATTGAATGTTCGGGCTCGGTATACTGTACTTTCTCTATAAGGTGAGAAAGTATAGATATCGAGCCTTTTGTGTATAAGTAATACAAAAGGTGGGAAAAAAATGAAGCCGTTTGTTGGGGTTATAATGGGAAGTACATCTGACTGGGAAACTATGAAGCATGCATGTGAAATCTTGAATGAATTAGAGGTTCCCTATGAAAAGAAGGTAGTATCTGCACACCGTACTCCAGATTACATGTTTGAGTATGCAGAGAATGCAAGAAATAGAGGTCTAAAGGTCATTATCGCGGGAGCAGGCGGTGCAGCACATCTTCCAGGAATGGTTGCAGCAAAAACCACTCTTCCAGTGATTGGTGTCCCTGTTCAATCAAAGGCGTTAAACGGTCTTGACTCATTACTATCTATTGTCCAAATGCCAGGAGGTGTCCCGGTAGCGACCGTTGCGATCGGTAAAGCAGGTGCTACGAATGCAGGATTGCTTGCAGCGGAAATCCTTTCTACAAGTGATCAGGACTTGGAGAACAAATTGGACGCTAGAAGAGAAGAGCTTCGTTTAAAGGTACTAGAAAGCAGTGATGAACTTGAATAATAAGAGAATTCTCCCTGGATCGACAATCGGAATAATTGGAGGAGGGCAGCTTGGCCGGATGATGGCGATTGCTGCCAGACAACTTGGCTATCGTATTGCTGTTTTAGATCCGACAGAAGATTGCCCATGCGGCCAGCTTGCAGATATCGAGATAACAGCAGCTTACGATGATTTAGAAGCAATAAAAAAACTGGCTGAAGTCAGTGATGTCATCACATATGAATTTGAAAATATCGATTATACAGCTTTGCGTTGGCTGGAGGAGAATGCAAATTTACCTCAAAAAAGCTCATTGCTGCTGCTTACTCAAGATCGTGAAACAGAAAAAGCGGCAATTGAAAAGGCCGGCTGTGAAGTAGCCACCTATCGGATTATTCATAACGAGGAAGAGCTGTCAAAAGCGATAGAGGCTATAAAGTTCCCAAGTGTGTTAAAGACATGCAGAGGCGGTTATGACGGAAAGGGACAAGTTGTCCTCCGCATAGAGGATGATTTTGCTGAAGCTAAGAAACTATTAAAGCATGGTACATGCATCCTTGAGAAATGGGTTCCTTTTGAAAAAGAAATTTCAGTTATAGTGACAAGATCTGTAAACGGTGAAACAAAAACGTTCCCAGTAGCTGAAAATATTCATAAAGACAATATTTTATATCAAAGTATTGTACCAGCAAGAGTGCCTGAAGAAATTAAAACAAAAGCACAGCAATTAGCCATAAAGCTTTCAAATAGCTTTGGACTTGTTGGGACACTTGCTGTAGAAATGTTTCTAACAAAAGATGGAGAGATTTATATTAATGAATTAGCTCCGCGTCCGCATAATTCAGGTCATTATACGATTGACTTATGTGAGACAGATCAATTTGAACAGCATATTCGTGCGGTTTGTAATCTTCCTTTAGGACGTACAACTTTATTACAAAGTGGTATGATGGTAAATCTCTTGGGAGAAGATTTAACTATAATCAATGATCATATCTCATTTCTTGAAACGGCTAAGCTTCACCTTTATGGAAAGAAGGAGCCGGTTGCGAAACGGAAAATGGGACATATTACGTTTATTAGTGAATCAATCGAGAAAGATATCGAAAAGATCAACCATATTTGGGGTAAAAACTAGGACGGAGGCAAAAAGATGATCGAACGTTACACAAGACCAGAAATGGGCGCAATTTGGACGGAAGAAAACAAATTTAAAGCATGGTTAGAGGTTGAAATCCTTGCATGTGAAGCTTGGGCAGAATTAGGTGTCATTCCAAAGGAAGATGTAGCACTTCTTCGCAAAAACGCATCATTTGATATCAATCGTATTAATGAAATCGAACTAGAAACACGTCATGATGTCGTTGCTTTTACAAGAGCAGTTTCTGAAACGTTAGGTGAGGAACGCAAATGGATTCATTACGGCTTAACTTCAACAGATGTCGTAGACACAGCTCTTTCTTACTTGCTTAAACAAGCTAACGATATTCTTTTAAAAGATATTGAAAACTTCATCCAAATTTTAAAAGAAAAAGCACAAGAACATAAATATACAGTTATGATGGGACGTACTCATGGTGTTCATGCTGAACCAACAACATTTGGATTAAAGCTTGCTCTATGGTATGAGGAAATGAAACGTAACCTGGATCGTTTTAAACGTGCTGCTGAAGGCGTTGAATACGGAAAAATCTCTGGAGCGGTTGGAACTTACGCAAACATCGATCCATTTGTAGAAAAATATGTGTGTGAAAAATTAGGTACAAAACCTGCACCTATCTCAACGCAAACACTTCAACGTGATCGTCATGCAGATTATATGGCATCATTAGCATTAGTAGCCACTTCAATTGAAAAGTTTGCCGTTGAAATCCGCGGTTTGCAAAAGAGTGAAACACGTGAAGTTGAAGAATCTTTTGCTAAAGGTCAAAAAGGATCTTCTGCAATGCCGCATAAACGTAACCCGATCGGTTCTGAAAATATGACAGGTCTTGCACGTGTGATTCGCGGCTATATGCTAACAGCTTATGAAAATGTTCCATTATGGCATGAAAGAGATATTTCTCACTCATCTGCTGAACGGATTATCTTACCAGATGCAACGATTGCCTTAAACTATATGTTAAATCGCTTTGGCAACATCGTGAAAAATCTAACAGTCTTCCCTGAAAACATGAAGCGTAATATGGACCGCACACAAGGGTTAATCTACTCTCAACGAGTGTTACTAGCTTTAATTGATACAGGTATGACAAGAGAAGAAGCTTATGACCTTGTTCAACCAAAAGCAATGGAAGCTTGGGAGAAACAAGTACCATTCCGCAGGCTAGTTGAAGCAGAACCAAAAATCACAGAACGTTTATCTGCCGAAACCATTGCAGATTGCTTCGATTATAACTACCACTTAAAAGGTGTAGACACCATCTTCGAACGACTTGGTCTTTAAAATATGAAATAAGCAAGGGATAAAAACGTCCCTTGCTATCTCTTTGATTGATAAATTAGGTTAGAAAATATGACAAATCATACGTACTAGCCTGAAAGTTCCCAATATTCTGTTTAGGAGGGCCATCATGAGCATTGAAAAGCTTGAGTTACTATATGAAGGTAAAGCAAAACGTATTTATAAAACAAATGAACCTAATATTTTGCTAGTATCTTACAAAGATTCCGCTACAGCCTTTAATGGTGTGAAAAAGGAAGAGATTACTGGCAAAGGTCGTTTAAACAATGAAATTTCAACCCTGCTTTTTGAAAAGCTGACAGCAAATAATATCGAAAACCACTTTGTGAAAAGATTATCTGAAACAGAGCAGCTTGTAAGAAAAGTAACGATCATTCCGCTGGAAGTTGTTGTGAGAAATGTTGTTGCAGGAAGTCTTTCTAAACGGATAGGTATTGAAGAAGGAACAGAGATCAAAGAACCACTTGTTGAGTTTTACTATAAGGATGATGAGCTAGGTGATCCGCTTATTACTGAAGATCACATTGCACTTTTAGAGGTTGCCACAAAAGAGCAAGTTGAAACATTAAAAACACTTGCTAAACAAGTAAATAAAGTACTGAAAGAACATTTTCTATCATGTGGTGTCCGCCTCATTGATTTTAAACTTGAATTTGGTTTGACAGAGGAAGGAAACATCATTTTAGCTGATGAGGTTTCACCAGATACTTGCCGTCTTTGGGATATCGAAACAAATGAAAAATTTGATAAAGATGTATTTCGCCGCGATATCGGCAGCTTAACTGAAGCTTATGAAGAAATTTTAACAAGACTTGGAGGCCAATGATCATGTACAAAGTAAAAGTTTATGTCACGTTAAGAGAAAGTGTATTAGATCCACAAGGAAGCGCAGTAAAAAGTGCATTGCACAGCATGTCATACAATGAAGTTCAAGATGTTCGTATCGGGAAATATATGGAGTTGGCAATTGAAAAATCAGATCGTGACTTAGATGTTGTTGTAAAAGAAATGTGTGAAAAATTACTTGCAAATACAGTTATCGAAGACTATAGATATGAGGTACAGGAGGTTGTCACAAAGTGAAATTCGCTGTGATCGTTTTTCCAGGATCTAACTGTGATGTTGATATGTACCATGCTATTAAAGATGAGCTAGGTGAAGAAGTAGAGTATGTTTGGCATGATCAAACAGATTTAAGCGGCTATGACGGTATTTTATTACCAGGCGGCTTCTCATATGGAGATTATTTACGTTCAGGTGCCATTGCCCGTTTCTCAAACGTTATGAAGGAAGTTGTAAAAGCAGCTGAAGCAGGAAAGCCTGTTCTTGGCGTATGTAACGGATTCCAAATTTTATTAGAAGCTGGATTACTTCCAGGTGCGATGAAACGCAACGAAAACTTAAAGTTTATGTGCCGACCTGTAAATTTAAAGGTCGTAAACAATGAGACGGCATTTACATCAGAATATAAACAAAATGAGGTTATTTCTGTTCCGATCGCCCATGGAGAAGGGAACTATTATTGTGATGAAGAAACGCTGCAAAAGCTTAAAGAAAACAATCAAATTGTGTTTACGTATGAAACGAATCCAAATGGCAGCCTAGTAGATATCGCCGGTATTACAAATGAGCGCGGCAATGTATTAGGGATGATGCCGCATCCTGAACGTGCGGTTGACGAATTATTAGGAAGTGCGGATGGATTAAAATTATTTCAATCAATCGTGAAAAACTGGAGGGAATCTCATGTCACTACAGCTTGAACCAACAAACCAGATGATAAAAGATGAAAAAATCTACAGACAAATGGGTGTAAGTGATGATGAGTTTGCCCTTATTGAAAAAATCATCGGTCGTCTTCCAAATTACACAGAGATCGGTATTTTCTCTGTTATGTGGTCTGAGCACTGCAGTTATAAAAACTCTAAGCCGATCTTAAAGAAATTCCCTGTAACAGGTGAAAAGGTACTGCAAGGTCCTGGTGAAGGAGCAGGGATTGTTGATATCGGTGACAATCAAGCGGTCGTATTTAAAATTGAAAGTCATAACCACCCTTCAGCAATCGAGCCATACCAAGGTGCAGCCACTGGTGTAGGTGGAATCATTCGCGATGTTTTCTCAATGGGTGCAAGACCAATTGCCATCTTAAACTCTTTACGCTTTGGTGAATTACAATCTCCTCGTGTTAAATATTTATTTGAAGAGGTTGTTGCTGGTATTGCTGGCTACGGGAACTGTATTGGAATTCCGACAGTAGGCGGGGAAATCCAATTTGACAACTCATATGAGGGCAACCCATTAGTTAATGCCATGTGCGTTGGGTTAATTAACCATGAAGATATTAAGAAGGGCCAAGCAAAAGGTGTTGGGAACACGGTTATGTATGTTGGCGCGAAAACAGGACGTGACGGAATTCATGGTGCAACATTTGCTTCTGAAGAATTGACAGAGGATTCTGGTGAAAACCGCCCAGCTGTTCAAGTAGGGGACCCATTCATGGAAAAGCTTTTACTAGAAGCTTGCCTTGAAGTCGTGAAAAACGATGCCTTAGTTGGTATTCAAGATATGGGTGCTGCTGGTTTAACAAGTTCTTCAGCAGAAATGGCTAGTAAAGCAGGATCAGGTATTGAAATGAATCTTGATCTTATCCCTCAGCGCGAAACAGGCATGACACCATATGAAATGATGTTATCAGAATCACAAGAAAGAATGCTGCTTGTTATTGAAAAGGGAAGAGAGCAGGAAATCATTGACCTGTTTAAAAAATATGACCTAGAAGCAGTTACAGTTGGTAAAGTAACAGATGATAAAATGCTTCGTCTATTCCATAAAGGTGAAGTCGTTTGTGAGCTTCCAGTCGATGCGTTAGCTGAAGAAGCACCGGTTTATCACAAACCATCTGCCGTACCTTCGTACTTTGAAGAATTTCAAAAAATGGACGTTGAACCAATTCAGGTTGAAAACTATAAAGAAACACTTCTTCAATTATTAAAACAACCTACGATTGCAAGCAAAGAGTGGGTTTATGATCAATATGACTACATGGTTCGTACAAATACAGTTGTTGCTCCAGGATCTGACGCAGCAGTTGTTCGTATTCGTGATACGAAAAAAGCCTTAGCGATGACAACTGACTGTAACTCTCGTTATCTCTATTTAGATCCTGAAGTAGGCGGCAAAATTGCTGTTGCTGAAGCAGCCCGTAATATCGTATGTTCAGGTGCAACACCATTAGCGATTACAGACAACTTAAACTTCGGTAATCCGGAAAAGCCGGAAATTTTCTGGCAAATTGAAAAAGCTGCAGACGGTATTAGTGAAGCTTGTCGCGTGCTAAATACTCCTGTCATCGGCGGTAACGTTTCGTTATATAATGAAACGAACGGAACTGCGATCTATCCAACACCTGTTATAGGTATGGTCGGTTTAATCGAAGATACTGACTATATTACAACGCAAGATTTTAAAGCAGCAGGAGACCTTATTTACTTAATCGGGGAAACAAAACCTGAATTTGGCGGAAGTGAGCTGCAAAAGCTAACTTACGGAAAAATCTTTGGTAAATCACCAGAGTTAGATTTAGAGAAAGAAAGTAAAACATTAGAACAGCTTTCAAAAGCGATCCGTGAAAAAACAGTTGCCTCTGCACATGATGTATCTGAAGGCGGAGTTGCTGTGGCATTAGCTGAGCCTTTATTTGGCGGAAAAGGTCTGGGAGCAAAGGTAACCCTTAAAGGTGATGCAACTGCCGCATTATTCAGTGAATCACAAACTAGATTTGTTGTTTCAGTGAAAAAAGAAAATCAACAAGCGTTTGAACAACTTGTCGATGCAGTTTGTATCGGAGAAGTAACAGATAACGGGAAACTTATTATAAATGACGAAAACGATGAATCACTTGTCGATGCATCTGTTGAAGAATTAAAGGATGCATGGAAAGGAGCTATCCCATGCTTGCTGAACTCAAGGGATTAAACGAAGAGTGTGGCGTCTTCGGAATATGGGGTCATCCGGAAGCAGCTCAAATAACATATTATGGTTTACACAGTCTCCAGCATAGAGGGCAAGAAGGCGCTGGGATTGTTACATCTGATGGTAAGAAGCTAACGGCCATGAAAGGGCTTGGCTTAATTTCAGAGGTGTTCGGGAACGGCAAATTAAATGAACTATCTGGTAAAGCGGCAATCGGGCATGTTCGTTATGCAACTGCAGGCGGGGGCGGATATGAAAATGTCCAGCCTTTGCTGTTTAAATCACATAGCGGAAGCTTGGCGTTAGCACATAACGGAAATCTTGTGAATGCTAATCAGGTTAAACATCAGCTTGAGAGCCAAGGAAGCATTTTTCAAACAACTTCAGATACAGAAGTTCTTGCCCATCTGATCAGAAGAAGCGGCTTTCAAGATCTTAAGGAAGCTGTAAAAAATGCGTTAACGATGATTAAGGGTGCTTACGCCTTCTTAATTATGACTGAAAATGAAATGATGGTTGCCCTTGATCCTAATGGCTTACGTCCATTGTCGATCGGTGTGATGGGGGACGCTTATGTCGTGGCGTCAGAAACATGTGCATTTGATGTCGTAGGAGCGAAATATGAAAGAGATGTTCAGCCAGGCGAATTATTAATCATCAATGATGAAGGAATTCGTTCTGAGCGTTTCTCGATGAATATTAATCGTTCGATTTGCAGCATGGAGTATATTTATTTCTCACGTCCTGATAGCAATATCGATGGAATCAACGTGCATACTGCCCGTAAAAACCTCGGAAAACGTTTGGCTGTAGAGTCAGAGGTCGATGCAGATGTTGTGACAGGTGTGCCGGATTCAAGTATTTCTGCAGCGATCGGCTTTGCAGAGCTGACAGGAATTCCTTATGAGCTTGGATTAATCAAAAACCGATATGTAGGTCGTACGTTTATTCAGCCTTCACAGTCATTGCGTGAGCAAGGGGTTAAAATGAAATTATCAGCTGTACGCGGAGTTGTCGAAGGGAAACGTGTTGTTATGGTTGATGACTCGATTGTACGTGGAACAACAAGTAAACGAATTGTGACAATGCTTCGTGAAGCAGGTGCTACAGAGGTGCATGTACGAATCAGTTCTCCGCCAATTTCAAATCCTTGTTTTTACGGGATTGATACATCAACACATGAAGAACTAATTGCATCAAATCATTCTGTAGAAGATATTCGTCAAATTATTGGTGCAGATAGCTTGGCCTTTTTAAGTGTTGAAGGCATGCTTGAAGCCATCGGCCGACCATATGAAGGTGAGTACAAAGGACAATGCTTAGCATGCTTTACTGGGCGTTATCCGACTGATATTTATCCAGATACAGTACTTCCACATGAGAAGGCATAAAATGAAACGAAGAAAAACGTGATGAGGTTGTCTCAAAACCAAAATGTCAGACCCCGCGAACACAATATATCGGTGTTTGTTGCAGGGGTCAGACCCTTTTGAGACATCCTCGTCTTACTTTCAATGCTAAGGAGGAATCAGGCATGTCTGACATTTATAAACAAGCAGGCGTGGATATCGAAGCTGGCTATGAAGCTGTATCAAGAATGAAAAAGCATGTCGCTAAGACAATGCGTACAGGAGTTATGGGTGGACTTGGCGGTTTTGGTGGAATGTTTGATTTAAGCGAATTAAATTACAAACAACCTGTTCTCGTGTCTGGTACAGATGGCGTAGGGACAAAATTAAAGCTTGCATTTATGGCTGATAAGCATGACACAATTGGAATTGACGCAGTTGCCATGTGTGTGAATGATATTTTAGCTCAAGGTGCTGAACCATTGTTTTTCCTGGATTATTTAGCATTAGGCAAAGCCATTCCGGAAAAAATTGAGCAGATCGTAAAAGGGATTGCTGATGGATGTGAAGAATCCGGCTGTGCATTAGTCGGCGGAGAAACTGCTGAAATGCCAGGGTTATATGATGATGATGAATATGATGTAGCCGGATTTTCAGTCGGAGTAGTGGAAAAGGAAAACATTGTGACTGGGGAAAACATTAAACCAGGGCATGTGTTAATTGGCCTTTCTTCCAATGGACTTCACAGCAACGGATTTTCATTAGTTCGTAAAATTCTCCTTGAAGATCAAAACCTTGATTTGCAAGCTGTGTACGAACCATTCACCAAAAATTTAGGCGAGGTTTTATTAACACCAACGCGAATCTATGTGAAACCTGTGCTTGATGTGGTGAAGAAGTTTCAAGTCGATGGAATGGCACATATTACAGGCGGCGGTTTTATCGAGAATATTCCACGTATGCTGCCTGAAGGTACCGGTGTGGAAATTGATAATGGTTCTTGGCCAATCCCGGATATTTTCGATTTTCTTAAGGAAAAAGGTGAGTTAAGCAGCGAAGATATGTTTAACGTCTTTAATATGGGAATCGGGTTTGTTTTAGCTGTAAAAAATGAGCTTTTACATGAAGTAATTAACCAACTAGAAGCAAATGGTGAAAAGGCGTATATCATTGGTCGTGTGATCGAAGGTTCTGGTGTTACGTTCGGCGGAGGAGCTCTTCGATGAAAAGACTTGCGGTTTTTGCTTCAGGGAATGGGAGTAATTTTCAGGCAATTTTTGATCAAATCAAAAAAGGTGCGTTAGATGCCGAAATCGCTCTTGTGGTTTGTGACAAGCCTGAAGCCGGTGTAATTGAACGTGCTAAAAAAGCAGAAATCCCGGTGTTTTCATTTGTTCCTAAGGAATATGATTCAAAAGCACATTTTGAAGGGGACATATTGGCTGCTTTACATCAGCATCAGATTGATTATGTAATTCTTGCAGGCTATATGCGCTTAATTGGGCCAACATTATTAGATGCGTACGCAAACAAAATCGTCAATATCCATCCTTCTCTATTACCTGCCTTTCCAGGAAAAGATGCGATCGGACAAGCTTTTCATGCGGGTGTAAAGGTGACAGGTGTGACGGTTCATTATGTCGATGCAGGAATGGATACAGGTCCAATTATTGCACAGCAGGCGATTGATATTACAAATGATGATACGGTTGAAACAATCGCAGAAAAAGTCCATAAAGTTGAACATGCTCTATACCCAAAGGTGATTAAAGAATTAGTCTCAAAATAATGGCAGAGGTGAATAACATGACAGTCAAACGCGCGCTTGTCAGTGTGTCAAATAAAGAAAATCTTGTTCCTTTTGTAAAAGAGTTAATTGAGCTAGGTGTTGAAGTCATTTCAACAGGCGGAACGAAATCATTATTAGAGGAAAACGGTCTAAATGTTATTGGGATTTCAGAAGTTACTGGATTTCCAGAAATCATGGATGGACGTGTTAAAACACTTCACCCGAATATCCATGGTGGTTTATTAGCTGTTCGCAGCAATCCAAGCCATATGGATCAATTAAAGGAAAATAACATTGAAACAATCGATATGATTGTTGTGAATCTGTATCCGTTTAAAGAAACCATTTCAAAACCGGATGTGCAGTTCCAGGATGCGATTGAAAACATCGATATCGGCGGTCCTTCAATGTTACGCTCTGCAGCGAAAAACCATGAAGATGTAACAGTTCTAGTTGACCCTCAAGATTATCAAGCAGTTTTAGAAGAATTAAAAGCTTCTGGAGAAGTCTCTTTGGTACAAAAACAACGTCTGGCCGCTAAAGTATTTAGACATACAGCTGCTTACGATGCCTTGATTGCAGAATTTTTAACGAAGACAATTGGTGAAGAAGACCCGGAATCCGTCACCTATACATTTGAGAAAAAACAATCTCTTCGTTACGGTGAAAACCCTCATCAAAAAGCAACATTCTATCAAAAGCCTTTCGTACCAGTTGCTTCAATCGCAAATGCGAAACAGCTTCATGGGAAAGAGTTATCATTTAATAATATTAAAGATGCGGATGCTGCACTGCAAATTGTACGCGAGTTTACTGAACCTGCTGCAGTTGCTGTTAAGCATATGAACCCATGCGGTGTTGGTGTTGGAACTTCAACATTAGAAGCATTCACAAGATGTTTTGAAGCAGATCCAACATCTATTTTTGGCGGGATTGTTGCCTTAAACCATGAAGTGGATAAAACAACAGCTGAAAAACTGCATGAAATCTTCTTAGAGATTGTCATCGCTCCTTCGTTTAGCCAAGAAGCACTAGATGTGTTGACAGGCAAGAAAAATCTGCGTTTATTAACAATCGATGTCTTTGCTGCATCAAAACCTGAAAAGCAGCTTCAATCTGTACATGGCGGTTTACTTGTTCAGGATGAAGACACGCTTTCATTAGACGATGTGGAAGTAACCATTCCAACAAAGCGCGAGCCTTCTGAAGAAGAGTGGAAAGACCTAAAATTAGCTTGGAAAGTAGTAAAGCATGTTAAATCAAATGCGATTGTTCTAGCTAAGGATGAAATGACAATTGGTGTTGGAGCAGGACAAATGAACCGTGTTGGCGCAGCGAAGATTGCGATTGAGCAAGCGGGTGAAAAAGCAAAAGGAAGTGCACTTGGTTCAGATGCCTTTTTCCCAATGTCAGATACAGTTGAAGCTGCTGCAAAAGCTGGTGTAACAGCGATTATTCAACCAGGCGGCTCCATTCGTGATGAAGAATCGATTCGTATGGCTGATGAATATGGCATTGCCATGGTATTCACAGGTGTACGCCACTTTAAACATTAAGATGTTTTTCTAAATAGATGTTTACTTTAATAATGAAGGAACATGATAGTAGAAGCAATTGGTTGTTCGCCAATTGCTTCTAGTCTCACTTCAAGTGTAATGGGTAAAAGCAAAATATTTTTTTGAAATCAAATAAAAAAGAGGTGTAAACCAATGAAAGTTCTAATCATCGGACAAGGTGGACGTGAACATGCACTTGTATGGAAAGCCGCACAAAGTAACCTTGTAGAGGAAGTCTTTGTTGCACCAGGTAATGACGGGATGAATGTGCTTGCTACAAGGGTTTCAATTAGTGAAACTGATACCGCAGGCTTATTGGAGTTTGCCAAAGAAAACAAGATTGATTTAACAATTGTTGGTCCGGAAGTTCCATTATTAAATGGGGTTGTAAATGCATTTGAACAGGCGGGCTTAAAGATTTTTGGCCCAACGAAAGAAGCTGCTTTAATCGAAGGAAGTAAAAACTTTGCAAAAGAGCTTATGGTCAAATACAACATTCCAACAGCACACTATCAAACTTTTTCAGATGTTGAGAAGGCAAAAGCCTATATTCAAGAAAAAGGAGCTCCAATTGTTATCAAAGCAGATGGCTTAGCTGCCGGAAAAGGAGTAACGGTTGCCGAAACACTTGATACTGCGCTTGAAAGTGTAACGGATATGCTTGAAGGCGGAAAATTTGGTGATGCCTCTCAATCAGTTGTCGTTGAAGAATTTCTTGCAGGGGAAGAATTTTCCTTAATGGCTTTTGTAAAAGGCGAAAAGGTATTTCCTATGGTGATTGCCCAAGATCATAAGCGAGCATATGACAATGATGAAGGTCCAAATACAGGTGGAATGGGTGCATACTCACCAGTACCGCAAATTCCGGATCATGTTGTGGAAACCGCGATTGAAACCATATTAAAGCCGGCAGCAAAAGCACTTGTCAGCGAAGGTCGTTCGTTTACAGGTATTTTATATGCTGGACTCATCCTTACAGAAGAAGGGCCTAAAGTGATTGAATTTAATGCTCGCTTTGGTGATCCTGAAACACAGGTTGTCCTTCCAAGACTTGAATCAGATTTAATTGAAACACTGCTAGCTATACTTGAAGAGAAACCTGTTGAGCTTGCTTGGTCATCAAAAGCCGTTTTAGGAGTGGTACTAGCGTCAAAAGGCTATCCAAACGAGTATGAAAAAGGACAGCCAATTGGCCAGTTAACCGAAAAGCATGAGGAAGCGGTTATTTTCCATGCTGGAACAAAAAAAGTCGAGGATCAATTTGTCAATAACGGCGGTCGTGTCCTTGTTGTGTCTGGATATGGTGATACCATAAGCAAGGCACAAGAACAGGCGTATGAGCTAGTAGAAAAAATAGCTGCACCTGCTCTGTTCTATCGAAAAGATATTGGAAACAAAGCAATTAAGCACGGCGTTTCTTAACATAGACAAATAATAATGCGATAATGGCACCGATTAATGCAATCCATATAAACGACATATCTGTTAAATATTCTAAGAACATGTAAACACCTCCAATGTAATAAGGAGGGTGTCTTAAACGAAAGGGTCAGACCCTTTTTGAGACACCCTCCATTTTTTAAGAGAAAGAAAGTATAAATTTGTGTCTAGCTCCAGCGCCTAGCCCCTCTAGGGTCTAGACGCTCATGAATTGAAGGTAAAGAACACCTTCTATTCCTATTCGCCTTATGCTTGTCGCCGAATGCTTAGCGCCTTGCGCTTTTCTTATTAAGTAGGGTTAATCACGATTTTTTCGTCATCTTCTTCATAACCATCTTCCTCATCAAAAAACGGTAAATTAGCATTTTGGAACAAATAGGTGATCGGGCAGTAACGCAAAATGCCTTCTCCTACCTTCATGGATCCAAGCACAATGGCGATTAAATATGAATCTCTCCAAGGTCTTTTACAATATTTAGATGTAGCCCAAGCTACGATGGTTAGCCCGCAAGTAATGCGTACTAACGCGTTAATGATTCCGATATTTGGTCGCATCTTTCCATTCACCCCCTAAAATTGTCATAAAAATGAAATAAAACGTTAATGCGTTAATAAATTCCATATGTTAACATAGAATTATGTTAGTAACTAAAAATGGAGGGTCTTTTATGCCCGAGAAAAAATTTCAATGGAAAATCAGTCAAATTAGAAAACAAATAGATGTTGTATCAAACAAATGTGCACCTACCGTTTTATTAAAAAATGCCACCTACTTAAATTCCTATTTGCGTCAATGGATCAAAGCAAATATTTGGATCGTGGATGACCGAATTGTCTATGTTGGTGACAATTTACCCGAGCATACAGCTCAAACTGAAGTGATTGATTGTACAAATAAAGTTATTGTACCTGGATATATTGAACCACATGCACATCCATTTCAATTATATAATCCCCATACGTTAGCAAAGTATGTGTCACGGACAGGAACAACAACTTTTATCGGTGATAACCTTTTTTTCCTTTTACAATACGAGAAAAAGAAAGCGCTTACGTTTTTGGATGATATGGCCAAATTGCCATACCACTTTTATTGGTGGGCAAGATTTGATTTGCAAACAGAGGTACAAAGTGAGGAACAAATTTTTTCACATGACTTTTTGAAACAATGGTTAGAACATAAATCGGTTATTCAAGGAGGAGAATTGACAAGCTGGCCAAAGCTCCTTGATGGGGATGACTGGATCTTATATTGGCTGCGTGAAACAAAACGAAGAGGAAAAAGAATTGAAGGTCATTTTCCAGGTGCTTCAGAAAACACGTTAACAAAAATGAAGCTATTTGGGGTTGATAGTGATCATGAATCGATGACAGGTAAAGATGTCATGAATCGTCTGAAATTAGGATACACTGCTGCTTTAAGACATTCCTCGATTCGCCCGGATCTTTCAAAGCTTTTGCAGGAGCTGCAACTTGAGGGATTAACAACATATGATCATTTATACTATACTACTGATGGAGCGACGCCGACTTTTTATGAAGCAGGCATGATCAATCGTTGTATCGATATCGCGTTAGAATGCAATGTTCCCGCCATTGATGCATATAATATGGCGACCTTTAATATCGCAAAGTATTATCAATTAGAAGAACAGATCGGTGTTATCGCACCAGGGCGGATCGCTACCTTAAATATATTAGACAGCATTGATCAACCAGATCCATCGTCTGTTATGGCAAAAGGGATTTGGCTCCTTAAAGAAGGAAAACGACAAGAGACAGGCGATGTTGTTGAATGGTCTGATTATGGAATTCAATCTGCAGATATTGCTTGGGATTTAACGACAGATGATTTGCAATTTTCTATGCCGCTGGGGATGAAGATGCGAAATGCCGTGATTATGGAGCCTTATTCGGTTACAATTGACAGCTCAGTAAGTGAGCTTTCCGAGCAGCATGATGAAAGCTTTTTAGCTTTAATTGATCGCAATGGCAAATGGAGAATTAATACGGTCATTAAAGGCTTTGCTAACCATGTTCAAGGCTTTGCAAGCTCATACTCAACAACAGGGGACATTATTATCATTGGAAAAAAGAAACAGGAAATGCTGGCTGCTTATAAGAGGATGAAGGAAATCGGCGGAGGGATTGTGTTAACTGAGAATGGAAATGTCTTATTTGAAATGCCACTTCAGTTAAATGGAAGCGCTTCAAAGGAGAGTCTTGAAAGTGTTATGTTTAAACAGAATCAACTCAACACTCTTTTAAAGGAAAGAGGTTATGGTTTTGATGACCCAGTCTATTCTCTGTTATTCTTGTCATCGACACATTTGCCTTATATTAGAATAACTCCTATAGGGATTTTTGATGTCATGAAAAAAACGGTACTCTTTCCGACTATAATGCGTTAAAATATAAAAGGGAAAAAGATAGGTTGTGTTAGCTTGGATAAGAAAAAATTTTCATATGCGCTTATAACAATGCTTATGGTTATAAGCGCTTGCAGTAATAAAGAAGAAGCCCGTCCTGTTAAAAATGAAGAGACTGTTCAACAAGAGGAAAAGCCTGTGACCGCTGAGGAAGAAGAAGTTTCTGTTTATCCCCTCACAGGATTAGAGGCAGAGGGTGAACTGAATCAGCGTCCAGTTGCCGTCATGATTAATAATCATCCAACGGCAAGACCTCAATCAGGCCTTCATAAAGCGGATATTGTATATGAAGTTCTTGCAGAGGGAAGTATCACCAGATTTTTAGCTGTCTTCCAGAGTGAAATACCGGATACAATCGGGCCTGTTCGTAGTGCAAGAGATTATTACATTGATCTTAGTGAAGGCTTTGACGCGCTTTTTATAAGTCATGGCTGGAGCCCTGATGCACAAGAAAAGCTGGAATCTGGAGAAGCTGATTATTTAAATGGTTTATTTTATGATGGAACATTATTTTGGAGGGCAGACCACCGTAAAGCACCACATAATTCCTATATATCATATGAAAATATTTTAAAAGGCGCAAAGTCAAATAAGTACGAAACAACTGCAGATGTAGAGCCTTTGGCGTTTCTTTCTGAGGAAGAAGTGGTAAATTTAAAAGGAGAACCTGCAAGCAAGTTTGTCATTAAATATGACAAATCAGAAACATGGAATGTAACATATGAGTATAATCAAACTAAACAAAGTTACAGCCGCTTTAGTGATAATGAGCAAACTGTTGATTTAGAGAGTGAAGAGCCGATACAACTAACCAATGTGTTTGTTGTGGAAATGGAACATACTTTCATTGATTCTTATGGAAGAAGGTCGATTGATTTAACATCAGGCGGTAAAGCAATTCTGTTCCAAAATGGACAAATGAAAGAGGTAAAATGGGAAAACCGGAATGGCAGAATTCTCCCTGTAAAAGACGGGGAGGTATTAAAGCTTGTCCCGGGGAAAACATGGGTCAATATTGTACCAAACATTGAGGATGCATTTGTAATTCAAACGCAATAGCAAAAGGAGAATGTCTATGCAAATCGAAAAGCTACGCGGTAAAGAACTAGACCAGCTTTTTAATTCAATTTTGTCATTAAGAGATTTAGAAGAATGTTATCGATTTTTTGATGACTTATGTACTGTGAATGAAATCCAATCGTTGGCACAAAGACTTGAAGTGGCAAGAATGCTGAGAGAAGGATTTACTTACCATAAGATTGAAACGGAAACAGGTGCAAGCACTGCAACCATTTCACGTGTTAAGCGTTGCTTAAATTATGGAAATGATGCTTATACAATGGCATTGGAACGGGTACATGGAAAGAAAGAGGAATCTGAATCGTAAAAGCGCCGAATTTTCGGTGCTTTTTTAATAATATCAGAATTTATATATTTTCTTAACATAGCTTGCGTTTCTGAATCTAGCTCCAGGCGCCATCGGC
>NZ_CANNCR010000066.1 GCF_947503125.1 uncultured Metabacillus sp.
GTCAACTAAATGGTAGTTATGAAATATTGAGAATACACGAGTATTTGGAAGGAAAATTAACTTTATTGAGGGAGGGAAATCTCATAAGAACAAGTTATTTCCGAAAAAGGTATTGGATGTCGCGGGAAATGAGGTATTACCCGATCATCATCGTCCTGATAGGTATCGCTGCTTTTTTCTTCTTCATCTTTTTATTTGACGAAGAGCCACTGAAAGAATACGCGGAAAAAAGTGATTTCTTAATCGGTTCTGCCGTAAGATATGATCCATTAATGAAGGAAGAGGGCTATAAGGAAAAGATAAAAGAAGAATTTAATGTCATGACAGTGGAAAATGAAATGAAGTTTAGTACGATCCATCCGGAACCGTACGTCTATGATTTTACAGAAGCAGATGCCATCGTTGAATTTGCAAATGAAAACAACATAAAAATAAGAGGACATACATTGGTCCATCGGTCACTTCCTAAATGGCTTACAGAAGGAAATTATTCAAAAGAAGAAGTCCGTGAGATACTTGAATCTCATATTAAAACTGTCGTTACTCATTATCGCGGAAAAGTATTTGCCTGGGATGTTGTAAACGAAGCTTTTACAGAAGATGGAGAGTATCGAGATAATTTTTGGCTGCGCAAACTAGGTCCGGAATATATTAAACTTGCATTTAAATGGGCACATGAAGCAGATCCTGATGCTTTGCTGTTTTATAACGACTATGATAACGAAGAAGTAAATAAAAAGTCGACGGCTATTTATGAGCATATAAAAAATATAAAAAGCAAAGGTGTCCCTGTCCATGGCGTTGGTTTTCAAATGCATACAACGATCAATCATGAGTTTGATTTTAACAGTATAAAAGAAAACATGAACCGTTTAGCTAAATCAAACCTGCAGGTACATATAACGGAATTGGATATAAAATTGCAGAATAGAACCGAGCTGACGTTCGAAGAAAAGCTAGAGAAGCAATCGGACATATATGGGGATATCCTTTCGACTTGTTTATCTGCCAATAATTGCAAGGCGTTGGTGATGTGGGGCTTTACGGACAAACATAGCTGGATCCCAAAACAAACCGACACAGATGATTATCCACTTATCTTTGATCGCAATTATGATCCGAAACCTTCTTATGATGTGTTGAATGATATTTTGTCATCACAATAGGAGATAACAGGGATTTATTGCAGGTTCAATGTTAAAACTGTCAATCTTTTATAATATGCGAAGCAGAGAAGGAGAAGCTATTTATTTCAGCCTGTTCTCCTTCTCTTTTTCTTTCGAATTGTGCAATAGATTCATTTCATTAGTTTATGTAATAAGCCTGCCTATAAAGCTCCTCCAATGCCTGACTTACCGCTTCCTTTTCACTAAGAGCGCTAATACCCTCTGCATAAAAATCCTTAAAAGGCTCTTCCTCTTGACAAATTGTGGCCACGGCACGGTAGTGATCAGAATACTGGACCGTTTCCAATTCGATTTCATCCCCATGCTCATTGACAAATTGTGTGACCTCCCGCGCAATAAAATTCAATGAAGAATATAGTTCTTTTCTGTTCATCCCTATTCCTCCTCCTAAAATGATCTTACAATCCTATGATAAACGAACTAAGTTCTTAAGGCCTATAAATTTACAAAAAATATATAAAATCTATACGTTGAGTTAAAAAAATTCATTCGTTTGCAAGAATCCATTTATCTGATTTACATTTATCATTATTTATCCTCATGATACCGGTTTATTTTCGGGGATCAAGCTTTGGGTCTATGATAAAATCAGCCGTCCTTCAATTTAATACAGAAGTCCTCTTATCTCTACTTTATATGCAGGTAATGACCTTGGAACATCGAATCAAATAAAAGACAGTGTAGGAAACTTAATTGGAGTGAAAACCATGACAGAGAAATATCCAGTTCTAAAGGGGGGCATTTTTGTTGTAGCATAATAAAACACCTCCTTTGATTGATAAAAGTATCGTACCAGAAGGTGCTACGGTCAAAATATTGTGTCAGTAACATTTGGTATTTATACTTGTGCTCATTATCATATGAGGTAATGAACCTTTTTACAATAATAATAGATTAATATTATTGTAGATTTTTGTAATAGGACAATTTAAGCACGGAATACCCATGTATAAAAAGAAATGGGTGATTCAACATGAGCACGCAGCTAAAGAAGATTAAACTTTCTCAAATAAGGCTAGAAACAAGTTTTCGGAATAAGGAAAAGGATTTAAGTTTAGAATTTAGTATTAATAGAAATGGATTAAAAGTACCTTTAATTGTTGAGGAAGAAAATAAAAATGAATATGTACTAGTGAAGGGGTATCGTCGTTTTTATGTCCTTAAATTTTTAGGGAAGACAGATGCCGAATGTATTGTAGAAAAGCTAACTTCAGAAGAGGAAAGAATAATTAAGAGATTAGGGATAGAATTACACACCAAGAGGAGAACGGCATACCAGTTGGAACGAATGATTAACCGACTATTAGAGAATGAAAAATATAATGTCAAATTGATTGCAAGCCTGTGTAATGTTACAGTAGGGACCATAACCAAATATATTCGTAGTTCGGATATTAATCCGGAGTGGCTTAGAAGAGGAGAACAAACTGGTGCGGGAAGGCATGCATTTACTGATATTCATAAATTAAATATAAATGAAGAGACCAAAAATTATATTGCTGATAAATATATAGCTAGACAAATCAATAAAACCACCGTTGATATCATAAAAAAAGCTGCCAGTGAAAAATCATTTAAGGATATACCAGAAGAGAATTTAAAACAATGCATTGACCAGATAATCGAGCAGCAAAATAAAGTCTATGAAAATGTGAAAGAAATTGTTAGTGAAAACAGTTTGCAAGCTGGATATACAAAAAGCAGTCATATATTCATGCATAATTTAATTTTAAGTTTGTTAACCAGAATCGAAAAGATTTTTAATAGTAGTTACTATGTAAAATACTTATCAAATAAGCAAAAAGATCAACTGATTACATCGCTTCGCAACTTACTTCTAATTATAAATCCGCCAATAAAATGGTCAGAAATTCCCACTGAAGATCAACTTCATAAAAAGCCTGAAGATGAGAATGGTAGCAGTTTGGAACATTAAAAACTATAGCGCATTTTAACAGTAAATTGATATGGGTTGTGTCACAGGGACCACTCGAGATTTGTCGAGTAGAGAGTTGTTTTGGATTTGAGTGCATGACATCACACGGAACTTGTTGAATTTTAAAGTATGTGAAGAAGCAACCTAATTTATCGGAGATTGATCGTGTTATAGATTGGTAAATAGCGTTGAATAAGTATTTATTGCGAAGTTGGTTCTAGTTTACTAAATATAAAGGTTAATTCAGCTAGTATTGAATTCACTGCGATACATTTTTGATATAATAGTATGAATATTACAGCTATAGAAAGGTAGACGATGATGCCGAATTCGCAAATTAATCCTTTACTGATACAGATACTGTTAAATCAAGAGACTTCAAACATGTCGGATTGTCCTACAACGAACTTGTTGCCTGGAAAATATGTAAAAACGATTCTTCAAAATAAGAAATCACTCAACCCAATTATAGAAGAAAACAATCAAATGTTGATTTGTAAAAGCTGTGGCAGAAAAGGGAAATATGATGTCGGGATGTTAGTTGTGAATGTTGATAAGGAAAAAAATCCCGACAATATATCTGATACCATTCAAATGACAGGATATTTTCGCTGCAAGCATTGTAACGATGCTGGTAATTGGGAGCTGCCAACCAATCTCCTCATGTTCACGATGTTTAGTGCTCTTCCGTTAGGGAATAGCGGGCAAAAGCAGAGTACGATTGGTAAAAACCTTTTATTTGATGGAAGCTGGCATAGGTATACAACCGATGCGGAGGAATATTTACTAAATTTATTGAAGGAAAACCCCCAAGATTCCTATGTTTGGAATCGACTTGGAAACTTGTATCATAAGGGAAATCGTCCTGAGTTAGCGGTAAGCGTTTTTGAACATTCGATCTTGATTGACCCAGGTCAAACGGAATCTCATTTTACATTAGGAGATATGTTAGCTCAAATAAGTGATTTGCCAAATGCAGGATATCATTTCCGTCAAATGCTTCTTAGTGCGGAAGCGTATAAAAGGATGCCAGCAGTAAAATTAAGAGAGATACTAGCGAATGGGCTTCTATTATTATTTTTGATGCATGATCATACAAATGGGGAAGTTCCTTTTTTACCGACATTAGATGAAATAAAAGCATCAGGACGAAAGGGAGCTCCAGTGAATCTTGCAGAGATGGAGCTGGAAATATTCCCCGATGATGTAGATTCCTTTTTTCCAATAGCCGAAATGTATATGGGAGTCCGAGCTAAAGAGATTCCAATTAGAGAGAAAACTTTTAACATGATGAATTCTTCAAAAATCTCGTTAAAACAAAAGAAGGTTAAAAAGAAGAAAAAGAGGAAGTGAAGCATGGGGGACGGTTCTCTTGCTTCTTCATATTGTAGGTGGACATATGGCAAGCACTTAAGAATATAGGTAATATGAAAATGTCAACTACTGATTTACAACGTAAGCTATCAAGGTGGAATGACAATATAAAGGATACTAATACATTAGAAAGAGTTGGAGATTCAGTCGAAAATGGAGGAGAGTCCTTTATTAATACAATTAATACCAAATTCTATTAAAGAAAATTACATCGTAGTAAATTTCCTTTCAAAAAATAGTTTAGAAAATGGATTAAATAACCTAAAGTAAGGTAACACTTGTCCACATCAAATTATTCAGATATTATGGTTGCTTTCTTCCTTTATTTCTACATGTAAAGAATTAGGGATAATAGCTCATATTACCTGTTTACCTTGATTCAAATGCGGTTAGTATATAAACTAACCGCATTTATAATAACCTCATTTACTTATGATACGGTTCACCGTAACTACTATACCTGCAGTTTATTATTCCTAACCACTTATCCTATTGTTGGTCGCCAGCCATAGGATCTCCTAGTTAAATAATTCAGTTCAATTAAGGGAAAGCGAAAATAACGTTTAATTTTAAATTTTTACGGTAAAAATGTAAAATATACTTCTACTTTTTTCGGGTAAAATATAAAATATAAGTAATAAATTATATTAGGAGTGAATGTTGTGTCATTTATATCTCAGGAAAAAATCTTAAAAGTTTTGTTGGGCTTTAACCCTTGGTGGAATAGTGGGCAAATTCCCCGTGACTTTGAAAAACCAGTAAAAAGGTTAGCATTTTATGAAGCTAAAAAATATTTTTATCATCCTGAAATTAGACGCGAAATTATTCTTTCTGGCCCGAGGCGAGTTGGTAAAACCACTATTATGTATCAAATGATTAGTGATATCCTAGAACATTCTTCCTCTAAACAAATACTTTACGTCTCTTTTGACCACCCAATGCTAAAATTATGTGAGATTGGTGACATTCTTGAAGTATTTGAAAACAATATATCACATGGTACCAAGGTTTTATATTTATTTTTTGATGAAATTCAGTATGCCTCAAATTGGGACACTTGGTTAAAAACATTATATGACCAGCATCCTTCTTATAAAATTATGGCTACTGGATCAGCAAGCCCAATTCTTGCTACAAAGATGAGCGAAAGTGGCGTTGGCAGATGGACCCAGATTAAGATTCCAACACTTTCTTTTTACGAATACATTGAATTAATTGAAGCAAGTAAACCTTTATTACCAAATAATATCAAACCAACCCAATTAGGTAATCTAAGTGATAACGAACTTTCTTCAATTATGATTTCGATGCAATCTTTACAAAAGCATTTTCACCAATACCTTTTAATCGGTGGTTTTCCTGAAGTTGCAAAAACGAATGACATTTCGTTTGCTCAAAAAATAATTCGCGAAGATGTAGTAGATAAAGTTATAAAAAGAGATATTGTTTCATTATTTAATATACGAAATGTACAGGAGTTTGAAAAAATCTTTCTATATCTTTGCATAACGAGCGGTAATATTATAGTTACTGAAACAATTGCAAAGGAAATTGGTGTTTCAAGACCAACAATTAGTAATTACTTAGAACTGTTAGAACATGCAAATTTAATCTACATAAGTAAACCATTTGAACCTAAAGGAAAAAAAATATTAAAGTCCAAACCAAAAATCTATTTAGCCGATCCTGCTATTCGCAATGCAGTTTTGATGTTGGGTGAGGAGGTTCTAACAGATCCTTTGGAGATGGGGACAATTATTGAAACAGCGGTTTATAAACATATCTATACTTTCTTTTATGATAAACATCCGACAATCGGTTATTTTCGAGACTCAAAAACTCAAAAGGAAATTGACATTATTGTTTCATTTCCAATAGGTCGTATCTTAATTGAGGTAAAATACAGACAAAACTCAACAATTTCAGAAAATGAAGCAATTGTAGAATGGGCTAATGATTCACAAACAAAAGGAGCTATCATTGTTACCCGAAATGGCGATGATTACGGGATAACAAAACATAATACAAATACCAAGATTATTCGTATCCCAGCATTCGCTTTCCTTTACCTATTAGGCCATGCAGAAAAAGAAGGATATGAGCAATTGAAACCTCCTCAAGTTTTATGAGAGGAGGCTTTTTATTTTTTAAAAGTATAGAAAGTATAACTTTTTGTACTTAGTTTTAGTGTCTAGCTCCAGCGCCTAGCCACTCATGAATTGAAGGAAAAGAACGCCTTCTATTTATGAGTGGCTTATTTGCCCGAGGCTGAGCAAGGCGATTGCGCATTTCTTAAGTAAGTGAAAAAGGAAGAAATAAAACAAGCTAACAGAAGGAAAGATAGGTGCTTCACTTCTGTTAGCTATTGGCTATTGGCTATTGGGTCTGGCTCCCTTTATTAGAGAAAAGATATAAGGATATAGAGTAAGGCATAAAGTTGAAATGATAAATTGGCAGGTAGATTTTACCGTAATTAAGAAATATAGAAGCTGAACTAACTGTGATTATAAAAACTAATTTAGTCATATGATACCAGGAAAAAGCTACCTAATGAATCAGTTTATTATCAATTAACACCTGTTATGAATCAATCTCTCACAAGTAAATGTTGCGACATTGGTTTGATGTTGAAAATTGTAAACCAAAATATCAAAGTAAATAACTGACTAATAATTGAAAATTTAAACATTTTACAATATGATTAATTTAGGTAAAAAGTATCGGTTGGGTGATGGTCTTTTTGTACTGTTCAAATTGCGGCACACAAATGTCTGAAAGGGGAAAATATTGTACGAATTGTGGGCGACGTACGAAACGATTATCTGGATGACTATGGATACTTTGAAGGTGGAAGCTATAACGAAGACTATGATGAGTATTACGAAATTCCTTATGAAGAAAACTGGGCTGAGAACTTTGATGAAAGCTATGAATCAGAAGAAATCTATGACTATGAAGTTTACTAAGACTATGAAACTGGCTAATATGACAATATTGAAGACGATGGAAGCTATGAAACAGAAGAATATAACAATCATGAGGACTACGGAAACTATGAAACGGATGAATATGTTGAATCCGAAGAGGACTCAAGTATAGATGAACAAGATGAAAGTCAAAGCATTCAGGATAGGGGAGAAAATCTGATGGAGGATGATGGTTCTGTGGAGGAAGGAACGGTTGTCGAAGAACATCCGATAGAATCCCCAGAGGTTGTAGAACCGGCTGATCCTCCACAGGAACAGCCGATTGGAGAGGAAGCTTCAGTAGATGAAGATTCAACAATTGAAGAAATACCTGTACCTTAAAGAAAAGCTTTGTTGTTTAGGCAGCATAATGATGTAAAGGATTAATATCAGGGTCTGCCAACAAGTTTTGAAAAGTTCATCAGTTTTATAAAAATAGTCATCTATTAAACGAGATGGCTTTTTTACTGGAGCAAAAACAGTGAAAAACAGCAAATTGATTAAAAGTAGTGCAATCAATTCATAACTGAAACGTATAGTGTTCAGTAATTGGCATCAATGCATGTACGAAATGGTAACGTCAGGATGGTTGATTCAGGCAAACAAGTGGGTTTTGTTAATTGATGAAGAGCGTATAAAAGAACGTAGATAAGCTGATGTTGAGATGGGGCAGCTGTCAGGAATCCCGTAAAATTAAGGTTTCATACTAAAAGCGGCAGCCTATATATCAAATTTTTAAAAATTAGTCAAGGTTTTGAAAATAATATTCATTTACCTATAAGGATTTAATGAGAATATTTACAATATTTACAGAAAAATTACATAAGAGATGGAAAAATTAGATTATAATGGAAATGGACAAGGGAGTGAAAAGACAATGAATGAAGAGTTTTTAACAAAACTGAAAGGACATTATTTGCACCAGTTTGGTCATGACCTGTTAGTGACAGAGCTGCCTTTTCAGTTTTTAAAAAGTATATTTAAAGTCGACCCGCACGTACAAAGAGAATTGGATCCCAGAAGGAGAAATCTCATAAAAGAATATATCTTAAATACTGTTCATGAGCATACATTTTATTTCTCGCCATTTGTATATTCGGCAAGAGGCTGTATTGAAATAGTTGGTGACCATTGGGAAATCAAGCCCGGCTCGAAGCTGGCGATACTGGAAGGGCAGCACCGCTCTGCAGCACTCATATCAGCACTTAGACACCTCGAGATAAAGAAAGAAGCGCTTGAAGAAATGCCTTCTTCCAACCATCATGAAATCACTCAAATCGAAGCAGCTATTAATAAATTGGAATCTTTCCCTATCACTATGCAAATCTACTTAAACTTAACCACCCAGGAAGAACGTCAGCTGTTCACAGATATTAATACAGAACGAAAAAATGCCCATCGCGGTTTAATCATGAAGTATGAGCAAAGGGAAGAGTATGTTCTCCTGGCAAGACATATTGCGGCTAAGCTTCAAACACAATTGGATATTGAAACAACCTTATCGCGGTTAACCGTACATAACACGGCGATCACTTCACTCGTTGTCATGAGGCGGTGTCTGCTTGCTCTTTTTGAAGGTGTGTTAACCCATAAGGAAGGCAGTCCAAAGCTGAAATATTGCGAGAGCGAAGAGATGGAATCAATCTCATATAAATTTTTTAAAGGATGGACGGAGTTGTTTCCGATTCAAGGGGGAAATCGGGAAAAATATGTTTGCGGGCTGTCAGGCATTCAAATTGCGCTTGCTTATACAGTCTATCAGTTAGTATCAATCCATGGTTTTCCTTATTTACAAGCGATTGATGAACTGAAGAAGCTGAAGGCAAATACCTCTTGGAGACATGACGATCCACTATTTTCACTATTTTATGACAGGAGGAAAAAGCGATTAAGCAATCATTCGACACAGCGATCCATTTTAAAATTAACAGATGAATTCCTTACTTGTCTTGCTAATAGAGGGGTGAAAAGCAATGAACGTTAAAACAACGATTGAGTATATGACATTAACCGATTTGGCAAAGCGGTTAGCGGAGGATCAAATCATTCTAAGAGAAACGATCAAAGAACATGTACAAAACTTGCGTAAATATTTAATAAATGGCATTGATAAAAAACAAGCCTACCTGCCAATGCTGGTCGTCAATAAGGCAAGCGACGGAACACTTCAAATGATTGATGGGTCAACGAGAGCACGGGCGATTTATACGCTTTATGTTATGCTCCAAAATAAAAAGCTTGAAAAAGATGAAACGATGACGAAGGTGGCGGTTTATTTTGAGAATTCCTCTATAGGAATTCAAGTGTTTCATCAATTGACAGAGGAAGAATGTGATCAGCTTTATATTGATTTTAATACGAAGGGGAAAAAGGTTGCTCTGTCCAAGCTTATTGAGTATGACTCAAGGCACTTGGATAATCAAATTACAAATATGCTGATGGAAACAAATACGATGCTGAAGGAAGCGGGAATTGATACGGAGAAACGGTCGATTATACGACCAACGAACAGGAACTTTCTATCACTCTCACAGCTTAGGCAAATTGTCAAGATTTTCATGGAAGGATACCATCTCGCAGTCAAAAAAGAGGGTCATAAAACCTACCCATTAGACGAGAAGGAATATGTCGAATTAATAAATGCGTGGATTAATGAGCTATTTAAATGGCAGCATCCCCGTGATGCCGGAAACTATCATAAAACATTGCTGGCGAGCTTTCCTGTGATCCTTAGTCTTGCTTATTATGTAAATGAGGAAGTCATCGACAAACCCCTTGAAGATCGTTTTAAGGTAATGAAGTCAAAAATGAAGGCGCTGGATACGATCGATTGGTCATCCGAAAACAAGCTTTGGGAGAAGTTCAAAGGATCGCATCGAAAAGGCACAAACTTATATTTTTTAAGCAACGAACCAGCAACGATCAAGCAGCTTGTAAACTATTATCATCAAATCTCTTTTAAGGGGGTGATGTAATGGGATAAACGAAGAACAGAAAAGTCCCTAAGCACAAGAACTTTGGCCAGTACTGTGCTTAAGGACTCGGGTAGCTGGATAAATACCAACTATATTGGTATTATATCTGACTCCTTTTAAAAATAAAAGATTAAGAAATTTTCGAAGGGAGAAAGAATATGAGTAAGAGTTATAGTGTGAATGTTGAAAATAATGAAGAAATTATCACGGAAGCAACGATGGCCCTGATCCCTAAATATGAATTAGGTACAGGAAACCTTCATTGTACAATTTTAGGACAATATGGCGTAAAAGAGGTAAAGCAAAATCCGCTCGCTATTGTGAAGGAAAGCTGTATCTTTTATGGCAGTGATTTCAAAGGAAGTATCAATTCTGCGAGAAAGATTTTAAGGAAACAAAGGAATCTTCCTATCATGGTTAGTTTAACCTTCAAACTCTGCATGATCCCGTTATCCTCACCTATGAAAGAGGATTGCTCATGGATCGCTCTTCGGCATGTAGAAGAAACGTTCTCAAATCGAGAGAACTCGATTATCCTTTTTTCAAACGGTCAGCAGCTAAACGTGAATATTAGCTGGAAGGTTCTAGAGGACCGCATCAACAAGGCAGGTCGTTTAATCAGTACATATGACTACAGGTATGAAAAAATGAAAGATCTCTACATAACGAGTATGGTGGCGGAGGGCCGAGAGGATGACCTATTTTCCGAACAAGAAAGTCTATACAGGGTGCAGCCGTCTATAGACATGGGATGATATTGAGGTCGGATACGAAGCACCACTAATAACTAGAAGATTTGTGGTGCTTCAAGTATCCGAACATTCCACTTTTTTACTTTTAAAAAGTAAGCAGAAGTATAAAATTTCAACTTAGTTTTATATCTAGCTGCAACGTAGTTAAATCAGCATGTGGGCCTTTGACAGATTTCAATATTTCATAATGTGGCGCGTTTATTGAATAACGCGTCTTTTTGTTTTGGCTATATTCTTGCATAATACTCTATAAGGAAGTCCGAAAAGTTGTTTAAGAAGTATACTTGGCGTGAATATACCTCATGCTATTTTGTGAAAAACAAATATTGACAGGACACTATTAGGTGTCGTATTATAAAAATGACACTGAATGGTGTCGGATTAGTAATTAGTCATTTGGATCCCTTCGTACCATTAATAGATCTCTACTACAGTAAATAATAGTTGGAGGGAGTGTTGTGAGTGAGAATAACAAATCACGGGACGTGTTTGACGCGATTGCAGATCCAACCAGGCGCAGACTAATTCGTCTGTTAGCAGATGTTGAGGAGATGCCGCTTCATGAAATAACGGCGCAATTTAAAATGGGTCGTACCGCTGTTTCTAAACATTTGGCTGTCCTTAAAGAAGCTGGTTTAGTTGCTGACCGTAAAGTTGGCAGGGAAACAAGGTATCGATTAATTGCGGCTCCCCTGCAGGAAGTGAAAGATTGGGTATCTTTTTACGAGAAATTTTGGAAGGAAAGAGTGGCACTTTTAAAAATTTTATTAGAGGAGGAATAAATAATGGCCGAATTTTCATTGGATTTTCAGTTTACAAGCTCAATTAATAAGGTGTGGAACGCATTAACAGATTCGGATACGCTTGCAAAATGGGTAATGGAAAATGATTTTAAACCAATCGTGGGACATAAATGTCAATTCCGAAATCCACAATGGAATTTAATTGTAAATAGTGAAGTATTAGTAGTAGATGAGCCTTATAAGTTATCTTACACTTGGGTAGGCGGTCCGATAGACACGATCGTCACATGGACATTGAAGCACGAGGATGGAATAACCTACTTACATCTTAAACATACTGGATTCGAAAAAGAAGATCAAGCATTCAATGGTGCAAAATATGGTTGGGCGAATATGGTTGGAGAGCTAAAAAAAGTGTTAGAGGAAAGGTAAGAACCTCTGAACCTGGTTTTAGATTCGCTAACGAAGCGGGATAAGCAAACGGATCAGTTTAGGACTGAGCCGTTTGCTATGAAAACTAAATTTTTGTGAATGTAGAGAATATCAATATGAACATACATCAGCTCATTGAATAATTGGAGAGAGGTGTTCTAATGACAGATAGTAGAAGGAATCGTAAGGTTGATGGATTTATTAAGAAAGCGAAAAAGTGGCAGGAAGAATTTGAGACGCTGCGAAATATCGTTCTTGACTGTGAGCTGGACGAAGATATTAAGTGGATGCATCCTTGTTACATGTACGAGAATAAAAACATCGTACTAATACATGGATTTAAAGATTATTGTGCACTTTTATTTCACAAAGGTGCCTTGCTAAAGGATCCCCATGGGATTCTCATCCAACAAACGGAGAATGTCCAGGCGGCGCGCCAGATTCGCTTCACCAATGTTCAAGAAATCGTTGAAATGGAATCCATCTTGAAAGAGTATATTAAGGAAGCCATTGAAGTTGAAAAAGCTGGTTTGGAAGTGGAGTTTAAAAAGAATACAGAATTAAACATTCCTGAAGAACTTCAAACTAAATTCGATGAACTCCAGCCTTGAAAACGGCATTTGAAGCATTGACCCCGGGACGGCAAAGAGCATACATTCTTCATTTTTCTCAAGCTAAACAAGCCAAAACCCGTGAGTCAAGGATTGAAAAAAGTATGGAGAAAATTCTGGCTGGAAAGGGATTAAATGATTAGTATATTTGGGCACGATCCTCTCACAAGGAAAGTGCTCATTTTCTATTTTTGGCCTATTTAATTGAATAACGCTTGATGGCTGTTTTTCCAAACTTCTAAAAACACGTCATTGATACAGTCATCGACTGAATCACGTTTACCAATTGGCTGTAATATTTTAAGTACAATGAATTTGAAAAAGGGCATACTTCGAATAGGTTCTACTTAATTGGACAGAAAAAGCTGTGTCTGTAACAAAAATAAAGACATTTTTCCTATATTCATTATTAATTTCAATACTGGAGACTTATGGAAGTGACATTTTAATTATAGTAACATTTACTTATCTATAATAGGAAATTATTGTATTAGAATGGTATTTGACAATAATTTGAGCAAAAGTACGGGGTGAAAAGATGAATTCGGATAAAGTCAGAGCCTTAGCAAAGGTGTTTCAGGAATCTTCTGAGGAGTTAAAAGTCGATGAAGCAAAATTAATGCAAAGTATACATACAAATACAGCAACATGGACAGGAGAAGCCCGGAAAAAATTTGATTCCATGCTTGATGAAGCAGCTGTCTTGTTTCAAAGACATTCAGACAATCTTTATCAAATCAGCAGAGAATTAGAAAGCGCAGCAAATGATGTTGACAGAGTAAGAGAAGAGATTGAAAGACAAAAAGAATTAGAGCGGCTTGCTTGTATGAAGGAAGAATAGAAATGAAACCGAAAAACAGGGATCGTAAAAGTTTGGAGGAGGAAGGCTGGATTCTCCCGGATAAGAATAAGGACTCTAAAGACGGTAGTTTACTTCCAGGTTGCAGTGATTTTTTTATTTTGTTTATTCAATTTGGTGTTTTGGTTAACCAAATAAATAGCCTTTATTAATATTACATAGCTTAAAAATTTCTGGTTTGGCTTATCAATTTTTGTGAAAAATATTCAAAATGATTAGAGGGGTATAAAATGACTCGTAATAAGTATAAAAAGAAAAAAGAAGTTGATGGCAAGAAAGGAATGGATGACAATTGGGTACCTGGTTGTTCAGATCTATTTATCTTGCCTTTACAGATTATGATAGTGGGACATTACTTTTTTAATAGTATATAGAGGAAATCGTACATAATAGAAAAGGGAATGATATAGAGTGGGTAATAAAATTTCAGTAGATCCGGATCGTTTAGAAGATTTAGCAAATGAGCTTGTCTCGAAATTGTCTAAAATTGAAGCGGAATACAAGAATCTTCATTTAGAGCTTTACAACCTAATTAGCAGTGCTCCGGCAGAGTATAGTCATTGTTTTTATCAAGTAGGAGATCCTTGGGGAACGGGAAATCAATTAGTTGATCTTCTGAGTGAAATGGAGATTGACCTGCGAATGACCGCCAATAAATTCTCAGATGCTGATAACCTAGTTGGGAAACTTTATAAACTGTATGATCAGTATGGGGCACTCACTGCGATGGGGGCTTTAGCAACCAAACAGCTAGCATTTTATGGACTTGGTTTTACACAATTTACAAAGAATGCTGATGGGTTATTTACATATAAACATATGAGGG
Source organism: uncultured Metabacillus sp. (assembly GCF_947503125.1). Classification (GTDB taxonomy): domain Bacteria; phylum Bacillota; class Bacilli; order Bacillales; family Bacillaceae; genus Metabacillus. The sequence continues at coordinate 14,662 of NZ_CANNCR010000066.1, forward strand.
CACTTGATCAATTTTCAGAGATGATTGACAATTCCCAGTTTCGCAATGTAGCAAGAGCATTTTTAAAGCCAACTTATTTATTGAAAAAATATAAAGATGTACCATTTGCAGATTTAGTTCATAAAAAGGTTTCAAAGTATCTTCCTAGTGATGTTGTTAAGTATACAGATAGTTCAAAGGCTTTATTTGAAGGGTTTAAGCATCGAGCACTGGACTCAACAACGTTTAAATCATTTGTTAAAACCGGAGCAAAATTCGCAAGAACAAATGCCGTTAGTACGTTCTTAGTAACAGGAGCAATGGAAGTAGGCGGAATGGGATTAAAAATTTCAGAAAACTATGCGAAATATGGAAATAATTCAGAGGTCTTAAAACGCGAAAATGCAAAAGCGGTAGGAAATGCCGTGAATAATACTGCTGCTATTACAGGAGGTTCCATTGCAGGGGCTGTAGTTGGTGGGGCATTATTAAGTTTTGCTGGACCAGTAGGTACTGTAGTAGGAGCTACTGCTGGTTCTTTCGTAGGAGGAATTGTTGGAGAGCAAGCGGCTAAACTTACTGCAGGAATAGCAGAAAAAGCGGCTATAGCTTTAAAAGAACCTATACATGCAGGGATTGAGTTTTTTAAAGGCGGTTTCGAAAAAGCCGGGAAAGTGGTTGAAGGTGTTAATAAAGGTGTTGATTTTGTAAATGATCAAATTAAGGAGACCATTGCTGACCCAGTTGGGAAGGTGAAAGAAATTGGTTCGAAAGCAAAAGAAACCGCGAGTTCCCTTGTCGATGGAGCGAAAGATTTTCTTGAGGATAAATTGTCATTTTTTTAAGGAGGACATATGAATACGATTCAATTAAGTATTGAGGAATTACTTTTTTCGTTTATAGTGAAGGTTTATTTGAACAAGGAATATCCATTAAAGAAGCTTATTTTCCAACGCTTCAAGATGCTGAGTTAAAATTAATGCTGGAAATTGCTTCTCGCTCCTTGTTAGCAAAAGAGATGATCAAGGAAGTTAATAGCCAATATAAATTAAAAGATGAATTTGCTTCCTTTATTTATACTTTGAATTATGCAGAAAGTACCATTAAGGCTTCTAAACATCAGTTTGACTTAAATGGAGAAGAAAGTATTTCCCTTCATTTTAAAAATGGAGAAATCTATTTACATAAACTATTGTATGATCATCAAGTTCATTCTATTTCTAAGCTGCCGGAAGAAGAAATCCTTTCAGTAATAAGTAGATTTTTCAACTTCCGTGCCTTAGAAAAACAAGGTGAAGTCATTCTTCAGTTAACAAGTGAAGAATTTGAAGACTTGTTAACTGATGTAAGTCAATCTCATTCTTTACCAGAATCAATTGTTCAGAAATGGATAAGCAAAAAGGGAAAGTCTCCTAGTATCCTAGCGTTTTTAAATGATCTTGCGAATAGAAATGGTAAAATGGACAGTTTATTAAGCCTAAAGTACGATTCAGATAATAACCCAGATCTAATGGATCTTTATTTTATTATCCCAGGAAAGACAGAACACTGGCTAGCTACAAGGGACAACAACCTTGACCTGAATATTCAAAGAGCAAATGAGGCATCTATTAAAAAGCTTTTATCAACGAACAAGATTTTACCAGCTTAAGGAGGTGCACAGTTTGTTAAATGTTAAGAAAGATAATGAAGAAATAAAAATAAAAGGTTCAAAGTTCATGTACGGGTGGATATTCCTTTCTTTAATTGGAGGAATAGCGGCATGTTTATTCCTAATTACGCACGGTTTAAAATTTGATTCAAAATATTCCTTGTTTTATCTTGGCGGCGGTATTATGTGTATGCCTTTTTTCGTTTATATCACTCTCTGGCACTTACCTGCCCTTATCCCAGGGAAGATACTATTAACGATAGTCCAAGGTGAGACCGGCACGATAAAATCGAAAAAAGGGTCAGTTTTAATTAAAAATATCCGGAATATTAATTTAATAAGAAATCCACTAAATTTGATCAATGATATTGTCATTGAAACCTTCGATAACAAAAAAATGAAAATTCGAACTTATAATCTCATTGATGACCTTGATTATGAGGTGATCGTTGATAAATATATGTACCCTTATATGACAGAAAACGCAAGAAAAGTATGGGATCGTAAGGTGAATTTAGAGAAATTACAAAGAGTAGCTAAATACGTGCGGCAGGAGCGGAAAATTGATTAAGTATACATGCTTATAAAACGACTTAAAGTAGATGGATCGCTTGGTACTACTTAGGAGGAAAGAGATTGATCAATATAAAGACAGCAGGAAATTCGATCAAAATCAAAGGCTCAAAGTTCATGTACGTGTGGATGTTTTTTGCTACTGTAGGTTTTTTAATTGCTTGTACCTTCCTAATCATACATGGATTGAAATTTGATTCGAAGTATTCTTTATTTTACCTTGGTGGTGGCCTCGTTCTCACACCTATTTACTTTTACCTAACTCTTTGGTCGCTTCCTGGTTTTATTCCGGGAAAGATACTGTTAACAATTGTTCCAAGTGAGAATGGTACAGTTAAGTCAAACAAAGGTACAGTTTATATTAAGAATATCCGCAATATCGATTTAGTAAGAAATCCATTTAATTTGATCAATGATATTGTCATTGAAACCTTCGATAACAAGAAAATGAAAATTCGAACTTATAATCTTCTTGACGACCTGGATTATGAGGTGATCGTTGATAAATATATGTACCCTTATATGACAGAAAATGCAAGAAAAGTATGGGATCGCAAGGTTAACTTAGATTTATTGTTTAAGGAACTAAAATATGAACGGCAGGAGCATAAAGTTGATTAAGGATCAGTTGCTTTACTTCCTAAAATTAAACCATTTCACTACTGGTGGATAAACCGTGAAAACAATATATTTTCATGGTTTATCCCTGTGTCAAAGAAACAGTAAATCTGTTAACAAAAGCTGATGAATGTCAGCTTTATAAACCAAATTTCCTCAATAAAATGCTTCTTCAGTCGAGCGATTGCATCTTATAACAAGTAAACACTACGAATCATGTCCATCTCAAAATTTCACTTTCTTAGCTCTGCAAAATTCTTGCTTGTTACTAAGGAGTAGCCAATTAGAAAGAGAAAAAAATAAATAGGGAATGAAAAAAGGTGATTCCAGTTTATTAATTTATAAAATCCTAACCATTCAAATAAAGGTTCTCCTATAAATGCACAAAAAATTGAATAGAAAAGGCCCTTTAAAATAGGAGAAGTATTTCGTTTTATCTGCATAAGAACAAGAAAAACCACTGGGAGAAGGCTTAAATCCCAAGGTAAGAAAGACGGCAAGAACGGAATTGGTTCAAATCTATAATCCCAAAGATTTAATTCTGCTCCAAAAGAATCTAAGAACATCGAAATGATTATGATAAAAAATGCCCCGTATAATAAACGACTTGTGCTCTCTTTTTTTCTAAATTTCCACCATAAAACCCAAGGGATAACTGTAAGTGTGACACAAAACCACCATTGCCAGGATAGAAACACATATTCAAACCAAATTTCATGATCTTTTTGATCAGCAAAAACTAACATCTTATAGACATCATCTATTTTTTTCGCAGCTTCCTCTGGAATAAACATTTTCCCATTCCTTTACATCAATTCCGTAAATTATTAAAACTACATGAAAGGCTTATTTTCATCTAAAACTTTGATCATTATTCAAAATCTTAAATCACTATATTCATAAGATTTTCCACTTTTGTATTCATAATTGATATTTATCGGCACTTTAAAAAAGGCTTCATTAGGTATTTATTCGTTCTAAAGGCAATAAAATTAAAAATAACAAGTCTGATTATGTAAAAAAAACACCTTTTTTAACCTGACAGTGGCGGTGTCTTGCGTGCCCGGAAAATGGCAAGTCGTTTAAATGCTCCGATTGCCTTCATTGATAAACGCCGGCCGAAGCCAAACGTCGCTGAGGTTATGAATATAGTCGGTGACATTAACAGAAGAAATGCGATTATCATTGATGATTTGATTGATACGGCAGGCACTATAACATTGGCTGCGAATGCATTGATAGAGAATGGAGTAAAAGAGGTTTATGCCTGCTGTACCCATCCCGTCCTTTCAGGCTCAGCTATAAATAGGATCGAATCGTCAGCCATCAAAGAGCTGGTTATCACAAATACGATTGATCTACCAGAAGAAAAACAGATTCCTAAAATCACCACTTTATCTGTAGCTCCGCTTTTAGCTGAGGCAATTAACCGTATTCATAATGAGCAATCTGTTAGCATTTTATTTGAATACACTAGCTTTGCATTAAATAAATTCCTCTTTGTCAATAGTTTTTTTAAAAAAAGTCTGTTAGAACACAAAAAAACTC
>NZ_CANNCR010000067.1 GCF_947503125.1 uncultured Metabacillus sp.
ACGCTCGAGGTACAAAACTTATTTCATTACGTTTTGTGCCTTGAGCGAAGCGAAAGGAATGGGTATAAAAATGAAAATATCGATTGTAATTGTAACCTACAATAGATTAATAGAACTTGCTGAGCTTCTTGAATCGATCTCCAACCAAACGGTGCCGCCACATGAAATTATTATTGTTAATGATGCAGGAACGAGCATTGTTCCATTAGTAGAACTTTATCAGGAATTGCCAATTAAGGCGATCGAGCTAGAGGATAATGTTAAGCATGTTCATGCGCGAAATATTGGTGTAAGAAATGTAACAGGTGATATTATCATGCTTTGTGATGATGATGATTATTTTACGGAGAGGCATATTGAACAGGTTCAAAAGGAGCTTGAAGAAGCTGATTTTGTTTATGCTGATGCGGAAATTGCCAGCTTTGAATTAAAGGGGGCAACCCGTTATCCTTTGGCGAGACGTCCATTTGCTTATAAGTATGACCTTGAGGAAATGAGAAAATTTTCGACCTATATTCCTTCAGGCAGTGCCTATAAAAAGGAGCTTCATGATCAAATTGGTTTATTTGACCCTGAAGTTCATAATTATTGGGACTGGGACTTTTTTCTGCGTGCTGCTCAGGTTTGCCGAGTAAAACGAATGCCTATAGCAAGTGTCATCTATGCTTTTTCTGAAACGGGAACGAATCAATCAGCAGATTTGAATGATAAGCGGAAGCAATTCCTAAGAAAACTATGTGACAAGCACCAGCTTGGTGATTTACCTATAAAAAATTTCTTTGTTCTCTTAGAGGAGCCTGAAATGAAGCGGCGTGAAGCGAAAACGAAAATTGTTTGGAACGGACAGCCTCTTCGTTCACGATTAGTGGAACCAAAGGAGGTAATCGGATGAAGCAATTACTACATTCTGATTGGACTGAAGTATTAAAGAGTGAATTTGAGAAGCCATATTTTCAAAAGCTAACCCAATATTTACATGAGGAATATAGGCAAGGAACTGTTTTTCCAAAATGGGAAAATATGTTTGAGGCATTAAATAAAACGCCATATGATTCAGTAAAAGCTGTTATACTTGGACAAGACCCTTACCATGGTGACGGACAGGCACATGGACTAAGTTTTTCCGTGCAGCCGGATGTTAAGCAGCCGCCATCATTACGAAATATTTTTATCGAGCTTCAGGAGGATCTCGGCTGTCAGCCTCCGTCAAACGGTTCCTTACTAAAATGGGCGCATGAAGGGGTGCTGCTGTTAAATACTGTTCTAACTGTAAGGAAAGGAACGGCTAATTCCCATAAAGGCAAGGGCTGGGAGCTTTTCACCGATGAAGTCATCAAACAGTTAAATCAACGGGAACAGCCAATTGTGTTTATTTTGTGGGGAAGACACGCAGGAGAGAAGAAGAAATTCATCACATCGTCCCAGCATTTCATTATTGAATCGCCACACCCAAGTCCATTTTCAGCAAGAAAAGGGTTTTTTGGCAGCAAACCATTTTCAAAAACAAACGATTATTTAAAACAAAGTCATATTAAAGAAATTAATTGGTGTTTAAATTAGGCTCTTTTCTAAAAAATTGTTGTCCTAAACCTTGTTCAATAGCTTACGAAAACAGCCTTAAATTAAGTATCAGCCTTATAAAAGGAGTTAAAACTAGTGAAAGAACAAGCTGTAAATTGTATAAAGTGCAGACATTTTTGTATTACATGGGATCCTGCATTTCCCAATGGCTGCCGTGCATATGGATTTAAATCAGCAAGCAGACCGGCAATGATGGTAAAAAAATCATCAGGAATCACATGCTTGAAGTATGAACCAAAGGCGAGCAAGTAAACGGAGGTTTTTTAGTGAATATACATGTATCAAAGCTCCTTGGAAAAATGGAGGAGGAGCTGGTAAAAGCAAAAAATTCAGAAACTGATAAAGAATTAAGGGAAAAGCTTGTCGTCATCCGCTCTCTATGTGAAATTATCTTAGAAGATGATACGTCTAATAGCTCATTACGTATACCTTCACCAAAAACAAATGAAATTAACCCTGCAGAGCTGCAAAAAATGATGGGAAATTATTCAACAACTGCAAACCAACAATCTGGCATATCCTCCTCACGTTACAAGGAAGAGGATGCAAATGGAGATTCCCTGTTTGATTTTTAACAATCGGTAGTTCCAAAGAAATCCATCATATTCTAACCTAATCAGGACACAATGAATAGTAACAATTTAATTGGAGGTTAAGAATATGACTTACGATGACTTATTTGGGATGGGGAGAACAAGGTTTAATATGGGGATTTATAATGGTCCCTCACCTACTCAATTATCACATGATCGATATGATGTCTATGTAAATCAAGATTTCATTGGTCAGAAATATTTGCTGACCGCACAGGAATCTGTACAGGATATTGACGATTTTTTAATGAATGAAGGCTACAGCCAATTTCAATCCTATTTGGATGGCGATCATTATTATATAAACACAGTAAAAAATGAACAAGACATTGCAAATGTGTTGAAGGTTTACTTACAAAACCGTTAAGGCTGTCTCAAAAGTGCCAGACTCCTCAAAATTACACCATTGAGGAGTCTGATTTTTTTAGAGTCTTTTAGTTGCTAAATCGTCAATATTTTACTCCATTTTCAAGTTGAAAACATGTGATAGTAGGGTAAGATGAAAGAGGAAGAAATAAGGGAGGTATGGAACAAGATGAAGCTTTTTCTTATTTTAGGAGCCATTAACGGATTTTTAGCTGTAGCGTTGGGGGCCTTTGGGGCACATGGATTAGAGGGGAAAATCCCAGAAAAGTACATAAAAACATGGCAGACCGGAGTAACCTATCAAATGTTTCATGCAGGTGGTTTGTTTGTCGTTGCCTTTTTATTAGACAAATTGACAAATGTCGGATTACTATCAACAGCAGGTTGGTTGTTTTTAATTGGAATTATCCTTTTCTCAGGAAGCTTGTATATCTTAAGTGTGACACAAATTAGTGTTTTAGGAGCAATAACTCCTTTAGGCGGTCTTGCCTTTCTTGGTGGATGGCTGCTTTTAGGCTATGTCGCGATCCGATATCTATAACTAATACAAGAGGCTGGCTGAATTTGAGCCAGCCTTCATATGTTATCTTGGAGGATACGAAACTAAGCCTTGAATATCATAATTCAGCTCTTCATCGAATGTTATATAATCTAAGTACACCATTAATAATAAATAACGCATACCTGTTTGTGGGTCACTGAGAATGATGTGATCACGGCCAGCTGCTTCGATTACCCCTTTAAAGATCTTCGCATTCCATTCACGGTTGTTTTCAAATGTCATATAAACTGTCGCTACTTTTCCGCGATTCAAACGCAAAATGTTTTCAATATATGATTCTTCCATTGGCAGCATCCCAGGTATTTGCTGTGACGGTGTTTGTTGTTGTGGGAATGGCGGAACTTGCATTTGCATTCCGAATTGCTGTCCGCTTTGGGCAGGAAATGGGTATGTAGGATATGGCTGATATCCTCCACCCTGAAACATCGGCATTTGCTGACCTGCTTGCACTCCTTGTACTCCCGGCATTCCTTGCATATCAAAACCATAAGGCTGTGCTTGAACTTTTTTAGCCATACATTAACCCTCCTCACAAGATGGTAGAAAAATCGAAAGGGATTTCTACAATCATTCTTTGCTCATTCATAGGTATGTATGGGATAAACAACTTATGACTTTTAACGAAAAAATAACAAGGAGAGAAAAGATGCAAATCATCACATTTGAAGCAATAACAGGGACGAAGCTGAGTATTGTCAAAGAAATTGTTGACTCAAATAAATGTTATAACCTATTAGAAAATGGAAGGGGAACACGCTCTTTGGAAGAATTAAAGGGTGAATTTCTAAATTCATCGACCCAAAGTGTATTTATTAAATGTGGCAGCAGCTATATTGGCGTTATTGATTTTTTAGATAACAATCCAAAGGATGGTTTTCCTTGGATAGGTTTGCTTATGATTCATAAAGACTTTCAGGGAAAAGGCTATGCCAAGCAAGCATATAAAGAATATGAAAAGAAACTGCTGCTTAATGGGATATCAGCGATTCGACTTGGGGTATTAATCGGAAATGAGCGAGCAAAAAACTTTTGGGAATCAATGGGCTTTGTTTATGTTGAAACAAAGGCATACAAAGAAAAAAGAGAAGTAGTAGTTTACGAGAAAGTGTTTTCCAAAAGATAAAAAACTGACTCGGAGGCTTTCTGAGTCAGTTTGTGTTTTCGTATCATTACTTCACATGAAAAAAGGAATAGAGTTTTGAAGAGCTTAACAGATGGCCTACAAAGAATGAACCAAATTCTCCATAGCGTGCACTGACCTCGTCGAAGCGCATTTCATAGACAAGCTTTTTGAACTGAAGCACATCGTCAGAGAAAAGTGTGACTCCCCATTCATAATCGTCAAAGCCGACAGAGCCTGTAATAATTTGCTTCACTTTACCAGCATAGGAGCGGCCGATAAGTCCATGACTCTTCATTAATTGACGGCGTTCCTCCATAGAAAGAGAATACCAATTATCATTACCTTGACGTCGTTTATCCATTGGATAGAAGCATGAGTATTTCGCTTGCGGCAGTTTTGGATACAATCTTGCACGAACATGCGGATTTTGGTATGGATCCTCATTGCTTTCGCCAGCTAAATAATTGCTAAGCTCAACCACAGAAACATACGAATATGAAGGGATTGTAAATTCAGCAAGCTTCGTTTTGTTAAACTCTAGCTCAATTTCGTTAAGCTCCTCCATTGTCGGACGCAAAATCATCAACATGAAATCGGCTTTTTGTCCAACAATCGAATAAAGAGTATGGCTGCCTTGCTCAGCATCCTCTGCCTTCTCCCACTTTTCCATCAGCCCTAAAAATTCATGGATAGCAGCTTGACGTTCATCACTTGTTAAAAGCTTCCATGCTGACCAATCGATCGTACGGAAATCATGCAAACAATACCAGCCATCTAATGTTTGTGCTGCTTCATTCATTTATTTTCACTCCTATTTTAAATTCACTATGTACACACTTTTAACTATATCATAGTTTGTCCATCCGACCATGTGAATAAAACTTGAAATTTATCGTGAGGAATACAGTGCTTTATAAAAACGAAGAGAAAAAGAATATGGTCAAATTTTAGAGGGAACCTATTGTATAGTCCTATTAACTTTTTTGTTTATTTTGAAATTAAAGACTTTTCAGTTGTAAGCGTTATTAAATGTTTTGGGAGGTTTGAATTTAGGGATAAGTAGAGTATTCTAGTTTGTGGACAGTATTTTTTTGAGAATCAAGGAGGGTTTTTATGTCAGATTTATTTGCGACATTAAAGGAAAAAGTGAGCGGACAACAAATTAAAATTGTTTTTCCAGAAGGGTTAGATGACCGAATTTTAACAGCTGTTAATCGTCTTGCTGGTGAAGGTGTTCTGCAGCCAATCCTTATTGGAAACGAGCAAGAGGTACAAAAGAAAGCCAATGAGTTAAACTTAACATTGGACGGTGTTGAGATCTATGATCCAGCTAACTATTCAGAAATGGACGAGCTTGTCGCGTCATTTGTTGAAAGACGGAAAGGGAAAGCAACGGAAGAGGATGCTCGTAAAATTTTGTTAGATGAAAATTATTTCGGTACGATGCTAGTCCATGTCGGTAAAGCACATGGTCTTGTTAGCGGTGCGGCACATTCTACAGCTGATACTGTACGTCCGGCGTTGCAAATTATTAAAACAAAGGAAGGAATTAAAAAGACTTCCGGCGTTTTCATCATGGTTCGCGGTGATGAGAAATATGTATTTGCTGATTGTGCGATCAATATTGCCCCAGATAGCCAAGATCTTGCGGAAATCGCTGTTGCGAGTGCGGAAACAGCAAAAATGTTCGGTATTGAACCACGAGTTGCTTTGCTAAGCTTTTCAACAAAGGGCTCCGCAAAGTCACCTGAAACCGAAAAAGTGGCAGATGCCGTCCAGATCGCAAAAGAGCTTGATCCAAGCTTAACATTGGATGGAGAGTTTCAATTTGATGCAGCATTTGTTCCTTCTGTTGCTGAAAAGAAGGCACCTGTTTCTGTTCTGAAAGGTGATGCAAATGTATTTGTATTCCCAAGTCTTGAAGCTGGAAATATCGGCTACAAAATTGCTCAGCGTTTAGGAAATTTTGAAGCAGTAGGTCCTATCCTTCAAGGCTTAAATAAACCGGTTAATGATTTATCACGCGGTTGTAATGCTGAGGATGTTTATAAATTAGCGTTAATTACTGCTGCTCAAGCGTAATAGAGGGAAGCTTCGATTTTTTTAATCGGGGCTTTTTTTAAAGTTTAATAAAGTATAAAATTTTGTACTTAGTTTTAGTGTCTAGCTCCAGGCGCCATCGGCTCGAGGTCGTAAGTCAAATAGGAATTGAAGGTAAAGAACACCTTCTATTCCTATTCGCCTTATGCTTGTCGCCGAATGCTTAGCGCCTTGCGCTTTTCTTATTCCAATCTTAACCGGCAGTACAACTCCCATTGATAGTAGTCTCACTTATATAAAGGTTGTCAAATTCGACATAAAATGGAAAAGATACAAATTTTAAATTTGGTTTATTGTTCTTACAATTAAGATAAGAATAAAAGCTCAATTAAGGATTTATCTCAGTCATTAGGAAAACCTCATAGCTTAAACTTTTTAAGGTGGTGAGTTTCAAAAAAAAGGAGGGGTGAAAATGAATGTTAAAGTTATGACATTTAATTTACGTGTTGATAGTCCAACTGATCATAATAATGTATGGTCTAACAGGGTTGACAAGGTTGCTGAAATGATTGTAAAACACGATCCTATTATCTTTGGAATTCAGGAAGGGTTATATTATATGTTAACTCAGCTTGAAGAACGTCTTCACTGCTATCATTGGCTTGGCCAAGGCCGTGATGGAGGGAATAATGGTGAATTTTCAGCAATTTTTTATAAAAAAGATATTGTATCGCTTATTGAAGAAGGACAATTTTGGTTGTCCGAAAATCCAGATGAACCGGGCAGTAAAAGTTGGGGAGCAGCTTGTCCGCGCGTTTGTACATGGGGTCATTTTAAATTTCTACAAGAATCTGAAAAGGAATTTTCTTTTTATAATACTCATCTGGATCATATTAGCCAGGAAGCAAGGGAAAAAGGAATTCAGATGATTTGGGATAAAATAAAAACCCACCGTCAAAAAAAGAAAAGAACTGTGTTTTTAACAGGTGATTTGAATGCACTACCTGAAAACAATGTCATAAAGTTTTTACAGGCTAAAGAAGAGATGGTTGATTCTTATAGCATATTAAAAGGCGAGGCAGGACCTACTTTTCATAGTTTTTCAGGTGGAACAAAGGGCTATCCAATTGACTACATATTTGTCACAAAAGACGTTCACTTACAGAACATCATTGTTGATAGAAGCAAGGTAAATGGTGGTTTTCCTTCCGACCACTATCCTGTTATTCTAATGTCTTCTATTATTAGAAATAAGAGTTAAGGACTTTGATAGAGTAAAATGTAAGAAAGAAAGGGACCGGAATCAGAAAAAAACATAGTCTTACTTGCTAAATTAAGCAATTTACTTTCAAAACTTCAATAATGCTATAATAAAAAAGCTAATAACGATTTATTAAGGGAGTACATAGTATGAACCTTTCATCAAAAGCCTCATTAATCAAGCAACCTGAGTGGCGGATTATTGATCAATCCAGTCTTGGTCCGCAATTCGATGCCAAGCATTCATTTGCAATTGATGATACATTGTGCGCAAGTGTTGGGAAGCATGAATCACAGGCAACTGTACGGACTTGGGTGCATCATAATACGATTGTCCTTGGGATTCAAGATACAAAGCTGCCTTATTTAGAGGATGGCCTGCAGTTTTTGAAAAGCATGGGCTATCATGTCATTGTAAGAAACTCTGGCGGACTAGCCGTCGTTTTGGATAAAGATGTCCTGAATATTTCACTTATCTTCCCAGATCAAGAAAAAGGGATCGATATTAATCGCGGGTATGATGCAATGCTTGACTTGATTAGATATATGCTGGGGGATAATGGAAAGAAAATCGAAGCACGTGAGATTGTGGGATCCTATTGTCCTGGAAGCTATGATCTAAGTATAAATGGCAAAAAATTTGCCGGCATTTCACAGCGGAGGCTTCGCGGCGGAATTGCGGTGCAAATCTACCTATGTGTATCTGGCAGCGGCGGGGAGCGTGCTGACTTGATCCGCCAATTTTATGAGCTTTCTTTAAAGAATGAACAAACGAAGTTTATTTATCCGAAGATAAACCCTGACACAATGGCATCTTTAAGTGATTTGCTGCAAATCGATTTGACCGTTGAAAAGCTTCTGTTTGAGCTATTAACAGCTTTAAAGGATCATAGTCACAAACTACTGCCATCGTCATTAACGGTGGAGGAACAGCTGCTATTCCAGCAAAACTTAGTAAGAATGATTGATAGAAATGAAAAAGTTTTCTCTAAAAATCGTGATTAATTGAGGGATAAAAAATGAGCAAAATGGAAGTAATAGTATTAAATGAGCGCGATGCCAAAATGGCTGAAGCGTATGGAGCGGATCGGCTTGAATTGGTTTCGGCCATTGGTGAAGGCGGATTAACCCCGAGCTATGGGGTAATTAAAAGAATTGTCAATTGTGTCAATATTCCTGTTATGGTAATGATTCGACCTCACAGCCATTCCTTTGTTTATCAGAAGGAAGAATGGGAGGCAATAAGAGAGGATATTAAAATTGTCCGAGAATTAGGAGCAGCTGGAATTGTATTCGGAGCATTAACTGAAGAGGGATCGGTGGATTTCTCCATCCTTGAAATGGCAGTAAAAGAAGCGGGCAGCATGTCGATTACCTTTCATCGTGCCATTGATGAATCACAGCCACTAGAAATTTATAAATCCCTATGCAATTCACTTCTTAAGATCAATCAAGTCTTAACCTCTGGCGGAAAGCCTAACGTAATGGAAGGGTTAAATACATTGCGCAATTTGGTAGAGGACTCTGTGAATGGTCCTGAAAAACCGGTTATAATGCCTGGTTCGGGACTTGATATAAACAATATTGAGTTTATTCATGAAACACTGCAGGCTCCATACTATCATTTTGGCTCAGGGGTCCGAACCAATGGGGATTTTCGTCATTCAATTAATGGTAATATCCTTCAAAAGATAAAAGAGATCGTCGGTGGCTAAGCTTAATATGGAAATGTAAGGCTCTATTGAAAAATATAATGATGTTGAATCTTTTTTAATCGGTATTCCAATCACAAGATTATGAAATTCTTGTGATTTTTTTGTTTAGAAGGTAAAAATCCCTTACTTAGAAAAGGGCATATATTGGGTTTGTTGCTACTATGAATTTCATATGTAAAGGTTTACATATTGCTGATTAATTTACATATTTACAGTTTAAGATATGGAAAGATATGATAGGCAGGAACTATTTAGAACTTCCTGTGTCAAACCGGATGTACATGTACCCGTTGTTGAGCTTTTTGTTACATAGTCGCTGTAACTAGTTTTCGAGAATTTATTATAGTGCCAAATGAAAATCTGTAAGGGTGAATTCTGCCTATTAAAAGAATACATTTTAAAAAAGATGGGGGATATTTTTTATGGGTAACATCATTATTTTCTATGATTCTAGATTTCCAATAGATGGCCAAAGACCGAACAGATCATTTTTTGAAAGCTTTAGTAATGAAATAATCGTTGCAGATGCTCTTTCTTTAGAGGAAGTGTTAGCAAATAGTGAAGTGGATTGTTTTATTAATATGCATGGCCCCTATTTCCCAAAAAGTGCCTGGGATGCGATATATCGCCATATGGAAAGTGGTAAAGGATTTGTACACATTGGAGGTATTCCGTTTCGGATTCTGTGTTATATGACGAATGGCAATTGGGAAAGGGAGCGTGTACAAACGGCTTACCATCAGCAATTAAATATTCATGAGGCTTTGCATGTTAAATCCGAACCGATTGCTTCTTTGCAGCATAATAAGGATATTCCTGTGTTCTCTGGTAAAGAGGATCTATTTCCAATTGAGGATACCTGCAATTTTGTGCTGCATGTAACAAAATCCAGCGCAATTGAGTCTGAAATGGGTTCAGTAGGTCCGATGGATGCACGGATATATCCGTTGCTTAAAGGCGTTTCAAAGAGCGGGCGTGAGGTAGCTGCCCCTAGTGTCTTAATTGAGAATACGAAAGGGAAATTCACCGGAGGACGCTGGCTCTTCATTAATCAGAAGGTTAATGAACAATTTTGGACAGAAAAAGGCGCAAAGGCTATCGAGGAATTAGCTTTGTTTGCAACAAATGGAGTAACAGAAATGTGGCTGAAAACAAACTATGCCACGTATGATGAAGGGGAACGTCCAAAAGTAACCTATCAATTACAGTCGTTTAAAAACGTGGTTACAGAATGGACATTAACTTTTACTGTTACAAAAAATAAAGAGACAATCTTTTCTAAAACAGAAGCAGTAAATGCATCCCAACAATTGAATGCCCTTTCATTTGTATTGCCTATAGATATTATGCCAGGATTGTATGAGCTAACATGCCATGCTGCATCAAGTACTGGTGAAACTAGAATTCTTCATCAAGGTTTCTGGGGAATATTATTGAAGGAAGCCGCCGCATCGCCGACTATGCAGCAGAATTTGGAATAACAACGACGATTGAAAATCATGGGGTAGCTGTCCAGCATAGTGATCGTGTCCAGCGCGTACTGCATGCAGTGAACAGACCTAACTTTAAAACGACATTGGATGTAGGCAATTTCATGTGTGTCGATGAAAATCCGATTGTAGGTGTGAAGAAGAACCTCCCATATGCATCACTTGTTCATTTTAAGGACTTTTACTTCCGCCCTTACTATAACGATCCCGGTGCAGGAAAATGGTTTAAAACGTCTAACGGGAACTTTCTAAGAGGGGCAATTGTTGGACAAGGTGATATTGAAATAAGAGAAATAGTAAAACTGATTAAAGATTCCGGCTAT
Organism: uncultured Metabacillus sp.; assembly: GCF_947503125.1. Taxonomy (GTDB): domain Bacteria; phylum Bacillota; class Bacilli; order Bacillales; family Bacillaceae; genus Metabacillus. Next base: position 11,054 of record NZ_CANNCR010000067.1, read on the forward strand.
GACGGATATGTAACATTAGAATTTGAAGGAATGGAAGAATGCAGAGAAGCATGCAAAATTGGAATGGATAATCTAAGACGTTTCTGGGAGGAAGCTTAATTCCTAAATCTTGAGATAATCATAGAAAATAAATTTGAATGGGGATGGGAGTATGACGGCAGAAACGAAAGACCAGGATGTAAATCATGGTGTCCATAATTACAGTGCGGAAGAGAAATGGGTGAAACCGGAAGACCCGGTGTTATTAGAACGTTTGGAATGGTTTAAAGACCAAAAATTAGCCTTGATGATGCACTGGGGGCCATATTCTCAGCTTGGTGTTGTAGAATCATGGGCTCTAAGTGATAAAGACAGTGATTGGTCCCGTACAGGTATTGACTGGGAGGAAGATGGCGAAGAATTTAAGCGGCAATATTTCAATTTAAATAAAACCTTTAACCCTGTTCGATTTCAACCAGAAGTTTGGGCTGACTTAGCCGAAGAAGGTGGTTTTAAATATTTGATTTTCACGACGAAGCATCATGATGGCTTTAGTATGTGGGATACGAAAGAGACGGATTATCGTATTACTTCATCAGAATGTCCTTTTCACAGTCATAAGTATGCTGATATATGCAAACATGTTTTTAATGCTTTTCGCAAAAAGGGCTTGGGTATTGCAGCATATTTTTCTAAGGCAGATTGGCATACACCTTACTATTGGGCACCCGGCATGGCCCGGGGCAGGGAGATGTGGCGCGGTCCGTCATATGATCCAGATGAATACCCATGGTTGTGGGATAAGTTTGTGAACTTTACCCATAATCAAATAATGGAGCTAATGTCCAAATATGGTCCAATTGACGTATTGTGGTTAGATGCAGGATGGGTTGGCAAAGGAAAACAGGACATCCGCCTCGGAGAAGTGGTGGAAAGAGCCCGTGAAATACAGCCCTGGTTACTAACAGCTGACCGTACGATAGGGGGAGAGTTTGAAAACTATATAACTCCTGAACAAACGATTCCTGACACTCCGATGAATGTGCCATGGGAAAGCTGTATCACAATGGGAACCTCTTTTTCCTTCAGATATGAGGATACGTATAAGTCTACTCGAGAAATTGTTCATACGTTGATCGAAATTGTATCTAAAGGTGGGAATCTTGCTTTAAATGTGGCACCACAACCTGATGGTCGCTTACCTGAAGGGGCCATTAAAAGAATGAAAGAGCTTGGAGCTTGGTTGAAGGTTTACGGTGAAGCCGTTTATGGTACACGCATTTGTGCACCTTATTTCAAAGAAGGTTTCGCTTTTACAAGAAAAGGTGAAACGGCATACTGTTTCCGATTGTATCAAAGCGAAGATCAACGTTATAAAGATGAAACTGTTTACATTCCATATACTGAAAAGGTTTTTCGGATCGATATGCTTGATGGTGAAGAAAATCTTGAATTTAGCCAAACAGAAGAGGGACTATTTGTAAGTATGCCAAGAGTGACGGCAAAGGAAGAAAATACTCCAATTGCTCATGTATTTAGGTTAACTTAGTCAGAGATTTTGATACATGAAGGGCAAAACGGAATAATTTTGGAAGAAGTTTAGAAGGAGTTTACAAATATGGAGAAAATAAAAGTCGGTGTAATTGGCGCAGGTTCTATTTCTGAAATGCATTTTGAATCCTATAAAAATAATCATGATGTTGAAATCTATTCTGTTTGTGATAGGAATGAACAAAGAGCACAAGAAAAAGCCGAGAAATATGGTGCCAAAAAATATTATAAAAGTTATCAGGATTTACTAGCAGATTCAGAGGTTGATGCGGTCAGCATTTGTACATGGAATAACTCGCATGCGGAAATTTCAATTGCTGCCTTACGTGCAGGGAAGCACGTTTTAGTTGAGAAGCCATTATGTAAAACTGTTGAAGAAGCATACGCAATAGAAAGAGCCGTTAAGGAGAATGGCGGAAAAGTGCTTCAAGTAGGGTTCGTTCGCCGTTTCGGGACAAATACACAAGTACTAAAGAATTTCATTGATTCAGGAGATCTCGGTGAAATTTACTATGCAAAGGCATCCTGCATCAGGGAATTAGGAAATCCAGGAGGATGGTTTGCTGATAAGGAAAGATCAGGTGGGGGACCATTAATTGATCTTGGTGTTCACGTAATAGACCTGTGCTGGTATTTAATGGGGAAACCGAAAGTCAAATCAATCAGCGGAAACACATACAACAAATTAGGCAACCGCTCAAATATTAAAAACAAATCCTTCTACAAAGCAGCGGATTATGATCCTGACAAGAATACGGTTGAAGACTTAGCCAATGCCATCATCAGATTTGAAAATGGTGCATCTTTAATGGTCGATGTAAGTTTCACTCTCCATGCTAAGGAGGATTCGATCGCAGTTAGCGTGTTTGGAGATAAAGGCGGAGCAGAAATTGAACCTAATCTTCAAATTGTTACGGAAAAACATAATACGATTATTAATTGTACTCCACAAATTGATTCATTATCATTTGACTTTCATAAAGGATTACAAAATGAAATTGATCATTTTGTATCATGCATCAAAAAAGAGACGGAAACAATCAGCCCTGTTCAAGATGGTATGGAAATGATGAAAATCTTGGCAGGGATTTATGAATCGAGCGAAAAAGCGACAGAGATACACTTCGATTAGTAGGTAATTGTGAATAGAAAAGTGCACGAAGGACTTTATAAAGATATTGACTTATAAAGTTGCAAAAAACCGGTGGCCCTTAAGTGGGGATACCGGTTTTTGACATAGCTCAAAGCTCGGAACTGTATTTTTCCGCTGTCTCCAATCTATCAAGAATTCTCCTTTTCCGATAAAGCATCATGCCGGTCTCTGCCAGATCATGAATCATCGATCGATTGGTGATCGCACCAAAGACCATCCCTGCGATCGGCACCATTTGCAGAAGTTTTTTCCAGCCGAATTGATCACGGTACGTATAAACAACCTCACGCCAGCCTTGGAGCTGGGAAATCATTTCATTCTTTGTCATGTGATCGCGATGATAAAAGGTAGATAATTCATTTAAAATGGCTTGTTTCCCCACAACGTCAGCCGAGGAAAACTGAAGGCATTTTACAATGAAAATTCGCTCATTACGGTCTTTCGGGTCATAGCCATATGCGATCGCGATTTCCTGAAGTGTTTTTAACGATAGTCCGAGCAGAACGGGAATATCAACGGCCAATGTGAAAATGCCGCCTACCCCTGTTGTAGCCCCTTGAATGGTGGCCAGCTGGCTTCGGTTTGTCTTTAATTCCTCGCTTACCTCATCCATCGCCGCTAACGGCAGGGTAGAAACATCGGATAACGCAATGTCTTCACGCTTCGCATGTTTTTCCAGCTTCGCTAAAATGACCTTTTCCTGTGTTAAGTATTGTCCTCCTGTTTGCACGAAAGCCCCCAGCTCATCTAGCAAGGTACCGATTTTCTTTTGGATAAAAGCAGGTGTAACTTTATCTAAAAGCTTAAAAGGAAGTCGTCCAAGTCTTTCCCAAAACCAAAGTCCTTTTTGATCCTGCTCCCATTTTTCAATAGACTGCAGCTCAGTTTGTAGCCATTCTCTCGTTTCCAACGTCATACCAACCTTTTTTCTTTTATTTTTTCCAACTATTGGGTAGTTAAATGCTATGATGGTTGTCTTACCCCTTACATTATGATACAGTTTTTATTACGTTTTTAGTGGTGAAGAAGTTCCAGTATCATTAATTTTTTTATTATTATCATACCTCTAATTTTTAGGGCATTAAATTTTAGAAAAACTTGGCTTAACGTCAAGTCCTAATGGCGAATGCCTTAGTTTTTTGTACTATCATCCATAAAATCTAACAATTTCTGGTGTACAAAAAAGACGCGAGAACTTTCTCGCGTCTTTGTAAGGGTTATCTTTTATTCAGCCAACTTCTCTAAATTCCCATTGCGGTCCATTTTAAAAGTTGTTGCTGTTGAGCGGTCATCTTCATCGAATAATACTAGTTTTCTTGCGCGGTTCATGATTTTCATTAATGTTTCATAGTCTTCTTGGACTGTAACTGTATCCTGCTCAAGTCTCTCAACCTTTTTCTTCAATTCTTCGTTTTGCGAAATGAGCTCTTCATTTTCACGCTTTAATCGTTTATTCTCACTTATAAGAGCTTCTGAATACTCATTATTTGATTTGTAAGAATGTAAGAAAGCAATGACTTGATCCATTGTGATTTTGTTTGATGATCCAGCTGGTTGATTTACAGTTGGTTTAGGTGCTGATTTAGGTAAGTTTGCTTTTACATCTTCATCAGCAGGCATAACCTCTGCCATATGACTCTCTAAAGCTGACATCATCGTAAGCTCTTCTTGTTCATCCGCATCAATAGAAGGAACATCAGGAGAATAAAGAAGCTGTTTCTTCACTGGCTGGCCTTTGCCAAGAGCTCTCATACGTTGCTTACGTTGCTTTTTAGCAAGCTGTAAGGCTTTCTCATAATCATGGCGGACAACAGCATTCCAACGGAATCCACATGCTGCAGAGGTACGGTTTAACTTATCGCCCACCTCTTCAAAGGCATTTAATTGTGTGCTGCCCTCGCGCACATGTCTTAAAACAGTTTCTGCTAGTAATAAATCATTCTCTTCAGACCAAGCATCTTGTCTTTGTTTCATTTTTTCCAACTCCCTGTGTAAATAGATAATATAACTAGTTGATTGTTAATTATGATGGACAATTTTGCGGTATTTTATACAATTTTCTTAAGAGGATAGTAGACTTTTTATGGAATTTTTAGATTCTACTAGTAAGGAAAAACAAACCAATGCTGTAAAATGGCACCTAGTTGTTCTTGTACTTGCATTGAGGTTGGATAAGCGGTAAAATACCTTTTAGTGTAAACGGAAGATCGGATAGCAGAAAGGGTTGTAAATGAAGATGGCAAATGAATTTAGAATTTGTGACGACTGCCAAGCAACAAATATAAAAACGCTAGTGCCGCGTTTGAAAAAAATAGATTCAGAAGCTGTGATTGATATTGCCTGCCAATCTTACTGTGGTCCAGGAAGAAAAAAATCATTTGCATTTGTCAATAATCGTCCAGTTTCAGCATTAACCGAAGATGAGCTCATTGAAAAAATTGAAAAGAAATTAAAAAAATAACATCACCCTTGTTCACTTAAACAGCGGTGATTTTTTATTGGAAAAAGTCAGGAGATTTTGGCTGTAAATGTCGTCTTGAAATCGATATAATAGAAGACAACATAGAGAAAAGCATGACTTATTCTACTTACTTAACTTTTGAAATAGACAAGTCTGAACGGAAGAGGGAAGACAATGAAAAACGGAAAGTTGTCTGAGGAAAAGGTTTTTAAAGATCCTGTTCATCGCTATATACATGTTCGCGATAAACTGATTTGGGATCTAATTGGAACGAAGGAATTTCAGCGGCTGAGAAGAATTCGGCAGCTGGGAACGACCTACTTAACCTTTCATGGTGCCGAGCATAGCCGATTTAATCATTCATTAGGTGTGTACGAAATTGTGCGCAGGATTGTTGATGATGTGTTTAAGGGATGTCCAGAGTGGAATGATGATGAAAGACTATTATGTCTTTGTGCGGCTTTGCTGCATGACCTTGGGCATGGTCCGTTTTCCCATTCATTTGAAAAGGTGTTCCATCTTGATCATGAGGATTTCACCCAAGCGATTATTTTAGGAGATACCGAGGTTAACGCTGTATTAAAACAAAATGGGGCTGATTTTCCTAAAAAGGTTACCGAAGTTATTGCAAAAACGTATGAGAATAAGCAGGTTGTTAGTTTAATATCCAGCCAGATTGATGCAGATCGCATGGATTACCTGCAGCGGGATGCTTATTATACTGGAGTAAGCTATGGACATTTTGACATGGAACGGATTTTGCGCGTGATGCGTCCTCGTGAGGATCAGGTAGTTATAAAAAGCAGCGGCATGCATGCGGTTGAAGATTATATTATGAGCCGCTATCAAATGTATTGGCAGGTTTATTTTCACCCTGTTACAAGAAGCGCTGAAGTGATTTTGACGAAAATTCTCCACAGAGCAAAACAGCTACATAAGGAATATTACACCTTTAAGCATAATCCTATTCATTTTTATTCCATGTTTGAAGACGAACTCACATTAGAAGACTATTTGAAATTAGATGAATCTGTTATTTTGTATTATTTTCAGGCATGGCAGGAGGAGCAGGATCCGATATTAAGTGACCTTTGCAGCCGGTTTATGAATCGCAAGCTGTTTAAATATGTTGAATTTAATCCAAATGTCCAGATGATGACATTGATTGAGCTGACAGCCTTATTTAAGAAGGCGGGGATTGATCCTGAATATTATTTAGTCGTGGATTCTTCTTCAGATCTTCCTTATGATTTCTATCGCCCAGGTGAAGAGGAAGAACGATTACCGATCCATCTGCTTATGTCGAACGGAGATATTAAGGAACTCTCAAGGCAATCGGAAATTGTTGATGCCATTTCAGGAAAAAGAAGAACTGATCATAAGTTATATTTTCCGCTGGATTTAGTTGAAGATTTTTCTACGAAGCGAACGGTAAAAAAGAAAATTCTTGAGCTTTTAAAACTTTAACAAAGATGATTAGAGAAAAAGAAAGTTAGGAGATGACGGGGCATTGATGAAGGAACATGCAAAGCTGATGAAGGTTATTTCGTCAGCTGGGGAAATCATTGGTCGGAAAAAGCTGCAAAAGATGATTTATATTGCGAAAAAGATTGATCTTCCTTTCTATGAAAAATATAATTTCCACTTTTACGGTCCGTACTCAGAGGAGCTGACACTTCGGATTGAAGAGCTTTGCAATCTCGGGTTTATTAATGAAATTCATGAAAAAAAGGGCGGGTATTTTCAATATCGCTATTCATTAACCGAAACAGGCAGTGAATTTTTAGGTCATTATGATTTGGACATGCCGCCGCTAAAGGGCTGTATTCTCGACCTAAATGAACAAAGCTCACGGTTTTTAGAGCTTGTTTCCACAGTTCTTTACTTTGAGGGATTAGGGCAGGAAGAGGTAAAAGAAAAGGTCTTTACCTTAAAGAGCAAGCAGCGGTATACGGAAGAAGAAGTTCTTGAGGCGTATCGCTATATCGATAAAATAAGAGGGTTAGTAAAAGAAGAGCTCGCCGAACAATAAGGGGCGAGCTTTGTTTGCTTAATGTTTAATAAGTTTCAGACACAAGGCGCTTCTGCTTTTTTATTGTCCAGGAAATTATAAAATTCATTGAACTGTGGATAAGCACTGCGACATCCAGCTCCAGCGCCTATCGCCTAACAAACTTC
>NZ_CANNCR010000068.1 GCF_947503125.1 uncultured Metabacillus sp.
TAAGGGTTGATATACTTATTTCTCTATCAGTCTGCTAGCCCTTAATTTTTTTGTCCAGCTAAGTGTAACCTATCCATCTCTTCGTAATTTTTCTTCTCGGAACTTTTCCCATTCAGGATAAGACTTCATGAATTGTTCTTTTGTTTGATAACGATAATAAGGGAGGTAATAAGTCCCTCCATGGTCGAGGGTTAAACTGGTCCAATCTTGGATAATTGCTTTAGCATTAGCAATCTCTTTTTCTTTTAATCCATGTTGGATCAAAATAACTAGACCAAACATATCTTCCTTGGCATAATTCAAACTTGTGTGGTTGTCTTTTGCTGCATAACGCACCGTAATATTATGTACTTTAAAATCTTCATTTTTGTCGTTTGATGAGAGCAATTGCTTTAAATCATTTATGTATTCTTCGTAAGAGTGGACTGGAATAAAAAACTCTTGCAAGACTTCGACTCGACCAGGTTTCGTAAATTCCATGAATGTGGATTCCGAGCGCATAGCGTTATTTCGTGTAATCGTATTGCCGTCGATTGAATCAATATATAGTTTTTGAGTTTCCCAGAAAAGTTCCTCTAAGAATCCACCTTGTCTACCTAGATCAAGCGCCAGCTTACTTAGACGAATACCCTGTTCTCCTTTGAGCGGCGTTTTATGATCCTGTTTTCCTGTGTAGTTGTAATTAATCACATACATTTCGTCTAAAAATGAACTTGGAGCAACACTAACCCTTGCATAGTGCATAGCTGTATTATTATGATCTAATAAATTTTTAAAGTAGGATTCATACTCAACTGTTTTTAATTCTTCTGTATGGATGGTGTATACGTCATTTTCCGTTAATTCCAATGTCACATCTAAAATCACACCAAATAATCCATATCCTCCAAAAACATACTGCATCCATTCCTCTGAGCTCTCTCGGGTTACTTTTTTAATTTCTCCTGTAGGGGTTAATAATGTCATTTCCTTTACCGTTCCTGCCATTGGGCCAAAGTGAATATCTCGACCGTGAGCGTTTACTGAAAGGGACCCTCCTATTGAAAAAATCGACTGTGATTGGGTCACCTTTAAGGCTAAACCATAAGGTGTTATGGCATTTTGAACATCTTCCCATGTTGCTCCACCTTCTACACGTATGGTTTTATCCTGCTCATTAATTTCTAACACATCATTGAATGATCGCATATCAAGAACAACACCATCTTTGTAATAAGTATGGCCTCCTTGTGAGTGCTGTAATCCAGCAACTGAAATTTGCTGACCTCCTTTTTCGTTTGTTTCTATTACAATCTTTTGTAATTTAGTGCGATTTTCCGCTTTAACTACTCGTTCAACACGTTCAGGAAGAAGGCCTGTATAGTCTGTTACTAAATTACTTTGAGAAAGTCCATATTTTCTTTTTTCAATCGGGATGCTCCATAAGACCACGACAACAAAAACTAGAACTAGACTCCCAAGAAACCATGGCTTTTTAGATAATTCCGTTATCGTTTGCATATTAACTCCTGTTTTTATAAGTTGTGTGTTGTTATTGTAAAATTTCCCTATAATGAACATAAATGTTCTACCTGTACAATTTTACCATTAATCAGGATTATTTTTCCGTTTCTTCAACTCCCTAAATCTATTAACTGCGTAAATAGCAAAAATAAGTCTACTAAAACAGCCTATTAATGTTCTATTGTTGCGCCAGTTATTGGAACAAGGTTTCAATTTGTAATCTCTCTTCCTCTAATGTAAATTCCTTTTCCCACTTATCTGTCCAAGGAACTAAAAACACCTTACCTTTCGGTGGTCCAAGCATTTTTTCATACCTTCCATCTTACTGTATTTTTCGAATAAGTCTGACAGGAGAAAAGCAAAACGTTCATACTCTTCATCATTGAGTTAAGTAGAATTATAGAAGTTCGTATGGACGACATCGATGCGCCGGAAACGCGAGGACGTGAGAAGGCGATGGGGAACTAATCCAAGGCGTGGTTAAAAGATCAGATCGAAGGGATGGACGTCTTACTAGATTTAAGGCAAGGACGTATACAAACGTTACCTCGCAGTAGTCAGTCATCACGGCGTTAATTCGAACGCTAAAATGGTCGAGTTAAAATTAGCCGAAATATATTCGCACGAGAACCACAACAACGGGAGGTTCGACGGATGACTAGAGAAGAAAAAGTTAAGTTGATAATCGATACAGTTTGGAATATCGAAGGGGTTAAAGTAGACCCAAAATTTTTTGAACATCATTCATACGAAGAATTAGATGAAGAAGTCGATTGGTACGATTACCTATTAGACAAATAGTCAGAACAGTCATCTTATTCCTGGTGGTGGTTTTTTATTCCATTTTTTATATCTTTTTACAAAAATGTAACAATTATTACAAAGTATAGTGTTATAATTAAAAAGATTTAAAAAATTTGAAAAAGGAGAAAAAACATGAAAAAAATATTCATCTTAGTTTCAATTGTAGCAATTACTATTGGTATTTTTATTAGTCCTTATTCAATTGATTTTGATCTTTCGAAATCAAAGGCGAACGCAATTTCAGAAGTAAAGGAATTGAAGTCAGAAAAGAAATTAATGTTCTATGGTTCAGATTTATCTGCTGAGAAGTTAAATGATATTAAGAAAAATGAAAAAGATGATTCGCTTGTTCAAGTAAAACAAAAGATTAAAGACAATGAAATTAAAGCTACTGCAAAAAAAGGTAGCAAAGAAGTTATTACAAGTGAAAATTTACAAGAATATACTGATGTTGCGTTTGATGTAAAATTAGTCCGAAAAGATTTAGAATTGCAAAAACACTTACATAATTTATTACAAAATGGGAAGAAAGTTTATTTGTATGGCGGTTTAACATTTGAAGAATATAAACAATTATTAAATATTGAAGAAATGACAGCCGAAGCATCTGATCCAACAAGTAAATCTAAAAAAATGATCATTGCAGAATTTGGTTCAGATAAAAAGGAAAAAGGTTCTAAAAAAGAGCATAAAAATTCTTCTATTGAAGAAGATGAAGAAATCCGAGAAGTGATCGGCTATACCTTAGATCCAAATGATGCTAATAAAGTGTTTGTATCTGATATTACGGTTAATACAAAATTAGGAAAAGCAACTCCATCTGAAGAGCATTTTCTTCACGAAGTTTTAGATGGTGTATATATAACTACTAAGAAAGAAAAAGAACAATCTGAATCAAAGGAAACGAAAGTCAGTGGGATTTTTTCAAAAAATAGTGCTTATGCAGGCAATATTACTAGAAAAAGTTCACCATATACCTACTCCTCATCAGCATATTCTGGGAGTATGTTAGTTGGTCGAGTATATACGGATTGGTATTTATTACAAAATACTGATGAAAGTGAATATGCATGGGACTACTTTGTCGTCAAAGATAGAAAGCAAACATATAGTTATAACGGAGCAAGAACAACTTATCTTTATGTAGATCATGATATTCCGTGCGATTGTGATGAAATAGAAGATTGGTCACCTTGGGATGACAGTGGCGGTGCTAGTTATGGCATTTCAATTGGTTGGCCATGGAATATTAGTGTTTCTTATGGTATGGCTTCAAATCCAAAAATTGATCAACAAGGAAGTACAGCCTATGATTACGGCAGATGGGTTGTAACTGATGCCGACATCGGAGACGGCGAAATTTTCTATCCTCATACGGGATGGAAATCATCAGGAACAATGGCGACTATGGATATCCGACATAAGGCAACTTTTTATGCTAACGAGTATGTCGGTGGTGGATTAAATCAACATATAGATGTATCGTATGATTACGCAACAAGAAATCAATAATTAAATTTAGGAGATAAAAAGGACTTTTATAGTCCTTTTTATTCTTGTCTGAATTAATTAAATATTAGATAATATTAAAAAATATTTTATTGAGGTGTAGATGTGAAAATTACAGAAGAAAATTATAGAATTATTAATACAATATGCCTGATTATTATCACAATAAGTGTTATTTTTATCGCATTCAGCATTGATAAAATAATTGATCTTTTAAATTAAATTTTCGAGACGGTTAGAACAAAACGAAAAAATTATTAAATTGCTAGAACAATTAGTAAATTAAAAAAACCCAAAGCAGTAGTAAATCGAAATAAAAACGGAGTAATTCAGTGGACGCCACCAACTCGGTGGGTGATGGGAACTTGTGCAGATCTTTAACACCACTGCCGGAGGTAGCGCCTTAGGTGGGCAAGCAGTATTTAAACGTCCACAAGAATAGTTAATGTGGTATACTTAATCTAGCAGTTACATAGTAGGGTGTGGTGGCACTTCCCGATAGAAGGGAGGTGCTTGATGATGACTACGTAAGAAGCATTAACAATCATGATAGAATTCGCTACATTAATCGTATATCAGCTTAACTTCTTTAAAAGCCTCCATCAACTCTATCACTCCATTTAAAAAGGCATTTACCATAAATTCTTTGTAAGGAAGAAAACACCTTCTTCCCTTCGTACATTTCTTCACAATTCCACACTAGTTTTATTTGGTCGTCTTATTCAATGACCCTTTAGTTGAAGAAGATCCCAAAAGGTTGAATGCATACCTTATACAAATTTAGTTAACATAATTGAGTATGATCGGCAATTAAAAAAAGCCATCGCATTTGTTTTTAACCCGATGGTTCCTAGAAAATAGCATAATAGTTTTTTTATGTTGCACTTGATTTCGGTCTATCTTTCTTCTTGAAACGATTACGAATCAAGGTAACAATTAGCATTAGCAACGGAATAATAATATAAAAAGGAGTAATTATGTAAATAATAGAATAATTACCTTCCTCTATGTGTTCTGAATAATTGGAGGACAAAACCATTGACCAAAAGATAAGAATACAACCAATTGGTAAAATAATCTGTTGATGATTTTTCAGCTTGAACAAATCTGCGATTCCAATTAGGGAACAATAAAAAAAGATGGATACCTTGAAAAATACCGTAATCAACATAGTAAAAACAACAATAGCATCGAGTCGTTGAATAAACTCGAAAAGATTTACTTTTCCGATGGTTGTTAACAAAGGAAAAGTTGATCTCTCTACTTCTTCAACACCAAGAACAGCAATATTTAAACTTATTGTATAACTTAAGACGAGCCCACTTGAAATTAAAGCAGATAACCATACTTTTTTCACTAATTCAGGACGATTTAAATTGGGAAGCAACATTAGAAAGACAACCATTTGACTAAAAGGAAAAAAGCTAGTCTCAAGAAGGGTTGTCGTTACGATTGGCTTCCATCCATTTTCCAGAAACGACTGCAAATTATGGATATCGACATTACCTGAAAGAAATACAAAAAAATTTCCTATGAAGCCCAAAAAGACCAGAATGCCAATGAAGTCTTCTGCTGTTCTCCCTAATACTTCAATACCTAGATAAAGGACATAACAAATGGTAAGAACAAATAAGATAATGATTGCTAGTAACGGTGTTTCTGTCATGGTCGATGAAAGCAGCAACTCCCCGAAACTACGAATCTGATGGGTAGCATCATACAAAAAGGCGATAATGTATAGCAGGCCAATGACCCACCCCAGGTATTTTCCAAATATTTTTCTGGCAAATCCGGTAAATGGTTGATTTGGATATTGACGAAATAAAAAGGAATAAATGAAAAAGAAGATAATTCCCGCGCACATACCTAAAAGAATGGCCAGCCAGGCGTCCTTTTTGGCATCTATTCCGTAAGGAATGACCAATGTAGTCCCCATATTAAATATAAACATGAAGACAAATAATTGTATGGCGCTAATTTTGGCTTTTTCCACTGTCAATCTATCCCCCTTTCCCCAATGAGTTAATCCACACGTCTTGTATATTTCATCTAGTTATTCATCCTCTCCTATTTTCCTATCCCCGATACCTTTTAAGAATTAAGGGAAAAGATATTTCATTTTGAATGAGGCATTACCAATATTAAAAAACCCTTTCTTGTTTACAAGAAAGGAGGTTCTAACACCTCTAATCTTAGAGGCTTGTTCGACTGTTGATTCCATGTAGGGTGGGGATGTTTGTACAGATAAGGCAAATTATAAATTATCTCTCTCATATAACATATTCTAAGGGAACTCAATGGTTTGGGCAGCTTGCATACAAATTCAATCCGTTTTCCTACCTGTTTTAAACTACGTTTGCCCAAAGAAAATCCGTCAAATAACCGTCCGCCATAAGGTAATAAAATATACAAAAGGGGAGCAGTCTGATTTCTACATAGGCAAAACAGCTCCCTTTTTAAAGTAAAACTACACATTTGCTTCATTTGAATTCGATTTTTGTCTTTCTTCTACCTGTCTCAAAACTCGCCAAATGGTGATGATCGAGTATGCCAGCATGAGCACGCCAGGTACAATCATAAAGAAAATACTTCCATTAGGGGACTGGGAAAAATTGATGAGATAGCCGGCATAGGGGATCGTGAATCCATGATATTCAGCAACAACATTTTCAGCTAAAACAGGGTTGGAATCAGGTGTATTGTTGTTGTCACCTTTTGTAGTGTATTGAACTCCGCTATTTGTCGATTGGACATCGATGACTCGGTGAGTGATGAGCATATTTTCATCTTCTTTGAACGTAATCACATCACCCTTTTGTAATTGAGTTCGCTCCTCTTCACCAAGTAATTTCACGGCGATGACGGATCCGGTTTGAATACCAGGCTCCATAGAACCGGATAAGACAGTTTTCAATTGGTAGCCGAAGATTTCGGGCATCCCGCCGGACATTTTAGATGAAATAACCACTCCGGCTACAGCTATAATACAAACCATGAGAACACCTGTAATCATCCGGTTAATCCATGTTACCAGCTTCTTCATTTTCAACCATTTCACCTTCCCCTTCAGTCTTTGCAGGATCGATATCTTCCTTACTTAGCTCTGGATTATTTTCCTTGGCTGATTCAGAAACTTGTTTTTGCTCCGATTCTTTTTCTATTACTTTGTTTAATTCTGCTGTTTGGTTTGAATCATCGTTCTGCTTGCGCTCAGTTAATTTCTCATCACTTGTTTGCTGCTGGTTACTCTCCCACGTACCAATCGTGATACTCCCATTCATTTGCTTCTCGTCACGATAATAGGCTGATGTAGGATTCGTTACAGATCCGGCAAATAGAATCAAGAGATACCAAATCAACGCCGTTAACAACCAGTTTTGTGACGTGGATGTTTGTTTACGGATGTGTTTCATATTAACCTCCGGCTTTCCTTTTTCATCTATCTTCGAATCGGTTTCCCATCTCTTTGAACAGCTTCAAATTCCCAAGTAAGCTTTACTTGATCACCTTGGAAATGATTTTGATCTTTGCCATTGTTGAGAAATGTGATGCGAATCATACATTTTTCTGCATCACTGCCGGCTGGAAATTCTTTTAGAACTTGCTGCGGGGAAGCCTTTAGCTCAGCTAATGTTTTTTGAAAGACGACCGATTGCTTGCCATTGTCCATTCTGACAAATTCAACGCGGATGTGTTTCCCTAAGTCATCCCCTTGATTTGGTTCACCGTTATCCACAACTTCATAGGATGAATGCAGCTTCACTTCCTTCATATCGACACTGCCGTCATTGGTCAGCTCGACATTCCCTGTCATCGTATCACCTGGTACAAGATCTTCAAGCTGAAAAAACGTTTCCTTATTGATTGCAAGATCTAACATGCCTGTCGTAAACGTGTTCGTTACCGGCTCCTTGTCATTAAAATACGCAACCGTTCCTTCCGTAATTAAACTCAAGCCCAGGGCAGCCATCGCGATACTAGTCAAAATTTTCCCTTTTACACTCATGTTAGTCCCTCCCTTTACGTCAAAATGCAGAAAAGGAGGAGAGATCTTCTCCTCACTCATCATAAGTTACCTTTGTTTTCTTATTTTGCTTCGAATGCCCAATTAAGCTTTAATTGATCACCTTGGAATTGATTCTGGTCCTCTCCGTTGTCAACAAATTCGAATTCAACATACATCGTATCTTGTGTACCAGCTGGTAATCCGCTTTGTTCATTATCAAAGCCGATCACCTTTTTCTCAACAGCATCCGGTGTCATTTGTTGCAACTCATATAGAGTTGTCGAATAAATGATGTCATTATAACCAGTTTCTTCAGACTTATCGCTGTTTTCCAGGAAATTTACGCGGATATGCTTACCAAAGTCATCCGTATTGTCGCCTTGTGCATCCATTACTTCATAGCTTGTCTTGATCAGAACCTCTGTAATATCAAGTGAGCCATTATTCACGATATCAAAGGCACGAATCTCCCAGCTGCCCGGTTTTAAATTATCGACATCAATAATCACTTCCGGATCAACGGAAAGGTCTAATGTTCCAGCTGCAAATGTATTATTCGCTTGTGCCGTATCACTAAAGTAAGCAAACGTCCCACCACTGATTAGTCCGACTCCTAAAACAGCTGTTGCCAAACCCATTCCTAATGTACTTTTAATACCCAACTTTGTTCCCTCCCGGTTTTTATTTTTTCTCCTTGCTTTGCTTATTCGGCGAAATTTGAAATTTATCGGCGAGATTCAACATTTATCGGCGAGTTCTGAAATATATCGGCGTAATTCGAAACTTATCGGCGGAATCTGAAATTTATCAGCGAGTTCCCAAATATATCAGCGTAATTCGAAATTTATCAGCGAGTTCCCAAATATATCAGCGGAATCCAAAATTTATCGGCGTTTTCTGAAATTTATCAGCGGAATCCGACATATAGGTAAGATCTTAAGAATTCAAAGAAGCCTCGTCCAATAACGGCCAAAACAATTAGAGAATCGGCATGCCATGACGTTCTAATGCAGCCGCTTCTAAGCGGGACATTCCTTGCTCTTCAGCAAATGCAAGAAGCTTGTCCGATACAGATGGTGCTAAGGATGCTGGTGGTGCAGCTAGTCCCATTGCCCGTTGACGTGCCGTATTTCTGCGAGCGAAAGGTCCCCAGATCGCAAAGGTAATTCCAGGTGTTTGCATATTTACGAAGAACGTTTTTCCATCTGGTGAGAATGTAGGGCCTGCGAACTCAGAGCCGTTCATCATATTTTCGGCAAATGTATAAATTTTGCCTTCCGGTGTTAAGCCGACGATGCGGTCATTTCCGCCGCCATCTTCTGCAATCCAAAGGTCTCCCCATGGAGTGATTGTGATATTGTCAGGCATTTCCAATTCATTTTGTTCAGTAGATTCATAGAAAAGCTCAAGTGTATTTGTCGCAGGGAAATAGCGATACACACGACCAAGTTCTTTAGAGCCGGCACTTGTGTCATCAAACCAGAATGTTCCCGCAGAGAAATAAGCTCCTTCTAAGCGGCTAAATTGAATACAACCTAAATCCTTGGCATCCTGCTGAGCACGCTCAGGATTTAACTTTTTCCAAACGATGCCAAACTTTTGTCCGCTGTTTAATTGACTTGGAGATGAAGTGGAAATTTCATCAATCGCTGCCGCTTCAAGAATTCCGCCTTTTTGAAGCGAACCTAGCGTTTGGCTGCGATCATGCGGTGTAAAACGGTATAAGAAGCTTGGATCGCTATCTTCCGTTAAATACCAAATACCAGTTGATGGATCAACCGCACATGCTTCATGAGAAAAATACCCCATATCACGAATCGGTGTTTTCGACATTTCGTTCTCAGGATCAAGCGGATTTACTTCAAACACAAAACCATGACCAAGTTCACGCGTTTCTTCACATGTTAACCAAGTACCCCAAGTGGAAGCTCCGCCAGCACAGTTACGGATTGTTCCTGAGTTGGTCACATATTCGTCAATCACTTCACGGTCAGGTGAAACAATAAGAGCTGTCGTCCCGCCGGCTGCTCCCTTGCTCCAAGGATTTTTCCCGTTTACAGGATAATCAGCATTTGTTCCGTTCTCATGGTTACGGACAAGGATCGTCGTATTTTTCTCACCCTTATATGCCGCCATTCCATCAAGCATCGCAGGTACTAAGTCACCGTTAGGCATCGGATCGCCAGTTTTAGAAATAATCTTATACCGAAAGCCTCTAGGAAGATCAAGAATCCCATTTGGATCCTTTACAAGCGGACCATAGCCGCCAAACCCGCCGCTTGAACTTCTAGTCGCTGCCTCAGCTTCTGTTGCACCGTTTAATGACAATAACCCAGTTGTTCCAAGTGTTAAGGCAACCGTACTCATACCGCCGACCTTCAAGAAATCACGTCTGTTCAAGCCTTTACTGCTACCATTCACTACCTATTCCTCCCTATGATTTTAGTATTGAAGTCATATTCTATGAAATTCGCTCTACTAAAACGTTACCAAATGGGTTTGAAAACTATGTAAATTAAATGTAATTTTATGGTTTGCAAAGAAAAATAATCCAAACGAATGAGAATATAGGGAAAATTTGGAATAAACATGCGAAGTTAGTCAGTCATTAGTAATGAAATTGAGCATATAGGAATGTAAAAGAGGGATGATAACACTAGGATTTTGGTAACGGAAGAATATAATTGTAATTTTTTTACATTAAATTAATGTTAAGAATATTAAGAGAATGATTTACAAAGTAAGGGCTTTATAACTAGAGTTCCTACTATACATATGGAAAATAACTAATATTGATTTTTAGTTAACATAGACGGTTTTTTATCGATAAACAAAAAGCCATTGGATTTATTTCAACCCGATGACTTTAACAAATAGCATCGTCATTATTATGTTTCATTATTTCGATTTTTCTTCTTGAAACCATTACGAATCATAGCAACAAGCAACATGAACAATGGAATGATTACAAATAAAGGAATATAAAGGGGATACATGATAATTTCCAACCCTTCTTCAACATGTTCCGAAAAGTCTGAAGCATTTGTCATTGATAAAAAGATGAGAATAAGACCAATTGGAAAAATAATTTGTTGATGATTTTTTAATTTAAATAAATCAACGATTCCAATCACTGTACTATATAAAAAGATGGATGTCTTGAAAAACATCGTAATTAAAAAGCTAAAGACAACGAGAGCATCAAGCCGTTGGATAAACTCGAAAAGGTTCACCTTTCCAATGGTTGATAACAAAGGAAATGTCGCTCTCTCCGTTGCTTCAACACCTAGAACGGCGATATCTAAACTTGTTGTATAACTTAAGATAAGACCGCTTGAAATGACGGAAGATAGCCATACTTTTTTCACTAATTCATGTCGATTTAGATAAGGAAGCAGCATAGTAAAAGCTACTATTTCTCCGAAAGGGAAAAAAGTAGTAATTGGAACGGTCATTAAGATAGGTTTCCATCCATTTTCCAGAAACGGCTTCAAATTATTAAGATCTACATTACCTGATAAATAGACGAAAAAATTTCCTACTATCCCAAATAAGATCAATATAACAATAAATACTTCCGCTGTTCTGCCCAATACTTCAATCCCTAGATAAAGTACATAACAAATGGCAAGAACAAACAAGATATTCAACGCCAATAACGGTGTTTCTGACATTGTCGATGAAAGCAGCAAATCACCGAAGTCCCGCACATTCCGAGAAGCACCGTACAAGAAGAAAACGACATATAGCAAACCAACTATCCATCCAACGTATTTACCTAATATTTTTCTAGCATATCCGGTTAATGGCAAGTTTGGATATTGCCGAAATAAAAAGTAGTAAATAAAAGATAAGATGATTCCCCCGCACATTGCTAGAAGTATAGCAAGCCAGGCATCTTTTTTAGCATTTATTCCATAACTGACGACCAGTGCGCTTCCCATTTCAAATAAAAACAACAAGGAAAATAGTTGAATAACACTAATTTTTGCTTTCTCCACTGTCTAGAAACTCCCTTTATGATTTAATCCACACGCTCATATATCTCATCTAGTTATTCATTCTATCCTGATTTCTATTCTTGATACTTTTAAGGGATGAAGAATGCATCCTCTACACAAATCTAGTTTGCATCATGTCAGTTTTAAGGATTTCCAACCCCAGTATTTATCAAGGGTTTTTTCTATTATGCATGATTTTAGTACATAGTTGATATATCAACGATCCTGATTTGCTGCATAAATTAGAGTTTTATGCAAATTCTTATTCAATTTAGTGGCCATTTCATGAAAAAATGCACAGTTCCTTACACTGGAAATGCGCACTTTTGTAGAAGATTCATCATCATAGCTTCTATTGGCTGGGTTAATTGAAACCAAGATTTTCATCATTCATCTATAAAAACAGATTTCCCCCTTAAAGATATCCCATCTTTATCAGTTATTTCTTCATTAAACCCTAATCCATTCATATTTTCTGGGATGTTTATTCCCCATTCACTTACAAAATTTCTTTCTCGATTTTACATATCCATTTATAATAATTTAAGACAAACATTAATAAAAAGGGGTCTACAAATGCAGAATACCATAAGTTCCACCAACCATAGTTAAAATAACCCCATGGTTCTGGCATCAAAGTAATGATCTCATAAATAAGCATGAATATTACCCAATAAACATAATACATAAAACGTTTAAACAATGTAGATCCAAAAGGATAGTAATTCAAAAATATCATATTCACAGGAGGAATAAGCACTGTAAGAGCAGGAAGAGAAGACCAAACAACCTCTTTTGTAAAATACCAATAGCCATGATATTTTACATCAATAAATAGATCAGCAAGTCCTTGCAAGGAAATTGTAAACGCCCAAATATGTACGATTTGATTTTTAGTCAGGCGTTTATTAGTTCTAAAGGCAATAAAATTAAAAAGAATAACAGCAATAATAAGTCCAATCATTTGAAAATATTCCTTTTTTTACTATATTACCCTTGTTTTATGTTTGATTATCCTTACCAGATATAAGGAATTAAAAAATTGCATATCAGAAGGTACCTAACTTTTTTGTTACATAAAGCTTAATCGAATCAACGCTTTCCCCTTCCCTATAATTAAGTATCTAATTTTGCCAACTCATCTCTGTCTATTGCTCTTGGGGGTTCTTCCATCCATCCATTTTTAATCATGATATTTGCGCCATCTTCTGCATATTTTAGTATTTCAGATATTAATCTGCTATACTGCGTACCTAAATCTCTCCTAGGGCTACCTGCTATACTTGCCCCATAATATCCAACACTGAGGGCAATTAAGGCTGTTGTATAAAACATCATTAGCTTATCAGAAAAGGTATAGGTTGTGGAATCTGTTACTTCTGTGTCCCAGCCCATTGGTACAGGAAGATCATCTTCTTTAAGGATTGAACCCAAAACTTCACAATGCTTTGATGCTATTTCTTTACCTCTTATAAGAAATTGTCTTACTTCTTTTGACTTTGCAATCTGACTATAGCCTATTAAAGTGGCGATTCCTAAAGCATTCCTTTGAAAATTAGCATATAAGTTTGAAATTTCGGTACCTATTAATGGTCTTCTTTCCCCAAAGTAGCCAGTAAGGAAACTTTGGCTTTTTACAAAGTCAATATGATCAGGTGTTGGCAAATATGGTGACCTTATATAAAGTCCTTTTGATAATAAAAGTTCTTTTGCTTTCCTAAGAAATGTAGTTAATTGTGAAAGACATTCATTAAAGAAACTATAAACATCTGCCCTTACAGACAAAGATAAACTAATGCTGTATGCTTGCAAGGCAATTTGTGCTGCATCATGAAGGTAATGTAAAACATAAGTGTCAGAATATAATCTAGGAGCAGACACATCTACATCTTCATTTAATTTAAACCCATATGGGATCGGATAGTTTTCTCTGTTAAAAATTTCAGTTAAAGTTTTTAAATTTCCTTGAGATAAATCTAAGGCTTGTTGGATGATTGGTCGAATTTCTTCATCTTCCACTTTAGCTAAGAAAAATTGAAACTGACATATCAGTCCACTATCATTCATATAAGTTGTCCAAAGTGATGTAATTTCTGTTGATGTTAGCTTTACCTGTTTTCCCTGTTCCTTCATAAAAAGTACCCCTCCAATTAAAAAGGATTTTATACTTTTATCATTCCAATAATTACTTGTAGTATGTATCTTTGCAATAACCATATATTACGACTAGTCAGGGTAACAATCTCCCAGACTTTTTTGCTCACATTGTACATAATTTCAAAAGACTTAAACATAATAAATAGCGTTGAAGGTTAGCCTTTAGAAATATGGTGAATGGTGCAGGAGGTTTTTAATAATGACACAAAATAATCAGAATCAACAACAATTTCAGCAAGCGATCAATGCTGCTCAACAAGCACAACAAGCTATTCAATCAGCTCAAGCAAGTGCAAATCCACAACAACTGCAGCAGGCACAACAACAGCTTCAACAAGCACAGCAACAACTACAACAAGTACAAAACCAAACAGGGGCTCAAGCTTCTGCACAACAACAGCAACAATTACAACAAGCACAACAGCAGATTCAACAGGCACAACAACAAGTTCAGCAAGCCCAAGCTACATCTCAAGTACAACAAAATTCAGGTCAACAACAAAATCAACAAAACCGTTACCAATAATATTTATCCCCTTCAAAGGGGATTTTGTTGGACTATAGCCAAGTGGTAAGGCAACAGACTTTGACTCCGTGATCGTTGGTTCGAATCCAGCTAGTCCAGCCAAACTTTCACCTAATAATATTTCTTACATATAATGAATTTAAGACAATATTCCCAATTTCATAAGAAAAGTGCAAGGCGACAAGCATAAGGCGAACAGGAAAAAGAAGGTGTTCTTTACCTTCAATTCCTGTTTGACTAGACCCAAGAGGCAGTCAAAAACGCGACATCCTGTCGCATTGACTGCACTTGCACGTCCTGTGCTTCGCCGATGGCTCCTGGAGCTAGACACCAAAACTAAGTGCAAATTTTTCTTAACGTATAAAACCCCTTTTGACATAATCCATAGGGGTAAAACAGTGTAACTTTTATAAAAGTGTTATTAAAAGATAGGACCCTTTTTTATGACTTTTGCAATTTCACGGAAAAATATTAATCATAATCGTCCATCGATCCGTAACCATACCCCATCCAGAAAGGGGAAGCATATAACAACCGGAAAATGGAGCTCCCACTTTATCGCCCCTTTGTAAGAATATTTTTCTTAAGTGTTTCTCTTTAGTTTTCCATTGTTGCCGATTCTTGAATAACTAATTAACACCTAGGTACAAACTGTCAGTGTTCAGGAATAAATGCTCCAATCTCATTCGGCAAAATCGAAGTTTCCCATGGATGCCAAAAGTAAGTGGTTCCGTCGAACTGTATATCATACTTGTATGCAATAGGGTCGTCTGTATATAAAATAATTTCATAATAAGTAGGGTCGCCTTTTGATGTATCGGGTTGAAAATTGGAATTTCCTTTACCGTTGTTTAAGATTTTCAGTAAAGTATTCACTTCATCTATGTCTTTAAACTCTGTAATCTTTTTTATAGGTGTATAGGCTTGATGAATCTCAATCACATTTACTTTTTCAATGGGTACATTCTTAAAATGCCATCGATATTCATTTTCATCTATTGCATAATAAACTCGATAACCGTGTATAGCACTTTTATCCTTTAATGCTAGTAAATCAGGGTTTCCTTTTATTTTATAAATTTCTGTTCCTTTTTCGTGGAATGCAGCATCTCCATCTTTTGTTTTGTAGCCCGGATTAGTGACATTATCTGCTACTTTAAACTTTACTTCTCCTAGTTTTTCACCAATAAATTTCTCGTCAGCTAAAACTCCCGAATGTATACCATTGTACTCTATTCCATCCCATTTAATGAAATCAACCCAGTCTATGATTGTTTGACCACCAAACGGTGTAGATCGACAACCTACTAACAGTAAAAATAAAAATATTAGCACATTTAATCTTCTCATCAGACCCTCCCTGACTCAATATCTCTATTAATATCTCAAATAGACTTTTTGTTTTACATATTATTCAATTTTTTTAATGAAATACCTTCTTCAACTGCCTTAGTTAAAGTTATTATAAAATCACCATCAATTCCTTACTAAAAAACTTGCTGACCTTTAGAAAAAAAACGCCTTCATATTCAAGAATGGCGCCTTTTAGTGGAAGATAATCTATCCTATTTTTGCTATTAGTTGTATAAGAATTGTCATTTAATATGCCGATGGAATTACAACTGCATTACACGCCTTTTCATAAAACTCTATTGGTCCGGCTTCACCAATAATGGCATACTCATAACCAATATCTTTCATATCTTTTAAACAATGATGTAGTAATGAATAACCAATCCCGTTAATCCTATTGGACATTGATACTCCCATAGGGCCAAAATAACATTTTTTATTTTTATATACATCAAAAGCAGCAAAACCAACTATTTCTCCTTCAGTATCTGTAGCTATATATATCGAAGGTTCACTTAATAAAAAACCATCTTTTATAGTTTGTGACCATTCATATGAAAAATTATGTTCTACAAACTTAACAAGTCTATTTAAATCGTTATTCTTCACTTTACAAACAAGCTGCGAATTTATATTTGGGAAGGTATAATTGCCAAGATGTGTAATCATATCCCGCGAGGTAGTACCAAGAGATAAAATTATCTGCTTGTTTTCATTGGTTAAAAAACGATCAATCACATTAGTTTTTATTAATGCCTTAAGAATATGACCTTCATTTAGATAGACTTGATTGTATTTTTCCATATAACTATTGGCTACGTCAAAAACCTTTATAACATCTTCAGTTACGGTAACATTAAAAAGGGAACTGCTAGTCAATTTTTGATCTATTAAATGATCCATTTCCTCAATCTGAATCCTTAAAGAAGATACGTCTAACGTGCTTTTCAAAGATATTTCCCCAAGTACACCTGTTTTTTCCTTTAAACAGGCTAAAAGTAAATGTACCGGCTTTAACACTTTACTTTTAGAAACTTCAGCCTCGTTTTCTGCATTTCTTATTATTCTTAACATTCTCACTAGCTTTGCATAAAAATCTTAGCATTTAGTCAACCATCTCATAAAATGGGAAATAATCCAAAATAATTACATT
>NZ_CANNCR010000069.1 GCF_947503125.1 uncultured Metabacillus sp.
TCAACTACCATAATTGATATAACCTAAATTCAATACAACCAACGAGTAACACTCATTTTCTTTGTGCGAAAGTTGAGCTTTTTACTTCTGCAAATTTAACTAATTTCCCTTCGAATAACATAAATATCGAATCCATTAAATAATCCTTATTCTATTAAATAGCATTAAAATGAATAATGAGCGCATATCCTTGTTTTGGATAAGCGCCCGATTATTGAATAGATAAGCACCCTACTAATTTTATAGGGTGCTCCATTTACTAATAAATTTCCTTTGCATTTGCGGGTAATCTTCTTACATGTTGCAAATATTTCACCATATTCCTATCATCATCAGTTGGATATGTGTACGAAAGAAAATGTGCTACATCCTTGGCTAACGTGCGAAACAAATCACAGGCAACAAAAATTGAATCCCACATATGCTTGTAGTTGCCGTCTGAATAAGACTTTTGGTACATTTCCCAGTAAAGCTCAGGAAGATACCTTTTGAAATACTTTCCCATCTTTCCAGATGAAATTTGAAAGTCATACTTGATCCCAATCCACCATGAAACCATCTCATCCAGCGCATCTCTTACGTGTCGTTCAAACATTTGCTTTGCATACGGCAATTCGTCTCGCCAAATCTCTTTTGCAACATTTTGCAGACACCACCAAAATTCATTGCAGCACCCCATAAAATGCGGTTCAGTCGGCTTTTTCACACGATAGTCAATATCCGTAGGGGCAGGAATTTGCGGGAGACAGTTGTCTTTATCTAATAATGGTACTGTAAGTTTATCATCAACATAGCCATCCAACATATTTTCTTTTGTCTCGATATGAAGATCTATACGATTTCCATCTGTAAATAGCATTAAATATCCGTAAGATCGATCAAAATCCATATTTATACCGGCAGATTGATTAACTTTATCCGGCTCTTGCTTTATAAGCAATTCGCCAAATTGGTTTATCCATTTATCATCTTTTATAAAGGCTGTTTTCGTAAACTTTGTTGCTATTAAATATTGATGTATTTGAAATTTTTGTTAATATAGAAATAAATCATAAATTTGCCATTAAATGGAGGTCTATAAAAAATGAGCCAAATTTTCTTATTATCTATATTTGCGTTTTTATTTATGTCATACAAATTTATCAAAGTATTTAAGAACAAGGAGGTATCCAAAAATAACAAAATCATTGCGTGGTCGTTGTACAGCATTAGCATCATAGGATTGGTTACAGTGAATTTACTATATTAATAAGGACTCTTTTTAGGGTCTTTTATTATGCAGTTTTTCGTAGAGCTTCAACTGTATTTTTATTCGATTTTCGGCACGCTGAAATAAGCATTTGTTCTACTCGTTTTTCAAATGCTATATTCTTCCCTAATTCAAGCCAACGGAACCAATAAAGGTAGTTATCAAGATATTTAGTAGCCACACCTTGAAACCTAACCATCCAATCTTCCAAGCGTTTATGAAAGTTATTGACTTGTTGAACGTGGAATATGCCTTTTTTGACATACCCTTCTTTACTAACATTAACCGCTTCGTGTTTTAACCCCTTAATTAAAGCGAACTTCTTATAATTTGTAGCTGTATCTGTGCATAACAAAGCAGAGGTGTCTATATAGTCCCCAATTACCGCATTTATTTCTTCTGCTCGTACACGCCCACGACCAGCTTTTCGAGCCACTACATTACCATTACGGTCTTGGGCTACAACCACTGCGATTTTTAGGTTAGAAATACCTCTCTTTTGGTCTTTGCCACCTCGTTCTTTCGGTTCCCTATGTGTTATTTTCCGTTTCCCCTTCATTGACTCCTTAAAGAATGTTTCGTCACTCTCAACGATTCCATTAAGCTGTTCAAATCCGAGACTACCTAATGCGTTCAATATTTTATGTCTCCGTTCACTTCTCATTAAATATCCCTCCACATGTCATAATTAATTTTAAACAAAAGTTGATTTATCATTGGAGGGGCTCTCTGATGATGTAAGCATAACTTGTTGTGTCTGGTTTATAGTTTATTTAATCTTTTTTTCATTTCGATCTTCCTTTCTTATTAAAGGATATCTCTTGTTTAAGTTATTCTATATATGCACGCCTATACCTTCATGTAGTGCCCAAAGTTTTTCATCATCTTAATGAGTTGTTATAGTGATAGGTAAGCTTTTGAGGTTATCGCCAGCTTTTCCCCCACTTAACACCGTACAGGCGAGTTTCCCAGCATACGGCGTTCCAACTAATCCAACTCATTCAGTATTTTTATGTATATGCAAAGATGAAATGTAAAATCAGATAGCTTCGTTCAGACATTGCTTACGCAATTTATTAACTTCTATAAGTTGCTTTTCATTTAACTTGAGTGAGTTCAAAAGCACTTGTATTTTCTCTTGGTCTCTCAAATGTATAAGAAGATGAACAGATTTGTGCAATATCTTTAAGTTTCCGTATGAATCATCTTTTGTGAGATGGTACGGTGTCTTATGATGACAATGCCAATCATTCAGTCCTAATTCAATTCCTGTAACAGCACATTTTCCGTATTGTGCGATAAATCGGCTAATCCGGTTATCGTTGTATTCGATGGAACGGCTCGGTATGAATTGTTTCATCACATGAGCGAGCGTTTGTTTATTAATCGCTCGTAAGTTTTGATGAATTTTATTTCTACCTTCGGTAGTATAGTTACAGATTGTTTGAGAGAAGTTCAGATTCACCTTACAGCGTTGGGCATGAATTGGTACAAGTACCATTTCTTTTATTTTGTAAAGCTTACATTCATATCCCTTATATCGTTTCTGTAAGGATTTTGTGAAGTCCTGAAACGTTGCTTCTTTTCTCATTTCTTTTAAACGATTATATAAAGCTTTATTAAGACGATTGTTCAGCTCATTTAAATCATCTGTAATGTGTGACGCTGCAGAGTAATAATTTTGGATTCCCATTATAACTGTATTAAAGCGCCAAACGTTCTCGGCTGATTGGTGTTTCTGAATCGCTTTGATTGCTTGTTTTAACTTTATCTGTGCATTTTTGAGGGCTTTCTTAGTCATGTGTGAACGAGCGACATAAAGAGTCCTTTTATTTATCCTTTTCCGATGTGCTTTAAGCCGAAAACCTAAAAACTCTGAAGAGTTTTTCTTTAGGTTAACTACTTTCGATTTTTCTTCACTAATTTCAAGCTTAAGCCTTTTTTGAAGGAAATCCTTTACTGCATAAAGCATTTTAATCGCTTGTGAACGAGTGCGACAAAGGATTTTAAAATCGTCTGCATATCTCACGATATAGCAATGTTTCAAATTCGATTGTTTCAATGCATTATATCTACTAATATGTGATTTATATAGCTTTTGAGTTTCAAAACTTTCCCATTGATTACTAACCCACCAATCTAGTTCATTTAATACAATGTTAGATAAAAGGGGCGATAAAATACCCCCCTGGGGTGTACCTTTGATTGGGAAGCCTTCGCCAATAATTTCAGCCTTTAAAAGACGAGAAATAATGGAGAGCAGTGCCTTGTCACGAATCCCAAGCGACCACATTTGTTTTAATAGTTTGGCATGATCTACATTGTCAAAGAATCCCTTTATATCAACGTCTACACAGTGATATAAGCATGCTCGATTAATGAGCGTTTCAAACCTAGCTTTCGCATGATGTGTACTGCGATTAGGTCTAAAACCATAGCTGTGCTTATAGAACCTCGCTTCACAAATCGGCTCAAGCACTTGAAGAATACACTGTTGGAACAATCTATCCCAAATAGTCGGAATCCCTAAAGGGCGTGTTTTTCCATTTGCCTTTGGAATAAAGACCCGCCGAACTGCTTGGGGTGTATAGTGCTCAAACATTCGTTGTATCTCTGATATAACTTCTGATACAGATAATCGCTTCATATCTTCAATCGTTAATCCATCATATCCAGCCGTTTTACTGCCGGAGTTTCGTTTAATATTGCGATAAGCTAACCGAATATTTTCATCGGATTGCATTAAATCGAGTAATCCATAAAAATTTTGACCATTAGCACTTTGAGCGTATAAAGAATCAAAATGATATTGCATATCATAATACTCATTGTGCCTCAGTTTCTTTCGTTTTAACAAGTCGGTGGCTCCTTTTGGAGCTGAACCTCTATTAGTCTCACAAGAACCTTATTAATCGTTGAAGAACTGCCTTGCATGGTGAATGAATCTTATATTAGTCTAGTGGCTATCCCTCAGCGTTCATTACACGCTTCAACGGTACTGTGCCACCACTTTCACTGTTATGAAGAAAAGTTATACAATCGTTATTCTCACGAATGTTTTCCCTTCCAACGCTTCACCGAGAGTAAGCTCTCCACGTTATCAGCTTACCACGTTGAATATTATCTATTATGGAACAAACTTAGGTGCCTCCTATGAGCCTGTTAACATTGCATGTGCCTGTAACACAAGATGGACTTTTATATAATTGATTCTTACTCATCCACAGCTAACCTCACATTTAGTGATATACACATTTCTATGTATTGCCAGTCTAGACCCGTACATTCGGAGGTTCGCCAGCAATATAGTTTATTATTCTATTTCATTGCATTCTCACCATATTTGTTCAACCCAAGCATCATGATTTACACCGCCCCATCGGGTAGGGTTTCGTCAGCCGAACTATTACGGTAAATTCTCACGCCTATTAGCCGAGCTTATAACACGCTTTTCCTTACTAAACAGCGTGCTATTCGACGCAGGGGAAGCCTTTCAGAGCGTTACCTCCTCATTCGACTTCTTGATAATATCCTTCAATTTAAATCATAAATTGCCTAACCTTTACCGAGATTGCGTTAACCACATCTCATTTGAGTCAGGAACGTGTCGCACCAATATAATGGCCCTTTAATTGAATAACATGGCTTGCGTTTTTATACATCTTTATTGTAAATGTAACAATTTTATTTGTATTTAATCAACTTTATTGTCACTTAACAGCGGCAACAATCTCCGCTCTTCAACTAAAGCGTCCCTTTCTGTTATATCTAAAATATGAATTAGAATCTTAAAATCACAAGGAATGATAAGCAAAGGAGATGTTGTAAAAAATAACATCTCTTTTTTTTATGATACCAGAATTTATCTATTTTCTTAACCGAGCTTGCGTTTCTGAATCTAGCTCAGGCGCCATCGGCGAAGCACAGGACGTGCAAGTGCAGTTAAGAGATAAGGACGTCGCGTTTTTAACTGCCTTTAGGGTCTAGTCAAACAGGAATTGAAGGTAAAGAACACCTTCTATTCCTGTTCGCCTTATGCTTGTCGCCGATAGGCAAGGCGCCTTGCGCTTTTTTCTAACCTGCTTCGTTCGTTTAATATGTTTTAGATGAATTTTAAATTTATATAATTACCTATCCATCAGAATTTAAACCAATTTTTATAAGATATTATAGAAAAAAGGATTAGAATTATCCACAGTACCAGAAAAAAAGGTAATTAGTCTAACTAAAAAACAATATTATAAAGTGTAAAATACAATGGGGGTGAAGTCATGTCAGTTGTTAAGGCTACAAGTGCAGATATTAACCTTTTGGCAAGATTACTTAGGGCTGAAGCTGAAGGTGAAGGGATAAAAGGAATGTTACTCGTTGGGAATGTAGGAATTAATCGAGTAAGAGCAAATTGTTCCGACTTTAAAGGGATCCGTACTATCCAGGAAATGATCTTTCAACCACATGCATTTGAAGCCGTTACTCATGGTTATTTCTATCAAGCGGCAAGGGAAAAGGAAAAACGTTTAGCACGTCGAGTGATTAATGGTGAAAGATTTTGGCCTGCAAAATTTAGTTTATGGTATTTCAGACCCCCAGGTGATTGTCCTCCACAGTGGTACAATCAACCTTTTGTGGCACGTTACAAACTTCACTGTTTTTATGAACCAACAGCTGAAACATGTGAAAATATTTATAACACGTTTTAACACAATAAGAAGATAGAATTCGTCGATCAAGATCGTTTTTTCATTGATTATTGAAACTAAACTTATAAACTTACTGATGCTTTTACAGTTGTCTTACATTAAGTCGGCTTTCCTCTGATAAAGGAATTTCGATTAAAAGAAAAATTCCTTTGGAGTATCTACCCACCATATAAATAGCTTTTTTACAGTTTAGTTAATGAAAAATAACAGTTAAACAAACATAGAAATGAACAAAAACTAATGCATACTTCCTTGACAGTTCCTTAATCTACCTTTCAATTCAAATGTTCTGTCCTTTTCACTAAGAAAATTAAGTTTAACCCACCATGGAAAAATTACCTGTCATTGAAGCTTACTTTTTACCAATCCTATTAATGGGGGTGGTAAGCATGACAAATCAAAATCCTATTGAGTATACTGAGAAGGTTCTAGATCAACGAAATGACCTTACTGGGCCTAACGATTCAGGCAAGGCATTATATCCAAAACGACCCAAAGATGTATCGATACAGGAGCCTAAACGAAAATAGATCAGATTCTGCTCCCCAAACGGTGATGCATGTAATCTCCTTAATTGCTTCTAATACTCAATTGTTGGAGAAAAACAATACATAAAAGTTTTATTGTTTTTCTCCCTAATATCTTTTATTTCTACACTACACCTCTGACAAATAAATTTGTTCATGCGGATGGATCATTCAATTGAACCGCTTCTACTTCAATATCAGTATGGTTAAAATACCCTGCTATTGCCGGAAAACTCTCAAATTCCTTCCTTAGGTCCCGAAACGAAATCACCTCATTTCCCCTTGCAAGTTCGAAATCAAGCAAATATTCGTGGCAATTCAATGGGGCTTGATAAAATGTTTCAGTGTAGAATTGGATGGCCTGTTGCTGGCTTCTAGCAAAAATAAAGACAAAATCATTCTTGTTCATCTTCAGCGAGTAAATGCCTACCTTATGAAAACTTAATACATTCTTTTCAATCAATTCCGCTACTTTCTGATGATCGGCTTGATCAAGGTCTATGCTGAATATACTGTCATCCAATGAAAGTTTCTGCTCTTCTAGTAAATGATAGATGTAATGGGCTAATGTGGATTCTTCTAAACGTATACATTCCAGGTAAAGATCTTTCACAATCACGTGATAACACCTCATTATCAATTTTATCGCCATTCCTCTTTGTTCATAAGTCTATTCAAGGGCAAGACTCTATTCCTTTTTCTCTTCAATCTTTCCTGTATACTCGTTATAATTTACTGCGATGGTTCCGACTGGACCATTTCGATTTTTCGAAACAATGATTTCTAGGGAACGATCCTGAGTTTCCTTGTCATAATAAGCTTCACGATACAAGAACAAAATGACATCGGCGTCCTGTTCCACACTGCCCGATTCCCGAATATCTGACATCATCGGCCGTTTATTGGCTCTTGATTCCACCGATCGATTTAGCTGTGCCAAGCATACGACTGGACAATTAAAATCCTTTGCCATCGTTTTGATCGATTTGGATATTTCCGTCACTTGTAAATGGGCATTCCCTCCGTAAGATTCACTAGAGCGGATAAGTGTTAAGTAATCGATAAAAATGATCGGTTTTTTGTATGGAAATTGATTGATCAATTTTCGCGTTTTTGCTCTCATCTCAGCGATCGTTTGTCCAGCACCATCAAAAATTTGCATATAAGTTTCATTGAGCTCACCAATTACATCTGACCATTTATTCTTTTGATTCTCAGATAGCATTCTTTTCGGATCCCGCATTTTTCTACGGTTGAAGCCCCCTGTTGAGGCAATTAATCGACTTGTTATCAACTTTTCAGGCATTTCCAAGGAAAAGACAAGCGGCAAATACCCAGCCCACCCCGACATTTTAGCAAAATGAAGCATGACGTCGGTTTTTCCCATCGATGGTCTTGCCGCTACAATCGTCACTTCCCCATCTTGAAAGCCGCCTGTCACTTCGTCGAGCTTTTTAATACCCGTTGTTGCACTTTTCAAGATATTTTGATCTTCCCAAGGGGCCTCAAAGATATTTGTTAACGCTTGTTGTAAGGACGTGTGATCATCCATCTTCGTTTGGTTAATTTTATCCAATTCGGCAATGACCTTTGGAATCTCCCAATCATTATTGGCTGCAACTGTTAAAATGTTTCTCTTTTCCCGATTCTTCCAAAGATCAAGAATGAGCCTCTCGATTCCTTCAAATCTCTCAAGATCAGCAAACGATAACAGCTCTGAAAGATAAGACATGCCGCCAAATGAATCAAGGTCGGGTAAGGTTGTCAATGTGATTAAATCAATATTCCTACCCGCTCGGTTTAACTCAACCATTCTGCGCATTAATTCTTTATGCCGTGTACTTTCCAGATGTTCAGGTTGAATAACGGTATCCTTGAGCAGGTACTCCGCCTTCATCAAGCTTCCTAAGAACACTTTTTCGGCAATACTCATCACTCTTCACCTGCCGTTAGATCAAGTTCAAATTCACTTGGAATATCTCGTCCACCAGGAAACGATTTGGTTGATTGTTTATGTACAGGGTTTTGCTCCTTTTGATAAGCATCAATTTCGTTGGCGGTCAGTAACGATTCATTTTCCCAATTTTTAAGAATGCCAACGACATAGTTCAGCCTTCGCTTGTTATTGGCACATGCAATTGCCATGGCTTTTAAGATCACGTCTTTAGGCTGCAAAAAGCTAGAATCATCTAACCAAGATAATAGCTGCTCTTTCGCATTCACGTTTGAGAAACCAAATCCATTGTTATCCCAAAACTCAATAATTTCTTTCACGTCTTTCGATTTTTGATTTTGTGATGGAGCCTCGATGTCTGGATTATTCTCTATATTTGGGTTAAAAGCTTTTTCTTTTTGTTGTTGTTTTTGTTTTTGTTTTTCTTTTTCTTCTTCTTTTTCTTTTTGTGCCCGTATCGTATGACGAGACAAAGACGTATCGTCAAAATCTTCATCCGTGTCTAGATATGTATCATTTTCATTTTGATCATTCATTACCTTGTCAGAGGACATTCTTACAGGCTTACAAAAAGACTCATATAAGCTTCGAATTTCCTGTTTATCAATGGACTCCAACACAAATGGAATAAGCGAGGTATCGTTGATCTCTTTTAATTCCGAACAAATACAATCCATGACTGGTTTCCCACCTTTACGCAGGTTATATTTCCCCCAGTTTTTAATCGCAAGTTCTCTTGTTACAGGATTGTAACGAATCAACTTATGATGCAGGGTGAATCGTTCTATTAACGAATGAACACTCTCAAGCGAATATCCCAAATCAAAGGCCATTTGTTTTTTCGTAATTCGATAGATTCCTGTTTGAGTCGTATGTGGATTTGTAAGCAGATAGAGGTAAAAATACCTATCCTCGGGGGTCATCTCTTCTGAAACAATCGGATTCTTCCAAAAATCAGTACGCACCATTCGATATTTTGCCATCTTTAATCACTGTCCTTTCTTCTATGAAAATTCTTTTCATAGACTATATATAGAGAAGTGAGCAAAGAGTAGCGGGTATTGAGATTTTTTTTTGCAAGTTTTGTAATACCTAACTCAATTTTTTTCCTTCTTACCTTAAAACCGCGCCTTGCCAATATCCATTAGCTTCAGAATGATTCTGTTGTTTATTTTGTTGAAAGATCTGAAAAAACAATTAGTAGAATTGTAAAAAACATGATGAAATCAAAATGGTTTACCTGTGTTCATGTTTAAATACTCCTCTTTATGAAAATTGGAAACTTATAATAACAACCTGTTAGTCAACATTAAAAGGCATGAGAAACGTTTAACAACATGTTCTCATGCCTAAAAATCTTGAAAATATTCGGATTTAACTTTATTGTTTTTGTATACATAAAAGGTTAAGAGGAAGGAAAATTGCTTGGGAAGAAAATCGGCTACCTACTCTCAAAAGCTAAATTTATCATACAAAAAGAATCAGTGTTTATATTCTTTATACCATTGTCTTATTTCTTTTTGAATATCAGCCCAATGGAAGTCTGAAAGAACAAAAGGTACATTTTGTTTTAATTCAATAATTTCAATTTTGCCTCCATTTATTTCAACTATACAAAAATTTCTATAAGGAGAAGGAATAATGTTAATATCATTGCTTTCTTTGTATAATTTTAGGATTGCCTCTTTTTGATTTTCAGTTATTATCCACTCTTCCTTGTCAACATCCCTTTCTTGTGGTTGCATTTCGTCTTTATCCCTTATAACACCTTCAGGATTTTTGATTATTTCTTTTGAATCAACCTCTGGTGTAGAGGTATTTTCTTTTAAACAATCTCGAATGTTATTTAAAGATTCAACAATCTCCCCAAGTGCAAGAAGAACTAATCCCGAACTAATTCCAGCTATACTCCAACTTAAAAATATACTCCAAATGAACTCTTCGTATTGATAACCAAAAATAAAACCAGCACTTATTCCAGAGGCGATATTTACCCAACCCATAATAATTAGCGCTATTGCAATTTTGTTTTCTTTCTCTTGCAGCAAATAAAACAACTCCAATCGTCTATTAATCTAGGACAATATTATCATACATTTACAATATTGGTAATATTATACTGAGTAATACGCTTTGAATAAGAAAAATTAATATTTACTCGGTCTTAATTTTTGGTATAGAGGTTAATATCCCATTAAGGTTTTACAACTCTGATCGTTGCAGCTTGACTAACGTTCCCTGCTTTATCCTTCGCAGTTACAGAGAGTGTAGTTCCTGTTTTCTGTGCAGGAATCTTAACGGAGTAAGTTCCGTTTGAATAAGCAGTAGCAGAGCCAATCGACTTGCTTCCAACTTTAACAGTTACGATTGAGAAAGCTTCTGCTTTTCCTTTTACAACCTTATCGTTACTGTCTACTCTATTAATAGTTGGTTTACTTGGTGCAACTACATCAACAACAGTTACAGTTGATCCTGGACTCAAATTGCCTGCACCATCTTTAGATATTACTGTCACCTTCGTGCCTGCTTTTTGAACAGGTATTGCAGTAGTGAAAGTGCCTTTTGATGTTGTCTTTCCATTTCCTATTACTTTACTTCCAACTTTTACAATAATGTAAGAAGTAGGTTCTGCTTTACCAGTTACCGCTTTGTCGTTATTGTCAACTCTATTTATAACTGGCTTAGCTGGAGGTATAACGTCAGCAACTTTTACTGTTGTTCCCGAACTACTATTTCCTGCTGAGTCTTTAGCATAAACAGTCAAAGTAGTGCCATTCTTTTGTGCCTTAATCTTCACCGAAAAGTCACCTTTCGATGTTGCTACCGCAGAGCCAAGTTGAGTATTTCCATTTTTCACAATTACAGTGGAATTGGCTTCTGCTTTACCTGTCACAACTGTATCATTATTATCAACTTTATTAACTGTTGGTTTCGATGGTGCAACATTGTCTACAAATGCCGTTGCAATTTGATATAAATCTTGTTCTGTATTATCATCATAATAATCGTTATCAAAATCTAAAACTGGAACATAGTATGTTCCTGCTTTTGCTTGATATACTTGAATCTCAATATCATCCTCATACTCTGTACCAAGATATTCTAATTTTCCAGTATCAGCATAATCATACTCTGTTGCAATAAAGAGTAGATCAATAGCATACGAGTTTGTAGCACCACCTACTAATAGAACTCCATCCTTAGGGACAACAACCTTATGAAAATCTACATCATACAAAGGAAGCAATTGACCGATTGTAGGTTTTTCATACGATGTGGCATTCGCATAATCAAAGTCATCGTTATATTCTTGTTCAAATATGTACTCACTAGTAGAACTACTACCCATTATGCTAGTTTTTCCTGAACTTTTTACCGACTTAGAACCTTCAATCTCTTTCTCTAGTTTATTTAACGCATCAGAATCAACTATACCTTTCCTGAGTGGCTTTTCAACATGATCTTCCACAACTTTCTTTGATAATTCGTAATCATTTCCTTCTGCCTTAACAGTACCTACAGACAATGATAAGGCTAATAAGCCTACAGCGACTAATGACACAATACCTTTTTTACGCACGATTTCTTCCCCCTTATTCGTTATAAAGAACTATTTAACAATATATCAATAGTACTATAAAGAATACTGTATAACCATATTTTCTTTTCTGTATTTTCCGACAAAATTCACATTATAATAAAAGCCAAGGGAATGAACCCTTGACTCATTTGTCTTAATGTCTAATAATAAAATTGTAAAAATTTAACCTCTGTTATTCAGTTACTTCTTTTCTATACTTACCTTCCCCGGATAAAAACCATTCATCTATAGCCATTTTCGGATAGTAAACTTCATCTTCAATTTTAATAAATGGAACACTGTCGTCTTTGGATATGAGGTTATATAGTTCGTCTTCATCTAATCTCTCTGTTCCTATAAGATAAATATTCTAAAAATTTCTTGGACGCAAGGGAAAGTGATTTTTGTTCTCTCGTAGCTATACAATATCTCTAAAAGCAGGAATTTCAAGCTCTTTCGCAATTATTTTGTGAGGAATACGCTTCAGGATTAATTCTGGTAATATACTGATTCCTAGCCCGTTTTCCACCATAGACATAATTGCATAATCATCCCATGTTGTAAAATTAACTTGAGGTGAAATATGATGCATCTCAAAAATTTCAGAGATTTCTGCTTTTGCTCCTTTTTCCAATAGCATAAATGGGCTATTCAGTAAGTCGTTGATTGGAAACTTTTCGCAATTAGCAAGAGGATGATTTAACGGCATCACTACCAGCAAACGGTCTTGCTCCACAAAGATAGTATCTAATTCTGGTTTTGATGGAAGCCGCACAAATCCTAAGTCAACACGTCCATTTAGAATCCAGCTTTCAATTTCTGTATAATCACCAAGCAGAAGTTCAAAATCTATCTTTGGGTAATCCTTCTTAAAAATTCTAATTATGTTAGGAAGCCAATGGGTTGCTACGCTAGAAAATGTCCCAATGCGAATCATCCCAGTCTGCATATCGTGTAAGTCTTCGATCTGAGTCATTAAGATTTCATGCTCATTACATATTCTCTTTAATTGGGGCAGTAACTTTAAGCCATCAGAGGTTAAATTGATACCGGCACGTCCTCTTTCAAAAAGGGAAACCCCCCCATTCCGTTTCTAAATCGTTAATCATACGGCTGATCCCAGACTGTGTATAGTCCAATGCTTCTGCAGCTTTTGTAAAGCTACCCAATTCTACTACTTTTACAAACGCCATATATTTTTGGATATTCATACTCGTTTCCTTTTCCATCTGTTTTTGTCATGAGTATCATGACAAAAATTCGTTTTTGTAATACATGTGAACATGATATGTTATTACTATCAAAAATTCAAGTTAGGAAAGGCTAGGGATATAAAGATGTTTTTTGTGAGTAATATTATGGAAAAAGCACCAGATAGCTATAAGTCTCCGCTACAAGAAATGGTATACGAATCATTGACAAAGTTACAGATTTCATTTAAACGAGTGAATACAGATGAAGCAATTTCAATGGAGGACTGTATCGAGATCAATCAAAAATTGGATATGAAAATGGTAAAAACGCTGTTCCTCTGCAACAGTAAAAAGACAGAGCTTTATTTATTTATAACTACCGCTGATAGGCCATTCAAATCAAAAGATTTTAGAAATGCACTCGACATTTCACGCGTATCCTTTGCTCCTGCAGAGATGATGGAACAAATTCTGCGCGTAAAAAAAGGAGCTGCTACTGTATTTGGTGTTTTAATGGACAAGGAAAATTTTGTGCAAGTTGTTTTTGATGAGGACGTACTTTTGGAAGAATGGTATGGATGTAGCGATGGGACCACAACCGGATATATTAAGGTCAAAACAAAGGAGATCATAAATAACTTCCTAACCTATACAAAGCACATTCCGAAAGTAATCGAAATAAATTCAGAAAAAGAATGGTGATTAATTACTTTATTTTAAAAGCAGGTTAATACTCTGCGAAATATAAAAGGTTTAAAGGAGGGAAGTTTGTGGATCAAAAGCGATTATTACTAATTTATGGTTTAGTATTTTTTGTCACAGCTATTTGGGGACTTAATATGGTTATAATTAAAGTACTGGTGGAAGAATTACCTCCACAAACCATGACGGCATTCCGAATTATGATGGCTGGGATTACAGCATTAATCATAATCGTTCTTGGAAAATCCTTTCGTCGTTTATCGAAAGGAGAATGGATTTATACACTACTTGGAATGTTATTTGGTGTCATTGTACATCACTTGCTTATAGCAGTAGGTTTAACAATGATTGATGCTTCGAATGCTTCTTTAATTCTTGCATTAGTTCCGCTTTCAACAGCAATACTCGCTGTCCTTTTTTTAGGTGAACAATTAACTAAATTGCGAACGATAGGTTTTATTCTTGCATTAACTGGTGTCTTTTTTATTCAAGGTGGTTCATTCAGTAATATGCAATTGTCACAAGGAGAATTGATTTTATTTATTGCTATGTTCGTCCAAGCCATTAGTTTTATTTTTGTAAAAAAGGCAACAGCAACTCTCGATTCAAAACAAGTAACAACAATAATGTATTTATTAGGTTCAATAGGTTTGTTGATTATTAGTTTTATAACTGAACCTAAAGGATTCAATGAAATGACTTCATCCACTATATTTATTTACTTTTTATTTATTGTGTCAGGGGTAGTGGCAACAGGTGTGGGGTATATAGTTTTTAATGCAGCAATTCAGCAGATAGGAGCAGGGAAAACAGCAATATTTAATAACTTTGTTCCTTTTTTTGGTCTTGTATTCTCCGCACTTTTCTTAAATGAAACGTAAGCCCCCAATCAAACAACGCATATAAACACGCAGCGCCTCCTGGTACTATGCAAGTATCACTAAAGGAGGTGCTTTTCATATGCCGCAACAAAAACTAACCATTGTCCCCGTTACATTACATACCGAAAACGAAAATACCTCTTCAAAAAATCGAACAGCCCCTTCCTCAAATCCGACTTGCACGATCAAAACCGGCAATGTTGAAATTTCCTTCTTCAACGGCGTAGATGAGCACATCATCCAAACGATCATGAAGGAGTTGAAAGATCGATGAAACACGATTATACAAATGTGAAAAACATTTATATCATTTGCGGTAAAACGGACATGAGAAAAGGAATTGATGGCCTGGCAACACTGATTCAAGATTCTTTCGAACTTGATCCATATGGCGATTCCATTTTCTTATTTTCAGGATGGAGTAAAGATCGCTATAAATGTTTATATTTCGACGGAGATGGCTTCGCCATGCTTTATAAAAGATTGGATAACGGCAAACTCCAATGGCCAAAAGATGAAAATGAAGTACGCAATCTTTCTCAACAGGAGCTTCGCTGGCTCCTCGAAGGGTTATCGATCCAGCAGCCAAAGGCAATTCAGCCATCATCGAAAGGTGTTTTCTAAATTCGTTAAAGCCATTCATTTTTTCTTTATTCCACTGTTCGAACTCGTTATAATAAGATAAGTGAATCCGAACGAAAAGTGGTGAATGATGTGGCTAACCCTTCTTCTACGAATGAAAATCAAAATGAGAAATTAATTCGAATGCTCGAAGAGCAATTGGCTCATTCGAAGCAACAAAACAAGAACTTATCGAAACAGATTGAAGTGTTAACTGACCAAGTTCGCCATTTAACCAAACTTTTATATGGATCAAAAACCGAAAAATCGAAATACAATACTCCGGATGGGCAAGCGTCACTTTTTGAAGATGACCCGTCTTTTAATGAACCAAAAATATCAGAATTTACGGCTATTTGTGCCGCGTACCAGAAGGTACGCTTATTTTTTATATTTCGGGCTTACCCCTGAAAGTAAAGGTCGGATTGAAAATGTAGTTGGCTTCGTTAAGAAAAATTTCGCAAAACATCGTGTATTCCATAATATTGATTCTTGGAATGAGCAAGGATGGGAATGGCTAAATAGAACAGGTAACTCCAAAATCCATAATACAACAAAAAAGAGACCGGTCGAAGTGTTCACCCTTGAAAAGCAACACTTAAAACCAGTCTCAAAAAATATAGATATTAAAAACAATTACGAAACAAGTATATCAAGGTCTGTCCATAAGGACAACACCATTCGTTATTTATCTAATCGGTATTCACTTCCACTTGGAACCTATAACAAATATGAAAAAGTCAGTGTCAAAGAGACTGAAGACAGAGAGTTAATCATCTATATACCAGAAACAGGAGAGATAATAGCTAAACATAAAGTTCCCGAAGGGAAAGGAGTATTAGTTAAAGATAGAAATCATAGCAGGGACCGGTCAAAAGGAATCGATGCATTTATCAATACAGTTATACAGCAGTTTGAAGATAAAGAACAGGCTTATGATTATATTCAGTTGGTCAGAGAAAAGTATCCTCGATATATTAGAGACCAACTACAAATTATAATAAGAGAAACTAAAGAAAATGATCCACAAATATTATCGGCAGCTTTGAACGAGTGTATGAAAAGGAAATTATTTAGTGCAACAGATTTTAGCGATATCGTTGCATATGTAAAACGGCAACGACAAAAACATGGAACAGATAAGGAAAATGTGAAACCGATTGAACCACTGAACAAGTTATCTAGCTGGATAATGGAAACCGAGGCTCATAAAAGAAGAATAGATTCTTATACAATAATATTGGAAGGTGAATTCTAATGAGTGAGATGCAGCATTTACAAGAGATCATGAAGACACTTCGACTCGTGGAAACCGCTAATAACCTTCCAACGTTGATAAGGGATGCTGAACAGAAAGATCTTTCTTTCACACAATTTTTATTAAATGTATCA
>NZ_CANNCR010000070.1 GCF_947503125.1 uncultured Metabacillus sp.
CATGGAATAGAGTACAAGCTATCGGATATTCGCTAGACAAAAAAGGACCGGGCGGTTTTTGCCCGGTTTTTCTTATGGGAAAAAAAGATAACCTTCCAACATAAGGCACCATCCCTTTTGGACTTCTGTTTCTTATCTAAACATGGTAAAATCCATTACTGGAGTTATCGTTATTGGATTTTACCATCTTCATAAAGAGTTAAGTTTTTCGCCTACGTGTTCTTTGTTATAATAGTGAAATGGATGTTTTGAATGGAGGAATTCCTGCATGTATGATATTAGCGAGTGGAAGCATGTGTTTAAAC
Organism: uncultured Metabacillus sp.; assembly: GCF_947503125.1. Classification (GTDB taxonomy): domain Bacteria; phylum Bacillota; class Bacilli; order Bacillales; family Bacillaceae; genus Metabacillus. The sequence continues at coordinate 306 of NZ_CANNCR010000070.1, forward strand.
TCGATCCTGATAAAGAAATAAGTGATGAGGACTTAGAAAAAATTTGTGAATCTGGCACCGATGGGATTATCGTAGGAGGCAGTGATCATATTACGGAAGATAATGTGTTAAATCTCATGTCCAGAATCCGCAGATATCTGGTCCCATGCATTTTAGAGGTTTCAACACCTGAAGCCATCATTCCCGGGTTTGATCTATATTTTATCCCAACGGTTTTAAATAGTAGAAGTACAAAATGGATGATTGATTTGCACCAGGAAGCGGTGAAGGAATATGGAGAAATCATGAACTGGGAAGAAGTGATCGTGGAAGGATATTGTATATTAAATCCTGATTGTAAGGCAGCTAGTATAACAGAAGCAAAAACAGACATCTCAGTTGATGATGTCGTAGCATATGCCCGTGTTGCGGAGAATATGTTTCATCTTCCGATTTTTTATTTAGAATACAGTGGAAAATTAGGTGATCTCCCGGTTGTCGAGCAAACCAAGCAGGTATTAAAGGATACGAAGCTTTTTTACGGTGGAGGCATTTCGTCACCAGAAGAAGCAAAGGATTTTGCAAAGCATGCAGATGTTGTTGTCGTTGGAAATGTTATTTACACAGATTTGAAAGCAGCTTTACAAACGGTTGCTGCTGTTAAATCTTAATGTTGGACGAGGCTGTCTGAGGACTAGCATTAAGCCTCAATCTTTATTAAAATAGAACATATGTTTGTTAGGGTGGTGAAGCAGTTGCAATTTTTATCAAATCAATTACTTGCTGGTTTGAATGACAAGCAACAGGAAGCAGTAAAAACAACAGATGGCCCCTTATTGATTATGGCTGGGGCGGGAAGTGGGAAAACCCGTGTGTTAACACATCGGATCGCCTACTTAATGATCGAAAAACAAATTGCCCCTTGGAATATATTAGCGATTACCTTTACAAATAAAGCTGCTCGGGAAATGAAAGAGAGAATTCAAAGCATCTTAGGGGCTGGTGCGGATGACATTTGGATTTCAACTTTTCACTCTATGTGTGTCCGTATTTTGCGTCGAGACAGTGACAGAATGGGAATCAATCGTAACTTTTCCATTCTTGATACGACAGATCAATTGTCGGTTATTAAAACTGTGCTAAAAGAAAAAAATCTTGATCCGAAAAAGTACGAACCAAGAAGCTTGCTTGGTTCGATTAGCAGTGCAAAAAACGAATTGTTAACACCTGATGAATATGAAAAGACGGCAAGCAGCCATTATGAACAAGTTGTAAGTGATGTTTATAAGGAATATCAAAGGAAGCTGCGCAAAAATCAATCACTTGATTTTGATGACTTAATTATGACAACGATCCAATTATTTCAACGTGTTCCAGAGGTTCTTGAAACCTACCAGCGTAAATTCCAATATATTCATGTCGATGAGTATCAAGATACGAATAGAGCACAATATATGCTAGTAAAGCTTTTAGCTGCTCGTTTTAAAAATTTATGTGTTGTCGGGGACTCTGATCAGTCTATTTATCGCTGGCGCGGTGCAGATATTGCCAACATTCTATCGTTTGAAAAGGACTATCCTCATGCAAATGTCATTTTGCTTGAACAAAACTATCGTTCAACAAAGCTAATATTAGAGGCTGCCAATGAGGTTATTAAACATAATTCAAATCGAAAACCTAAAAAGCTATGGACTGAGAATCAACAAGGCGCGAAGATTATGTATTATCGTGCTGATAGCGAATCAGCAGAAGGCCAATTTGTTGCGGGAAAAATTAAACAATTGGTTGATTCAGGGGAACGGAAGCTTTCGGATATTGCGATTCTATATCGGACAAATGCACAATCAAGGATTATCGAGGAAGTTTTGCTTAAATCCAACATTAATTATACCATTGTCGGCGGAATCAAGTTCTATGACAGAAAAGAGATTAAGGACTTGCTAGCATACCTGCGCTTAATTGCCAACCCGGATGACGATATTAGCTTAGCCCGAATTATTAATGTCCCGAAACGGGGTGTCGGCTCTACATCTGTAGATAAAATTGCAAACTATGCATTAGATAATGACCTATCTTTATTTCAAGCAATAGAAGAAATTGAACAAGTCGGTGTTAGTGCAAAGGTTGTTAAGGCATTAGTGGAATTCCGCGAAATGATCCGCAATCTTGGCAATATGCAGGATTACTTGTCTGTTACAGAGCTTGCTGAGGAAATCATTGAGAAATCTGGGTATCGGGAAATGCTTGTACAAGAAAAGACAATCGAGGCACAAAGCCGTTTGGAGAATATCGATGAGTTTCTTTCTGTTACGCAAACCTTTGAAAAGCAAAATGACGATAAAAGTCTTGTTGCCTTTTTAACTGATTTAGCCCTTGTATCTGATATTGATAAACTTGAAGAGGATGAGCAAGAGCAAAATGACGCAGTTGTCCTCATGACCCTTCACTCTGCAAAGGGATTAGAGTTTCCAGTTGTGTTCTTAATCGGTCTTGAGGAAGGTGTTTTCCCGCATAGCCGCTCCTTAACGGAAGAGGATGAAATGGAGGAAGAGCGCCGTTTAGCATATGTGGGAATCACACGAGCTGAAAAAGAACTGTTTATTTCAAATGCACAAATGCGTACTCTGTTTGGAAGAACAAGCATGAACCCTGAGTCGCGCTTTATCGCAGAGATCCCAAGCGAATTGATTGAATGTCTTCATGAAGCAAAGAAACCAGCTGCATCGTTTAATCAAGGGCGTCGTTTGGAAAAACGTCCGCCAGTTACAAGACCGGTTGTTGCCTCAACAGGCGGTGATGATATTTCCTGGGCAGTTGGTGATAAGGCTGAACATAAAAAGTGGGGAATTGGCACAGTCGTAAGTGTAAAAGGGTCAGGAGAAGGAAAGGAATTAGATATTGCTTTTCCAAGCCCAGTAGGAATTAAACGGCTGTTAGCAAAATTTGCCCCAATAAATCGGGTCTAAAGAGAAGACGTTAGAAAGAAAGGATTGGAATCTCTATGGATAAACAATCAGCAATTAAAAAAGCTTTGGAACTGCATGAGCTGCTTAACACGTATAATTACGAATACCATGTTTTAGATCAACCGAGCGTACCTGATTCTGAATATGATCGGCTTTTACAAGAATTAATCAAGCTCGAAGAAGATTTCCCTGAATTGAAATCACCGGACTCTCCAACTCAAAGGGTTGGAGGGACCATTTTAGAGGCCTTTCAAAAGGTTGTCCACAGAACACCTATGCTAAGCTTAGGGAATGCATTTAATGAACAGGATTTACGTGATTTTGACCGCCGGGTAAGACAAGCGGTAGGTGATGATGTTCAATACGTGGCTGAGTTGAAAATTGACGGTTTAGCCGTATCGTTGCGTTATGAAAATGGTTATTTTGTACAAGGTGCTACACGCGGAGACGGTACAACCGGTGAGGATATTACAGAAAACCTCAAAACAATACGATCCATTCCGCTTAGGCTAAAACAAGAACTGAGTTTTGAAGTACGAGGCGAGGCATTTATGCCAAAAAAATCATTTGAAAAATTAAATGAGCTTCGTTTACAAAATGAAGAAGAGCCATTTGCTAACCCGCGGAATGCTGCAGCTGGCTCTATTAGACAGCTTGATCCCAAAATCGCGGCAAAACGGAACCTTGATATTTTTGTTTACAGCATTGCTGACCTTGGCGGAACAGGTGTTGAAAGACATAGTGAAGCCTTGGATTTATTAGAAGAAGTCGGATTTAAAACAAATAAAGAACGCAGAAAATGTGAAAATGTTGAAGAAATCCTCTCCTTTATTGAAGGGATTCAGGAAAAAAGAGCAACCTTATCTTATGATATTGATGGGATTGTTATCAAAGTTGATTCCCTCGCACAACAGGAAGAGCTTGGATTTACAGCAAAAAGTCCGCGTTGGGCAATCGCTTATAAATTCCCTGCTGAGGAAGTTACGACAAAGCTTATAGACATTGAATTAAGTGTTGGAAGAACAGGTGTGATTACACCAACGGCCATTTTAGAACCAGTGCGTGTAGCCGGAACAACTGTACAACGTGCCTCACTCCATAATGAGGACTTAATTAGAGAAAAGGACATCAAACTTGGTGATACCGTTGTGGTGAAAAAAGCAGGGGACATTATCCCAGAGGTTGTTAATGTGCTTGTTGATCATCGATCGGGTGAAGAACAAGACTTTACTATGCCTACACATTGCCCTGCATGTGAAAGCGAGCTCGTTCGCATTGAGGGCGAAGTAGCTCTCCGCTGCATCAACCCGCAATGTCCGGCACAAATAAAGGAAGGTCTCATCCACTTTGTATCAAGAAATGCGATGAATATTGATGGTCTTGGTGAACGAGTTGTGGCCCAATTGTTTCAAGAGGGGTTAATTAAGGATGTAGCGGATTTATACCGCCTAAAGAGAGAACAGCTGCTGGGTCTTGAGAGAATGGGGGAAAAATCGACTGATAACCTATTAAAAGCGATCGAACAATCAAAGGAAAACTCACTTGAACGGCTTTTATTTGGTTTAGGCATTCGTCATGTTGGTGCAAAAGCAGCGAAAACCATCGCCCAAGCATTTGAATCAATTGACCAACTTCAACGGGCATCAAAAGATGATCTTATTGCGATCAATGAGATAGGAGATAAGATGGCTGATTCCGTTGTTACATATTTTGAGAATCCGGATGTTCAACATTTAGTGAATGAGCTTAAGTCATTAGGGGTAAACACGCTCTATAAAGGACCAAAACTAGTAAGACCTGAAGAAAGTGATTCCTATTTAGCCGGAAAAACGGTTGTTTTAACCGGTAAGCTTGAGCAGCTAACTCGAAATGAAGCAAAAGAAGGGATAGAGCGGCTCGGTGGTAAAGTGACAGGAAGTGTAAGTAAAAGTACAGATTTAGTTGTTGCAGGTGAAGCAGCAGGCAGCAAGCTGAAGAAAGCCCAGGAATTAAACATAGAAGTATGGGATGAAGCTCGGCTCCTTGAGGAACTAAATAAATAAGAGGTGTGAATTCACTTGAAAAAAAAGCTATTAATGGTGTTAACAGCAAGTTTTCTTGTTTTAACGGCTTGTGCACCGAACTTTGGAGAGCAAGAAGAAATCGTGCAGGAAACTGAGGATGAATCAAAAGAACAGGCGATTATCCCGAAATACAATATTTCAGATTCGTATTATAAGATGATCTTGCCGTTTAAGCAGGGGGAAGCGAGGGGGCTTGTTGCAGAGCAATTAAACACCCGCTTAGATATTGACGAGTTTGAAACAGGCTTAATGCGAGTTGCGCAAGAGTCCTTTTCTCCTGATAACTATTTATACCAGGAAGGCCAATATTTAAAAGGGGAAGATATCAGCAGCTGGCTGCAACGGAAAAAAGTTGGTAATGAGCTAAAAGAAGCTCAAGAAGCAGCAAAGAGTCAGGATAAAAATACGACTGGAGCGGATGAAAAGTATGTTGAGGTTGGTCTTAACCCGGCATTGCCTGAGGCTGACGGCCAAAGCCTTACGGAATTACATTCGAAATATCCAATCTATCTTTCCCATATACTTGAACATGATTATTTAATTCGCAAAGATGATACCGTTGAATTAGGCGGAGTCGTGATCGGCTTGGCGATGAACTCTGTTCATTATTATCAGGAAGAGCATGGCTATCCTAGAGAACATGAAATAAGTACAGAAGAGCTTCTGGCACAAGGGAAGCAAATGGCCGAAATTATTTTGAAGCGTGTAAGGAGTACAAAAGGACTAGAAAAGGTGCCGATTGTTTTTGCTATATATGAACAAGAGAAGAAGTCATCGATTGTTCCTGGTAATTTCGTTGCGAAGACAACTGTAAAAGAGGGAAGCAACAGTTTAGAGAAATGGGAAGATATTGATGAGGATTATTATTTCTTTCCATCCGATGAAGCAACAAATGATTATCGCGATGATGCGCAAATGTTCAATCGCTTTAAACAAGATGTTGAAGAATTTTTCCCTAACTATACTGGTGTCATTGGAAAAGCCTTTTATAAAAATGGCGAATTGAATTACTTGGATATCGAAATCCCAATGCAATTTTATGGGAAGGCTGAAGTGATTGCCTTTACACAGTTTGTCACAGGAAAGGTCATGGAATATTTTCCTGATTACATTTCACTTGAAGTGAATGTGATGTCAACTACAGGTCAAGAAGCCGTCATTATCAAAGAACCAAATCAAGAAGAACCAACCGTTCATATTTATAAATAAATAGCTATCAAAGGGGCTGTCTAAGAAGCCGGACCTCTTCATCTACAATTTATGGTTTGTGATGAAGGCGGCTTTCGTGTGAGACAGCTCCTTTTTATTTTAGCCTATCCTTCTAGGTCGAGAAAAAGATACTCATTTCTATCAATAGCTGTGCATACGAATGAAGCATAAGCGCTCAATTGCAAGATTAGAAGCTAGAGATAGGAAAGTAGAGGAAATGATTTTTTTAGATTTTAAAGGAGGGACTTGGGAATGACAGTACCTTACAAGCACGAACCATTTACTGACTTTTCAATTGAAGAAAATAAACAAGCGTTTCTTCAAGGACTTAAGATTGTTCAATCCTATATACATCAACATTATGACTTGGTATTAGGCGGAGAGCGCGTCAAAACAAAGGATAAAATCATCTCTATTAATCCTGCCAACAAGGATGAAGTAGTTGGGGTTGTATCAAAAGCAACGAAGGAGCATGCCGAAAGAGCCATGCAAATTGCTGATGAAACATTTCAGGTATGGCGTAAAACTAAACCTGAAATGAGAGCAGATATTTTGTTTCGTGCAGCTGCCATCGTTCGGCGTCGGAAGCATGAATTTTCTGCCTTTCTTGTAAAGGAAGCAGGTAAGCCTTGGAAAGAAGCGGATGCTGATACAGCAGAGGCAATTGATTTTATGGAGTTCTATGGAAGACAAATGCTGAAATTAAAGGATGGAATCCCTGTTGAATCAAGGCCAATTGAATATAATCGTTACACTTACATACCGCTTGGTGTAGGTATCATCATTTCACCATGGAACTTTGCTTTTGCGATAATGGCAGGGATGACTGCAGCGGCTATTGTATCAGGTAATACCGTCTTATTAAAACCGGCTAGTGCGACACCAGTGATTGCCGCTAAATTTTTAGACGTATTAGAAGAAGCAGGACTGCCGTCAGGTGTGGTCAATTATGTTCCAGGAAGCGGTTCAGAGGTGGGGGACTATTTAGTAGACCATCCCCGAACAAGATTTATTAGTTTTACTGGCTCGCGTGAAGTCGGAGTGAGAATCTATGAGCGTGCTGCAAAGGTACAGGAGGGTCAGATTTGGTTAAAGAGGGTCATTGCCGAGATGGGAGGAAAAGACACGATTATCGTTGATTCGTCAGCGGATTTGGAATTAGCAGCCCAATCCATTGTCGCATCTGCTTTTGGTTTTTCAGGACAAAAATGTTCTGCCTGCTCACGGGCTGTCATTCTTGAAGACGTTTACGACCAAGTGTTACATCGAGTTGTTGAGATCACAAAAGAGTTAGCAGTAGGTGACCCAGAGGATTCCTCAACTTATATGGGTCCAGTTATTGATCAAGCGGCCTATGAAAAAATCTTAAGCTATATTGAGATAGGAAAAGAAGAAGGGAAATTATTAGTTGGTGGAAAAGGAGATCAAACAAAAGGCTATTTTATCGAGCCAACTATTTTTGCCGATGTTGATGAAGATGCCCGTATTATGAAGGAGGAAATATTCGGCCCGGTCGTTGCGTTCTGCAAAGCAAAGGATTTCGATCATGCTATCAATATTGCAAATAATACAGATTATGGCCTTACTGGTGCTGTGTTAACGAACAATCGGGAACATATTGAAAAAGCAAGAGAAGATTTTCATGTAGGTAATCTTTATTTTAATCGGGGCTGTACGGGAGCCATTGTGGGATATCAGCCATTTGGAGGATTTAATATGTCCGGAACAGATTCAAAAGCAGGTGGTCCTGATTATTTGCTGCTGCATTTGCAGGCAAAAACTACTTCGGAAATGTTATAAGATCAAAAACGCAAGCGCCTTCTATTCATGATCGTCTTATTTTCCCCAGGTTGATCAAGGCGCTTGCGCTTTTTATTTGTTATTAGGAAATTATCAAATTGTTTAAATTGTGGATAAGCGTTTCGGTATCCAGCTTCACCGCTATTGTTCTATTCTATCCTTTCCAATAAAACCGCTCATCATCCTGATTGCTCTTTACCTCAATTGTTTCCGGGGGTGTGGGTACAGTCTTTGCTTCATTGAAGTCATCTTGTTTTGAAGTGGTTTCTTGTACCTTGTCCTCTTTTTGTGCAGAACGCTGCTCAGAAAGCACTTGTATTAGCTGAGAGGTCAGTTCGCTGCGCTTTTGGTATTCATTAAGAAACAACGCGATGGAAATGATGACCCCGCCGCCGATTAAACATGTAAGATAAGGTTCTAATGATCCGATAAGCTGAAGCGTCATAAATTGAACGGACCCGCCATACATTTCTTGTTCTTCCTGTACCGCCTTAAATGTCATTGAGATATGATTGATGATGCCCCCTGCACCGAGAACGATTAAAACGCCTCCAAAACCAATTAAAAATTTCTTCACACCAACCACCCCTGATACCGTTTCATTTTGTACAATCTTACCATGTATTAGAAAATCTTACTAGGCGAAAGGGTGGAAAATAAGTGTTTATCGGTGGGATATTATGCATTAGGTACATTTCGTTTGATAAAAGAGTTCATTACAGAACTGATCTTGTTAATTTTTGACTAATTGATATTTTCTGAAAATAATGTATAATTGTCTAGTCAAAAGATAAAGGTGGATTTAACATGAATACGTTAGCAAGAATTAGTACAGCTGCAGGAAATACCTTTATCATTTGGGTTTTGGTATTTACTGCATTAGCTATGTTTTTTCCAGGAGGGTTTATTTGGATTGCCCCTTACATTTCAATTTTACTTGGAATCATCATGTTTGGAATGGGTTTGACATTATCAGTAAATGATTTTAAAGCCGTTTTTAAGCAGCCTCTAGCTGTTTTTGTCGGGGTTGCAGCACAATACATCATTATGCCGGGTATTGCGTATCTTTTAGCAGTGGGACTTAATCTGCCGCCAGAATTAGCTGTAGGGGTCATTTTAGTAGGATGCTGCCCAGGAGGTACTGCATCTAATGTTATGACTTATTTGGCAAAAGGAAATATTGCATTATCACTAGCAGTTTCAGCAGTTGCAACTTTGGTTTCTCCGATTTTGACACCAGCACTCATTTATTTACTTGCGAGTCAATGGCTCCCTGTTGATGGAAAGGATATGCTAATCTCTACTATACAAATTGTTCTTATTCCAATCATTTTAGGGATCATCTTTAAATGGTTATTAAAAGATAAAGCCGAGGAGGGAGCAAAGGTTCTTCCTTTGGTTTCCGTAATTGGGATTGTGGGAGTTATATCTGCCGTTGTTGCAGCGAATAAAGATCATATTCTAGAATCTGGGCTTTTAATGCTGGGTGTGGTTATTCTGCATAATTTAGTCGGGTTGATGTTAGGATTTCTTATTTCAAAAATATGCAAGTTCCCATATGCTGACCAAAAAGCGATCGCAATTGAAGTCGGAATGCAGAATTCAGGGCTGGCTGCTGCCTTGGCTACAGCTCATTTTTCTCCCGTTACAGCTGTTCCGAGTGCAATCTTCAGTGTTTGGCATAACATATCAGGTCCGCTTGTTGCGACATATTGGTCAAAAAAAGCACAAAGAGATGTGCAAGAGACTAAGGAAATTACACCATCTTAAAGACCATATAGGTAAAAGATTATTAAGAAAAAGAAAGAAGGCATCATTGTTACTTGTGATGCCTTCTTTGAATTTTATTTCAGTTGTAAATGGGTTTTCCCGTTCGTTTATTGTTCCATTTATAAAGTAAGTTTTTCTTCCATTTTATTAAACGTGTTTTTAACCTCAGTTGAAGGTGCTTTAGTCAATAGACTTACAACAATAACTGAGATTAAACTTAAAGCGAAGCCTGGTATCATTTCATACATAAAGTTCTTCGCCGCTGGAATGTTCACCCAGATTAATACAGTTAATGCACCAACTATAATACCTGATAATGCTCCCCACTTGGTCATACGTTTCCAGAACAAGCTTAATAGAATCGCAGGACCAAATGCTGAACCAAATCCAGCCCATGCATATCCAACAAGACCCAATATTGTGTCATTAGGATTGATAGATAAGAAGATAGCGATAATCGCTACGAGTAAAACGGATAGTCTGCCTATAAGGACAAGCTCTTTGTCAGTAGCATTCCTACGTAAAAAGGCTTTATAAAAATCCTCTGTCATTGCACTTGCCGTAACAAGAAGCTGTGATGAAATGGTACTCATAATAGCGGCTAAAATCGCAGCAAGCAAGAATCCGGTAATAAGTGGATGAAACAAAAGTTCAGAGAAATAAATAAAAATTGTCTCAGGGTCATCTAATGTTGCTCCAGTTTTCGAAATATAAGCTGCACCAATAAGTCCTGTAAGCATTGCCCCGATAATTGAGATAATCATCCAGCCCATTCCAATCCGGCGAGCTGGCTTAAGTTCTTTAAGCGAAGAAATGGCCATAAAGCGGACAATAATATGCGGCTGCCCAAAATAACCTAGCCCCCATGCAAGTAAAGAAATAATACTAATGACAGATGTTCCAGTAAAAATATTAAGCATATTGCTATCAATTTGACGAATTTCATTAAATGTAGATGTAAAACCTCCGATATCCGTCAAAGCTACAATCGGCACTAAAATAAGGGTAATAAACATGATTAAGCCTTGAACAAAATCAGTTAAACTTACGGCCAGAAAACCGCCAAATAAGGTATAAGCCATAACGACGCCAGCTGTTAAAAACAAACCAAATTTATAATCTAAGTCAAATGCTGACTCAAACAAAGTACCGCCTGAAACTAAACCTGCAGAAGTGTACAATGTGAAGAAAATAAAGATAACTAAAGCAGAAAAACTTCGCAGAATTTTTGAATCATCACTAAATCGATTTTCAAAAAAGTCAGGAATCGTAATGGAATCATTTGCAACTTCAGTATACGTTCGGAGACGTGGAGCAATCAGCAAGTAATTAAGATAAGCTCCAATTGTTAATCCGATAGCCAGCCATATGCTTGAAAGTCCTGATACATACATGGCGCCAGGCAATCCCATTAGCATCCAGCCGCTCATATCTGAAGCCCCAGCTGAAAGTGCGGTTACTGCTGGACCTAACCCGCGGCCACCTAACATATAGTCTGATAGGTCTGAAGTTTTCTTATAAGCATACCAACCTATCAACAGCATTCCAACCATGTAGATTCCTAAAGAAATAAGAATTCCTATTTCCACCAAATCACTCCTAATTATTTATTCGCTATTAAAGTTTGAATATTCAAACTTATCAAGCTTTTGCTTATGGTTTATAAAGCTATCAAACTATTACCCATATTTCAAGGCAAAGTAACAAATTTCCAAGGCTTGTCTATGTACACTAGGGACTAACATACCATACTTGAAAGCGTTTACAAAAATAAAATAAAGTAAAATAATTTTGAATATTCAAAAAAATAAAAGCCATTATTTTTCGCCTAGGCAAAAAACTTTTTTGTTTCATATAGATAATATAACTAAAGAAAATGAGGAGGATTTGCTGTGAGTGATCCAATGAAGATGATAAATGACTTCTTTCAGCAACGTCCAAAGCGAACACTTTTGGATTCTATAGATCAGGCTTTTAAAAAAACGACTGCAGCCAGCTTTACTGCTGAGATTGCAGAAGATGACTTGAATTTCATGATCAACGCTGAACTGCCGGGTGTCCCTAAAAACGATATAAGTGTAGAGCTGCGTGGAAATCAAGTGGTTATCACAGTAAAAGAACAGAAGCATCCTATACGAAAAATTGGCGGTACACGCATTGTCCAAATACCGGATTATGTCAACAACAAAAAGATGAAGGCAGTTTACAGAAACGGGATGCTTGAGATTCGTTTAGAAAAGAAGAAGTCAACAAGAATTGAAATAGAATAATTGGAGCCGCTGGTTTTGATTGCTAGCGGTTTTTATTTTACTATCAGAATTTATATATTTTCTTAACCATAGCTTGCGTTTCTGAATCTAGCTCCAGGCGCCATCGGCTCGAGGTCATAAGTCAAACAGGAATTGAAGGTAAAGAACACCTTCTATTCCTGTTCGCCTTATGCTTGTCGCCGATAGGCAGGCGCCTTGCGCTTTTTTTATTGCTTAGGAATTATAAAATTCTTGAACTGTGGGTAAGCGCTTTGAAATCCAGCTCCAGCGCCTAGCCCCTCGAGGTCATAAGCCAATTTAGAATTGAAGGCAAAAAGCGCCTTCTATTCTAAATCGTCTTATCGGGGCTGAACGAGGCGCTTGCGCTTTTGTTCTGCCGTGACTAAGCAAGTTGGTTCCGCTTTTTCTGATATTGATTAATTAGTCTTTGTTTTGGTATCATCAGAGTATTGTGGATGAACGATTTTGTGGAGGTGAAATGATATGTCAAGAATATCAGTAGAACAAGTTAAACACGTAGCGAATTTAGCGCGATTAGCTATAACTGAAGAGGATGCGAAGCTTTTTACCCAGCAATTAGATGCCATCATTACGTTTGCTGAGCAGCTAAATGAAGTAGATACCGAAAATGTGAAACCAACATCACATGTATTAGATATGAAAAATATCATGAGAGAAGATACCCCTAAAAAAGGGTTGGACAACGAGGAAGTAATTAAAAATGCCCCAGATCATGAGGATGGTTATATTCGTGTACCATCAATTTTAGAATAAGGGAGGGACAAGCGTGACGCTTTTTGATCGTAAACTATCAGAATTAAAAGAACTCTTACATAAAAAAGAAATTACCGTTTCTGACTTGGTAGAAGAATCGTTTAAACGAATACAAGAGGTTGATGATAAAGTCGGAGCGTTTTTAACATTAAATGAAGAGAAAGCACGTATATATGCAAAGGAATTAGATGAGGCATTAGATAGCCGTGACGAGTTTGGGCTATTATTTGGTATGCCAATTGGGATTAAAGATAATATTGTAACAAAAGGATTGCGCACGACATGCGCAAGTAAAATCCTGGAAAACTTTGATCCGATTTATGATGCGACAGTTGTAAAACACCTTCAAAAGGCAGAAGCTGTTACTATTGGTAAGTTAAATATGGACGAGTTTGCAATGGGTTCTTCAACTGAAAATTCCGGTTACAAGCCTACGAAAAACCCATGGAATCTTGAAACAGTACCGGGCGGTTCAAGCGGCGGGTCAGCTGCGGCGGTTGCAGCAGGAGAGGTTCCTTTCTCATTAGGCTCTGATACAGGAGGCTCTATTCGTCAACCAGCAGCTTTTTGTGGTGTTGTCGGTCTAAAACCAACTTATGGCCGTGTATCACGTTTTGGGTTAGTTGCGTTTGCCTCTTCATTAGACCAAATTGGACCAATCACACGCAATGTCGAGGATAATGCCTATTTATTACAAACGATTTCAGGTGTAGACGAAATGGATTCAACTTCTGCGGACGTTGAAGTACCGGACTTCCTATCTTCCTTAACTGGTGATGTAAAAGGATTAAAGATTGCTGTGCCGAAAGAATATTTAGGTGAAGGTGTTAATGAGGAAGTAAAGCAGTCTGTTCTTGACTCACTTAAAGTGTTAGAAGGATTAGGAGCAACTTGGGAAGAGGTATCACTGCCGCACTCAAAATATGCACTTGCTACATACTATTTATTATCTTCATCAGAGGCTTCTGCAAATCTAGCTCGTTTTGATGGTGTCCGCTACGGTTATCGTACTGACAATGCAGAAAATTTAATCGAAATGTACAAACAAACTCGTGCCGAAGGGTTTGGAAATGAAGTTAAACGCAGAATAATGCTTGGTACATTTGCGTTAAGCTCAGGTTATTATGATGCCTATTATAAAAAGGCGCAAAAGGTACGTACCTTAATCAAAAAAGACTTTGAAGACGTATTTGAAAAATACGACGTTATTATTGGGCCGACAACACCGACTCCAGCATTTAAAATTGGTGAAAATGTAAAAGACCCGTTAACGATGTATGCTAATGATATTTTAACGATTCCAGTAAACCTTGCAGGTGTACCTGGTATTTCCGTTCCTTGTGGTTTATCTCATGGATTGCCGCTCGGTTTACAAATTATCGGAAAGCATTTTGATGAAAGCACAATTTACCGCGTTGCTTACACATTTGAGCAAGCAACAGATCATCATAAAGCAAAACCTGAATTGTAAGGGGTGAGAAATCAATGAAATATGAAACGGTAATTGGACTAGAGGTCCATGTTGAATTAAAAACAGATTCAAAAATCTTTTCAAGTGCTCCAAACCACTTTGGCGCAGAGCCTAATACAAATACAACAGTTGTCGAACTAGGTTATCCTGGAGTATTGCCAGTTCTAAATAAAAAGGTTGTCGATTTCGCAATGAAAGCATGCATGGCACTTAATTGTGAAGTTGCAACTGAAACAAAATTTGATCGTAAAAACTATTTTTATCCGGACAATCCAAAAGCTTACCAAATTTCACAATTTGATAAGCCAATAGGTGAAAACGGCTGGATTGATATCGAAGTAAACGGTGAAACGAAACGCATCGGGATTACACGTATTCACATGGAAGAGGATGCAGGAAAGCTTATCCACTCCAATGACGGTTATTCCTTGGTTGACCTTAATCGTCAAGGTACCCCGCTTATTGAAATCGTATCAGAGCCGGATATCCGGACACCAGAAGAAGCATATGCTTATTTAGAAAAATTAAAAGCAATTATCCAATATACAGGTGTTTCTGATTGTAAAATGGAAGAAGGCTCATTGCGATGTGATGCTAACATTTCTTTACGTCCTGAAGGTCAAAAAGAATTTGGTACGAAGACAGAGCTTAAAAACTTAAACTCATTTGCTTTTGTAAAAAACGGATTAGAGTATGAGGAAAAACGCCAAGAGAAAATCCTACGTGCTGGCGGGGAAATTCAACAAGAGACACGCCGCTATGATGAAGCAACGAAAAAGACGATCTTAATGCGTGTAAAAGAAGGTTCAGAAGATTATCGTTACTTCCCTGAGCCGGACCTTGTTGAGCTTTATATTGATGATGAATGGAAAGAAAGAATACGTGCATCCATTCCAGAGCTTCCTGACGCTCGTCGTAAACGTTATGTAGATGAGCTTGGCTTACCTGAATATGATGCACAAGTATTAACTATGACAAAAGAAATGTCTGATTTCTTTGAACAAACTCTTGCTGCTGGAGCTGATGCAAAACAGGCATCAAACTGGATCATGGGAGAAGTATCAGCTTATTTAAATGCTGAAGGCAAAGAATTAGCTGATATCGCTCTTACAGCAGAAGGATTAGCAGGTATGATCAAGCTAATCGAAAATGGAACCATTTCTTCTAAAATAGCGAAGCAAGTATTTAAAGAGTTAATCGAGAATGGCGGAGATGCGGAAAAAATCGTAAAAGAAAAAGGATTAGTCCAAATTTCTGATGATGAAACATTACGTAAGTTTGTCAATGAAGCATTGGATGCAAATCCAAAATCAATTGAAGACTTTAAAAATGGTAAGCAAAAGGCGATTGGTTTCTTAGTTGGCCAAATCATGAAAGCGACAAAGGGACAGGCAAATCCGCCGATGGTAAATAAATTATTAATGGAAGAAATACAAAAGAGATAAAATGGCCAAAAGAAGAAAGACAAAGCAGGTTAGCTCCCTGCTTTGTCTCTTTTAAAAAAATGATTGACAGCATCTAAATGAAAGTGGTACATTATTATTCCGCTCAGAAATTTTATTAAATAATTGTTATTGACTTCTGCGAAGTTCGGTGATATTATATTATTTGTTGTTAATGAGTGTGAGAAAATCAAATGATAATTTTCTTTTAAAAAATTTTCGCGGAAGTTGACAAAAAAGAAATGACTTGTTATAATATTTTTTGTCGCTGATGTAGAGCGAAAATAGTTCTTTGAAAACTAAACAAAACAGAAACGTCAACGTTAATTCTAAGTCTATTAAATAGACATTTTTAAGAGCTATATCAACTCTTTATTGGAGAGTTTGATCCTGGCTCAGGACGAACGCTGGCGGCGTGCCTAATACATGCAAG
>NZ_CANNCR010000071.1 GCF_947503125.1 uncultured Metabacillus sp.
GTAAGTCAACATCGAATCGCTATCGCTCTTCGTGTTTCCTTTATCTCATACGGAGTGCTCCAGTTCATACGTCGCTGAGCAAGACGCTTACGCATTTCAAAACAAAAAAGCCCACTCGTACCCATTTGATAGGGACGATGGACCGCGGTGCCACCCTACTTATTTCTTTAGTAGAAATCACTTAGATCTTTAACGCAAGATTACGTCTGTACGTACTAAAGTTTCTGCACAGAAGCTCAAAAGTCCATTCCATACACTTCATTACCTGTTCCCAGCAGCCACAGGCTCTCTTTAAATGATTGTTGTATGTACTAATCTTTGTCATAGCCAACTATTTTTTTACTTATTATAAGGAACGAAGCCATTTTTTGCAAATGATTTCAAGAAAAATGGGCTAACGATTGTAGTAAATAAAGAGAGCTATGAGCATGACAGCTAACATGAGGAGGCCGTTTCTTAGAAATGGTGAATAATGAAAGGTAATCATTTCAGAAATCGGCGTCATTTCTTGAATCTCATCTTTTGATAATTCCTTGCCTTTTGAAACAAACGTCCTCCGGAATCCATAGGTAATCCCGTCGAAGAATCCGCCTTTAACCGTCATCGTCAGGAGGGCAAGGAATAAAAATGAACCTGCAATAAAAAAGGAAATATTAATGAAATACAACAACGTTAATTTATGGTAAATGAGAAATGATAGTAAAATTGTTGCACATAAAGACAAAATAAAAAGCGTAAACGTTTTTGGGAGCAAATTTAACCATCCTCTTCCAATTATTCAATAAGAACTATTATATCAAAAGAAAGGAGTGGTTAAAAAGAGGTATAAAGTTATACTGGTAATACACTTTGAGTGGAAATTCACAAAAATCTCTATTAATTATGTCAAATGTTAATAGTTTATTAAGTAGAATATTGTTAGATTCTGTAACCCTTTACAAGTCAACGCGTTAAAGCGTTTTGTTGTGAAAATGGGAAAGGGTTACAAAAGTAACATAGGAAATTTGAACTATTTTTTTGTCTCGAATTCTTAATATTATTGCATTTGTGTAAATTTTATTAAAAAAATAAATGCATAATTGTTTGAATACTTGTATAATATTCGTTGTAAGTACAACTAGTACATAAATAAAAGGGAGGTCTATTAGTGAAAAAGTCGAAATATTTTCTACTTTTAGCTTTATCACTCGTTCTTAGCATGTTCTTAGCGGCATGTTATGGCGGAGGAGATGCTGGTCAAGAGACAGATACTGGCGGAGATAAAGGCAAAAAAGAGGCAGTACAAGAAATAACAGCTTTAGAATCACAAGCTATTCCTTCAATGGATAGCGTAATGGCTCAGGATACTGTTAGTTTCACTACATTAAATAATGTAATGGAAGGTTTATACCGTCTTGATCCAAAACAAGAAGTTGTTGAAGGTTTGGCTGAAGGTGAACCTGAAGTAAGTGAAGACGGAACAGTTTACACATTTAAATTAAGAGATGCGAAATGGTCAAATGGTGACCCTGTAACTGCACAAGATTTTGTTTATGCATGGCAGCGTGCCATCGATCCTAAAAATGCATCTCCTTATGGTCCATATATGATGGATGGAAAGATTAAAGGGGCTGCTGAAATTTCTGCAGCAGGTGCAGCGAAAAAAGAATACGATCTTAATACTTTAGGTGTTAAAGCAATCGATGATAAAACACTTGAAGTTACATTAGAAAGACCAATTCCATATTTTACATCGTTAATGGCATTCCCAACATTCTATCCGCAAAACCAAAAGTTTGTTGAAGAACAAGGTGAAAACTACGGGAAAACAGCTGAAAACTTAGTGTATAACGGCCCATTCGTTTTATCTGACTGGGGCGGAAGCACAGCTTCAGAATGGACATATTCCAAAAATGAAGATTACTGGGATGCTGAAACAGTTAAGCTAGAAAAAGTGCAATGGAACGTACTAAAAGATTCGCAATCTTCTGCAAATGCATTTGAAACTGGTGAAGCTGACGTTACTGGTAAACTTTCATCAGATATCGTACCTCAATATGAAGGTGATGATCGTTTAGTTACATGGTTAGAGCCTACAATTTTCTGGTTGAAATTTAACCAAAAAGAAAATGAAGCACTAAAAAATCCTGATATTCGTAAGGCGATTGCACAAGCAATTAACAAAGAGGATTATGTAAAAAGCGTATTAAACAATGGTTCAATTGTTGCAAACTATGCAGTACCACAAGAATTCGCGAAGAATCCTGAAACTGGAAAGGATTTCCGTGAGATCAATGGTAATGAATTACTCCCTTATGATGTAGAAGCAGCAAAAGCTTCTTGGGAAAAAGGCTTAGCTGCTTTAGGCACTGACACAGTTGAATTAAGATACTTAGGCGATGATACTGAAAGCGCCAAGAAAACAGCTGAATACATCAAAAACCAATTAGAAACAAATCTTCCTGGTTTGAAATTAAAAGTTGAAAGCGTGCCATTCAGCGTACGTTTAGATCGTGAAAATTCTCAGGATTATGATATTCGATTAGCTGGTTGGGGACCTGACTATCTTGATCCTATGACGTTCTCAGATTTATGGTTAACAGGCGGAGGAAACAATAAAATGGATTACTCCAACGAGCAATATGATAAGTTAGTAAAAGATGCGCAAACAACTTTAGCTCAAACACCAGTTGAGTATTATGAAGCTCTTGCTCAAGCAGAAAAAATCTTGCTTGAAGAAGATGCTGCGATTGCACCTCTTTATCAACGTTCATCTAACGTATTAGTAAATGAGAAAGTTGAAAACTTTACTTATCATTTAGTAGGACCTGAATATAGCTTTAAATGGACTTCAGTTAAATAAAAAGCAACAAGGTATGACAATGTCTTAATAAGTAAGAAAGAGAGTATATTTTTGTCAATATACTCTCTTTTCCCTTGTTGGGAAATTGTCGAACATTGTTGAAAATTCAAAATTCTTTAGGGGTGCACTCATATGGCGAAATATATTACTCAACGTATTATTTACATGATAATAACTCTATTTTTAATTGCCACGTTTACTTTTTTCCTCATGAAAATAATCCCTGGTACACCTTTTACGAATGCTGGTAAATTATCTGAAACACAACTTACCATCATGAAAGATAAGTATGGTCTGGATGAACCAGTTCCTGTTCAATATATGAACTATATGGTGAATTTGCTGAAAGGGGATTTAGGTGTTTCCTTTCAATTTGATAACGTTGGTGTGACAGAAATTCTCATGGATAGCATTGGACCATCGGCTGTACTTGGATTTCAAGCTATCTTATTCGGAACATTTTTTGGCATTATTCTTGGAGTAACGTCAGCGTTGCGCCAAAATACATGGGTGGATTATAGTTCAACGTTTCTTGCTGTATTAGGAAAGTCAATCCCATCCTTTGTTTTTGCGGGACTACTGCAATATTATATCGGAGTTAAATTAGGGTGGTTCCCAGTCGCGTTTTGGCGTGGTCCGGAATATTCCGTTATGCCAACAATTGCATTAGCAATGTTCCCGCTTGCAACAGCAGCAAGGTTTGTGAGAACGGAAATGATCGAGGTTTTAGAATCAGATTACATTACCCTTGCAAAGGCAAAAGGAGCAAGCTGGTTTGAAATTGCTTTTAAGCACGCGCTTCGAAATGCATTAATCCCGGTAATTACCGTTTTAGGACCATTAGTTGTTAGTTTAATGACTGGTTCATTAGTTATCGAAAAAATCTTCGGTATTCCGGGTCTTGGCGAGCAATTTGTTAAATCTATTACTGTAAATGATTACCCGGTTATAATGGGGACAACCATCTTATTTTCAGTCTTGTTCGTCGTTGTTATTTTAATTGTCGATCTACTATATGGAATCATTGATCCGCGGATTCGTTTAGCGGGAGGGAAAAAATAATGGCACAAGAAAAAATTTCAAAAGATATGTTTTCACCCGCGCAGTTAGATTCAAGTAAAAGTGAAAAGATCTCAAAACCAAGTTTAAACTACTGGCAGGACGCCTGGCTTCGTGTAAGAAAAAACAAAGGTGCCATCATTAGTTTAGTGATATTAGCCATCCTAACAATTATGGCTCTAGTAGGTCCCCATCTAACTGGACATGGTTATGATGAGCAAAATTTAAAGCATAATAACCTTCCCCCAAGAATTCCAGTTTTAGAGAATATAAGCTGGCTGCCGTTTGATGGTAATTTGGAAAAAAAGAACGGGGATGTCTATAATGCGTATGAGCAAAAGGAAGTCGATGAGTATTATTGGCTGGGTACTGACAGCTTAGGACGCGATTTATTTACACGTGTATGGAAAGGGACTCAAGTTTCTTTATATATTGCTGTTTTAGCTGCTGTAATTGACATGGTTATTGGTGTTTTATACGGAGCTATTTCCGGTTTTGTTGGCGGTAAAACAGATAATGTGATGCAACGTATCATCGAAATTTTGGTAGGAATTCCTAACCTGGTGGTTGTAATTTTAATGATTATTTTATTAGACCCGGGTATTTTATCCATTACCATTGCCTTGACAATCACTGGCTGGGTTGGTATGGCGAGGGTCGTTCGTGCCCAGGTTATGAAATTAAAGCAGCAGGAATATGTGCTGGCTGCAAGAACGCTTGGACTTTCAAATGGTAAAATCATTTGGAAACATCTGCTTCCAAACCTGGCAGGTGTTATTATAATCAATACTATGTTTACAATCCCGAATGCAATTTTCTTTGAAGCATTTTTAAGCTTTATTGGTCTTGGTTTACAGGCACCATTAGCATCACTGGGTACCTTGATTGATGATGGATTTAAGGTTCTTCAACTTTACCCATATCAAATGATTATACCCGCAATTATTATCAGTTTAATTATGATCTGTTTTAATATGATTGCAGATGGACTACGCGACGCATTAGATCCGAAAATGCGTGACTAGAAAAGGCAGGTGAAGGATAAATGGAAAAAATGTTAGAAGTAAAAGACTTGCACATTTCATTCCATACGTTTTCAGGAGAAGTGCAGGCAATTCGTGGTGTTAATTTTGATTTGTTAAAAGGAGAGACACTAGCAATCGTTGGGGAATCAGGTTCAGGGAAATCTGTCACAACGAAAGCGATTATGCGTCTACTACCTGAATCAAATTCTGAAATTAAGAATGGTCAAATCCTTTTTCAAGGAAAAGATTTAGCGAAATTATCCGGAAAAGAGATGCAAAAAATTCGCGGTAAAGACATATCGATGATTTTTCAGGATCCAATGACATCGTTAAACCCAACGATGAAAGTGGGAAAACAAATTATTGAGCCGATTGTAAAACATCAAAAATTGAGCAAGGCTGCTGCGAAAGAGCGTGCGATTGATTTGCTTCGACTCGTTGGGATTCCTCAGCCTGAACAGCGCTTTAACCAATACCCTCACCAATTTTCGGGCGGGATGAGACAAAGGGTGGTTATTGCGATCGCTCTTGCATGTAATCCAAAGGTGTTAATTGCCGATGAGCCAACAACAGCTTTAGATGTAACGATCCAAGCGCAAATTTTGGAGCTTATGAAGGATTTGCAGAAGAAAATTGATACGTCAATTATTTTTATTACGCATGATCTTGGTGTTGTAGCAAATGTAGCAGACCGCGTTGCTGTTATGTACGGCGGGAAGATTATTGAAATTGGTACGGTTGACGAGATTTTCTATAACCCGCAGCATCCATATACATGGGGCTTAATTAGTTCAATGCCAAGTCTTGACAGCGAAGACGAAGAGCTATACGCCATACCTGGTACGCCGCCAGATCTATTAGATCCTCCAAAGGGAGATGCGTTTGCACCTCGTAATGAATATGCGATGAAAATTGATCTGGAACAGCAGCCGCCAATGTTTAAGGTTTCTGATACACATTATGCTGCAACATGGCTGCTTCATCCGGATGCGCCAAAGGTTGAACCGCCTGCTGCAGTAAAACGGCGTCAGCGTCAATTCCCTGAGATAAAGGAGGGAAAATAAGATGGCGAAACAGGAAAAATTAGTTGAAATAAAAAATTTAAAGCAATATTTTAATGTGGGAAAGCCAAATGAGGTAAAAGCGGTTGATAATGTTTCCTTTGATATTTTTAAAGGTGAAACATTAGGCTTGGTTGGCGAATCAGGATGCGGAAAATCGACAACTGGAAGAACGATCATTCGTTTATATGATGCGACCGATGGTGAGGTTTTATATAACGGAGTCAATGTTCACGGAAAGAAATCAAAAGCACAGCTTAAAGAATTTAACCGTAAAATGCAGATGATTTTCCAAGATCCGCAAGCCTCTTTGAATCCGAGAATGAAGGTTTCAGATATTATTGCCGAGGGAATCGATATTCACGGTTTGGCTAAATCGAAAGCAGATCGGATGAAGCGTGTCATTGAATTGCTTGAAACAGTTGGATTAAATAAAGAGCATGCTAACCGTTACCCGCATGAATTTAGCGGCGGACAACGTCAGCGTATCGGGATAGCCCGTGCTCTAGCAGTAGAACCTGAATTTATCATTGCCGATGAACCGATTTCTGCACTGGATGTTTCGATTCAAGCACAGGTGGTTAACCTGATGAAAAAGCTTCAAAAGGAAAAAGGGCTAACCCATTTATTCATTGCCCATGACCTCTCCATGGTTAAATATATAAGCGATCGTATCGGTGTTATGTATTTCGGAAAATTAGTTGAGCTTGCAGATGCGGATGAGCTTTACAGCAATCCAATTCACCCATATACACAATCATTATTATCTGCGATTCCACTACCGGATCCAGATTACGAACGCACCCGTGTAAGAAAGTCCTATAATCCAAGTCAACACAATTATAAACCAGAAGACAAAGTAGAATTCCGTGAAATCAAACCAGGTCACTTTGTCATGTGTTCCCAAGCGGAATTTGAACAATATAAAAAGCAATATTCATAATGATTGAAAAGGCTGCCTTATTAGAAAAAGGCAGCTTTTTATATTAATTTGAGTGGTTCAATACAATTAGCTAGTGGAATATTCTAAGAGCAGGTAGTCAATTCCTATAGAAGTTTCAACTATATCAGCGGAAATTTTAACATATCGGCGAGAAATCGAATATATCGGCCGGAATCTCAGAAATATCGGCGCAAAATCGAATATATCGGCGGAATCTCAGAAATATCAGCGAAAATCCCAATTTATCAAACGAACCTCAAAAAGATCAGCTAAATCAAAGTCCTAGCTACTAAATCATTTCTCCCCCAAGTTCAAGCTATAAGCTTCTCTCCATCAAAGAACCACGAAGGTAAAATATTTCCATGTTTATTCCAAAAAAAAGAAGGGTATATCTAAACATGGGAGAATTTATTAAAGATAAGGGAGTCGATTTATGAACTGGTATGAGAAGTTAAATCAGTATTTTCCCATTGAAGAAATGAAATCAAAAGAGCATATGGAAGCTTTGCTTAAAGAGAGAGCTGATATTTATCATAAGGATGAGGGCAAGAACCATGTGATGATGTATGCCGAGCTTGATGATTTTATTTTTATCGATTACATTTTTGTTTCAAAGGATGCCCGTGGCGAAGGACTTGGACATAAGCTGCTGGAAAAGCTGAAGAAAAAAGGGAAGCCAATCATTCTTGAGGTAGAACCTGTTAATTATGAAGACTCTGATACAGAGAAAAGATTAAAGTTTTATCAAAGAGAAGGTTTTAAGCACGCTGATTCAATAGGCTATGAGCGACGTTCTTTAGCGACAAATGAAGTGAACAAAATGGAAATTCTTTATTGGGCTCCACAAAAAGAGTCAGAAAAAGATATATATGACGCCATGATTAAAACATATAAGATGATTCATACATATAAGGATAAGGAGCTTTATGGGGAGTCATATCAGCCTGCAGCCGAGGTGTTGACCTTAGATGGGGAAGGGAAAAACAAGAACATTTTCGATGAGTTAAGTTAATTGAGAATGGGATTTGGATTGAAATGAAGTGAAGTTCATTTTCTAATTCAAATTTTTTTAAAAAACCACTCCTTCACAAACCCAGTATTTTTAAGGATTATTAATGAATGTAATGGTTTTGTCACACTTTTAATTTAATTTCTATATGCATACTTACTTTTTTATAGTATAATCAAAATATAATTTCTTATTTAAAGTAATTTCAATTTCTATACACTTTTTAGTTGATGTAACTCATTCTATAATTAGAGGAGTGAAGGATGAATGGTAACATTATATACATCACCAAGTTGTACTTCATGCAGAAAGGCAAAAGCTTGGTTGGAAGAACATGATATAGCATATATTGAACGAAATATTTTCTCTGAGCCTTTAACGATTCAAGAAATTAAAGAAATTTTAAGAATGACTGAGGACGGTACAGATGAAATTATTTCAACTCGTTCGAAGATTTTCCAAAAATTAAATATCAATTTAGAGTCAATGCCGCTGCAAGACTTGTACAATCTTATTCAAGAAAATCCTGGTCTATTGCGACGTCCGATCATTATTGATGAAAAGAGACTTCAAGTGGGTTACAACGAAGATGAAATTCGCCGTTTTCTACCACGTCGAGTTCGTACATTTCAGCTTAAAGAAGCACAGCGCTTAGTAAATTAATTATACCAATAAGAGGCACTATCTAACGAATGTAAACTTAACCTCAGCATGATATAATGGCGATATCAGGTTAACTTAGTTTATTCAGTAGATTTGCCTCTTTTTTCATTTATTCGCTTTTTTGATCACGGAACAATTGTTGGTAAAGCATACCGCCCAAAAGGATAAAGGCTGTTGTTAAATAAGGTAAGCTATGTGCCAATAGTGGATGTGACATGTAAAGGGAATCTAGTTGATCTTCTTGTGCCATCATCTTTCCCGCTGTAAGTGCAAGCAAACCTCCGCCAACATAAATGAGCATCGGGTACTTAGTCAACAGCGTAAGCACCATTTTGCTACCCCATATAATGATAGGTATAGAGATTAGTAAGCCAATCGCTACAAGCATCATATGCCCTTGGGCAGCCCCAGCAACCGCAATAACATTGTCAAATCCCATTAATAAATCAGCAATAACAATTGTTTGAATAGCTTTCCAAAGCGAGTGATGACTTTTGATGTTATTTGTATGATCCTCTTTACCAGTAATTAAATGGAAGGCAATATACAAGAGGAAAATACCGCCAACAAGCTGTAAGAAAGGGATTTCTAATAAATAAACAGCAATTAATGTAATAAAGATTCTAAAGACAATAGCAAACATAGTCCCTAATATAATCGCTTTATTTCGCTGATGAACGGGTAAATTACGACATGCCATGGCAATAACAACGGCATTATCTGCGCCAAGTACAAGGTCAATTCCAATGATCGCTAATAAAGCTAAAAGAAAATCCTGTTCCATGCGTAAACCCTCTTTCAGGTTATTGACTGCTCGTACATGTATATGAACATAATGAAAAAATATGAGTACAAATCAATATAGGTAAAATAACTGTTTTTGTAAATTCGGAGTTTTTTTATTTCCTTTAAGAGCGTTTTATCATAAAATAGGAGTACAAGATTCTTACACCATTGAAGGTTTTGAATAAAGTGTGGTATTTCCTTTAATTTGTTAAGGTTATGCCGACATACTTTCTCTTTATCCGCGATTAAATTAAGCGCATTTTGGGTAAAGTGTAGTAAAGTACAACTGCCCTAGAAGGGGGTTGTCCCTTCAACATCTCATATAGAAGGGAAGGTTTTAGTTAATGGAAATCGAACGTATTAACGAAAATACCGTTAAGTTTTATATTTCGTATTTAGATATAGAAGAGCGTGGTTTTGACCGTGATGAAATATGGTACAATCGCGATCGCAGTGAAGAGCTTTTCTGGGAAATGATGGATGAGGTTCATGAGGAAGAGGACTTTATGGTTGAAGGCCCTCTTTGGATTCAAGTACAGGCGCTTGATAAAGGCTTGGAGGTCATTGTAACGAAGGCTCAAGTGTCAAAGGACGGGCAAAAGCTTGAACTTCCCATTTCAGATGATAAGTTAAAAGAGCTGCCTGTTGATGAAAATATCGAATCGTTATTAGAACATCACTTTAATAAATCAGATGATTCAGACGATGGTCAATCAGATGATTTCGAGCACCAACTGCAATTTGTCTTTATATTTAATGATCTGGAAAATATTATTTCTTTGTCTAAATATTCGCTGCCAGCTGGAATGACGAATCATTTATATTCACTTGACCAAAATTATTATTTATTTATTGAGTTTGATGATGAAGCTCTTGATGAGGAAATCGAGACTACGTTGAGTATCATACTCGAATATGGACAAGAGTCAAAAGTGACGATTCACCGCCTCGAAGAATACGGTAAAGAAATTGCAAAAGACCATGCACTAAAGGTTATAAAGCAATATTTTTCATAAGCAAAAGTCGATTTCAATTTGAAATCGGCTTTTTTTATAGGGATACGAAAGATTTTTCATTAGTTCTCCAAAGGACATGACACAAACTATCCGTTAAGTATGACATCTAACTTGATTGAAGTCTTACTTTAATACTGAATAGATATAAAGCAATAAATAAAAACTATAGATAATAAAAACAACACGATTACATACTAAGTTCAGTTAGTTCGTTTCATCAAAATAAAGGAAGTAAGAATAAGAAAATAAGCAGGGTGAAACCATGAAAAATAAATTCCGTTTACTGCTATTTATTGCAGTGATTGCTTCCGTCATCATACTTACTAAAAACCTTTGGGGAGAGCTTGTTGTTGGTACAGTAAGTGTCCTCTTCACTTTGTCAGTTGTTTTTATTTGCATTGTCATTTTTCTGGAAAATCGTCATCCTTCCTATACTCTAACATGGCTGGTTGTTTTAGGGGCATTTCCATTAGTTGGCTTCTTTTTTTATTTGTTTTTTGGGAGAAATGTTAAGAAAAGACGGTTATTTGCAAGGAAAGCATTAACTGATGAAAAAGCCTTTTTAGAAATTGAAGGTAATCGATCCTCGTATCAAGATAAGATGAAGCATATGGGTGAGCATCAGCAATTGTTATTTAAGCTGGCACATCGATTAGGACATAGTCCCATTTCATTTGGAACGAAAACAAAAGCACTAACTGATGGAATTGAAACATTTGAGCATATTTTTCGAGAATTAAAAAAGGCGAAGCATCATATCCATCTTGAATATTATATTGTCAGGCATGACCAAGTCGGCCAAAAACTAAAGGAAGTTTTGATTGAAAAAGTGAATGAGGGGGTGGAGGTACGCTTCCTCTATGATTCTGTTGGCTGTTGGAAATTGTCTAAAAATTATATCAGAGATTTGAATAAATCAGGTGTTGAAATGATTCCGTTTTTACCTGTTCGCATTCCTCTATTGAATAATAAAATTAACTTTCGTAATCATCGGAAAATCATCGTCATTGACGGGACAGTCGGCTTTGTAGGCGGCTTAAATGTGGGAGATGAGTACTTAGGAAAGAACAGCCATTTTGGTTATTGGCGTGATACGCATCTTTTACTTAAAGGGGAAGCTGTTCGAACACTGCAAAT
This sequence comes from uncultured Metabacillus sp., assembly GCF_947503125.1. Classification (GTDB taxonomy): domain Bacteria; phylum Bacillota; class Bacilli; order Bacillales; family Bacillaceae; genus Metabacillus. The sequence goes on from NZ_CANNCR010000071.1 coordinate 11,542, forward strand.
GATCTTTTTACAGGATTGGTATTACATGACGAATAAAAAGCTGTCATCTCCTACATATTTAACGAACTTATTAGATAAGCCGGAGCAAACAGGTGGTGTTCAGTTGATTGCAGGAGGGCCGGATAACAAATGGGATGTGATCAAAAATCTATTTTTTTCGATGATTATTTCTGCAAAAAAATCAATTTGGATTGCTTCTCCCTATTTTGTACCTGATGAAGATATTCTTTCAGCATTAAAAGTTGCCGCACTCAGCGGAATTGATGTCAGACTGCTTGTACCGTATCGTCCTGATAAAAAAATTGTTTATTATGCGTCCAGGTCGTATTTTCCTGAGCTTCTTGATGCAGGGGCTAAGGTTTATGAATATACAAAAGGGTTCATGCATAGCAAAATTATCATTGTGGATTATGAGCTTGCATCAATCGGAACATCCAATATGGATATGCGAAGCTTTCATTTGAATTTTGAGGTGAACGCCTTTTTATATCGGACTGCAAGTACTCAAAAGCTAGTTGATGAATTTATAAAGGATATAGAGCAATCAAAGGAAATCATCTTGGAGGAATACGCAAAACGTGCCTTTTATAAAAAGCTCTTCGAATCAACAGCAAGACTATTATCCCCATTGCTATAAATGGGGATAATTCCTTATTTTGCCCCTTTTTTAAAGAAGAAAATACATTTTCTGCAATTTGATGTAAACGGTGAGGTGTGGATAATAAAATGCATACATAGGGAGGAGTGATGTATGCTTGTTTGTAGCTTACGATGAGAAAGGTATTCTTATCAATGTTGCTGAAAAAAAGTGGTCAAAAGAAAGATTAATCAAGTTAAGAGAAAACAAGACATTTCGTTGTCCGACTTGTTCAAATGAAATGGAATTAAAAATAGGATCAATTATTACCGCTCATTTTGCCCATAAAAAATTAACCGAATGTCGGGTGAAGGGTGAACCTGAAAGTATATATCATATGCAAGGAAAACAAGATTTATTTGCATGGCTGAATATGCAACAAAAGCTTGCAGAGGTTCAGTTAGAGCCATATCTCCATGAGATTAAGCAACGGCCGGACTTATTATTTTTAAATGGTGATGAATGGAATGCGATTGAATTTCAGTGCTCTACAATTGATTCCAGCTTATTTTATAAAAGAACGAAAAGCTATCTGGAAGCAAATATGGATGTCCTTTGGATATTGGGGGCCAAAGCACTTAAAAGAACGGGGATGGTGTCATTTCAGCTTACTCCCTTTCAGTGGCTTTTTACAAGGATGAAAAATCCAGATGATCCGCTTACTCTTTTTTCTTACTGTTCAAACCTTAAATCCTTTATTATCCTGAATTCGATTATTCCATTTTCTTCACGTTCGGTTATTGCAAACCATCAAACCTATCCCCTTTGTTCAACCTCTTATTTTGAGCTTCAGAATCAGCATGCAAATAAAAGAAAGCTCATGACAGCTTGGCTAAATAAGATCAAACGACTTCGTGTTCAGGCAATTAGCTTTAAAGGAAAAGATGTTGCAGCGATTAATCACTTCCTGTACAAGACAAAGCAATTGCCTCTTTCTCATTTGTCTTCCCTTGCTTTTCTTCCGCTTCATTCCAATTATTTAATAGAATCACCAGTTTATGTATGGCAAGGTTGGATTCTGCTATATATTGAGAGCATTCCACTTCATGACACGTTTACTTACCATGGTGTGTATCAGTATATGGCTAGGAAAGTGAGAGAAGGAATCTTAACGATTCGTCATTTACCACATATTGACCTCGATTACTCCTTTGCGCTTAAAGATTATTTGCTCAAGCTATGCGGATTTTCAATCATTAAACAGCAGCAAAAGAACGTATTCTTCAAGGAAAGAAACATACATTGGACAACGAGCTTGAACGAATTATTGAAAACAGATGAAGAGATCGTGGGGAGACTTTTCTAGTAATCATCCATCCATGAATAGCAATTTATTTTTTGAACAAATTAAAAGGGAGATATTAACAAAGAGGTGGTCATATGTTTAATAAGAGACGAAGAAGAAATCCATTTCTTTTCACTGTTTCAATGTTAGGAGCTGGTGCTGCAGCTTTCTATTTGACAAAAGAAGCCAGACAGGGTCAAGATAGAGATAACACCATTTATTCATACTCACCTGATCATCCGGTGGATTACAGCCGAAATGAAGGTTAATTGGCTTATGCGGAGAGCATTGATGATTGGGGGATGGGTATGAAGCACAAAAGAATGTTACTTCTTGTGACAGCACTTACAATCATGAGCTGTACCAATACAAGCTCCGCATTTGCAATTCATTCTAAAGGGGGAAGCGCAATGGCCGAACAAACAGCAGTTAAAAAACTACCAACTAGAAGTGAAATTAAACAAGAGGATACCTGGAGATTAGAGGATATCTTCGCAACGGACGAAGCGTGGGAGAAGGAATTTGATGAGGTTAAAGCCGCGTTGCCGAAGCTTGGTGATTTTAAAGGAAAGCTTGGTGACAGCGCAACTGCGTTATTTGAGGCACTCTCGTATCAAGATCAAGTAATGGAGCGTCTTGGCAAACTTTATACATATGCACACATGAGATATGATCAAGACACGACAAATTCTAAATACCAAGCATTAAATGATCGGGCAAGAAATTTATACACACAAGCATCAAGCTTAAGCTCCTATATTGTTCCAGAGCTTTTATCGATTGATGAGGCAAAAATTAAACAATTCATCGATGAAAAAGAAGAGCTAAAGCTTTATGAACATTCTCTTGATGAAATCAATCGTCAAAGACCGCATGTTCTTTCTGCTGAGCAAGAGGAATTATTAGCACAAGCCTCAGAGGTATTAGGCTCCTCAAGCAATACTTTTGGCATGCTTAACAATGCAGACCTTACATTTCCGACCATAAAGGATGAAAATGGTGAGGAAGTTGAAATCACCCATGGCCGGTATATTCGTTTCTTAGAAAGTGAAGACCGCAGAGTAAGAGAAGATGCCTTTAAAGCGGTTTATAAAACATATGGTGATTTTAAAAATACATTTGCCAGCACCTTAAGCGGACAAGTAAAAAAGGATAATTTCAGCGCGAAAGTAAGACATTACGATTCAGCAAGACATGCTGCATTAAGCAGTGATAATATTCCTGAATCTGTTTATGAAAATTTAATTAGTACGGTTCACAAAAATCTTGATCTCCTGCAGCGTTATGTGAAGCTTCGTAAAGAGGTATTGAAGCTTGATGATGTTCATATGTATGATCTTTATACACCGCTTGTGAAAGATATTAAGATGGAAGTAACCTATGATGAGGCAAAGGAATATATCCTGAAAGGACTTGAGCCTTTAGGGGAAGAGTATATTTCGATTTTAAAAGAAGGCTTTGAAAATCGTTGGGTTGATATTCATGAGAATAAAGGGAAAAGAAGCGGTGCCTATTCATCTGGTGCATATGGAACAAATCCTTATATTCTTATGAACTGGCAGGATAATGTCAATAATTTATTTACTCTTGCTCATGAATTCGGCCATTCTGTGCATAGCTACTACACACGGAAACATCAGCCATATCCATATGGAAATTACTCAATTTTTGTCGCAGAGGTTGCCTCAACCTGTAATGAAGCTTTATTAAATGATTATTTATTAAATACAATTGAGGATGAAAAAGAACGCCTTTATCTTCTAAATCACTTCCTGGAAGGCTTTAGAGGAACAGTTTTCCGCCAAACTATGTTTGCTGAATTTGAACATATTATTCATCAAAAGGCTCAGGACGGAGAACCGTTAACACCTGAGCTTCTGACACAAATCTATTATGATTTAAACAAAAAATACTTTGGTGAAGATATTGTTGTGGATGAAGAGATTGGTTTAGAATGGGCAAGAATTCCTCATTTCTACTACAATTATTATGTGTATCAATATGCAACAGGCTATAGTGCTGCAACAGCCTTAAGCAAGCAGATCCTAGAAGAAGGCCAGCCGGCAGTTGATCGTTATATTGAATTCTTAAAAGCGGGCAGCTCCGATTATCCGATTGAGGTTCTGAAAAAAGCAGGTGTGGATATGACTTCATCTGCACCAATTGAAGAAGCTTGTAAAGTATTCGAAGAAAAGCTTAATGAAATGGAAGAGCTTTTAGCCAAGGTAAATAATTAATAAAAAGAAAAGGAATGCGGCAAAAATGCCGCATTCCTTTTCACGCTGATAAAATTGGAAACCCGCCGATAAAATCAGAAAAATCGGTTTGGCCCCCTTATTTTGGACACCAATCTTTTGTTTTCTCGTTCTCTCTTAGTTTTTCATTTTCTGTTTTTCC